>NZ_JBTJEL010000031.1:0-236630 GCF_054504345.1 Halosimplex yunnanense | reverse complement strand
GGCGCGCTGTGGGGCGCACACCCCATCCTCGCGCTGGACGTCTGGGAACACTCCTACTACTACGACTACGGCCCCGACCGCGGCAGCTTCATCGACGCCTTCTTCGAAGTCGTCGACTGGGACGAAGTCGCCGACCAGTACGACACCATCGTCTCCCGCATCGAAGGCTGAGGCGACGCTGCGGTGGGCATCTTTCTTCGCTTCTTGAGACAGGACCCGACGCGTTCTCCGTGGAAACTGCTTATTTCGGGGTTATTGACTCTAAATATCGGACTGGACGGTGGGTCAATCGACCGATTCGACGGCGAACGAGAGCCGGGATCGCTCGTCGTCCGTCGTGGTCTCGAGGTCGTAGCCGACGGCGAGAACGAGCGTTCGCCGATTGCGTTCCTGAATGACGATGCCGCGATCGGCCTCACAAGAGCCAAACTCTCGCCCGGGTCCACTGGGACAGTTGGCGCTTTCCCACTGCCGGGCGATGGTCTCGTTGAACGTCGCCGTGACGACGATCCCCGATTCGACGTGGGCACGCTGTAGTTCGGCGAGTTGCGGTTCGATGCGGTCCCGCGCGGCGGTGACGGCCTGCCCCCGCTCGTCCCACGTGTACTCTCCACGGAGAGAACGGGCAGCCCTGTGAGTCGTCCGTTCGAGATACGACTGTCCGTTCCGGACTACGTTCTCATCAGCGCCCGCCGACGTGACGTCGGCGTGGTAACCGAGTTGCAGGTACGCGACGAGCATCGCGACCAGCGCGAGTGCGACGACGACGCCGGCGAGCAGGACCATCTGTCCGCGACGGTCCGCAGTCGGTCCCGTTAGATCCCGGACGATCACGCGTACCACACCCTGATCGTCAGCTTCCCCGACCGTGTCGGCACGGATGCGATGCCCGTCTCGACGCGAGCGGGTTTCGAGTAACCGACCTCGCCGTAGGGCGTCTCGACCCTGAACATAACGTTATCCGGTAGGATCCGGGTGACCCGCCGTTCCAGTGCCTTGCGTTCGCGTTCGAACGCCTCCGCCGAGCGTGTCATCTCGGACAGGCGAGTCCCGCCTTTGTGCCGGGGTGGTTCCTGAACGAGAATCGTCACGGCGTCCTGCGCGTAGGCGTCGAGTTGTTGTTCGGCGGTGTTCGGCGTGGAGACGCCGAGTGCGAACCCAGCGATAACGCCCAGAACGAGTACCACTGCAAGCGCGCCTTCGACCGCAGGCATCGGTAGCTGCGCACGCTCGGTTTTCGACGGTCCAGATGGTTCCTTGCCGTCAGCCCACGAGTCAATCATCGACGGTCACCCCGAGTTGTGTCTTCGTGGTGTTCCCGGGTGCGTACGTGATCGTTACGTCCCCGCGTTCGAGGGTCCCGTTCGCGAGGAAGGTGAACCGAACCGTCTCCCGTCGCGAGACAGAGACCGTATAGCGTCCGTCGAGTCCGGAGGAATCGGAGAGTACCGTTCGATCGTTGGCGCGGACGCCGTCGATAGTCACGTTTTCGCGCGGACTGATGTCGAGCTCGACCCACGGCGTCCGTCGCGGAAGCGTGACTCGATTCGTCGCCGTGAACGACGGAGTCATCGTCTCGTTCGTCCGTCGCTCGACGAGTACGATGCGGCGTCTGGTCGTGCCATCCGACAGTGGTCCGTCCGCCGCGAGAACCTCCTCACCGACAGTGACCCTGAACGAACGATCGGCGAGCACCGGATACTGAGTACGCATCGTCGCTGCATCTACGGTATCGAGTGTCCCGCGGTCGAGAACGTTCGAGCGGTTCGTCAGCGGCGATTCCGCACTCACGACCCGATCGGCAACCGCGGTCGCCGCGTGCCGTTCACCGGTGTCACGCATCTCACTCAGCAACGCCCCGTTCGCGACGGCGACACCGAGGACGGTCACTGTCGTCAGCGCGAACAACGCGGCGGCCAGCGCAGTGAGGTTTGCCTGTCCACGACCCTGTCCCGCAAAAGCACGTGAACTGACTGGTATCGGAAGCCACTGGCTCATACGAACCACCACCGATAGTCGAGGTCGGACCCGAGAGCGACGGGATTTACGGGCGAGGGGGGCGACGGACCGTTCGTGCCTGCCGAACTGACGCCCGATTTTCCGTTGTTTCTCGGCGGGATGCTCGCGGCGATCTGTGGGGCCGTCGCCGCGCTCGTATACGTGGTTGCACTCCCTGGATCACCGGCCGTCGGGCTCGCATACGGGTTCGCAGCGCTCGGCGCGACGTTTTTCGCACTGGGCGCGGTCGCCGCCGGCGGCCTGTGGTTGTTCGGTCGATCGTAGCTCATCGCGGCTCCCCGTCCCCGAGTTCGACGACTAATTCGTCGCTGTCGCTCCGGATGGCGACGATCGTCTGCGCACCACTCTCGGATCGGCCTTCGATACGATCGACTCGCGACGGGACCGACAGTCGGAGTCGTCCGGACAGGGACTCCGTCGGATGGTCGAGAACGAGCGTCTGGCCGTCGATCCGTAACACGTAGCTCGCTCCGGCAATGGAGTTTGGCAGGTCTATCGCCGTCCGGACGGACACCTCGCGGGCAGCGGGGGGAATAGCGTGTTCGATCTCCTGGCCGGCAGTGGCGAGAACACGATCACTGACTTCGGCACCCGTCGCCGTTCGATACCCGGGGACGACGTTGCCGAGTAGTGCGGTCGTGAGCAACCCGATGAAGAGGACGACGATCCCGATTTCAAGTGTCTTTCCCACTGCTGGCGTCACCCCGCGATCCCCCATTCCGATTGTCGGTCCCCACACGCGTGTGGCCGCCGGGGTTGGTTTACGCATGTTCCACCTCCAGTCGCATGGTGTGGTCGACGACGTAGGCTCGACGGGTACCCGGGTAGGACGCCACGACGCTGACGACCCCGTCACCGTCGATGTCCGTCTGTCGAACGGTCGCTCCTCGTTCGGCGAAGTACCGCTCAAACGCGGCCGGTGCGCGCGTTTCGATAGCGACTTCGTAGCTTCCCCTCCCCAGGGATCGGCGATCGTGGGTCACGTTCGTCTGCAGTCGTGCAGCGACCTGTCCGCCGCCGACCGCTGCGTTGCTCGCCGAGAGGTTCCCGATGCCGACGACGAGGACGTCGTCCGATGCGGACCCGACAACCGGTGGGGGTTCGACGAACCAGGCGTTGTCCGTTCGTCCACGAACGACGGCCCCGGCCACGGACGCTACCCTGTGGTCGTCGTTCTCGTAGACCAGTGCCCCGACGTCGGCGCTCGCGACCATCCCGCTCCCGTCGTAGACTCGCATCTGTCGTTCGGCGGTGAAGAGCCGTCCATCGCTGAATCGAACGTCTACCGTCCGAAAACCGGTCGTCTCGACCGGTTCGATCCCCGAGCGGAGGTCTTCGGCGACACGGTCGGCGTCGGCCCGGGCCGCGTGGCCATCGACGATCGTCCCGACACTGGCGGTCAGGACGCCGAGCGCGACGACAGTCATCCCGAGAAGAAGCGCGACGCCCACGACACTCGACTGTCCGCGGCCCGCGTCGGTCGAAGGTTGGGAATCTGTCGACGAACTCATAGCATCCCAGCTCCCGCGAACACCGCGTAGGCGAGGCCGACGAGTCCGGCCGAGTGCAACAGTGCCTCGTAGCGCCCCCGACTTGCCATCCCAGCGAACCAGCCACAGGAGAGCATCGTCGCCTGCGTGACGAGATAGAAGCGCCACCGGTCGCGAGCCGGTTCGACGGCGTCGGGATCGAGCGCGAGCCCGCTGGCCGCGCCGTCGAGGTTCGAGACCGACGCGAGCTGTGAGAAGCCGTCGAGCACCGACGCGTTGACGGCCACGACGATCCCGAGGACGAGAAGCCCCGTCGTCCACCCGACCGCGACGTAAACGAGAAGGGTCGATCGAAGTCGCTTTTTCTCGTGATAGAGCTGACCAATTTCGGTCTGTAAGGCCTCGAAAACCTGTTCTGTGTCGCTTCCGGATTCGAGTGCGCCGACGACGAGACCGATGGTCTGTTCGGCCATCGGCGTTCCCACGTCGTCGACGAACTTGTCAAGTGCCGCCGCACGCACGTCCCCATCCTCGGAGCCTGCGTCCGTCGTCAACGAGAGCGAGAACGCGAGCGATTCGACGTCCGACTGAAGCGCACCGTGGTCGACCTCGTCGGCCACCGCCCTGACGGCAGCCGAGAACGGCCGACCGAGCGCGACGTGACCCGCGATTGCATGGACGAAATCGCGGATCTCGCGGTCTTTCGCGTCGTCAAGCCGTGCCCGCCGGACCGCTACGAATCCAACTGGCAGTCCGAACCCGACGTAGCTCAAGAGGAGAACGTTCGCGGGAGCATACTCTAATGTCCAGAATAGGGCGCCGAGTCCCACCGCGAAGGGCCCGCAGAGGACGGCTGCGCTCGCGGGATTCACCGGAGCAGTCCTGACCAGTTCGGTAATCCCATTCGGGAGGTCGTAGCGAGGGATCGCGTGTTGGTTCGGCCGGAGGCTAGCGACGATCGCGGCCGTCGCGATACCGACGCCGAGGACGAACGCGATTGCGCTGTAAATCAGGACCTCCCGAACGGTCACGATGCCGAGCGGCGTCACGATCTCCCGTGACAGTCCAGGCGCGAGGACGCTCATGACTGTGATAATGAGGACGGTCAGAGCGGGAAACACCAGCAGGACGACGAACAGCTCAGCCAGCAGTTCCAGGTAGCCGGCGACCCTGTCGTGGGTTCGGGACTGCTGGTGTGAGAGGAGCCGGCTCTCCATGCGGAGGTACTCGGCGAGTGCGTCCGTCCCCTGGTTTGCGTGTTCCCGGTATTTCAATAGAAACGGCGCGAGCTGGTCTCGAGAGGGCGTATCACGGGCGACGAGCTCGAGTCCGGCGTCGAGGCTGCCGGTGAGCGCAGCCTCGTTGAGTACCCGTCGGAAGGCGGTCGCCGTTTCGCCGTAGGCCTCCTGGTCGGCGACGCGCTGGAGCATCGTCCGCTGGTCGCTACTGCCGGACGCGAGTACCCGGAGATACCGCACTGCTCCGGGGAGCGTCGTCTCGATGTCCGCTCGCCGCGCGTCGGCCTGCCAGCGGAGATAGGCGCCTCCGGTTCGAACGACGCCCCATCTGATGACCCCAGCCATCACTGCGGCTATCGCGACGGCGACGACCACCGACGGGACCCGTGGAAGCGCGAGACGGTCGAGAACGGGAACGGCCTGGTGAACGAATCCGACTGCCGTCTCGAGCGTACCTGTGGGGAGGACCAACACCAGAGTCGTAGTGAGCGCGAACGCCAGCCCGGCGACCGCCCACGAGAGGCCGTACACTCGCGAGATGTAGACGTCGAAACTGGTCCCGAGGCTCGCTGCTCGGTACCTGTGCCGGTCGCGATCGTGTTTCGCGCTGTCGGCGCGTCGAGAGAAAAGCGCATAGAGGGCGCGATCGACGAACGCGAGCGAGGTGACGGTGCCAGTCCGCTGTTCGTCCTCAGTCGCCATCGGAGTCCACCTCTGGCTCCTCCTCCCCAGTCTGTCGTGGCCGGGACTTCGGCGGGAGTTCGGAACCACCGGAAGTCGCGGCCGCCTCGTCGAGCGTGATCTCCGCACTCCGCTGCCGGAGTGTGGAATTACCGGGCGCTTCTCCGCCGGAATCCATCCCGTCGGGTTCGGTCCGTCGAGCCGTCGTCCGCTTGCGGATCCGCTCGACGGTGGCCGCTTCGTTCGTTTCGAGGTCGGCGAGGAACGCGAACAACTCGTTCCCGTCCGTCACGTTCTCGCGTTCGAGGTACTTGACGTAGCGGTGTCTGCGGTGGAACGCGTCTTCGACGTCGGCGACTGGGCTGTCGGTCAATCCGGCGAGCCGCTCGAACACCTCCGTTTGAACCTGTCGCTCGCCGTCTCCGAGATCGGGATGTTCGTACGCGAGGTCGTATCCGCCGTCGTGAGTCCGTCTCGCGACGGCGTTCCAGTAGACCGTGGTCTCCCCCTTGCGGACGACCCCACAGGCTTCGTCAGCCCGTTCGCGTTCGAGGTCGCGGAACGTGGTCTCGTCGACGAATTCCACGACCTCACCGACGTACCGGTCGCCGTCGACGTTCCGCGGGAAGACCAGTAGATCGATCTCGTCGAGGAGATACGTGGGGACGTTCTGTTCGACGACGCGATTGACGAGCGTCTCGACGTCCGCGGCGTGAGTCGTCCCGATCACGCCGTGACCGGTATTCAATACCTCAGCGAACGTCTCGAAGCTCTCCGGCGTATTGATCTCCGCGATGAGTTCCACGTCGGGATTCAGGTAGTTCGTCTCGGTCATGAGGTCGGCCATCGTCACGCGTTTGTACTCGTCCTGATGCTCGCGCGTGGTGAGCGAGACTCCGGTCTCGTGGGGGAGCCACACTTCTCGGGACCCTTCGTCGATGCTCACCGGTCTGTCGCGGAAGCTGATGAACGGCATGTGGGCGTTCATCAGCGTCGTCTTCCCGACGCCGGTCGGGCCGCAGAAGAGGACGACCCCCTGATTCTCGTAGAGCTGCCAGAGCAGGGCGACAAGTTCCGTCGGGAGACTGTCCCGTTGGAGCAGGTCGACGGGCGTCATCACGTCGGGCGCCTGCTTGCGGATGGAGATGTGCGGTCCGTCTTCGCTGACGGTCGGAAGCGCAACGGCACACCGAATCGTCTCGTCGACGCCGGGCGGGCTGAGATTCACCTTCGCACTCGGGTTCGACGCGTTGAGTTCGGTCCCGTCGTCGGCGGCGAGTTGTTTCACGACGTTGACGAACTCGCTCTCGTCGTCGAAGGCGAGGTTCGTCGGGATCCGCTCGGTGTGTCCCACCTCGTCACGCGGGACGACCTTGACGCGTTCGCCGACGCGGTTGGCCTCGATGTCTTCGAGGAGGTCGTCGCGGATCGGGACCGTCAGTTTCCCGTAGCCGACGTAGTCCCGGAGGACGTAGTAGACGAGATCGTCGAGCCGATCGTCGGCGTACCGGTCGTCGATGGGAGGGATCGCCAGTCCCCACTCGGCGAGTACGGTCCGGACTCGATGGCGGGTTACGTCGAGCCAGGCGCGCGTGTTTCGGGCCGTGAGTCGCCGCGAGAGTAGATCGCTTGCCCGCTCGCGGACGAACGCCGCCTCGTCCTCAACGACTCCGTCGACGTCGGTCTCCCAGATCCGCTCTTTGCACTCGGCGATCAGTTCGGGGTCGCCCGGCAGGAGGTCGGGTTCGCGGACTGCATATTTCGTGATGAAACTGTCTGTGCCGAGGATGTTCTCCCGGTAGACGACGACTGGAATTTCGAACCCGTGGAACGCGACGGTGTGGCGATCCAGTCGCTCGCTGGCGAAGCGGTCGAGGAACTCCGGGTCCGGTGGTAAGTCTGTCTCAGCAGGCGCGAAGTCTTCGGTGTGGACGACGACCTGGTCGTCTGCGACGTCGGCGACGTCGATGCGGTCGTCGAGGGCGTACGGTGTGAGCTGGCCGAGACAGCCGAGTTCGGCGAGTGCGTGGTACTCGATGCGCCGCCGTCCGGTCGGCGAGGCGTCGACTAACCGGTCGATCACCCGCCTGTGCTTCTGGTCGAACCCCTCGGCCATCCGCTCGACGGCGCCTTCGCGGGTCCGCGGCCGTTCGAGGCTTGCGTCGGCAAAATACGAGAGGACGCGGTCGAGTTGCTCGCGCTGGCCGTCGGTGAGGGAGGGGCCACGAACCTCGTAAGAGAAGTCGGATTCAGTCTCGCGAATCGTCACGACGACGCCCGGCGCGACTTCCCGCTGCGACCGGACGTCGGGTGCGTACCACGCCTCGGGGTCGTCCGGCGGCAGCGGTGGCGCGACTGCACCGCCGTCCCCCCGGTCGGCGAGTTCGAGTCGCTCTGTAGACATCTACTCCGGTTTGGCCGCGCTTTTTGGTATAAACTCTTGCACGACCCGCCGGTCCCGGTCGTCTGGCCGCTACCGAACCGCCGTTGCTATCCACATAGCCGTCTCTCAACCGATTGGACGGGTAATCTATCCCCCGGTGATCTGTAGCTCGGACTCATACTTTCCCGGTAGCGGCCGGAACGACAACTGGCAATTCGGTTTCGTTCGAGACGCTTCGTTCGGTGTAGATGCCATCCGGCGATTGGGAATCCTTGACGAACTCGTAATAGCTCACGTCGATATTTTCGTCCGCCCAGAAACTCGGTGAGTGTACTATCACGTGTTTTGGAGTCCTGTTGGTAGTCATGGAGACAGCAGTCGATCTGCCCAGTTCACCGATGTTTTCAGAATCGATCACGGTCCCGTTCGCGGTGAAGAGATACACCGAGACGTTCCGGTAAACTGTATCTGTATATCCCGTGTTTGTAACTTCCCCGCTAAGGGTGAACTGTGACTCTGTCGCGTTCAGTTCTCCACTGAAGTTAATACTGCCTCCCGAGTCCCCAGCGGGACAGCCGCTGATTGCGATCGAACCCGCGACGACAAGCAGGAGTATCCGTGTCTTCATTCTCAGCTGTACTCCTTTACTGTCATGAGTTACTCTATGCTGTATACCTGTACCCTGTATCCTTCTAATAGACAGATCTTCGAGTAGTTCGACGGTATTCGACAGCGAGAGTCCGCAAGGTGCGAATGAACACCGAGATCCAAACCGGTCCAGTCTCTCTGTCCACTGAGGCGGCTGATTTCTGGCGTAGGAACCAAGAAATACGTCCCCTCACCTTTCACGCGTCACTGAACACGACCCGAACGAAGGGTCTCGTGGGCAGCACGCGCACCTTTTGTGTCTCGGGTCACTACCGGAAGACAACCAATCGCATGGAATCCGAATCGACCCCGAAACTCCACAAAGCGCCGCGCTCGGAGGTTACGCAGAATCAGGGCACGTTCCGGACTCGCTTCAACTTCCCCGGTCGGAACCACCCGGACCACGACGACCACGGCTACGGGCCGCTCGCGACCGTCGTCGAGTCGTTCATGGACCCGGACACGCTCATCTCGATGCACCAGCACCGCAACGAGGAAATCGTCTCCTGGGTGCCCGCGGGCGTGATGCGCCACGACGACTGACAGGGCAACGATCTGGTCACCGACTCCGAACACCTGCTGGTGATGAACGCCGGGAGCGGCTTCTGGCACGCGGAGCAAACGCTCGCCGAGGATCCGCCGTTGCGGATGCTCCAGATCTTCGTCCGGCCGCACAGCCTCGACCTCGAACCGGGAATCCGGCACAGCCCGCTCCCCGACCCGGTCGCCAACGAGTGGCGGCACGTCTTCGGTCCCGAGGGATCGGACGTGCCGTTCACCGTGCGCAACGAGGTCGACCTGTACGACGTGCGCCTCGACGAGGGAGCGACCGTCGACCTGCCCAGCGAGCCGGCGTCGGACACGTACTTCTACGTCTTCGAGGGGGCGATCGAGGCCGACGGCACGGACTTCGAGAAAACCGAGAGCGGCCTCCTCGTCGACGGGACCGACGTGCCGATCACCGCCCGTGAGGACTCGGTGGTCGTGGCCTTCCGCATCGACCCCGATGCCCCGATCACGCGGCAGGGGACTATCGGTCGGTGAACTGAGCGAACGCGGTTGGCTTCGGGAACTGGCAATGTCGGCGGGCTCGAGCTACTACGAACGGGGTGGCACTACGATGGCTGCACGGACTCACTCTACTTCGACCGGAGTCTCCACAATCCACAAGTTACCCTCCGGAGACCGATCCATCGATTTGTTCGGCCCAACTCGTGGGTCAGTTCTGGTTCGACCTCGGAGATTTCCCACCACCGGAGTTCCGGGTTCCGAGTCGATAGAGGCGGACGCCAACCAGGATTTGCCAGAGGACGAGCGAGAGGCCGGCGACAGGCAACAGGTAGATCGCGACGCCCGCAACGAACGCGAACGACCCGACGTACGCCAAGTCGAAGATCGCGGCCAACATCCCGATCGCTGCGGTCACGTTGCTGAAGTCGCCGCTCCGTCGCATGGCTACGGAGAAGGTCGATACCCCAACTGCGAGGAGAAAGTACCGCCAGACGTGGCCCGTACTCGCGTATGGCGCCGATGGATCGTTCGAAGCGAGGGTCGCTCGCCCCGCTGCCAGGAGTACCGATCGTTCGGCGTTCGTGGTCGCTGACGTATATTCGACGCTGAGCGAAAGCATCGTGAGCGCTGAATTCGACGTGATGCAGACCACGACTCCAGCCAGCCCAGCCGCGACCCCAACGAGGCTGAGAGACCGGTCGATAGGCCGCAGGGCAGCGAACAATGCGAGGAAGACGAGGCCGACGAGCACGCAATTGACGACGTCGAAGAAATCGAGGTAGAGAAGACCGAGGAGGGGCCGAGCCTGCAAGAGCGAATACCAGCCATCGACAGTGGCCGGTTGCTGACGAGAGACGAACAGGGACACCTCCGGGCCGAGATTCCGCCTGAAGATCAGTGCTGCGAGGAGCGCAGCAACACTACCGGCTTTATACAGCCGCTGCCACTCCGTCTGTCCGACGTTGCGGGCATCTGGCGTTCCGCCATCGTCGGTACTAGCGCTCACTCGTCGACGGTCGATCCAGCCGCCACAGTTGGCGGGCTGATCCCGAGTCGTCCTTCGACGAACGCCGCGAAGTCCGCGGCAAAGGCCTCCACGTCTTTCCAATCGGTGAACTCCACGTCTTCACTCGTCGAAACGTCGGGCATGGTCCGCTTGATAATCTGTTTCATGAACAGGCGCTTCAGGAACCCGTATCGTGAGTAGGCCAGCGCGCCACCGAACTGCCCGATCCTGTCGGGATCCCAGCCGGTCTCTTCCATAAAGTTCTCGACGTAACTCGCCGCCTGTTCCTGCCCTTCGTCCGTCGCCGACGACAGCGAAACCTGGAAGAAGCCCGTCGGGCGGTCCGAGAGCGCCGTGCGTGCCGCCGTCACGAACTGCTTGACCGCTGATTGGTGCTTGCCGGCGTGGATCGACGCGCCCACGAGCACCGCGTCGAAGTCAGAGACGTTGGGGTCAGGCTCGTCGGCGACATGGATCGTCGTCGCATCGTGACCTCTGTCCGTGAGGACCGTGACGATTCGTTCGGCCACTTTGGCTGTTTGACCCTCGCCCGTTCCGTAGACAACTACGAAGGATGCCATACCAGTCCTGTTGTATGTTTGTCCTGAAGTCCGTATCTGCAGACTAAGCGTCAGGATATCCTCTCTTGGTCGCGAATCGCGCGCTGAATACGCGCCCTGTATTTACGCACGGCGGAGAAGAGCGGATCGATACCTCCAGCGATCGGATCAATCGATGCCGACGGGTGGCTGCTGTGGTCATGTGAAATCAGCGTTCTACAGCCCGAGTATCGATATCGGGCAGGACCCTGAGAGTCACGAGTCCGACAGCAAGACCGGATGAGCGGGCCGCCCCGATCGCCCGGGACCAGTTACTGAGTGGTTACTGTCGTCGCTCTCCGTTTGGAAGCCGCCTTTCTGAATCCGATGGCCCGATCCGAACGGCCCTGTCGAGATAGGATACGAATAAATAACGCCTGTCGCCCTGTGCATCTTATCGGACAAATCGATACCCCCAGAGGCGCAGTCTCCGGATGTCAGCCCGAAATGGACCCGTCTCTTACTGGGGTGTCTCCTGTTTTTAGGGATCGGCGCCCTCTACGGTGGCAGTAGTCTAATCTTTGATCCGTCCGGTGGAGTGCTCGGACTCCCATCTGCGTGGATTCGGGACACGATTTTTAGCGATTACCTCCTCCCGGGCCTCGTTCTCCTGTGGGTGTTAGGCGTCGGACCGTTCGTTGTCGCGTACGGCCTCCTTCGTCGAAGGCTCTGGGCCTGGCCTGCTGGGGTCGGACTCGGGACGGCGACGGTCGTGTGGATCGCCGTTCAACTCCTCGTCGTCCGGCGATACTTTTTCCTTCAGCCCGTGATCGCTGCCGTCGGCGTCGCCATCGTTGTTCTCCTCGGGCTTCCCTCGATGCGTCGCTACTACCGGGCGTCCCAGTCGCTGGAAGCGCTCGGTCTGTGACGTGACTGTGGGTACTACTACCGATTGTCGTTCACCACGTTGCTCGCGTGCCGCCTGCCGGGGCTACCGACGACCACTTCTCGTCCAGATGTCCGAGACCGGGACGGATGGCCGCTATTCAGTGTTGGATCCTTCGACCGGCTCGGCGTCTGTGGCTTCGACGATATCCTTCCGAGGAACGAGGTCGATGGTCGTTTCCGATCCGATAGCCGTTCCGCCATCGACGCGCTCGACGCGGAGGATCACGTCCTCGGGCGACGCACAGCCGCAGTTGACGAACTCGTTCCACTCGTCGCCGACTGAGACGGGACCGGCGTGGGCCCAGCGCAGGTATCGGCGGTAGGGCCGCTCGGTCATGTTTTCGCGCAACCAGTCACTGTCGGCGATCCACCAGTCGTCCGAGTCGGCGTCCGACTCCGGCGACCGGAACGAGACGAGTATCCGGTCCGCCTGGTCGCCGACGGTCGCCGGGTCCGTCCTGTTCCAGTTTCGTTCTTCGTCCGCACCCATCAGTCGTCGGCCTCCACCGATACCGACTCGGCGGCACGAGTCGCCGCGTCGCGCGCTTCGAGCCACGTCTCGGCGTCGAGCGCCGCCATACTTCCCGTTCCCGCGGCGGTGACCGCTTGCTGGTAGGTGGCGTCCATCACGTCGCCCGCGGCGAAGACACCCTCGACCGCTGCGGCCGTCGTTGCCCACTGCTCCCCGTCGGTCGTTCGGACGTAGCCATCGCCGTCGAGTTCGACCGGCGTGTCCCGAAGGAAGTCGGTGTTGGGGCGGTGACCGACGGCATAGAACACGCCCTCGACGTCGACGGTTTCGACTGCGACGTCCACACCATCTTCGGCCCTTTCACGTGGGTGTCCCTCTGGGTGTGAGAGGAGCGTCGCGCCTGTCACGCCCTCGTCCTGTGACCCCTCGATAGCGTCGAGTTCCGTGTTCCAGGCGAACTCGATGGCGTCGTGGTCGCGGGCCCGTTCGGTCATGATCTCGGAAGCCCGGAGTTCGTCACGCCGGTGGACGACCGTCACAGTGTCGGCGAATTTCGCGAGGAAGAGCGCTTCCTCCATCGCGCTGTCGCCGCCCCCGACGACGAGCACGTCGTCGCCACGATGGAACGCGCCGTCGCAGGTCGCACACGTCGAGAGCCCGTGTCCCATCAACTCGTCTTCGCCGTCGGCGCCGACCCAGCGTGCGCTGGCGCCAGTAGCCACGATCAGCGCGCGGGTTCGAAGCGTCTCTCCGGTCGACAGCGACAACTCCAGCGGCTGCCCGTTCAGGTCGGCGGACTCGATGCTGCCGCGCTGGAACTCGGCGCCGAACCGCTCGGCCTGCTCTTTCCCGCGCTGGATCAGCTCGATGCCGTCGACGCCCTCGGGGAATCCGAGGTAGTTCTCGACGTCGGTCGTCAGCGTCAGCTGGCCGCCGGGCTCGTCGCCCTCGAGTACGAGCGGTGCCAGGTCCGCTCGAGAAGCGTAGATCGCTGCCGAGAGGCCGGCAACGCCCGACCCGGCGACGACGAGGTCCCTCGGGGTTCCGGACATTTACTCGGCGTACCGCTCGATCAGCGAGCGGAGCTGTTCCTCACTCTGCGCGCCGACGACTTCTTCGACCTGCTCGCCGTCGGCGAACAGGACCAGGGTCGGGACACCGCGGACGCCGTACGCACCGGCGAGTGGTTGGTTTGCGTCGACGTCGATCTTCGCGACCGCGGCATCGGTCTCCGCGGCGAGTCGCTCGACGACGGGTTCGAGCATCCGGCATGGACCGCACCAGTCGGCGTAGAAGTCCGCGAGAACGATGCTGGTGCCATCGACCAGGGCATCGAGTTCTGACTCGCCGTCCACGTGGACTGGCTCGTTCGGCGTTTCTGCACTTCCATCGGTTGCAGTGTCGGTTGCCATCACTCCATCGTACGCACCGGCAATAGTTAAGGGTTGTGTGTATATCATACAATATTGGTGGGCGAAAAGTACTGGACAGGTCCTCAACGTTGCGTCCGGTGAGTGCGCTGTTCGGCGCTGTTTCGGGAGTATTGAACCGGTTACGCGGGAGATGTTCTCGGGAGCGAGTTTCGATGGGAGTGTACCAGGCAAACTCGGCAGAAGCGAGCGTTCGAACGATCCGGTGGACGATCGACGGAGAACTGCGCTGGGGCGACCGCGTTAGCTTTCGGCCGACTGAGCCGCCGCGTCGGTCTGCTCGTACTTGGTTTCGAACTCCTGGATGAGCTGACCCATCTTGGCGTACCAGTCGTTGAGCAGACGCTGCATGTCGTCGGCGATCTTGGAGGGGTCGGTCGGCGAGTAGACGTGGTAGTACCCGCCCTGATCGTAGTTGACCTGGTCTTTCTGGATGAACCCCGTCTGGAGGAGCCGCTGGACGGCCCGGTAGGCGGTCGAGCGCTCGCGATCGACCGCTGCGGCGATCTCGTCCACGGTGAGCGGTTCTTCGGCCTCGACCAACGCTCTGAAACACTCCTTGTCGAGTTGCTTCAACCCGTGGAAACACTCGAGTAGCCCCTCACACTCCATGTCCTGCTGCAGTTGCTCCGACATCGAATCCGGCATTGTTCTCTCGTAGAGGTATGGACGAGCTGGTTAAAAGACTTGTGTAGGGAGCGCACAATCGCGTGCACGCTACGGATAGGTGCGGACGGGTGTCCCCGGGCACCGCCGACGGCGGACCGAGACGGTGGTCGACTGGTGTCCTCGCGATCAGCGACCCCGACGCCGGGCGGTCAGTCGGCGCTTCGTGTCGCCGGTGTTGCGTCGAGCGAGCGACTGCGCCAGTAGCCCTGAACGTAGGCGCCGACGAACATGCCGGCCAGCGCCCAGAGGATCGCGACGTTGCCGACCCCGAGACTGGCGTACGCCGCGCCGGGGCAGATGCCCGATAGGCCCCAGCCGACGCCGAAGATCGCGCCACCGATCAGGACGTTGCGGTCGAACGGCTTCAGGCGCCGCTCGTACGCGTCGCCGGTCAGCGGTGCGCGATCACGGACCCGGGGAAGCAACGCGAAGGCGGTCCCCGATACCACCGCGGCGCCGAACATCACGAACAGCAGCCCGAAGTCCTCGAACTGGAGGAAATCGAGCACGACCTCCGGGCGCGCCATCTGGCTGAACCCGAGCCCGAACCCGAAGATCAGGCCGCCGACGAAGATCAGCGGTTTGAACAACGGGTGCCGTTTTCCGCTCATCGTTACGGTGACACCCCGAGCGCGGCGACGACCTGTGCCGTCCCGATCGCAACGGTCAGAAACGTCAACACCCCTATCAGCGACGTCTTCGACGCTGAACCGACGCCACAGACGCCGTGGCCGGACGTACAGCCCTTGCCGACCCGGGTCCCGATCCCCACCAGGACGCCGCCGACGAATAGCCGCCAGGGCTGGACGTCGGTCGACCACAACGTGATGCCGGCGACTTCGTACAGGTCGCCGGTCGTACCGGGTTCGTACAGCGACGTCGTGACGACGCCGGACTGGACGGTCGCCGCGAACGCCAGCGCGCCAAGGACGATCCCCGCCGTGAACACGAGCCGCCAGTCCCGCGAGGCGACGTACTGCTGAAACTGCGGTCGGTCGGAGACGTACGAGAGCGTCGACTCCAGGAACGTGCTCGCCCCAGCCGGGATCCCGGTGCCGAGGTAAATCACGACGGTCCCGAGACCGACGAGCAGGCCGCCGACGGCGTAGCGGCTGATCCCGTCGGGGAACAGTTCGGTGGCCAGCTGCAGCACGACGAGATCAGTCATCGTCGGTGACTCTAGTCACCGGCGAGCGATTCCTGACTCGCGGCGCAGTTGTTCGGGCCGAGTTCGAGCGTGAACGCCTCCTCGTCGTCGACCTCGTTCTGGCCGAGGTTCGTCGCGATGATCGCCTCGTAGTTGGCCGGCCGGGGTGGCATGTCCGTGAGGATCAGGTCGACGAATTCGTCCTCGGTCATCGTCAGTGCGTCCATCTCTGCGACGAGGGTTCCGAGCGGCGCGGTGAAGCTGCCGTCGGCGGCGGGCTCGGCCGCGTTGCTAAAGTGGGCGCCACCGACGAGAGTGTCGTCCGGCAGCGACAGGATCCGCTCCTGTAGCGATTCGTAGAGCATTCGGGCGGCCTCGGGTGCGCCCTCGTCGCCCTCTTCGAGGTCGGGGCGGGCGACGCTCTCGACGAACAGCCCGTCACCAGTTGCGAGCAGCCCGTCGTCGATCAAGTACGAGGTCATGCCCGTGGTGTGTCCGGGCGTGGCGATCGACTCGATGGTAGCGTCGCCGACTCCGAACTCGTCGCCGTCCGCAGCGGCGGTGAGTTCGTCGGCGTCGGTGACGCCGCGGTCGACCGCGGCCTCGGGGATCACGCCCTCGACCCCCTCGTCGTGGAGGGTTCGGACGCCCGAGATGTGGTCCGCGTGGATGTGCGTGTCCAGCGCGTACGTCAGTTCGACACCCAGTTCCTCGGCGTCTTCGAGGTAGCGGTCGGAGAACGCACGGAGGGGGTCGACAACGGCAGCTTCATCGCCGTCGTACAGCAGGTAGCCCAGACAACCCGAGGAAGGACGCTGGTACTGTACCAGCGTGCCAGCCCCGTCGTACCCCTCGACCTCGACGGCCTCGTAGATGCTCGCCCAGCCGTTCATGCCGTCTTCGAGGTGGCGGACATCGTAGCCGCGCTCGATGAGTTCGCCGGCGACGTACTCGCTGGAACCGCCCTTCGCGCAGACGACCGTGATCTCGCGGTCGTCTGGGACTCGTGCGAGGATCTCATCGTCGATCTCGTCGTTGAGGAACTCGAAGTAGGGGACGTTGATCGACTCGACGGTCTCGCCGTCGATGCGCCACTCCTCGTACTCCGAGTTCATCCGCGTGTCGAGGAGCACGAGGTCCTCCCCCTCGTCGATCTGCGCTTTCAGCGTCTCCGGCTCGATCGAACCGACCTCGACAGCCGGCGTCGGAAAGTCTGCTGCGTTCATGGTGTACGCCATAGGGTAACGGAAGGATTCACAAAAGTGTTTGCATAGTATTTACTGGATCAAACAATATTGTGTCGCGCATGCTGTGTCGGTTCAGTGTGGGGATTTCTGGCTAATGGTTCCTTATGCGCAATTATTGGCTAAATGTGTTGGTCTGTGGGGCCGACCACAACCGATATATTTTTGCAGAATCGTACAATATTGTGAATTGGCTCCAATACGAAGCACTGGAGCAACTAACCAATGAGCTCAGAATTTGACGTCACGGAGACGCTCGACGTGAAAGGTGAATCGTGCCCCATGCCGGTCGTCAAGACCAGGTCTGCAGTCGACGAACTCGAGACGGACGACGTTCTCGAGGTGTTAGCGACCGATTCCGGCAGCATGAGCGACATCGACGGCTGGGCGGACAGCACGGCCGACGTGGAACTCCTCGAGCAGGTCGAGGACGGCGACGTGTACAGGCACTACGTGCGCAAGGAGGAGTGAAGATGAGCACCGAACCGCCTGACGCGACGGCCGAGGACGGCGATCAGACCACGGAAGCGGTTCCGACGCGCGCGGCGTTGGCAGCCCGCGTGGAGGACCTCGAAACGCGGCTCGCCGAGGCGACCAGCGATTCCGGCGATGGCCAGCAGAAGATGTCGATCATCGCGACGAAGGGGACGCTCGATATGGCCTACCCGCCGCTGATTCTCGCCAGCACTGCGGCCGCCTTCGGCTACGAAGTGACTGTCTTCCACACGTTCTGGGGGCTGGAAATCCTTCACGAGGAGCGTTCGAAGCACCTCAAGTTGAGTGCCGTCGGCAATCCCAACATGCCCGTCCCGAACGTCGTCGGTGCGCTTCCCGGGATGGACCGCGTGACGACGAAGCTGATGGAGCGGAAAATCGAGGAGAACGAGACTGCATCGATCGAGGAACTCATCGAAACCTCCCTGGACATGGGTGTGGAGTTCCAGGCCTGCCAGATGACTGTCGAGCTGATGGGCTACGACGAGGAGGACTTCTACGACGGTGTCACCACCGGTGTGGGCGCCGCGACGGCGCTCCAGGACATGGCCGAGGCCGACGTTCAGCTCCTCGTGTGACGCCCCCGTTCTCCGCTCGCGAGGCCGTAGATGCGACACAGGGATTGCAGATCATGGACAATACAGAACCCAACGACGCTGTGGACGAGTTCGATACGACCGGTGACCCAATCACGGATACGTCCTTCCAGACGGGGGTGTTCCCGCTCGGATGACTTCGCCACCGGAGGACGAACCGGGACAGCGTCCCGAAGCGAATGATACTGGACAGGTACCCGAGGAAACGGCGTCGCCGTACGTCGGGTCGGGCCTTCTCGACGAGGAGATGGGACCGAGTTCTGCGATGGCGCACCTCTATCGCGGTGAGATCCACCGGATGAAATTCTGGCGTGAACGACTCGACAGGACGACCAACTGGGCGGTCATCGTGATCGCGGCGCTGCTCACGTGGGCGTTCTCCAGTCCGAACAATCCGCACTACATCGTCCTCATCGGTGTCGCGACGCTGACGGTCTTTCTCGTCATCGAAGCGCGACGCTATCGGGGCTACGATATCTGGCGGTCGCGCGTCCGCACGCTCCAGGAGAACGTCTGGGCGTACGGCCTCGATCCCGAGGGCGGCGTCGCCGACGAGGAGTGGCGGGTGCGGCTCGGCGACGACTACCGGACGCCGACACTCAAGATCGCCGCCGAAGAGGCGATCGCTCACCGCTTGCGGCGCGTCTACCTTCCGCTGTTCGTCGTGCTACTTGCCGCATGGATCGTCCGAATCACTGCGTTCGCGCCCGAACGGTGGACCGAAACGGCGGCCATCGGGACGATTCCCGGTCCCGTCGTCGTCGGACTCGTCGGCGCCTTCTACGCGGTCGCACTCGCCATCGCGTTCCGGCCGCGGACCTGGCACGCGCGGGGCGAACTTCGCGCTGAAGATCTCCGAAAACGATGAGAACCGATCTCGTTTTCGAACCGACGCTCATCGATCACGCTCCACCGCAGTTCTCCCAACCAGCGACCGAGGGCGTATCTGATCGTTCTGACTCGGCAGTCCGAGGCCGACCCAACAGTCATTACCGCTGCGATAGTATTGTTGAGTATGGGATATACAATACAAACTACGGTGGACGGCGAGTTCGACGACGTCGTCGAGCGGACGATAGGCGCCCTGGAAGACGAGGGATTCGGAGTACTCTGTGACATCGACGTTCAGGCGACGTTCGCGAAAAAACTCGACGAGGAGTTCCGCCAGTACCGGATCCTCGGCGCGTGCAATCCGCAACTGGCGTACGACGGACTCGGAGACGAACTCGAACTGGGAGCGCTCCTCCCGTGTAACGTCGTCGTGTACGAGACCGACGACGGACCGGTCGCGGTGAGCGCGGTCGACCCGGCGAAACTCGTCGGTATCACCGACAACCCGGAACTCGACCCGATCGCTGCGGACGTCTCGGAGCGGTTCGAGCGCGTGCTCGACTCGCTTTGAGCGGTCCCCGACGACCCAGCGGCGATTCTTCTGGGTGTCGGATGGAGCCAGTTTCCGTTTCGTCTGGCGGAGTGCCCTTTCATAGGGGCGGCGCACAGAGTTGCGACCGATGGATGACGGAGTTCGCGGCGGTGAGGTCACGCAGGAGGTGGTCGACGCTATCGCAGCGCTCGGGAACCGGCAGCGACTGGAGATCCTGTTCGCCCTGGCGGCCGCAGCGTGGAAACACCAGCAGCAGTGGCAGACGCTGACGTTCAGTGCACTTCACGAGGCGATCGACATCGAGAGCTCGTCGCAGTTCTCGTATCACCTCGATCAACTCGTCGGACAGTTCGTCAGCGAGACGCCGGACGGGTATCGACTCACGTACAGCGGTCACAGGATCGTACGAACGGTCCTCTCCGGGCTGTACGAGAGCACGTCGACCTTCGAGGACAGGGCCGTCGACGGCGCGTGCGTGTTCTGCGAGGAACGGTCGCTTCGCGCGAGTCTGGAAGACGAGCAGTTCCTCGTCAGGTGCGAGGGCTGCGACTCGGTCCTCGTCACCGACTACTTTCCCCGGAGCCAAGCGCGCGGCCGGTCGCCATCGGAGGTGATTGAAAGCTTCGGCGCCCGGACCTGGAGCGCGTACGTGTTACTCCGCGGGGGCGCCTGTCCCGAATGTTACGGCCCAGTCGAGACTGCGGTCGAATCACACGAACGCCGTGGAGAGACCCGATACACTCACCGAGGCGCCTGTCAGGAGTGCCTGTTTACGGTCCATCTGCCGGTCGAGGTATCCGCAGTGTTCCATCCCGCAGTCGCCGACCTGTTCCGCCGACACGGTGTCTCGGTCGTGGACATCCCGCTGTGGAACTCTTCGAGTACATCGCGTCCGGTGCGATGGAGACGGAACGTGTCTCTCACGACCCGACAGAGTTGCGCTGTACCGTCGCCCTTGAAGGCGACTCGTATTGTGTCGGAATCGACGAGACACTGAAAGCCACTCTTCTCGATACTTCCGGCCAGTGACTCCATCCCAACTGTTCGCCGGATCGCCCTCCATCGGCACCCATTCCTCCTCAAATATGTTTGAGTTGTGTGCCTGTCAAGTGTAACAATTGTAACAAGACTTAACTCGCGATAGCGCCTCGATTTGGCTATGGCATCTGTATCACTCGTGGTGGACGGTCAGGACGGGAGAGCGAGCGATGGCGGCGATTGAGATCGACGGGCTGACGAAGCGATTCGGGAACGTCGTCGCCGTCGACGGCCTCGACCTGACAGTCGAGGAGGGCGAGATATTCGGCTTTCTCGGCCCGAACGGCGCCGGGAAGTCGACGACGATCGACATCCTGCTGGATTTCATCCGTCCGACAGCGGGGACCGTCACCGTCCTCGGACACGACGCACAGCGCGAGGGCGAGGCCGTCAGACGGCGCACAGGGGTGCTTCCGGACGCCTACCACGTCTACGACCGGCTCTCCGGTCGCCAGCACGTCGAGTTCGCGATCGACATGAAGGACGTCGACGACGATCCGATGGCACTGCTCGATCGAGTCGGGATCGCGGACGCAGCCGGACGGAAAGCCGGGAACTACTCGAAAGGGATGCGCCAGCGGCTGGTGCTCGCGATGGCGCTGGTCGGCGACCCCGATCTGCTGGTCCTCGACGAACCGTCGACGGGGCTTGACCCCAATGGCGCCCGCGAGATGCGCGACATCATCCGGGCGGAGAACAACCGCGGAACGACGGTGTTCTTCTCCAGTCACGTCATGGAGCAGGTCGAGGCGGTCTGCGACCGGGTCGCGATCATCAACCGCGGGCACCTCGTCGCCGTCGACACGATCGACGGCCTCCGTGACGCGACCGAAACTGGCGAGATTCTGTACGTCTACGTTTCGAACCTCGACGACGGGATCGTAGAGCGGGTCGCGAGCCTCGACGAGATCAGCAGTGCGACCGTTCAGGACGGTCGCCTTCGCGTCACTGTCGACGACGTCTCCAAGTTCGCCGCGCTCCACGCCATCGACGCGAACGTCGTCGCGGTGCAGGACTTCTCCGTCGTCGAATCGTCGCTGGAGGACCTGTTCGTCCGCTACACGAACGAAGATCAGGCGGTAGAGGCATGACCTGGGCCACGGTTGCGGAGAAGGACTTCAGGGACGCCGTCCAGTCACGAGCGCTGTGGGCACTCGTGGTCGTCTTCGTCCTCCTCTCGGTCGCCTCGACGTTCGCGTACGTCGAAGTGCCCGAGATGTTCGGCGAGCCGGGCGGCGCGACGTTCGGTGGCCTGATCCTCTTCACCGTCGGGATTACCGGACTGTTCGTTCCACTGGCTGCGATCGTCGTCTGCTACAAATCCATCGCCGGGGAGCGAGAACTGGGGAGCATCAAGCTCCTGCTCTCGCTGCCGACGAACCGGAGAAGCGTGTTCATCGGGAAAGTCGCTGGCCGCGCAGCGGTCCTGTCGTTCGGCCTCGGCGTCGGACTCGTGGTCGGGTTCGGCTTCGGCGCGGTCATGCTCGGGACCATCGACCTCGGTGCGGTTCTGGTCTTCCTGCTCGTGACGCTGGCGTTCGCGGCCGTCTACGCCACGATCGTCGTCAGCCTGTCCGCGACGACGGGGTCGACGACGCGAGCGACGACACTCGCGCTCGGCTTTTTCGTCGTCTTCGAACTGTTCTGGGACGTGGTCCCGACGGCGTTTCTCTACGTCGTTTCGGGGCTCTCGTTTCCGTCGACGTTCCCGGACTGGTTTTACTTTGTGTCGCAGCTGTCCCCGTCGGCGGCGTACTTTTCGACAGTCGTCGCGCTATTGCCCGACATCGCTGGCACGACCGGTGCCGCTCCGTCGGGATCGGGTGTCGACGTCGAGGTGGCACAGGCCGGAACCGACCCGTTCTACCTGTCGCCCGAGATCGGGATCGTCGTCCTCCTCGTCTGGTTCGTTATCCCGCTAGTCGTGGGTTACTTCCAGTTCGACAGCGCCGATCTCTGAACCGCCACCCAACTTGTCGAACCGGCCCTGCTAACCCGGGGTTGTCGATATTGCCGATCGCCGTCTCCGCGCTGCTGGCCGTTACCTATCTCCGCGGAATGGAATCTCCAACGTAGGCCCCGGCGGACAGAATCGTCCCGAACGGAGTCATCTGGGGATCCGAGGTCGAGAGTCTTCACTTTGCGGACAGCGGCGTCTGTCGCCTGCGGGGTTTATCATCGACGCCGTTGAATGCCGGACGCAATGACAGTCGGGAACAACGGAGTGCGCGAGATCGGGCGTGGGTCGGCCCTCCTGTTCGTTCTGGGCCTACTCGGAGTCGTCGCACTGGGAGTATTTTCCGTCCCGGGGCTTAGGGAGGTCCCGGAACTCGCTTCGCTCTCTTTCCCGGTACTCGTGGCGATCGCGGCTGCAAATTCGGCGGTTTTGCTCGTCGTATTCGTCGTCCTCGGAGCCCTGACAGCGCCACGCATTGGCCTCCGATCGCACCTCTATGCGTGGGCAACCGGGGCTGATCCGGAGTGGCAGGAGTTTCGAGTATCCCTCCCGCTCGCGGTTGGCCTCGGTGCCGTTCTGTTCGTGGTCATTACGCTTCTCGATGTGGCGTTCGCCCCGTTCCTCCCAGCGGGACTCGGGGAGGCTGCTTCCGACGCTGAGGCGTTGCGTGCGCTTGCGGAATCCGTTCCGATGCGGTTGCTGTACGGTGGTATCACCGAGGAACTACTCCTCCGGTGGGGCGTGATGTCACCACTCGCCTGGGGGCTCTGGCGAGCGCGAACCCGGCTTGGATCCGCGACTGACCGGCCATCCAGCGGGACGATGTGGGCCGCTATCACCGTCACCGCCGTGCTCTTTGGTCTGGGGCACCTCCCGGCCCTAGCGGCGAGTTTCGAACTCACGACCATGCTGGTACTTCGGACGGTCCTCCTCAACGCGATTGTCGGCCTGGGACTGGGATGGCTCTACTGGCGTCACTCGCTGGAGACGGCGATGGCCGCACACGCTGCGTTCCACGTCGCCCTCGTGGCCGTGTCGAGCCTACTTCTCGTCGCCAACTGACAGCGCGGAAGCGTTCGATCCCTGGCTGTGGTGGTGAGCGCGAACGAACGCACGCCGCAAGACCGTCAAGAGGACGTACGTCTCGTACTTCTGTGTTCGGCAGTGTTCGCAGGGCTGCATGTCCGCGACGATCTCCTCGATCGACTCGTCGTGCTCGTCGGTGAGCGTGGCGAGCGCATCCTCGATCTGGGGTTCGACGGCGTCGATCAGTTCCTCGACGGTGGCGTCGGTGGACTCCGGAAGAGAGTACGAGAGGACGATCGTATTCGCGTGGTAGTACTTGGTCGTCCCGCCGCGACCCTCCTCGAACCGGACGACGTCGACGAGACCGGCGTCCCGTAGTTCGTTGATGTGGTGTCGAACCGTATTCTCCGTTCGGTCGACGCCGCGGCCTTCGAGTTGATCGTGGACCTCGGTCGCGGTCAGAGCTTCCTCCGACAGAATATCGAGGATCATCGCCCGCATCGGCTCGTCGATCGCGTCTGAAACTCGGGGGTCTCGCACCGCGATGTCTTCGAGCCGGTGATCGGTATCGGAACCACTCATGCGGGAACTGAGAGCGAGCACGCGGGAAAAGGTAGCGGGACGAACGCGACCGCGAAGCCCCAGACGACCCGTTTGACTGTTCCAACGACCGATTTCCGTACTCAAACATATCATCTAAAAAATACTTATTGCGATATAGGGGGTAGATCGAACTGTAATGAGCGAAACCACACAGTTCCGCGTGATGGACTTCGACTGTCCGACCTGTGCGAGCACCGTCGAACGCGCCCTGTCGAACGTCGACGGCGTCGGGCGCGTCGAGGTCCACTACGCGACCGGCCGCGTCGAGATCGAGTACGACGACGGGGTCGCCACCCCCGACGCCTTCGCAGCGACCATCGAGAGCCAGGGGTACACCCCTCAGCCCGCCTAAACCCATGGACGGACGAACCATCAGACAGTACTACCGGGCACATCGGAAGGCCGTCGTCACGGCGACGACCGGCCTCCTCTACGGGTGCGGCTGGAGTCTCGGCTACTTCACCGGTCTCGATATCGTGAGCGCCGTCGGACTCGTCCTCGCGACGATCGTCGGTGGGTACGACATCGCCAGGATGGCCTACCACGAGGTCACCAACCGGACGCTCGGTATCAAGACGCTCGTGACGCTGGCTGCCATCGGAGCCGTCGTTATCGGGGAGTACTGGGAGGCCGCCGCCGTCGTCTTCCTGTTCAGCCTCGGCAGCTACCTCGAAGGCCGGACGATGCGGAAAACCCGGACAGCTCTCCAGGAGCTACTGGAGATGACGCCCGACACGGCGACGGTTCGCCGCGGAGGGGAGCTCCAAGAGGTACCTGCCCGTGACGTCGAGGACGACGAAGTCGTTGTCGTGAAGCCGGGCGGGAAAATCCCCGTCGACGGCGACGTCGTCGACGGTGAGAGCGCCGTCAATCAGGCGCCAGTCACCGGCGAGAGCGCGCCCGTCTACAAGGCCCACGGTGACGAGGTCTACGCCGGGACCGTCAACCAGGACGGGGCGCTGGAAATCCGAACGACAGGTGCGGGCTCGGACACGACGCTCGAGCACATCATCCGTCGCGTCGAGGAGGCCCAGGAGGCCCAATCGCCCACCGAGAGTCTCATCGACCGGTTCGCGAGGTACTACACCCCAGCCGTCATCGCTCTCGCGATCGGAGCGTATGCAGTCACCCAGAACGCGATCCTGTCGCTGACGCTGCTGGTAATCGGCTGTCCCGGCGCGCTCGTTATCGGCCCACCGGTTAGCATCGTCTCCGCGATCGGAAACGCCGCCCGCTCGGGTGTCCTGATGAAGGGTGGTGACCACCTCGAACGCGCCGGCAAGATCGACCACGTCGCCTTCGACAAGACCGGCACCCTCACGAGTGGCGAGACCACGGTCGCCGACGTTGAGGGGTTCGGCGTCGCTACTGACGAGGTCCTCTCGCTCGCGGCCACCGCGGAGAAGAAGAGCGAGCACCACCTCGCCGCCGCCATCGTCGACGCAGTTCGCGAGCCTTCGACGGCTATGACAGACGGTGGCGCGACAGTCGCGAAAGCGGACGAGACGGACGCGGGACGCCAGTCGGTGCCCGACCCGGACGACTTCGACGTGGTCGCCGGCAAGGGCGTCACTGCCCACGTCGACGGCCAGGAAGTCGTCGTCGGCAACCGCGCACTGCTGGACGACCGTGATATCGATATCCCGGGTCCGGTCACCGAGTACGTCCGCGAGCGTGAGGAGCGCGGCGAGACGGTCGTCCACGTCATTCGAGATGGAGACGTCATCGGTGCGATCGCGATGCGGGACGAACTCCGAGAGACCGCCCCCGGTGTCGTCGCAGCACTTCGAGACGCCGGCATCGAGACGATGATGCTCACCGGTGACAACGAGCGGACGGCCGCTGCCGTCGCTGCGAAAGTCGGCATCGACGAGTACCGCGCCGAACTCCTCCCCGAGGACAAGCAGACCGTCATCGAGGCCTACCAGGCCGACGGCCACGTTGTCGCGATGGTCGGTGACGGCATCAACGACGCCCCGTCGCTGGCGACCGCCGACGTCGGTATCGCGATGGGCGCCGCCGGTACTGACACCGCTATCGAGACAGCGGACATGGCGCTGATGGCCGACGACTTAGAGCGCATCCCGTACGCGGTCAAACTGAGCAAAGCGACGCGCTGGAACGTCCTCGAGAACGTCGGACTCGCGGTAGTGACTGTGACTGTCCTGCTCGCGGGCGTGCTCACCAGCTACGTCACTCTCGCGTCGGGGATGCTCGTCCACGAGGCCAGCGTCCTTGCGGTCATCCTCAACGGGATGCGCCTGCTGCGGTACTGACGACCGACCACACTCACACTACTCATGACACCAAATTCGACTCCCACCGATGCGGCCACCGCGAGCACCGAACTTGCCGTCGAGTACGACGTCGCCCCCATCGAAATCCGTGACCCCGTCGCGGAGGCGCTCGGCGTCCTCGAACCCGACGACCCGTTCGTCGTCACCTACGCGGACGTGGTGAAAGCGGCAGGCCACTCCTGTCCGACCGCCGCAGGCGCCTTCCGGATCGTACAACTCGGGCTCGAATCCCTGTATCCGGACGGACATCCAGTTCGGAGCAGCATCGAAGTGCAAGCGGGAGGCCCTCGTAACGACGTCACGTACGGCGTGATGAGCCGCATCATCTCGTACGTGACGGGCGCGGCTGGCGAAGACGGATTCGGCGGGCTCGCCGGCGGCTACGGTGGCCGCCGCGATCTCGTTCGGTTCGATGCGTTCGATCCGGAGACCGCGGAACCGACGTTCCGCTTCAGGCGGACCGACACTGACGAGACTATCGAAGTGATCTACCACGGCAGCGATGTGCCAGACGGTGGACCCGCAATCGGGCATCTCCGGCTGATTCTCGACGGCTCGGCAACCGAACAGCAGCGGGCCGCCTTCGACGAGGCCTGGCACCGCCGCGTTCAGACCGTCCTCAGCGACGAGTCGCTGTTCAGCGTCGAACCGGTATAGACGGGCCACGCAGCATCTACTCGCGAAACCCGAGCAACCGGAGGCCGTTCAGCGACACGAGGACCGTCGATCCCTCGTGCCCGACGACAGCGAGCGGCAGTGGGATCCCGCGGAGCAGGATCGTCCCGACCATGAGGGCGATCGCACCGAAGGCGATCGCGAGATTGATCAGGAGCGTCCGGTGCGTCCTCCGGCCGAGGCCGAGGGCGTACGGGATCTTGCTCAGATCGTCGCCCATCAGTACGACGTCGGCTGTCTCGAGTGCGACGTCAGTCCCCGCACCGCCCATCGCGACGCCGAGCGTCGCTGTCGCGAGTGCCGGGGCGTCGTTGACGCCGTCGCCGACCATCGCCACATTCTCGTGCTGGTCGACCAGTTGCTCGACGGTCGCCACTTTCTCCTCCGGCAGCAGTTCGGCCTGGACTTCGTCGATGTCGACTTCCGCAGCGATGCGCTGGGCGACGCGTTCGTTGTCGCCCGTCAGCATGACGATGTGTTCGACTCCGAGCGCACGGAGGGCTTCGATCATCTCGGCGGCCTCGGGGCGGAGCGTGTCGGTGTAGGTCAGCCAACCCAGGACTGTGGCGGCCCCGTCGGACTCTCGGGCGACGAGCACGCTCGTCTTCCCCTCCGCCTCGAGCGTTTCGAGGCGCTCGAACCCCTCGTCGAGTCCATCGACTGGCGTGTCGTCGAGTACGGTGCGGAAGTAACTTCGATTTCCGATGTGGACGGTCCCGTCTTCGATCTCGGCCCGGACCCCTTTCCCGGCGACTGATTGGAACCCGCGGGCGTCGGGAACGTCGAGCGCTCTCTCCTCCGTCGCCGATACGGTCGCGCGGGCCAGATGATGTTCCGATCGGGTCTGGACTGCGGCCGCGAGGGCGAGCAGATCGTCGGCCGTCAGTCCCTCATCCTCCGTTCCCGCGTGCTCCGATCCCGTCCCGTCACGGACGATGACGTCGGCTAACTGCGTATCGCCCTGAGTGAGCGTCCCCGTCTTGTCGAAGGCGACCGCATCGATCTTGGCGGCCGTCTCGACGTGTTCGCCGCCCTTGAACAGGACGCCCTGTCGCCCCGCGGCGGCTATCGCGGACAGGACGGCCGCCGGCGTCGAGATGATGACCGCACACGGCGAGGCGGCGACCATGAGCGTCATCGCCCGGTAAAACGTGCTGGGGAACTCGCCACCGAGCGCCAGTGGGACCGCGATCGCCGCGACGGTGAGACCGAAGACGCCGAGGACGTACGGCTGTTCGAGACGGTCGATCAGTCGCTGGGTCGGCGCCTTCTCGCTCTGGGCCTCCTCGACCATGTGGATGAGTCGACTGATCGCCGACTCGTGGGCCTGCCGCGTCACCTCGATTTCGAGGCTGCCGCTCTCGTTGATCGTCCCGCCGAACACCTCGTCGCCGGGTGTTTTCGGGACGGGGACGGACTCGCCGGTCAGCGACGCCTGATCGACCGTCCCCTCGCCGGCCGTGACGACGCCGTCGAGGGGGATCCTATCACCGGGGCGGACCACGAACACGTCACCGACGGCGACGTCGTCGATGGGAACGGCGACCTCCTCCCCATCGCGCAGGACGTGGGCTTCGTCCGGCCGCATCTCGACGAGCGACTTGATCGCCCGGCGCGAGCGGCCGATCGCGTAGTGCTGGAGGGTATTCGACAGCGAGAACAGGAACAGAAGCATCGCGCCCTCGAAGGGCGCTCCGATCGCGAGGGCGCCGAGCGCGGCGACGATCATGAGCAGGTCGATGTCGACTCGGTGGTGGCGGAGCGTCTCGATCGCGCCCTTGAGCCCGTACCACCCACCGAAGGCGTACGCGACGGCGTATCCCGCCCACACGAGAACAGATGGGCCCTCGAGCCACCCCACCGCGAGGCCGGTCACCATCCCGAGGAGCGTCAGGCTGACGAACGCCACTTCCCGCCTGAGTCCCGAGCGGGTACTTCCGTCGTCCGCTCCCGTATCGCGCTCGTCTCGGACCGAGACAGCGCGGTCGCGGATCGCGTCTCGGATCGTGTGTTCGGACGTAACGGTCTCGTCGTAGGTTATCCGAACAGTGCCCGTCCGGAAGGAGACGGCAACGTCGTGGACGCCGGAAAGGCCCTGAAGATACCGTTCGAGTGACCGGGCGCCCGCTTCGCCGCGGCCTCCCCGTCGTTCGATCCGGACAGTACACGTGGATTCCGGGGGAGATTCAGTAACGGCCACGTTCTCTCTCCGTACGGCGTGATCTGCGTTTACCTTTTTGAAACCCGCGGCCGATACTCGACGTCGGTGACCGTGGCGCGCCAGTAGGGCACTTCCCCGTCTTCCGTCTCCCAGCCGACCTGCGCCTCGGTCGGGATCGCCATGCCGCTCCGTTCCTCGTAGGCCCCGTAGTGGCCGACCCACGGGGCCAGCGCTCCCTCGTCCTGCCGGTACCTGTCGGCGGTCACCCGCGTGACGTAGCCCCGCTCGTCGAAGTGGAAGGTTACGGTCGCGGTCACGACGCCGTCACGGATCGAGGCCCGGGCGGTCCGGTCGTCGACTGGCTCCCACGAGACGCCGGCCGCGGGCAGGAGCGCGGTCGGGAACCAGGGCGTCTCCGAGAGATAGCGCTGGAGCTCCGCCTCGTTCATCCACGGGTCCGGGCCCGCGGTGGCAACCGGGATACCGCCGAGGAGGTCCGCCCGGAGCAGTCCCTCGCCGTCGACGTAGGCGTCGAGGACTCGCGCGGCGGCCAGCGGGTGGAGGTCGATCCGGGCGTCCCAGACGTACCCGGGCGGGGAGACGCTGTAGTCCTGTGTCGCGGTGAACGGGTGCCACTGCGCGCCCGCCCCACCGAGGCGGAAGTCGCCCGCCTGTTCGAGGCGGACGCCCGTGACGTGGGAGTGGCCCGCATCCAGCACGTTCTCGAAGTACCGCCTGACCGGTGCGGGGAGGTCGGCCACGTCGTCGGGATCGTACGACCCATCTGCGGCGGCGACGCCGTCGGCCCGAACCCGGGAGCGGTACTCGCCGATCCGCTGGGACACCCGGCGGCGACGGAGGGCGACTGTTGCGGCGGCCGCGGCGACCGTGACAGCGCCACCGGCGGCGACGCCGGTCAGCCACCGGCCCCGCGAGGACAGTTGCATGGGCCTCGATTGTGCCCCGGCCGCCAAAGAGATTCCTGCGATGTGGGGATCCGACCGGCGTCTCACTCCGAGTGCGCCCGCGGAGTCCGTCTTTATAATTGTCCGCTGAGATGGTTGTTGACACCTCTCATGTATCTCGGCACCTGTCTACGCGAACGACACTGGGAGACAGTGGTCGGGTACGTGCTGTTCGTCTCGCTCATGGTCGCCGGGTACTACTACAACATCACGTTCGTCCAGCTCGGGCTGATCGACCTCGGCACACGCCTGGTCGGGATGTCCGAGACGATGGTCTCTCTCTGGATGGCCGCGCTCGCCCTGTGTACGCTCGTCGTCGCCGTGATCACCGGCGTTGCGATGGACCGTCGCGGCTGGAGCACTGCCCTCCTGACGAAGTTCAGACTGCTGTTCGGGGTCGTCTGCGTCCAGTTCGTTCTCACGCTCGTCGCGCCGCACGTCAGGACCGTCCCGGGCTTCGGCGCCTGGATCGTCGCCGGATCGATCGGACTGGGCGTCGGCTTTCCGGTCTCGTTCTCGCTGGCGATCGACCTCGTGCCGGTGCCGGACCGGGGGTACGTCGCGGCTGCGATCACGGCCATCGCGTACTTCGCGGCGAACGCGGTCCCGCTGTCCTGGTCGGTCGACGTCTTCAGCCGCGTGCTGGTCGCCGCGATGGTCCCCGGACTGGTCGTGCTGGCCGTCCTCTCGTTCGTACGGTCTGCCCACGTTGACGCCCTGCGCACGGAACTTGGAACTCAGCACCACGCGTTCGAGACCGGCCGCTTCTGTCGGGGCGACCCGATCCGGGCGCGGAGCCTCGCGTTCGCCGTCCCCGTGGTCCTGATGTTCGGCGTGTTCTTCGTCGACAGCCTCGGATTCCTGCGTATCATCGACACGCCGGCGCTGTTGCTCAGTTCGTGGCAGTCCCCGGCTTTCTCGACGCGACTGCTCATCGCGGCTGCACACGTCGTGGGGGCGGTGATGGCCGGCGTCATCTACGTCAACTTCGACATCCACCGGCTGTTCCTCTGGACGTTCGCGCTGTTCGCACTGACGCACGTGCTCTACACCTCCGACCTGCGGGTGGCGGCGCTGTTTCCCTCGCTCGCCCAGAGCGGGTCGTCGCCGCTCAACCCGATGCTGTACGCCGTGGCGGTGAGTTTCTACACGACACTGAACTTCGCGCTGTGGCCGGACCTCTCGACGGCCGAAACCGTCGGCCGACACTGCGCGGTCGGCATCGGCGTCGCCGGGTGGCTGGCCACGTTCCTCAGCACCGCCCTCGCACTGTACTTCCAGACGACCGACCTGCCCCTGCTGTCGCATCTGAACGTCGTCCAGGCGCTTTCCCTGCTCCTCGTGTTCGGCCTCGCCGTCGGACTGTACGTCCACCGGATGGTGGAGATCGCCGATGGCGGTGCAACCGGGCGAGCCGACCTGCGGGGTGGTTCGGAATGAACCCGACCGAAGCCATCCCGCTGCTGGTCGTCGTCCTGTTGCTGGTCTCGGCCGGCGGGGAGGACATCGGAGAGATGGCTATCGTCTTCGAGGGGGCGCACGAACCCGAGACGGTCGACGACGTGCACGTCGTCGCCGGGGGGACGACGACTGTCCCGACGAACGGATCTGTTTCCGGCGACGTCTACGTCATCGGCGGGACCGTGCGCGTCGCCGGTGAACTCGACGGTGACGTCACCGTCCTCGCCGGGAACGTATCGGTTCTCGACGGCGGCGCCGTCACGGGAACCCTCCGGACGATCAGCGGGGACACGTCGGTGGAGGAGGGCGCAACGGTCGGGGTCCGCTCGTCGTTCGACCCGCCCGCGCCGAACGACTCGCCGGTGCGGCGGGTCGGCGGATTTCTGGCGCGGTTTCTGCTACTCGCCGGCGTCGGCTGGGCGCTCGCGCGGCGCAGCCCCGGACTGCTCGCGAACGTCGGGCACGCGGTCACCGATCACCCGCTCGTCAGCGGCGTGACCGGCGCCCTCGCGGCCGTGACGCTGCTCGTCCTCTTCGTCTACATGGCGTTCACGATCCTGCTGATCCCGGTCAGCGTCGCCGGACTCGTCGCCGAACTGGTGGTCGTCCTCTACGGGCAGGTCGCGCTGGGGTACCTCGTCGGGAGGCGACTCCCGATCGACCGTCCCGAGGTCGCCACGGTCGCCGGAGTCGGGCTGTTCCTCCTCGGCGTCGAGATCCTCGGACTCGTCCCGTACGTCGGTCCGGCCCTCCAGCTGGGACTGTTCGTCGTCGGCTTCGGTGCGGTTGTGAACACGTACTTCGGGCTCCAGCGGTTCGAGCCGGCCGCCGTCCCGGGAGCGGTCGACCTGTGACCGCTGCCGGCGTCGACGGGCTGGCGGTCGAACGTGTGTACTCGGATCGGGCTGTCGCTCGCTCGTCGAACTTCGGCCGCACGGAAACCCTCGAGAAGTGGCCGCGATCAGACGGATCCTACACGACAATTTATCTCGGAGCGACGAGTCCACGAGGTATGACCGTCGCGTTCGCGGCCGAGATGAGTTCGGGACCGAGAGGGGGCGCCGGCGACGATGGCTGAATCGGACGGCGACTCGGCCGTCAGGTCGTGGATCGACCGGCATCGGATCGCGTCGTTTCTGGGCGTCACGTACGCGTTCACGTGGATCATTCAGGGCGCGTTGCTGGCGAGCGGGATGGAGCCCTCGTGGACGCACTCGATTCTCATCGGCTTCGGCGGGTTCGGGCCGCCCGTGGGGGCCGCCGTGGTGATCTGGGCGAGCGGTGGCGACCTCCGCAAGTGGGTCGGCCAGTTCTTCGAGTGGCGCATCGGCGCCCGGTGGTGGCTCGCCGCGCTCGGACTGCCGTTCGTGATCCTGGCCACCGGGGTCGCGCTGTTCGTCGTTCTCGGCGGTCCGGTCGACGTGAGCGCGCTCCCGTTCCCGGGCGTCTATCTGTTCGTCCTGGCGTGGGGCACCGTCTGGGGCGGCGGGCAGGAGGACCTGGGCTGGCGGGGATTCATGCTCCCGCTCCTGCAGGACCGCTACAGCGCGCTCGTCTCGAGCGCGCTGGTCGGCGTCGCCTGGGCCGGGTGGCACCTCCCGCTGTTCGTGAACCCGACCACGACGCACGGCGGGTGGCCGCTCTCACAGCAGTTGCTCTGGCTCGTCTCCATCCTCGCCGGGTCGGTCCTCTGGACCTGGATGTACAACGGTACCGGTGGGAGCGTCCTCGCCGTCGCCGTGTTCCACGCCGGCGTCAACGGGATGGGCGTCTTCCATCCCGCGGACCCGGCCGCGATGGCGCCGGGCGGCGTCCCCGACCAGTGGCTGAGCCTCCTGGCGGAAGTGACCGGTGCGCTCCCGCTCGTCCTCGTCGCGCTCGTCCTCGTCGCCGTGTACGGCCCCGAACGGCTCGCCGGTCGGGAGATTCCCGGACCGGAGGTCGTCGGACTCGAATCGCGAGCGTCCGACAGGTGACCCCGCCCACGCACCTCCGCTGACTGCGCCACCCGCTCGACTCACGGGCCCGACCGGTCGCTCTCGGGGGATCGGCCGGGCGGCCCGAGCAGGTATCCGCCGAAGGCGATCATCCAGATCATCACGGGGTAGACCATCATGCGCTCGGTCCCGCCGTGGTTGATCGGGCCGAACGCGGCCGTATTGCCAGCGTCCCCGACGATCATGAGGACCACGAACACGAGGCCGACCGTCCCGGCGAGGACCGAGACCGCGCGCAGCACGCCGGAGACGGTCGCCGCGCTCCCGACGGCTTCCAGATTGAAGAAGACGAACGCGAGGAGTGCGAACAGCGAGTGCAGGCCGCCCGTATCGAGCGGGAAGGCCGCCGCGCCGAGCGCGCCCACGCCGGCGAGCGCGTAGATCGCCAGCAGCCAGCGCTTGTCGTGCGCTCGGTAGTAGAGGTATCCCCCCACGAGGTTGAGAACGCCCACGAGCGCGAGCGAGGCGTTGAAAAGCAGTGCGGTCTCGGGGACGACGCCGAGGTCGCTGATGGCGGCGGCGCCGAAGTCGTAGCCGGGCGCCATCGCGGCCGCGAGCATGATGACTGTCAGGAACTGCGCCGAGAGGACGAGAAAGATCAGCCCCGCGAGCGTCCGACTGTCGGACGCGGTTTCCCGGACGGTACCCGCGACTCCTCCGTACTCGTTTGCCTGGCTCATCGGGTTCACAAAGCTATCAGGTGAGTAATCGCTTGTGCTTTCGTCAGCAACGCCGAGGCTCACTTTTCGGCGTTCACGCGCTGGCGTCGAGAACGTCGCTGATCCGGCGTGCGGAGTCGCGCAACAGCGGGACGTCGTCGGTGAACACCTCGACGGCGACGGTCCCGTCGAACCCGCCGAGGCGGTCGGCGACGAGATCGTAGTCGATCTCACCGGCGCCGAGCGGGAGGTGGGTGTCCCCGCGGCCCCTGGCGTCGTGGACGTGGAGGTGCGAGACGAGGTCGGCGAACTCGCCGAGGAACCGCTCGATCCCGTCGTCGCGGTCTTCCATGTGGGCGTGGCCGACGTCGAAACAGACGGCCGTCCCGGTGTCGCGGGCGATGTCGCCGAGGACCGACAGCGGGAGCCCCTGCGCCTGATGGCCGACGTTCTCGACGACGACCTCGACGCCGGCGGCCTCGCCCGCGGCGGAGATGGCCGACAGTTGCTCGGCGAAGACCGGCCGCTGGCTGGTGTCGTGCGGATTCCGCATCGTCCCGTGGAGGACCGCCTTGCGGGCGCCCTGCTGGCCCGCCCACGCGAGCAGTTCCGAGAGGTAGTCGACGATGGCGTCGTTGAGCTGTGCGACCGGTGTCGAGACGACCTGATCGAAGGGGAGGTGGACACACAGCTCTGCCCCGGTCGCCTCCAGCGCCGCCCGCAGGTTCGACTCCGGTTCGGCGGCGGGAACGTACGCCGACTCACCGATGGAGAGTTCGGCGAACGCGAACTCGCCGGCCGTCGCTTCCAGCCGTTTCACGGAGTCGCCGACCGTCAACCCGACCTCCATACGTCGAGTAATCGACCACGCGCGCCAAATACGTGGCGGGCGCGTCTGAGACTGACCGCGTCCCGTCGCTTCAGTCGACGTGGGTCTCGGGCGTGTCGCCGGCCGGGGTCGGTTCAGCGTCGGCCGGCTCGGTTCCCGTGCGCCACCGGACGAGCCAGCCGACGAGCAAGAGCGGCGGCGTGCCCGCGAGGGTCACGGCCCCGAGCAGTCCCCAATCGGCGAGCGTCAGCGGGACAGTCCCGAAATACTCGTTCAGCGGCGTATAGAGGACAGCTAACTGGAGGCCGAACGACGCAGCCACCGCGACAGCGAGCCACGGATTCGTCGCGAAGGGCGTGCCCTTCGCCCACCGGATGACGTACAGTTTGAGGAACTCGAAGACGACGAGCCCGGTGAACACCATCGTCATCGCGTACGGCGTAACCGCGGGTGCACCGTCGAGCGTGTAGAACGTCAGTCCGAGCAACAGGACCGTCGCGGTCAGGCCGGCGCCGACGACGAAGCGAAGCAGCTCCCCGTCGATGATCCCCCCGGCCCGTTCCCGTGGCTGGCGGTCCATCACGTCGCCGCCGGGGTCTGTTCCGAGCGCGAGCGCGGGGAGGCCGTCGGTGAGCAGGTTGATCCACAGCAACTGGACCGCCGGGAGGACGAGGTAGCCGGCGAGCGAGGCGACGAGGACGATGGCGACTTCCGCAGCGTTGGCGCTGAGCAGGTAGGTGACGAACTTCCAGATATTGTCGAAGATAGTGCGGCCACGTCGGATCGCGGCGCGGATCGACGCGTAGTTGTCGTCCAGCAGGACGATGTCGCTGGCCTGCTTGGCGACGTCGGTCCCGCGCAGGCCCATCGCGATGCCGACGTCGGCGTTTTTCAGCGCCGGCGCATCGTTGACACCGTCGCCGGTCATCGCAACCGCGTACCCATTGGCCTGGAGCGCTTCGAGGATCCGCACCTTGTGGGACGGGTCGGCTCGCGCAAACACGTCGACTGACTCGACGCGATCCCGGAGCGATTCGTCGTCGAGCGCTTCGAGGTCCTGTCCGGTCAGCACCGTGGACTCGACACCCACTTGCGAGGCGACGGCGCGGGCGGTCGCCGCGTTGTCGCCAGTGATCACCTTCACGTCGATGCCCGCTCGGTGAGTGTCGGCGATCGCGTCGCGAACTTCGGGCCGAGGCGGGTCGAGTAGCCCCTGGAGGCCGACGAACACGAGGTCTGACTCCGGGGTGCTGTCGTCTCGCTCTTTGTAGGCGAACCCGAGCACACGGAGCGCGTCGGCGGCGAACGATTCGACCTGTGCCTCGATGCGGGTTCGCGCCGCGTCGTCGAGATCGACCGGGCCGTCGGGAGTGAGCACTCGAGTCGAGCGTTCGAGGACCGCCTGCGGCGCGCCCTTCACGTAGACGACCTCATCGTGGAGAGTCGCCATCCGCTTCCGTTCAGAAGAGAAGGGTACCTCGTCACGACGGGGTCGGCGCTCGCGGAGCGTCTCGACGTCGAGCCCCTGTTCGGCCGCGGCGGCGACAAGCGCCCGTTCGGTCGGATCACCTTCGTCGGCGGTCGAATCGTTACACACTGCGCCGATCTCGAATAGCAGGTCGAGTCGCTCGTCGTACTCTCCTCCGCGGGACTCGCCTTCGGCGGTCGGTGGCTCGCCAGTCTCACTCGTGCCGGGTTCGACGACGGTATCGTGGACCCACGCGGCGCGGACACGCATTTCGCCCTCGGTCAGCGTCCCCGTCTTGTCGGTGCAGACCACGTCGACGGCGCCGAGGGCTTCGACGGCCGGGAGTGTCCGGACGAGCGCGTTCTCGTCGGCCATCTGCCGAACACCGAGCGCCAGCGTCAAGGTGACGACCGCCGGGAGCCCTTCGGGGACGGCGGCAACCGCGAGCGACACGGCGGTCAGCCCCGCTTGGACGAGCCCGCGGCCCCCGAGGAGGAGCACCGCGACGATCACCGCAGAGAGCCCCACCACACCGAGTCCGAGGCGGCGGCCCAGCCGGTCGAGGTCGCGCTGGAGCGGCGTCCGCGGATCCTCGGTACCGCTCAGCGCCGTCGCGATCGCTCCCATCTCGGTAGCCATGCCGGTCGCGACGACGACGGCGACGCCGCGCCCGCGGGTAACGCTCGTCCCGCTGTAGACCATGTTCTCGCGTTCGGCCAGCGGTGTGTCCACCTCGACCGTTTCGGCCGTCTTCCCGACGGGAACGCTCTCCCCGGTCAGGGGTGCTTCGTCCACTTCGAGACTGCTCGCTTCGATGAGCCGCCCATCCGCGGGAACCACGTCGCCCTGTCCGAGCAGGACAACGTCACCCGGAACGAGGTCCACCGCGTCGATGCGCTGCTCGGTTCCGTCGCGAAGGACGGTAACCGTCGGCGTAGCCATGTCCCGGAGCGCCTCGAGACTTCGCTCGGCCCGGTACTCCTGGACGAACCCGAACACGCCGTTGAGGAGGAGGATGACAGCAATGAGCACCGCGTCGACGACGTGACCGATGTTGAACGAGAGGACGGAGGCGACGATCAGCACCCAGATGAGCGAACTCTCGAATTGCGACAGGAAGATCCGCAGCGGCCTACGCCCGCTGTCGCCGGTAATTTCGTTGGGGCCCGCTCGTTCGCGGCGTGCCGTCACCGCGTCAGTGGCCAGCCCGTCGGGCTCCGTGTCTAGCTCGTCGACGACCGCGTCGACGGTCCGGGCGTGCCAGTCCATATGTCAGCTACGGTGACAGACCCCTTCACTCCGGTGCCTGCGACCTGCGTCACCGGGCGATCGAACGGGGTGCGAGGTACCTGTCCAGCGTCGTATCGTCGACGACTACGTACGAGATGGAGTCCCGATTCGAGACGAAGCGCATGAGACTGCCGAGCGCTCGTGCGTACCGCTGAGCGCCCGCCGCGGTTTCCCACTGATAGATGCCGAGGTAGTCGCCAGTAGCGTGATCGAACAGCCAAAGTTTGGTCCGAAAGCCGGTGAGGCCGGCGAAAAACGGCGTCGTGAGGATCGAAAGCGGTTCGAACACCCGAACAGCGAACGGGACGAACGGGGCGGGCATGAACCAGAGGTGGAACCGAAAGGCGAGGACAGCCGCTGCGTCCGATCGGTCACTTGCTGGTGTCGTGACTTCGGTCTCACGGTAGATCGTGAACTGCTGTCCCTCGTCGGTCTCGATCACGGTCCCGACGCGGCCGCGGGGCATCCGAACCCGGCCGGTGATCACGTACCAGAGGACACGTATGGCCGACAGCATCGGGTTTGGCGTGGATGGAGTCACGCTTGCCTGTCACGAGCGTTCGTCGCAAAAAGAGGATGGACCGTTCGCCCGTGGACGCCGCTCGGAACGGCCGGTTCGGACCCCTTACTGTTCCTGCCGCTGATGGATGCGGGCGGCGTCCCGGAGTAAGAATAGTCACACTCGGAACGGACCGCACAACCACTTCCACCACCGGGAGCGGCACAGAGTGACGGGTTCCCTCGATCAGCGATCGTTTCGCATCGGTAATTAGTGCGTGATGGTTCGGTAGTCGGGCCGTGCGGTGGCGGTTGACCGTCGCTGTGGTCCGTCTGCTCGACGCGGAGCGTGACAGCCCGTCAGTTCCCGATTCTCGCGCTCTCCCGACCCGGGTATCGCGGCTCTTACCGGGTTTTCGACGGGAAAAGCGTATGCTCGTTTGAAATACTCCCGAGTTGACTGGCCGCATATGGCCTCCGAGACAGACACCGAGCGGTTCTGCGTCGACGGCGGACAACTGGGCCGGTTCCCCACGCCCGGTGAGCTGATGCACAGCGGATCCGGTTCCGAGATGGGTGACTATCGAGGCAGGAGGCGAGGCTCGTGATCCCACCACGGTATCGGAGAGCGGCTGTCGCCCTCGTCGTGGCGGTGGTTTTCGTGAGTCTGGGAACCGGAGTCGCTGCGGCGCAGGACGGAGCGGGCGGCACCGTCGTCGTCGAGGCGGACGAGACGGTCTCGGAAGTGAACGCCGTCGGTGGCGCGGTGATCGTTCGCGGGACGGTGACAGGCGACGTCAACGGGTTCGCCGGGGAGGTACTCATTACCGGCACCGTCGAGGGTGACGTCAGCGTCGCCGCGGGGACGCTGCGGATCGCTGGCGACGTGGGTGGTGACGTGTCGGCCGGCGCCGGAAGCGTCGTGGTCGAGGAAGGCGGGACCGTCGGCGGCAACTTCGACGCAGGCGCAGGCGATGTCCGCATCGACGGAACGATCGAGGGCGACGCGAGGATCGGCGCTGACCGGATCCTGCTCGGAGAGTCGGCGGTCATCGCGGGGTCGCTAACCTACGACGGGCGACTCGGAGGGAACTACGACGCAGTAGCCGGGGAGATCACTCGCGACCGGATGGCGGGTCCGTCGGCGTTCGACGACTTCCAGCCGTTCGCCTCGTGGCTCTTCGCGCTGTACGCGTTTGTCGCCAACCTCCTCCTGGGGGCGCTGCTGCTCGCGCTGTTCCCGGCGTTCTCCGATTCGGTCGCAGAGCAGGCGATGACCGACCCGCTCCGGACTGGCCTCGTCGGATTGGGGGTCCTTATCGGAGTTCCGGTGTTGCTGGTCGTGATCGCGCTGACGATCGTCGGGATCCCCCTGACAGTCGCTGGGGCGGTCGTGTTCGCGCTCGTCGTGTGGACCGGGCTCGTCTACGGCCGGTTCGCGCTGGGGGCATGGCTCCTCTCACTGGCGGACAGTCGGGAATCGTTCGGGGGCGTCCACCGCCGCTGGGTGGCGCTGGTGTTCGGTCTCGCTCTCGGCGGCGGCCTCTCACTCGTCCCGATCCTCGGGGGGCTGGTCGACCTGGTGATCCTGTTGCTCGGACTGGGCGCGCTATCGGTCAGGCTGTATAGACGCCGGCGCCAACGTACTCGGGCAACTCCGTCGAACGTGACGCCCGACGAATCCCCTGCTGGGTGAGAAGCGCCCGCTGGGGCTACGGTACCGGCCTCGAAAGCGATCGAGCGACTCCCAGGATCTGGGAAACAGTGGGGTTCATTTACCCGGGAGCGCCATAGGTTGACGTACAGATGCGCGCCAGTGAGGAATACATCTTCGTCTGCCCGGGCTGTGAGGAGTCCATGGAGGTCAACGCCTCGATGCGGGACGCACTCCTCGAGAACGGGTGCGTGGTCTGCGCGTCGCCCGTCTCTGAGGCCGCGTTCACGGCGACAGAAGCTTCCCCAGACCAGTAACGCGAACGCTCCCGGTCGGCTCGCGTCGCTGCCGGAGCCCTCACTGGCCCTTTTTTCACCGCTTGCCGGCTTCTCCCACGGCCGGAGCGACATAGCCAACAATAAAGTTTCCCCGAACATAGCTGAGGTACCGACAATGGGTCTGGAACAAGAGACGGAGATGACGCGGGAGGAGACCGACGCACTCCTCGGGCAGCACGAGACGGGCGTGCTGTCGCTCGCTCGCGACGGCGACCCCTACGCGATCCCGATTTCCTACGGGTACGACGCCGACGAGCGGCGGTTTTACATGCGTCTCGTCTCGACGCCGGAAAGCGAGAAGAGCAGATTCCTCTCCGGCTCGCCGGAGGTCCGCCTCGTCGTGTACGACGACGTCGGCCGAACGTACCGCAGCGCCGTCGTCACCGGGGTGCTCGATCCCATCCCCCGCGAGGAGCTGACGCCCGAACACGTCGAGCAGTACGGCGACGCGAAACGCCCGCTGTTCGAGATCTGGGGCGAGTCCATGGGCGATCTGGACATCCAGCTGTACGTGCTCCGGCCGACGGACATCAGCGGCCGCCGCATCGAACTCGAACCCGACGACGAGTGAGCCGCCCGCGACACCCTCGCTCCGTCCGCCCGTCCAGACGCGTTCTGTCCGACCGATTCCGCAGACTGAAGTGGCGACGCGAACTACGGAGCGACGAATGCCTGCCGGGATCCGCGTCACTGTAACGTTCCCGACCCCGCCAGCCTGTCCCATTGCCGAACTGTCTGCCGACGCCGGTGCCGTCATCGACACCGTCGCGACGACCGTCACGCCTGCCGAGGCCGAGGGCGCCTCCACCGAGTTCCTCGTCGACGCCGACGCGGTACCGGACGACTACGACCCCGACCCCGTGTTCGCCTACGGCGACCGCCACCTCTACCGCATCTCTCACGACACCGACTGCCCCTGCACCTGCCTCGGTGGGTTCGACACGCCCGTCTACCGGTACTTCGCGCGGGGGGGCGACCTCGAACTCGTCTTCCACGCGGGGGACTTCGAGCGCCTCCAGACGATCGTCGGCGACCTCCGCGACCAGTTCCCGGAAGTCGACATCCAGCGACTCGTCCGTGCGCCGACCGAGGGCGCGGTCGGCGATCCGGTGTTCGTCGACCGCGGGAAACTCACCGATCGACAGCTGGAAGTCCTCCGGACGGCCTTCGAGATGGGCTACTTCGAGCGCTCGGGCGGCGCCAACGCCACGGAGATCGCCGAGGAACTCGGCGTCACGCCCTCGACCGTCACCGAACACCTCCTCGCAGCCCAGTCGAAGCTCATCGAAGACGTCCTCGAACGGGGATCCTGATCGGATCCGGGGGTAGCCCGACTCCATCGCCCGATCGCGACAGAAACACTTGCCCCTACTTAAACTGCCCCTGATAGAGGGGGTGAACCTACCTCGGGAATCCTCGCATACGTAGAGATATGAGCCAATCACAGTTTGCGGCCGGTGGGAGCGTTCGAGGGCACAGCGGCGAGGCGACGTCCCTGACGGACGAGGGAGCCATCGAGAGCGTCCTCGAAGCGCTCCACGACGCCGACTGCCGGGCGATCCTGGAGGCGACCAGCGACGACGCGCTGACTGTCTCGGAGATCTGCGAGGCCCAGGAGATCGCCCAGTCGACCGCCTACCGCAAGGTCGACATGCTCGTCGACGCCGACCTCCTCGAAGAGCGAACGCGCATCCGGCGGTCGGGCAGCCACGTCAGTACGTACGCCTGCAGCGTCGAGGACGTGACGCTGTCCGTCGACGAGGAGTCCGGCATCGCGGTCGACGTCACGAGCGCGCAGACCGAATCACCGTTCGCGAGCGCGGGCCGTCGATAGGGCGACGGTATCCACCGGGCTCTATGCGGATATCGGGAGTTCCTGACGTAGCGGGGTAGTTCTGTTTTCGCCGGGTCGACGACCGGGGGCGTGATCGTCTCGGTCTCTCTGTCGAGGTGGGCTTGCGTGACCGAGAGCCGCGACAGTTCGTGACTCACAACGAAGTTCTAGAGACATCTCTTGAGAAACACAGATCTCTGCAGTGAGTGATCGACCCTGACGCGGTAGCCTCGCCCGGCGCTACTGTTCGCCCGACCTCGCCCAGTGTCTCTCTCTCTCTCTCTCTCCGTTCAGGAGTTCTCACGGCGGGGTAGCCGGGTCGTCGCGTGCCCGCGGATTCCGGTCTGACTGTCCACACAGTATCGAGCTCGGCGAGTGTGACCCGAGTGGCTAACCGATGGATTCGGAGTCATCGGGCCGGATTCAGGAGAGTGTCGTACGACGAGCGGACCGATAGCTGTCGCCGCGATCAGAAAGCCAGCCCCGGCACAGATAGATAAGAAATAGTACAAAAACTGAATCCTGACAGATTTTAAGTATTCCTTGGTGGCCGATTTCCCGACCCAGTGACCGAGGTGCCGATGCTATCCCCGCTCGCTGACCGGGACGTCGAAACACCCCAATCGATTCACTGCGGGCTGGTACTGGAAGAGAAGAGGACGACGAGTTCCTGGTGGATCTGCGAGTTGGAGGCGAGGATCACCTCGTCGTTGCCCTCGGTGAACAGTTCGATGCGGGTCACTTCGCCACCGGCCTCTTCGACGAGCAACGCCCCGGCGGTCGTGTCCCAGACGGACAGCATTCGCTCGAAGAAGGCGTCGAACCGCCCGGACGCGACCATCGCCAGCTCGCTGGCGGCCGATCCGAACCGCCGGACGCCCTGCGTCATCGTGACGAGCGAGCGGAACGTCTGGAAGTCGCGGTCGCGGACGGACGCGGCGTCGAATCCGGTGACCACGAGGGCCTTCGAGAGTTCGGATGTCTCCGAGAGCGACAGCGGTTGGCCGTCGGCGAAGGCGCCGTGGCCCTCGACGGCCGTGTACATCGTCTCTGTCGGAACGTGGTAGACGACACCGACGTCCGCAGTGCCGGTGCCTTCGAAGGCGATCGACACCGCGTAGTGCGGGACGCCGTTGACGAAGTTCGCCGTCCCGTCCAGCGGGTCGATGATCCACCGCGGTTTCGTCGTGTAGACTGGCGAGCTCTCCTCGGAGACGACGTTGTGTTCCGGGTACGCCTCCTCGATCACCTGCAAGATGGCCCGTTCCGCGACGCGATCGCTTTCGGTCGTCGCGTCCGGCCGCTCCCCGGATTCGTCGGCCGTCGGCGCGTACGACGTGAGCGCTTCCCCAGCCCGCCGCGCGGCCCGGACCGCCGTCCAGAGCTGTGGGTGAGTCCCCATACCTCGCCTCGCTTCGACGGCGGGTTTTAGATTGCTATGAAGTCTCTGTTCGACTCTATAGCTCTCGTCCGGACCTGATCGCTCCACCTGAGGAACCGCGAGCGAACGTGACGGCCGATAATTCGCCTCGATACGCGAACCGATCTATCTGTTCGATACGTATATCAACAAAATTATCATATAAGGGCTGTTTAGGGCGGGGTTCGACTGTCCGGTGGTCGCTATGACCGACCGAACCGACAGCATCACGGCCAGCAGACGCACTGCACTGAAAGCGAGCGCGGTCGCGCTCAGCGGCGGGACGATCGGCACGACGGGGCTCGCCGCCCCCGCTCGGGCCGCCTCGGAATCGTATCGTTTCCTGTGGGTGAACTCCTGGCTCTCGAACGGGACGGAGGGCGTGCTGGGGATTCCCGTCGACATCGCGGGGAAGCCGCAGTACGAACAGCGAGCGAAGGAACTCGGCCAGCGCCTCGGCGAGGACGGCTACGACATCGTCGGCCTGGCCGAGGTGTTCGACGAGGAGCAGGATCTCGTCGAGACCAACTATCTCGACGCAGTGGACTCCGGAGAGACCGTCTCCGGTCCCGAAGCGGACGGCGGCGAGAAGGGCGCGGGCCTGTTCGACCTCGTCTCGGGGCCGACCGTGACCGACCAGGCGACGCTCGAATACGAGGCGGAGCCCTCGGGGAATTTCACCTACGTCGACGCTCACGTCGGCAAGGGCGTGAATTACGCCGAGATCGACCTCGGGCCCGGCAAGATCGACCTGTTCACGACGCATCTGGTCACCGGATCGCTGCTCCCGTGGGCCGACAGCGGCGACGAGGACATCCCGGCCCTGCGCGAACAGCAGATCGAGGAGATGGGCGATTTCGTCGACGAACAGTCAAGTGCGGAGGCCGTCACCGTCGTCGCCGGCGACATCAACGTCGCTCCCGGCGACGGGGCCTACGACGCCCTCACGAGTTTCACGGCCGACGCCGGCCTCTACGACGTGTGGGAGGAACACGGCACCGGCCACGGCGGGACCGAGGACAACGCGATCTTCGACGGCTGCGACTTCGACCCGGCCGACGCGCCGCCGGCGTACTGCCCGAACGACGACGCGGGCGAGCGCATCGATTACGTGTTCATCGAGGAGTCACAGTCTTCCCACGCCATGGACCTCGTCGTCGAGGACGTCCGACGCCGCGTGTTCTGGCGCGAACTGGCACCGCCGGCGCAGTTCTACGTCGACGACGACGAGGAAGAGCCGAACTACCTCACCGACCACGTGGGACTGGATCTGTCGCTGTCCGTCACGTCGAACTGAGCGGACTCGTCCGAACCCGATCGCAGCGGGTCGAGAGAACACGCCGGCCGAACTCGACCGACCGGCTCTACCCACACTCATCTTTTGATCGCGGGTGCGCGACCCATTCGGCGTCCGGCGGTACCGGCGCGCTGTACAGGGACGTGAATCGCGGGGAGACGTTCCAACGGGTTCTCCCGTCGGGATCTCACCGGTACGTGTACCAGGTGACGAAAAACGCGGACAGGCCGACCGCGATCAGCGCCCCGCCCCAGATGGGCAACAGCCCCGCCCACACGCCGGTCCGCATGACGTACCCCGCCAGTACGAGCGCCATCCCGCAGCAGACGATTCTGAGCGATGATCTCCCCCAGATGTTCGCGAAGGCGTTCCCTAGCCGTCGTCGTGCCGTCGGTTGCTCAGTCCTCATGCTGTGTGCCGTCAGTCGTCTCGAATCTCTGCCGACTAGGTAATGTAGCTTTCGGCAGCGATGGGACAGGTGACGCCTCGACAGTCGCTCAGACGACCGCGACGATCTTCCAGAGGACGTAGACGCCCACGGTGATCCCGGAGACGACGAGTCCGTCCCGTCGGCTGATGTCGCTCGCCGTCACGAGGCCCGCCGCCCAGAGATAGCCGGTGGCGAGGACGAACAGACAGCCGAGGATCGTGGTCCCGATCAGGATCGGGTCGCCGGCCGCCTGCGCCGTGAACTCGTTGAACACCGCGCTCCCGTGTTCGATGCCCGGGTACGGGGGTTCCGAGAGCGCCATGTCCCGGTAGACGAGGTACTTGCCCCCGGCCCAGACGAGCGAGGCCGGGATCAGCGGAGCCATTCCCCAGCCGACGACCCGTGTGAGATGCCCGATGAGCGGCTTTCCACCGATCAAACTCGACAAGACGTACAGCACGAGGGTGAAGATGCCCCACAGCGCCAACCCCCAGAGGAGGTGACCGATCCAAAGCACCGTCAGGAGGTCGAGGACCCACTCGCTCTCTTGGGGCCCGAGCGCGTAGGAGAACGCGATCGGGTGGAGGCTGAAACTCAGCGCCACCAGCGCGACGATCACCCCCGGCTCGTACATTCGGCCCACCGCGGACTTGCGCTCCAGGTAGTCCTCCGAGTCAGTAAGCAGGCGGATGACCATATCTCCGACCATGGAGACCAATTATAAATACATTACGCAACCGTCAGGCCCCGAAGGGGTTCCAGTCGAGCCGGATGACGACTAGCGTCCCGAGCACGGTCAACGCGGCCGGCACCAGCGCCATCACGCCCACGACCAGCGCCTCCTGCCCCGCCGTCGTCTGGAAATCCAGCTTGGAAAAGGAGAAGCCGAGGATCAGCAGGAAGAGGACGGAACTCGTCAGTGCGAACCGGACGAACTGCTGCCAGAGACCCATTGTCGGGGATGCTCGACCCGAGAGCATAAATGTTTTCCAGCGGCGCTGAACCATCAGGTATCTCGACGGAACGGCGGTCCCTGCCGGCGAAACCGCCCGGCGAGTGATTCCAGCGTGCCGGGTCGACGACTGACGCTGTGGCATACGTTTTTGTGCCAGTCGCCGATACTGTCTCGCGATGGCAGTCGATCTCCGACAGGCAGTGGACCGACTCCGTCGGCCCGAGTACACCGGCGAGAATCGCTGTGACCTCTGTACCGCCGTGAACCTGACCGTTGCGGTCGCCCTGAGCGCCGGGGTCGCTCTCGTCAGTATGCGGTGGCTCGCCCCAGCCCCGGCCGCCATTGTCGGCGTTGCGGGCTTCGCTGTCTTCGTCGCCGCGATCTATCTCAGGGGCTACCTCGTCCCGAGAACGCCGGTGCTGACCGAACGGTACGCCCCGGAGTGGCTGCTGCAGTTCTTCGACGGCAAGGCCCCGGATCCGCCGACGACCGGGGGCGGGGATATCGACGTCGAGGCCATCCTGCGGCGGGCCGGCGCAGTGACCGACTGTGATCGTGCGGACGACATCTGTCTCACGGACGGGTTCCGCGACGCGTGGTGGACTCGCATCCGAGCACTGCAGGACGACGACACGCCGCGGGAGGAACTGGCGACCGTCCTCGGCGTGGACGCCGACGCGCTGTCGTACGACGAACACGGCGACGCGTTCGTCGCCTTCCACGACGGCGACCTCATCGGCAGGTGGGAGTCGTACGCGGCGTTCGTGGCCGACGTCGCGGCGGCGAACGAACTCCGATCGCGCGGCTGTGGGTGGTCGGCGCTGACCGTCCGCCAGCGGAGTACGGTACTCCAGCGACTCAGAGTCTTTCTGGAGACGTGTCCGTCCTGCGGTGGTCAGCCGACCGCTGGCCAGGAGGTCGTCGAGTCGTGTTGCCGGTCGATCGACGTGATCGCGATCGAGTGTGCGGACTGCAGCGCGCGACTGTTCGAGGCAAAGCAGCGACGGGACCCCTCGCGACAGCGATAGTCGCTCTCCGAGTCAGACCCAGGTGTCGGTGTTCTCGACTTCTTCGACGCCGTCTTCGGGTGAGTCGTCGACCTGCTGGATGTGCTTGGCCCGGACGCGGGGGTTGAACACGCGGTCGAGCGACTGGGCGAGGAGGATCATGCCCATCGACAGGACGACGATGACCGCCGTCGGGATCAGCAACCAGTGGATGACGTCGGGGCGGAGGTGAGCGTTGTTCGAGTAGGCGGTGTTCAGGATGGTCCCCCAGTTCGGGTCGGTGATCGGCAGGACGCCGATGAAGTAGAGCCCGACTGCGCCGAACAGGACGTTGCGCATCGCCTGGACGAGGTTCACGGTGATGTACGGGAGCAGGTGCGGGAGGACGTCCCGGACGATTATCTTCTGCTGGGGCACCCCGATCGTCCGCGAGGCTTCGGTGAACGCCTCCGTCCGGATGCTCAGCACCTGCGACCTGATCGCGCGGGCGAGGCCGGCCCACGCGGCCACCGTGAGGAGCAGTCCGAGCACGTACGGGTTCTCGGGCTGGATGATCGCCGCGAGGACGATGACCAGCGGCAGCCCCGGGATATTGATGAAGACGTCCGTGATGGTGTTGAGGACGACGTCGACGGTACCGCCCTTGTAGCCCGAGACGGTCCCGAAGAGCGTCCCCATCGAGACGGTGAACAGCCCGCCGGCGGCCATCATCTGGAGTATCGGCTTGGTCGCGTAGACGTGGAGCGCGAGCAGGTCGCGGCCGAGGTTGTCCGTCCCCAGCGGGTGGGCCATGGTCTGGAGCGGCTTGAGGAAGCGTTTCCCGTCGTTCGTCCCCGTCGGATCGACGAAGATCGGTCCGAGGATGGCGACGCCGACGTAGAACGCCACGATCAGGAGTCCCACTACGGCGCGCCAGTCGTGGACCATGATCGACAGCGGGCCGTAGACGTACTGGACGAACGCCTCCCTGAGACGCGAACTCCGGGGTTTTCGGTCCTGATCGTCACCAGTCTGCATGAGGATCTCGAACGGCGAGGCCTCTGCAGTCCCTCCGTCGGTCTCGGCGACCTCGCCGGGTTCGGCGATCCCGGCAGTTTCGGACGTCTCGCCGTCTCGCCGCTCAGAAGGCGTCACGCTGCTCACCCCCCGTTCGCGGGTCGATCTTGGAATACGTGAAGTCGGCGACCAGCAGCGCGAGCACGACGCAGACCGTGATCACGGTGAAGACCCCCATCATCAGCGGGATGTCCCGCTGGTCGATCGAGTTCACCATGATGAGTCCCATGCCCCGATAGGTGAACAGCGTCTCGAGGATGACGGAGCCGCCGACCATCGAGCCGAGCGAGATGACGAACCCGGTGTACAGCGGCAGGATCGCGTTGCGGGCGACGTACTGGACGGCGATCGTCGTGTCGGAGAGCCCCCGAAGGCGGGCGACGCGCAGGTAGTCCTCGCCGAGGACGCGGATGCTGTTGCCGCGCATCGACAGCGAGGCGAGACTGCCCGAGAGTATCAGCGAGAGCGTCGGTAAGGCCGCGTGGTGTATCACTCCCTTCATGAACTCCCAGTGAAACCCGGGGGCGACGTTGGAGTACTGCCGGCCGGTGTAGGGAAACCAGCCCCACTTGACCGCGAGGAAGAGGATGAGGTAGATGGCGAAGATGTAGTACGGGACGGAGCCGGCGACCATCGCGTACGACGTCAGGCCGACGTCCAGTTTGCCGCCCTCGTAGTAGGCCATGAGCGCCCCCAGGACGACGCCGACGAAGAAGCTCAGGAAGGTCGCCCAGCTCAGCACGAAGACCGTCCAGGGAGCCGTCTGGGCGATTATCTCGGCGACTGGCTGGTTGTTCCACATCGACTCGCCGAGGTCGCCGGTCAGCGTGTTCCCCATGTAGTGGAAGTAATCGATGTAGATCGGCCGGTCGGGCTGGGAGTTCAGGAACTGTTCGACCCGCCGCGCGATCTGCCGGTCCGACAGTCCCTCCCGTTGCAGTTGCACTCGCAGCGTGTTCACCGGCCCGCCCGGCATCACGCGGACGAGGACGAACGAGAGCGAGACCACCGTCCAGACCGTGATCAACGCCTGCAGTATCCGCTGTGTAATCCACCTCATTGCCGAAACGTCCAGACGCATATGGCATCAATGTTGTGGATGTATCCTGACATAGCGGCGAGTCCGGGAGGCGGTGCCCGGGGATCTCACGGGCAGACCATCCCCCGGAAATCCCATCGCCGGCGCGGCTCGATCCGCGACGGTTCGCTGTTGCCGTCCCGAGCCAGAAGGCCGCCGCTCGGAACGGGGTAGGCGGACTACTGAGAACGGGCGTCGTCCAGCGCGTCCGTCCCGGAATGCCGCTCCGAGTGGCGGAAACACGCGACGTCGCGGTGGGGCGCCGATCCGTCAGCCGCCGACTCCGGGGCGTCGCTCCGGTCGTCGAGGAGCGACTGGGGTGAACGCTGCTGACAGATCGTCGGGAACTCGTCGTCGAGAAGCGCTTGCGCGTCGGTGACGTCGCCCTCGTGGACCAGTTCGAGCGCGGTCGCGACGATCCGATCGGCGTCGGCGTCGTCGAGCGAGTCGGGGATCCCGAAGTGGTCCCGGACCGTCGCAGCGAACGCCGACTGCGAGAGGGTTTCCGGGTCGGTCTCCGGACCGAACAGTCGGTCCCGCGTGCCCTCGTCGTCGAAATCGTCCCGCTCGACGGCCTCTTTCAGCCCCATGACCGCGTTCCACACCGATTGGTCGAACGTGTAGTCGTCGGGCTGGATGACCTCCGAGCAGCGGGTGTGGTATCGGCAGCCCCGCGGCGGGTCGGTCGACTCCGGGATGTCGATGCTCCGGATCGGCGTCTCCCCGTCGTCACGCTCGTCGGGGTCCAGATTCGTCGTCGCCCAGCGCAGCGCCTTCGTGTAGGGGTGGTCCGGGTCGTGGATGATCTCGTCGGGGGTCCCGATCTCCACGATCTCCCCGAGGTACATGATCGCGATCCGGCCGTCCATCTGCTTGGCGACGTAGCGGGCGTTCGAGAGGTCGTGGGAGACGAACAGGAACGACGTGTCGAACAGGTCCTGCAGTTCGACCATGAGATCCATCATCTCCACGCGCAGCGAGACGTCGAGGGCGCTCACCGGCTCGTCGGCGAGGATGAGCTCCGGGTTGACCAGCATCGCCCGGATCAGCGCGACCCGCTGTTTCTCCCCGCCGGAGAGCTGCGGCGGGTACCGCTTGCTGTACTCCTCGGTAGGTTCCATTCCCACCCGTTCCAGCATCCGCGAGATCAGTTCCCGCCGCCGCTCCGCGCCGAGATTGGGGTACCAGCGCTTGAGCGGGTCTTCGAGGATGGTCTTCACCCGGCGCATCTCGTTCAGCGAGCTCCCCGGGTCCTGGTGGATCACCTGGAGCGCTTTGCGGATGTCCTCGAACGGGATGTCAATGTCCCCCAGCCGGCGCCGCGCCTGCCAGATGTCCTGGCCCCGGTACTCGACGGTGCCGCTCGTCGGCTCCTGCACCCCGATCGCCGTCTTCCCGAGCGTGGTCTTGCCCGACCCGCTCTCTCCGACAAGCACGACGACGTCGTTCTCGTATACTTCGAGGTCGACGCCATCGACGGCCTTCACGGTGCTCACGTCCGAGAACGGGTTCAGCTTGCTCCCCTTTTGCTGTTCGAAGTGCACTTCGACGTCGTCAAGCGTCACCACCGGGTCGTCGGACTGGCGATCGGTCGAGCGGCCGCTGTCCAGATCAGTGACGGCGTCGTCGCTCCCGCGTTCCTTCCAGCCCAGCGGGATCGTCGAGGGCACGTCCTCCCAGTAGTGGCAGTGGACGTCGTGGTCCTCCTCCGCGTGGTAGGCCGGGGGGTTGTCCTCGAGACAGCGGTCGTCGGCCAGCGGGCATCGCGGGTGATACGAGCAGCCCTCGGGGATGTTGACCGGGTCGGGTGCCGACCCCTCGATCGGCTCCATCTCGTCGACGTGCGTGTCCAGGTTGGGTGTCGAGTTGAGCAGCGCGCGGGTGTACGGATGCGTCGCGTTGCGGAGGATCCGGTCGGCGGGGCCGACCTCGACGAACTCGAAGGCGTAGAGCACGGCCAGCCGGTCGGCGAGGTTCGCGACCAGCGAGAGGTCGTGCGTGATGAAGACGATCGTCAGGTCGTGTTTCTCCTTGATCTCCTCGATGAGCGAGATGATAGAGCGCTGCATCAGGAGATCGAGCGCCGCGGTCGGCTCGTCCATGACGAGCACTTCGGGTTCGAGCAGCAGGCTCAGGGCGATGAGGATCCGCTGGCGCATCCCGCCCGACAGCTCGTGCGGGTAGGCGTCCAGCACCCGGTCGGGGTCCAGATACAGGTCGGCGATGAGTTCGCGGGCCCGCTCCATGCCCGCCTCGACCGGATAGTCGTGGGCGGAGAGCGTCTCGACGAAGTGGGTCCGTATCCGCCGAACCGGATTGAACGAGCTCATCGCCCCCTGGAACACCATCGAGACCTGCTCCCACCGGTACCGATTGCGCTCTTTCTTCGACAGGTCGAGGACGTCGACGGGTCTGCCGTCGCGGGCGTAGTACGTGATGTCGCCGGTGAGGACGCCCGGTTCGACGACCGCGTCCAGCAGCGAGGAAGCGAACATCGACTTGCCAGACCCCGACTCGCCGACGACGCCGAAGATCTCCGTCCGTTCGAGGTCGATACTCACCTCGTCGAGGACCCGCGAGTCACCCCGGTCGGTCCCGAACCGGACGGTCACGTCCCGGAGCTCGAAGACGGTGTCGTCGCCGTCCACCTCGCGTGCGTGAACTGTCTCAGACATCTCTCTCGTGGTCGCTGGCGAGTGCCCCACCGGACGGGGCGATCAGCCGTGATTCGCCGTCGTCGACGGAGGAGTCGTGACGGGTCCTAGCCGGACCCGCGGTTCCGGTACGAACCCGAGTCTGCCGACGATCGCCGCTCCTGCTCGGAAACATTGTCTGCCGGCAGTGCTCTCGCATCTCGCTTAAATCTTCTGTACCAGCGAACGGAACGGCGTCGAACGGCCCGTCAGGAGGGGGATATCGGCCGTCCCGGTACGTAACCCGGGTGGCATAGACCTACCGAGCGCTACATAGAGATTACAGTCATAATCGTGTAATCGTATGGGGAGCGGTGTATTGGGCTATGGAGCGGTACATAGGGCCCACGACGGGGTCGGATCTGCACGAGTCGTGGCCCCCGGGTAGCCCGCACACACCGTCAACCTCTCTCGATTTCGCCCCGTCCGCGATTTGACGACGTCGTTCCTGCTGGAATCGGCCGACCGGTACCAGACCGCGGCCCGTAGGTTGGGGTGGATATTTACCGCGGACGGTCCCAGCGGCGAGTGTGACCTCCCTCGTACTCGCCGATATCCACGCGAATCTCCCCGCGCTCGAAGCGATACTCGACCGGGAGTCCGACTGGGACGCGGTCTACTTCCTGGGTGACGCCGTCGGTGCCGGCCCGCATCCGGACGCGGTGCTTTCGACGCTCTCGGGCCTCTCCGGCGAGTTCCTCTCGGGGAACCACGATCGGTCGGTACTCGACACGCCACCGGAGCTCCCACCACCCGACTCGCGCGACGTCGAACGCTGGACCAGCGCACGGCTGTCCGAGGGGAACCGCCGGGCGCTCGCGGACTTCGGGGACGAGCGCCGCGTGTCCACTGACGCCGGGACGGCCCGACTCCATCACGGTGACTTCGCCTTCGACCGCGACGACCTCGACTGGAACCGACGCGCCTGGCCCGACACGGACCCAGCGGTCTACCGCGAACTCGCCGCCCGGTACGACGAGGACGTCGTCCTGTTCGGCCACTCCCACGTCCAGTTCGAGACGACCGTCGACGGGACGCGGTTCGTCAACCCCGGAAGCGTCGGGCAGCATCGGCTCGGCCAGGTCCTCGCGTGCTACGCGGTCGTCGAGGACGGCGACATCGATCTCAGAGCGGTCGACTACGACGTCGAGCGGACCATCGCCGACCTCGAACGGCTCCCGCTGGACGACGAGTACGTCGAGGCCCGCAAACTGGTCTACACCGAGGGGAAGTTGCCCGACGACCCGCCGATGCGGGATTTCCAGCCGCTCCGCGAACGGGGGTATCGATAGATCGGGCGCCGAAGGCGTCTGCCGGTGGGATCCGCGCCGAAAACGGGAGCGAAGAAAAGCGGGGGAGCGACCGTCGGCTTAGTTACCGATGGTGACGTCGTCGAACTCGGGGAGACAGGCCTCGCCGCCGGGGCCGTCCTGGTGGCGGAGGATCCCGTGCTGGACGAGCTGGTGGAACGAGTGACTCGGGAGGTCGTTGATCCACTTGCTATCGGTGGTCGACAGCTCCCACGGGGGGCTCCTGACGCCCTGCGAGGAGACCTTCAGGTAGGGGATAAACGCGGGGAGGTACTGGTTCCACGCCCAGCCGAGTTCGGTCGTCACCTGGAACGCCTCTTCCTCGGGCATCGCGAGGATGCCTTCCATCTTGTCGTAGACGTCGACGGTCGCGAGTTCGTCGTCGTCCGCGAGGAGGTTCGGCTCGCCGACGGGCTGGGGCACTTCCCACTCGCCCGGGTGGTCCCACCGCTCCTGGTACGAGGAGTTCGGGCCCATCCGCCCGAGTCGCCAGCGTTCCATCGAGGGCTTGGTCGTCCCGGTCGAGTCGGGATAGATGTCGTAGTCGCCGGAGTGGCGGCGCTCGTCGTAGACGGCGCTGTCGACGATCTCCAGCGTGACGTCGAAGCCGAACTCGCTCAGCTGGTCCTCCATCGTCTCGAAGCTCGGTACCCAGTCGCCCTCGGAGACCATCAGGTCAAGGTGCGCCTGGGTGCCTTCGACGTCGTCGTAGACCTGCCCGTCCTCGTAGGCGAAGTCGTCGGTCGCGTTGATCAGTTCGACGGCGAGGTCCGTCTCCTGCGGGCCGTGGTCCGTCCAGCTCGAGAGGTCGCCGTGGACGCCGTTCTCGACGTTCTCGACCGAGAGGTGGCTCTGGGGGATCGGGAACTCCTCGAAGCCGGGTCCCATGTTCTGGACGATGAGGCTGAAATCGAGCGCCTTCGCGATGGCGTGGCGGACGCGGCGGTAGTTCGACGGCCGCCGCGGGCGGTCGCCGGACCCGTTCACGTTGAAGGCGTGGATCTGCCAGCGGGTCTCGCGCTTGTATTTCTCGACGTCGGGTGCCTGCTGGGCGAGGCCGGACTCCATGGGGTACTCCCAGTTGTCCAGTTTGCCCTCCAGCCAAGCCGACTGCGCGACGGACTGGTCCTCGATGAACTCGTAGCGGATGCGGTCGATGTTGATGCAGTCGGCCCGCGGGTGGTCCTCGAACTTCGTCAGTTCGAGGCTGGATTCGCCGAGGCTCTCGAACTCGAAGGGGCCGAAGCCGAGGTACTTCTCGCCGGCCTGTTCGGTCGGGGTGAACTCGCTCAGGTCCGTGAGGAACTGGTCGAACTCGTCGGTTCCCGGCTCGGTGTTGACGGCCCGTTCGCGCCACTCGTTCCAGGTGTCCGGGTGGTACGCGAAGTGGCTGTCGAGGTCGAGCGTCGCGTCCACGAGGAACGTCTTGAGGACGCCGTCCTGATAGCGGTCGCGGAGCGTGAACTCGACGCGCTGGTCGTCGACGATCTCGTAGTCCTCGTAGAACTGCGCGTCGACGTTGGGCTCGCCGGTGTGTTCGTTGATCGCCCAGTTGATGTCGTAGGCGATGCCGATGCTCTCCGTCGTGACCGGGTCCCCGTTGTGCCACTGCCAGTCGTCGTCGAGTTCGACGTAGACCGTCCCGTCCTCTTCGCCCCAGTCCTCGGCCATGATGGGGAACGTCTCCTGAGCGCCGAACAGCTTGCCGACGACGCCGTCGAACAGGTGGACGCCCCACCGACAGCAGTGCTGGGTGATCGCACCGGCCGGGCCCCACGGCGCGTTCATGTGGGCGTTCGCTCCCGGCTCGATCGGGCCCATGAAGCCCTTGTACACGATCTCGTTTTCGTCGCCGTCGGTCCCACCGTTTCCGCCACCGCCGCCGTCGCCGTTTGTCCCGCCGTTGCCGTCGCCACCGCTCGTGTCGGTCTCGCCGCCGCTACTGCAACCGGCCAGGAGCGCTGCGCTCCCGCCTGCCACACCCTGGAGGATCTTCCGTCGCGTGTGATAATCCGTGATCTGTGCACCCGTTGAGTCGCCGCCCTTTGAGGGCATGTGGGAATCGATATTGCACTCCATTATAATGTTATCTAAAGATTTCATATAGTAGTGGGTAGCATCGTGGTATCGTGAGAGAGTAACTCACACCACTGTGCAGCCCCGACTTCCATCGATCCTGTGTGTTCCTAACAGGTATAAAACAAAAAGGTAAAGAAACATCTTTTCGTAGCGGGCCGTCAGGCGGTGCCCAATCCAACATGGAACATCTCGTGAGAGCGAATACGCCGTTACGAGTCGGACTGGAGGCGGTCGAAAACGCAGCCGAGATCCACCAGCAACGCGAGTGGAACGGCGCGGAGTTGAAATCGCCGCAGCAGCTCGTCACGGAGGTCGATGTCCGGATCGAACAGCGACTCAAGGACCGCCTCTCCGCGGAGTTTCCCACACACGCGTTCGTCGGCGAGGAAGAGGGCTCCCACGGGGATTCGGAATCCGTCTGGTACATCGATCCGATCGACGGGACGACGGACTTCGTCTACGGCCTGCCCCACTCCGCTATCTCGCTCGCCTACGTCGTCGACGGCGTCCGGAAGGTCGGGATCGTCCACCATCCGAATTCGGACACGACCTACACGGCAGTCGCCGACGAAGGCGCCTACCGGGACGGCGAGCCGATCTCGGTGTCACCCGAAACCGAACTGGACCGGTCGCTGTTCGGCATCGGCTTCTCGCGGAAAGACGTGAACGACCCGACGCTGCGGACTGCCTTCGAGTTCCTCATCGAGGAGACGCTTGGCGTCCGGCGATACGGCTCGGCGGCCCTGCAGCTCTGCTACGCGGCCGACGGGACCTTCGACGGGTTCCTGCACCGCAACCTGGGGTCGTGGGACGTCGCCGCGGGGACGCTCATCGTCGAGGAAGCCGGCGGCGTCGTCACCGATTTCGACGGCAACTCGACCGAGGAAGAACTCTTCAGCGGCGACGTCGTCGCGACGAACGAGCCGCTCTGGGACCGGATGGAGTTCGTGACCTCGTCGTAACTGCGTTCCCAGCAAGCGGTCGATTTTGCGTCCAGACGCTCCGATCGTGAACAATTGTGCTCCATCACCGGTGGACCCCCGGTACTGACTGTTCGTCCCGCCCGTGAAACCCGGTGAATGGGCCGGAAGGTCGGTATTTCTGAGCGGATCTAAATAGAATACGTCTGCCGCTGTCGCGGGCCTCGAACCGGCGATGTCTTCGAGCACTACGGCATGGGTTCGCGGGTTCGCTCCGACACGGCGCTCCCGTCGCCTCCGGTGAATCACGGTAGGGAGCGGCAATTCAACGGCCGGTGACACTTCGACCGTTTGGAGTCGTTTCGTCGGCCGTTCGGCGGAGATGCTGGCCTGAAGCTGTCCGGCGCTCTCGCTCGATCCGGTAACGACGGGGCTCTCTGCGACCCCGGGAAGATCCTCGAATGACGGGGGCGGGCCATACCTATCCCGAGGAATATATTCCATACATAGGGCTGTAATCGTCGGGGTCGTTCGAGTCGTTCGGCTGCGCCGGCAGCCCCCGTCGGCTCTACAGTGGGCAACGAGCGGCTCTTCTCCATAGATGGCGTATCTCCCTCTCACCGATTGTAGTTGAGTGCGGTGCTTGTGGAAGCCCGTTCGTGGTCTCGCGGTCGGGCTATCGGGCGACCGGACGGGAAGCGATCGAGTCTCCGTGGGCGTTCACAATCTTCATATAGCGGAGCGTCGCATTCGAAGCCGTGACCACAGAGTCCGACCTCCCGGCAGCGGAGAGTCCAGCCACCGAAGCCCGCGTGATCTCGGAGAACGTCGGCCGGAAGAGCGCTCACGACAAGCAGAACCCGCAGGCGGTCTACGCGCCGGCGGTAGACACGACGTTCGTCGTTTTCCGGGGCGAGAGCGCCGACCCCTTCGCGACGTCTTACGACCACGAGACCGGTGAGTTCGGGCCCGAAGTGCGGATCGGCGACAACCCGATCCCCGACGACGACACCCACGGGGCTCCCGCGCTGGCGATCGACGACGACGGCTACCTGCACGTGTTCTACGGCGTCCACAACGACCCGCTCTCGTACGCGAAAAGCGAGGCCCCCTACGACGTGAGCGAGTGGCAGTCGATGGGGCAGCCGGTCGCGGACGCCGACGGCGAGATCCTCGCCTCGGAGTACTGGGAGACCGACCGCGCGCTGCTGTCCGTGCCGGGAGGTACCTACACGTTCCCACTAAATTACCAGAACGATATATATCTTCTCTACCGGACAGGTACGGAACCGAACGCCCACGGATCGGACCCGGAACAGGGCGCGGAGATCACCTATCCGGCACACCAGTTCGCGACGATACTCCGGAGCACCGACGGCGGCGAGTCGTGGGAGGATCTCGGCCCGGTGATCGATACGCGGGGCGCCCGGGGGATGCCGGAATCGGACGCGTACGTCGAGGACTTCGACGAACACGACGGAAAACTACACATCACGTGGACGGTCGCCACGGGCGACGCGGAGTCCCAGCCGCCGCGCGGCCACGACGGGCCGCGACGCGGCGGCTTCCACGCGTACTTCGACCCCGAAGACGGCACGCTCTACGACCTCGCCGACAACGAGTACGGATCGACGATCACCTGGGAGGACCACGGTACCGGCGCGCTGCGCGTGGCAAACGGCGAGTGGACGACCGAGAGTGGCTGGGTGTACAAGCACCTGGTCGACGACGATGGCGTCTCGATCCTGTTCCAGTCGACGGACAACTTCGGGATCCCCGACGGCAAGTCTCAGCACGTCCTCGCGACGTACGACGACGGCTGGGCGTTCGAACGCATTCCGGACGCCTACACGGCGAGCAATCATTCCCATCTCAGGCGGACCGACGACGGCAAGCTGGAGGCGCACCTCCTCACCGCAACTGCCGACGGCGAGGACGCCGCGTCGAATTACTCGCTGTTCACGCGTTCGGGCGACGGATGGACCGAAGACGTGCTTCTCGAAGCCGAACCGATCGAGGGGATCAACACCGTCAGAAACGGGACGGACGAGTTCACGGCGCTCGCGAACGGCATCGGAAGCGACCGCGAGCAGTTCTCCAAGCGGCTCTGGGTGATCGGGACGTTCGCCCGGTAACGAACGCACCGGGCCGACCCTCGGTGCACCCAGATCGACTCCCCTGTGGACAGCGTTTCGACCATCAGGGTAATGTGACGTTGTTTATAATCTAAATTACTATTCGAAACAGATAACAGAATTATTATATCTAGAGTGCGCGTTCGCGGCGCGCTCGATCGACCGAGATCGCCGCGCCGTTCGAACTTCTGGACGATCCCTGGGCGAATGTGGACGTTCGGACAGGGGTGCTGGGCGCGTTCCGATCCGAGACCGATCGCGTTCGAACGAATCGCTATTGGGACCGGGGTTCGATCCCCTGGTGATGGCCAGTCTCGAACGACTCAGGGTGTTCCCGGTGAAAGGGTTAGACGGCATCGACCTCGAAGCGACCGAAATCCTCGACGGCGGGACGCTCCGCTACGACCGCGAGTTCGCACTGTTCGACGACGAGGGGGAGGTTCTCAACGGCAAGCGGACCGACCGGGTCCACGATCTGTCGACCGACTTCGACACGCAGTCGGGCGAGCTCGTCGTCGAGACGCCCGATGGCGACCGCCGGACGTTCGACCTCGACGCCGACAGCGAGCGCGCCGAAGCGTGGCTCAGCGACTTCTTCGACGTGAATCTGGAACTTCGCCGGGACGACTCGCTCGGGTACGTCGACCGGAGGGAGATGGGCCCGTCGGTCGTCAGCACGGGGACGCTCGAGGAGGTCGCCTCGTGGTTCGACGAGATGACCGTCGAGGGGGCGCGCCGCCGGCTGCGCGCGAACGTCGAGATCTCCGGCGTGCCGGCGTTCTGGGAAGACCGCTTCGTCGGCGAGGACGCGCCCGCGTTCGCGGTCGACGGCGTCCGATTCGAGGGGGTGACGCCGTGCGGACGCTGCGTCGTCCCGCAGCGCGACCCGGACAGCGGCGAGCCGATCCCGGAGTTCCGCGACCAGTTCGTCCGGAAGCGCGAGGAGACGTTCCCCGAGTGGGCCGACTGGGACGCCTTCGACCACTACTACACGCTGATGGTCATCACCCGAGTTCCCGAACGCGACCGCGGCGAGTCCGTCGCCGTCGGCGACGAGGTCGCGGTCGTGGAATGAGGACGGGGCCACGACGGGGCCCGAGCCTCGACCACACGGAACGTTAAGAATCTGGGACGAGTGGTCACACGCGTATGATAGACGGCGTCCAGACGCGGGAGCTACAGGTCAACGCCGACGAACGCGGCCACCTCGTCGAGGTGTTCAGGGAGGACTGGGAGGAGTACGATCCGGAACCGGCGATGAGTTACTACTCGCTTTCCTATCCGGGCGTCGTCCGCGCGTGGCACCGCCACACGCGCGGGCAGGTCGACCACTTCGTCTGCCCGAGCGGTCGCATCAAGGTCGGGATCTACGACGACCGCGAGGACTCGCAGACGCAGGGGGAACTCGACACGTTCGTCATCGGCGAGCACGACCAGCGAATGGTCCGCATCCCGGGGGCGTGCTGGCACGGGTTCAAGGTCGTCGGCGACGAGCAGGCCACGCTGATCAACTTCCCCACGAATCTCTACGACTACGACGACCCCGACGAGGAGCGCCTGCCTCCGGACACCGACGAGATCCCGCTGGACTGGGACGAGATGCCCCACTGAGCTGTATTACCGCGGTAAAGCCGAGGTTTGTTACCCCCCGCGTCGGATAAGTGGCGACTAACTGACTGGCTGGGCCGCTACGGCGCGTCCATGAAGGGACTTATCCTCGCCGGTGGGACGGGGTCGCGGCTCCGGCCGATCACCCATACGGGGCCGAAACAGCTCGTCCCCATCGCGAACAAACCGGTCCTGGAGTACGCCATCGAGGACCTCCGTGAGGCCGGCGTCACCGACATCGGCGTCGTCCTCGGGCACAAGGGTCGGGAGGGGATCCAGTCGTTCCTCGGCGACGGCAGCGACTACGGCGTCGACGTCACGTACGTCGTCCAGGGCAACCCGCTGGGGCTGGCCCACGCCGCCGGCTGCGCCCGCGAGTTCGTCGGCGACGACGATTTCGTGATGTACCTCGGCGACAACCTCCTCAACCAGGGTATCGAGCGGCTGGTCGAGAACTTCGAGTCGGGCGAACACGGCGCGGCGATCGCCTTACAGCACGTCGACGACCCGGGGGCGTTCGGCATCGCCGGCGTCGACGAGACGGGCGCGGTCCGGCGGCTGGTCGAGAAGCCCGACGACCCGCCGAGCGATCTGGCGCTCATCGGCATCTACGTGTTCTCGCCGGCAATCTTCGACGCCATCGAGGACCTCGAACCGTCGTGGCGCGGGGAACTGGAGATCACCGACGCCATCCAGTCGCTGCTGGACGACGGACTCCCGATCAGCTCCCACGTCGTCGACGGCTGGTGGAAAGACACCGGCAAGCCCGGCGACGTCCTCGAAGCTAACCGACTCGTCCTCTCGGATCTCGACCCGGCCGACGACGGTACCGTCGCCGACGGCGCGGAGACCAGGGGACCGATCGACCTCCGCGAGGGCGCGGTCGTCGAGTCCGGCGCGGTCGTCCGCGGGCCGGTCTCGCTCGGCGCCGACGTCACCGTCGAGGAGGGCGCGTACATCGGCCCGTACACGTCCGTCGGCGCGGGATCGACCGTCGCCAGTGCCCACGTCGAGAATAGCGTGATCATCGGCGACGCGGAGATCGACGCTTCCGGCCGGATCGTCGACAGCCTCGTCGGAAGCGGCGCCACGATCACCAGCGCGGACGAAGTGCTCCCCGACGGCCAGCGGCTCGTCGTCGGCGAGAACTCCGACCTCAAACTCTAAGCATGCGAATCAGTACCCTCACCTGCCCGGAATGCGGGACCGTCGTCGCGGCGAACGAACTCGAAGCGAATCGCGTGATGAAGTGTCCCGGACTGGACTGCCAGACGGTCCTCCGGTTCGCGGACCTCCCCGAGGACGACCGCGAGCACTTCCTCGCCAATCGCGACCAGTACCAGATTTGAGCCCGGCGGGTACGCGGCGACGGGGCCGGCCACCGGCCGCCGACTGCAACAGGCTTAATTAACAGTAGCCCCTTGACCCAAGTGACGCTTCGTCTTGGAGGGCCGAAGCGTCAGCGGGGACCAATTCGGAGCGACACACGGCCGCTTTTCGGCCGTGGTCCGCTCTTTCGTGAACACGACTCGCCGAGACTCGTCTCCGCCGTTCTCAGCCGATCTCGTAGTCGCCGTCGGCGTCCCCGAGCGCCTCGTACACCGTATCCTCGTGCGCGTCGGCTATCTCCGGTGCCTGCAGGCGCGTCTGCTGCTCGTCGGGGTCGCCGCGGAACACGTACGACACCGACTCGAACTCGCCGCTCGGCGTCTCGCCGTGGAGTTCGACGATCACGTCACGCTGGTAGTCGAACACCCGCGCGTTCTCGATGTCGAGGGGTCGTGCGGACTGGTCGAGGCTCATTGGTCTCACGTCAGCGTATGCGATTGATAGCCATACACACTCTCCCAAAATAGAAAGGCCCGGGCCCCGATCCGACCCTCGGCCTGCCTATGCCGTATTGCCACTCTTTTCCGCGGAGACCGAAGGGGGACCCGTCATGATGGAGCAAGTACTGTACCCCGAGTCGGACGCCACCGACCAGGGGGACCTGGCGGAGCAGATGAGCGGCGATCAGCGGGACACGCTCCCGTGGGTGCTCGGCGCCCTCGTCCTCCGGAGCACGCTGAAATCGCTCCGCGACGGCGAGAACGATAGTTCGAGCAGCGGCGGGCGGCGACAGGAATCGAGCCAGTCGTCGGAGAGCGGTAGCAGCACGCTCACGTGGCTGATCGGCGGGGCAATCCTCCTCGCCGCAGGCTACCTGATCCGGGACCGGCTCGGGCCGGCGCGCGAGCGGGCCGCACCGCGGGTCGGCGAGGGATCCAAGCAGGTCGCGGACCGGACCGAACAGATGAGCCACGAGGCCGCCGACCGCGTCCGCGAGGGCGGGCAGACGGTCGCCGAGCAGGCAGAGCAGACGGCCGAGGAGGCCGCCGAACAGGTCGAATCGGCGAGTAAGGAAGTCGGCGACCGGATCGAGGAGACGAGCGAGGAGGTCGGCGACCAGCTCGAAGACCGCGGCGAGAAAGCCAGCGAGACGATCGAAGAAGAGGGCGAGAAGATGGAGGACGGCGGCGAGAGCGACTAGGCAGAGGACGCTCCGCAGCAAGACGACTGAGCGGATCGTCTGCGGGGTGAGCCCGCAGCGGGACGCGACGGGTTCGAACCGGCATGTGCGCGCAGCGCCGTTAACCGCGTTCGAGCCGATTCCTTCCCCATGCCAGCCAACGGCAGCAGGCGGTCTGTTTGTCTCGAAGTGGGGGGATCACGGTGAGCCTCCTCGACCGCATCGTCTTCAGGATCGAGTCGTGGATCAACGCGCTGCTCGACCGCACGTCTGACCCGTCGGCGGAGCTCGATTACTCCTACGAGCGGTTGCGCGACCAGCTTCAGGAGATAAATCGCGGGATCGCGAGCGTCACGACCCAGAAGAAGCGACTGGAGATGCACCGCGAGCGCCTGCGCTCGTCGGTCGAGACCTACGACGAGCAGGTCCGCGAAGCCATTCGTCAGGACCGCGACGACCTCGCGCGGCGGGCGCTGGAGAAGAAACACGCGACCCTCGATCAGGTGACCGACATCGAAGACCAGATCGGGCGGTTGCAGGCGACCCAGGACACCCTGACCGAGCGGCAGGTGGCCCTCCGCGGTCGCATCGAGGGGTTCCGGACCCGCAAGGAGACGCTGAAGGCGCGCCACGAGGCGGCGCAGGCGTCGGCGCGCGTCGCCGAGGCGTTCACCGGCGTCGGCGGCGAGATGGAGGACGTGAGCCGCGCCATCGAGCGCGCGACCGAACGGACCGAGCAGATGGAGGCGCGAGCGGCCGCACTGGAAGAACTGGAAGCCAGCGGCGCGCTCGACGACGTGCTCGCCGAGGGCGACGAGATCGACCGCGAACTGCGCCGCCGCTCGACCGAGGAGCGGGTCGACCGCGAACTTGAGGAACTGAAGACGCGGGTCGGCCGAGAGACCGACGCGACCGATCGAGAACTCGAACGGGAGCCCGCCGGGAGCGGGGCCTCCTGACCTTCTTGATCCGCGATTAGGACCCGACCGCGAGCGAGTATCCGAACAGGAAGATCCCGACGACGACGAACGCCGCGGCGACCATGCCACCGTAGCCGGCCGGCCACTCGCCGCTCAGTGCGTGTACGGCCGGCGAAATAGCGCCAGCGGTGACGAACAGACTCCCCACGCCGATCGCCGACCAGAACTGCTCGGTGCTCGACTCCGTCGTCGCCTGATCGACGGCCTCAGGGGCCCTTCCCTGCTGTTCACTCATACCTCGATTAGGGCGTGACGACCGAAGGGGACGCGGCGTGATGCTCGAAGGTCTTTAAATCGAGTATCGTATCGGGACGTCAGGTACGCCCCGACGGAACTCCTCAAAAGAGATGGTATCGGCCGCTATGGGGCCCAATTACTGCTCGCCGGCGGCGAGCCCGTCGCCGATGGCGGCGAGGTCCTCGTCGGTGGTCGGTTGCGGACGGTCGAGGACTGCCTCGACCCCGGATACGTCGAGGCACGTGTGCCGTGGCCGCGTCGCCGCACGGTCGACGTCGTCCATCGATCCTTCCTCGACGAGCGACGGATCGGCGCCCAGTCGGTCGGCGAGCAACCCGCCGAACTCGTGGGGGGTCAGACACGAGCGGCTGGCGACGTGGACGGTTCCACGCTCGCCGGCTTCGGCGAGGTCCAGTAGCGTCTCGGCCGCCTGTCCGGCGCGGCTCGGCGTGACGTGCTGGTCGGTGAACAGCGGGACGGACTCGCCCGCTGTGAGTCGGTCGCGGACCCACGCCGGGAACCCCGTCAGTTCGCCCGAAAATCCGTGGGTACCGTAGACGAACGAGAGACGGACGACGAGCGATTCCGGCGCCGCATCGCGGACGGCGTGCTCGCCGGTCAGTTTCGACTCGCCGTACACCTGAACCGGGCTCGTGGCGGCCGATTCGTCGTAGGGCGTCTCGTCGCGCCCGTCGAACACGTAGTCCGTCGAGACGTGGACGAAGGGAATTTTCCGGTCGGCACAGGCCGATGCGAGGGCACCGGGCGCCTCGCCGTTGACCGCGTGGGCGCGCTCGGGGTCGCGCTCGCAGCCGTCGACGTCCGTCATCGCGGCGCAGTTGACGACGAGGTCGGGCGCCTGCTCGTCCAGCAGCGCGGCCACGCGGTCGGCGTCGCGGACGTCCAGTTGCGACCACTCCACCGGCGCGCGCTCGAGAGGCGAGTGAACGGCGGCGTGCGCTTCCCAGCCGCGGTCGAGGGCGGCGGTGACGACGTTGCTCCCGAGCTGTCCGGCCGCGCCGAGGACCAGCGTTCGCATGGGTCGGCATACGCCGCGGAAACACAAATATGCGGTCGGCCCGTTGCTCAGACCGTGCGAACGCTCGTCACCGGCGGTGCGGGATTCATCGGCTCGAACTACGTCCATCACCTCCTCGAGCACACGGACGACGAGGTGGTCACGCTCGACGCGCTGACCTACGCGGGCTCGACGGACAACCTCGCAGGCGCCCTCGACGACGACCGCCACGAGTTCGTCGAGGGCGACGTCCGCGACGACGACCTGGTGACCGATCTGGTCGCCGACGTCGACGCGGTGGTCCACTTCGCGGCGGAGTCGCACGTCGACCGTTCGATCGACGGCGCGGCGCCGTTCGTCGAGACGAACGTCGATGGGACGCGCGCGCTGCTCGACGCCGCCCGCGACGCCGACCTCGAGCGGTTCCTGCAGGTCTCGACCGACGAGGTGTACGGCCAGACCGTCGACGGCGAATTCGCCGAGACGGACCCGCTCGACCCGCGCAACCCCTACGCGGCGACGAAGGCCGGGGCCGACCATCTCGCGCTGAGCTACGAGCGGACCTACGGACTCCCGGTCGTCGTCACTCGCTCGTCGAACAACTTCGGCCCGCGTCAGCACCCCGAAAAGCTCATCCCGAAGTTCCTCACGCGGGCCGTAGCGGGGGAGTCGCTCCCGCTCTACGGTGACGGCTCGAACGTCCGCGAGTGGACTTACGTCGCCGACAACTGTCGCGCGGTGGATCTCGTCCTCCGGGAGGGGCTCGAGGGCGAGGTGTACAACGTCGGCAGCGGCGAGGAGCGGACGAATCTCGAAGTAACCGAGGCGATCCTCGACGAAGTCGGGGCCTCGCGGGACCTCGTCGAGTTCGTCGAGGACCGACCGGGCCACGACCAGCGCTACGCCCTCGACACGGCGAAGATCCGGGAGCTGGGCTGGGAACCGGAGTACGCGTTCGAGGAGGGGCTCGAACGGACGGTCCAGTACTACCTCGGCGAGTGAGGCGGGGCGACGAGCGACTCGCCGACGCCGTTTCACGGCGGCGCGGTCCGGCCGTTAGCCCGGGCTTACCGATGCGACGGCGGGTATATCGACGCTATGACTTTCCGGGCCTCCGCCGAACGCAATCGCATGCGCCCAGTGGCCGGAGGGCTGATCGGACGGGCGAAGCGCTGCCTCCGCGACGACCTCGAGTCGGATCCGTACCTCCCGTACATCCTCGGGCTGGCGACGCTGCTCGCGGGCTTCTGGTTCTGGCACCGCGTCCCCAACTTTGCGACCCGGGACGAGCGCTGGCGGATCGTCGACGTGATGTCGTTCGTCGGGAGGGTCGTCGACGAGCCCGGGATCGACTCGGTGCTCTCCGGCCTGCGGACCGGGCGGACCTTCGGTGCGACGTTCTACCTCTTCGGACTGGCGCTGATCCCCGTCTTCGTCGTCGCCTTCCTCACCGGGCAACTCGACGCGTTCGTCGAGTTACCCGAGCACGCCTCGGTCGACCTGTGGGCCCACTGGAACCGGACGCCGGCGTGGATATGGACGGCGAGCATCCTGCTCGGGCGGCTGGTCGTCGTCGCGCTGGCGGTCGGCTGCGTCTACGTCACCTACCGCATCGGCACGGTGATGCGCGACCGAACGACCGGCCGGCTGGCCGCGCTGCTGCTGTCGTTCACGTGGGGCTTTCTCGTCCTCGCTCACGAGGTCGGCGAGGACGTGCCGGCGCTGTTTTTCTTCCTGCTGGTCGTCTACTGGTGCATCCGCTACACGCAGACGGGCGACGCCGCGCTGTTTCTCGCGGCCTCCCTCGCCGGAGGGATCGCCATCGCGGTGAAACTGACGGCCGTCGTCTGCGTGCTCTTGATCGCCACTGCATTCGTCCTGCGAGTCGGCAACGCCGGCGATGACTGGCGGGAGGCGCTGGTCCGCCCACGGTTGCTCGTCGTCGGCGCGGCGCTCGGTGCGGGAGCGATCTACTTCGGATTTCCCGCGGTGGTCTCCGGCGGGCTGGAGCCGCTCGTCGCCCGCATCACTCGGGGGACGACCGGCAAGACCGACCCGCACGGCTGGCGGATCGAACCCGCCTGGTGGTGGTTCCTCCGGGGGTACCTCAACGGGATGGGGCTACCCCTGTTCGTCGCCTCGGTCGGGGGGCTCGTCGCGAGCATCCCGCGGGTGGTCCGGCGTTCGGCGGAGGCCGACGGCGTCGCGCTGACGCTGGTCACCGTCGCGGCGTACGGCCGCCTGTACGCGAACTGGGGGTACATCCGCACCCACCACCTCCTCTTCACGATGCCGCTACTGGTCGTCGTGCTCGCCGTCGGGCTAATGCGGCTGTACGACTACCGGGAGCGGGTCGGCGGGCCGCTCATCGCGCTGTTGCTGGTGACCAGCGGGCTGTACGCCGGGGTCGGCGACCTCGGCTACGCCTCGCAGGCCCGCGACGGGGCGACCGGCTGGCTCGATTCGAACGCCGCGCCGAACGCGACCGTCGAGACGTACCCGGACGACCCCCAGGAGGCGGCGGTCCCCCACTGGATGACCGTCTACCGGCCAACGAACAGGAACGCGACGCCCGGCGGCGCGAAAGAGTCCGGGATGGACTGGTTGCTCGCCATCGAGGAGCGCTGTCCCGACTACATCCAGTTGCACTACTACGAGAGCATCCTCGTGCTGGCGCCGGACGACTGGAGCGAGCGGGCGCGCCGGCTCTCCGGCGACCGCCGGGAGCAGTTCGTCCGGAACCTGCTCGCCGAGGACACATACCCCTACCGCGTCGCGGGGACGTTCGGTCCCCGGCCGCCGTTCCTCGACAACGAGTCCACTCGGACGGGGTTGCCCGAACTGGTCGAGGTGGGGATCGTTCCGCGGTCGATCCAGTACGGCGACCCGCAGGACGTGGGCATCGACCAGTACACCGTAATCCTCGAGCGCGACGGGCAGTGCGATCCGTCGAACTGACGGTCGTGACCCCGGCGTTCGACTGGTTGGGATAGCCCATCGTCGAGCCGTCAAATCCGTACTCGACGGAAATTCCTCCCGTCCCGTTCGGTGTCCGAGCGGGCTTGAGAGTGCAACATGATTCGTTAACCGCTTCTCGGCCCACCGATCGGACAGGAGGACCGACCATGTCACCGCCTGTCTGCCGCCGACTTCGATCCGGACCGGCACCGACGGCGCGAGCCGGGCCGCGCCCCGGACAGACCGCTCGACGCCCGCCCGGAGCCGCGACCGCGGGCCGCTCGGGAGCGGGACGCCAGCCGGCCGGCAGGAGGCGGCAGCCACGAACCAGCGGAAGGAGGTGGCGACGGTGACGAGCGAACGGCCCACGTTCTCGCTCGTCTTCCTGACGTGGAACCCCGGCGAAGCCATCGTCGGCGCCATCGACTCCGTGCGCCGGCAGGACTACGACGACTACGAGGTCGTCGTCGTCGACAACGACAGCGACGACGGCACGCCCGAGCGCGTCCGCGAGGCGTATCCCGACGACGCGCCCGTCCGCGTCCTCGAGAACGACGAGAACCGCGGGTTCAGCCGCGGGATCAACCGCGGCATCCGGGCGAGTCGCGGGGAGTACATCTGCTGTTACAACCACGACACGCTGTTCCCGCGCGGCTACCTGCGGACGCTCGCCGACCGCGTCACGCCGGAGGCGGTGTGGACGACCGCCCGGCGCAACTTCCGCGTCGACCCCGACTGGACGTACGTGCGGCTGCTCTCGCCGTATCGGTTCACGATTCCGTACGTCGTCGACCCGTTGTCTGGAACCGCGGAGGTCAACTACGTCCCCGGTGACGGAGCTATCGTCCCGCGGGATATCTACCGCGAGGAACTCGACGGCGAGGTGTTCGACCCGTCGATGCCGACCCGCGGCGAGGACGTCGACCTGTCGCTGCGGTTGTCCGACCGGGAGATCCCGATCCGGGCCGTCCTCGACACCCACTCCGTCCACCCGGACAAGGGGGAGATCTACAGCCCGTCGGTCGAGAACTTCAGGATGCTGCTGCGGACGATCGCTGCCCGGATGGCCGCTCACAGCAACAACGCGGTCCCGGCCACCGCGGTCGCGCTCTCGGCGGCGAGTCTGGTGACCCAGCCGATACAGGTCTACCTGATGCAGTACCCCCGCTCGGAGGAGGAGTTCCTCGAAACCGCGACCGTGTACCAGCGCGAGGAGCCGCGCTCCCAGCCCGAATCGGCCCCGGCCGAGGTGCACTGACGTGACGGGGATCGACGAACCGCGCCACGCCGGAGTCGCGGCGAGCGACCGCTCGCAGCGGGGAGATGCGACCGCGAGCGACCGGTCACGACGGGGCAACGGACGGACGACCGACTGCGGCCGGCCGACCGTTTTTCCGGTCGGCACTCCACTGTCGTGACATGGGGGGCAGTAACCTGTTTCACCGCTCGTTACGGCGGAGTGGCGCGCTCGAGTTGATCCACGCAGGCATCGACCGCTTCAACGAGGCCGTCGGGTCGGAGCGCTACGAGCCCCCGACGGACCTGCCGGAGTTCCGGGACGTCCAGCGGCGCGCACGCCGCTACACCGACACCAGCGACCACCTCGAACGGCTGTTCGTCGAGGCGCTGCAGGCCGACCCGGAGACCGTCGTCGAACTCGGCGTCAGAGGGGGCGAGTCGACGTTCGTCTTCGAGCGGGTGGCCCGCCTGACCGACGCCGATCTCGTCAGCGTCGACGTCGATCCGACGACCTACGACGGCGACTACGACGGCTGGCAGTTCGTCCAGTCCGACGACGTGGAGTTCGCGGAGCGGTTCGAGGAGTGGGCCGCCGACCACGGCGTCGGCCCGGCGATCGACGTGCTGTTCATCGACACGAGCCACCGATACGAACACACCGTCGCCGAGATCGACGCCTGGTTCCCGCACCTCGCCGACGACGCCGTCGTCCTCTTCCACGACACGAACATGCAGCGGGTCTACCGCCGGGAGGACGGGACCGTCGGCCTCTCGCGGCGCGCCGACCGCGGGGTCATCCAGGCGCTCGAGGCGCACTTCTCCTGCGCGTTCGACGAGACGGAGCCGTTCGTCACTATCAGGGACGGGTTCGTCCTCGAACAGCGCCCGTTCTGCAGCGGCCTCGCCGTCCTCCGGAAGCTCCCGGTCGACACCGACGGGATCCGCTCCGAACCGTGAGACGCACGCCGACTCGCACCGTTGCGGACTGTCCGCTTGACGCCGAGATCGGTAGGAGGACCCACACGCCGACCGACGGGAGGCGCGCGTGAGCGGTGGAGACCTGCGGGCACGGGCGGTTCGCCTGCTCCAATACCTCGTCGGTGCCCTCGCGCTCGTCTGGGTCGTCCGGCAGGTCGAGTGGGACCGGGCGTTGTCGCTGCTCGCGGACGTCTCCGCGGGGACGGCGGCGGCGCTGGTGGCCGTGAGCGCCGTCGGCCTCGCCGGGTCGCTGTACATGTGGCACGTCCTGCTCGACAGCGCCTGGCCGACGCGCTTTCGGGACGCGAGCCAGACCGGCCTCGTGGTGCTGTTCGTCAACCAGCTGCTCCCCTCGCGGCTGTCCGGTCGGGCCGTCGCGCCCCTCGTCGCCCACGACCGCACCGGGATACCCTATTCGGACGCCATCGCGGTTTCGGGCGTCCACACCGGCGTCTACGCGCTCCTCTACGGCGTCACCGCGCTCGTCGGCGTCGGGATCAGCGTGGGTCGGCTCCCGTCGGGACTCCTCGTCGTGCTCCTGCTGTCGACGGGGCTATACCTCGCCGCCGGGACCGTCGTGCTGCTCGCCGGCGCGCACATGCGGGTCGTCAACCGCGTGGTCGGCGCGATCGAAGCCGTCGCCCGTCGGATCCCGATAATCGGCAATCGGTTGGGTGCGCTGACGGGGAAGATCCCCGAGTTCACCGACGCGTCGACGGCCGCGTTCCGGCGGCTGCTCACCGACCCGGCGGCGATCGGGCAGTACGTCGCGGGGTACGCGCTGACGGTGCTCGTCGTCCCGGGGCTGCGCGTGTGGCTGCTGTTCGAGAGCCTCGGCGTCGGGTTCGAGCCGCTGGTCGCGCTGCCGCTGTACCTCGTCGCGGCCTACAGCGTGACGCTGCTGCCGCTGACGCCGGGGAGCGTGGGCGTCTCCGAGGCGAGCGCGACTGCCGTGTTCGTGGCGCTCGGGGTGCCCGCCGCGGCGGTCGTCCCGGTCGTGTTCGTCGACCGCCTGCTCGGGTCGTACCTCCCGGCGCTGGCCGGCTGGTACCCCTCGCTGCGGATCGACTTCGCGGATCTGGCCGCCGACGCCCCGACCGGCGACTGAGATTCGACGGAATTACCGCGTACCGTGACTACCCCATCCAAACGTTCTTGGCGCTCAACGCGGTCGGTACGACCGATGACCGAGCCGTCCGACTCCGCGGTGAGTCGCGTCACGGAACGGGTCCGGGCCATCGAGCCGCAGGGGATCCGAGAGATGTTCGAACTCGCCGCCGAGCGCGGCGGCGACCTCGTCCACCTCGAGTTCGGCGAACCGGACTTCGACACGCCCGACCACGTCGTCGCGGCCGCCCACGAGGCCGCGACCGGCGGCAAGACGAACTACACCTCCAACGCCGGCATCGTCGAACTCCGGGAAGCGGTCGCCGAGTTCCTCGCCCGCGACGGCGGCCCGGCGCCGGACCCCGCTTCCGAGGTAGCGATCACGACCGGAGGCGTCGAGGCGCTCCACCTCGCCATCCACACCGTCGCCGACCCCGGCGACGAGGTCGTCGTTCCCACGCCCGCGTGGCCGAACCCCATCTCGCAGGCGAAACTGGCCGACGCCGTCCCGGTGGAGGTGGCGATGCCCGCCGAGGAGGGGTTCGCGCCCGACGCCGACCGGATCGTCGACGCCATCGGGCCGGACACCGCGGCGGTCCTGCTGACCTCGCCGTCGAACCCGACGGGACGCGTATTTTCGACCGAGGCGGTCGAGCGGGTCGTCGCGGCCGCGGCCGACCACGGGGCGTACGTGCTCGCCGACGAGGTGTACCGGGAGCTGACCTACGGCGAACGACCGCCGCGGACCGCCGCGGTAGCCGACCGACTCGGCCGCGAGGAGTGGGTCCTCTCGGTCGGGTCGGTGTCGAAAGCCTACGCGATGACGGGCTGGCGCGTCGGCTGGCTCGCCGGACCCGAAGATGTCGTCTCGCAGGTGGTGAAGATACGCGAGAGCACGACCTCGTGCGTGAACACGCCGGCCCAGTACGCGGCGATCGCGGCGCTGACCGGCCCGCAGGAACCCGTCGCCGAAATGAAGGCGGCCTTCCGCGAGCGCCGTGACTACGTGATCGACCGGATAGATTCCATCCCGCAGGTCTCGGTCGCGCGTCCGGAAGGCGCGTTCTACGCGTTCGTCGACGTGAGCGCCCTGCCCGGCTCCAGCGAGGCGGTCGCGAAGCGCCTGCTCGCCGACCACGGCGTGGTGACCGCGCCGGGCTCGGCGTTCGGCGCGGGCGGCGAGGGCCACCTCCGCCTGAGCTTCGCCAACGGGCTGGACCGCCTCGAAGTCGGCCTCGATCGTCTCGAAGCGATGGTCGAAGCCGACGTGGACGGATAGGATTCGCCGACTGCTTCTCGCCGCCGCTTACAGCTCGCCGAGTCGGTCCGCGAGCCGATGGGCGATCTCGGTCATGCCGTGGTCCATCGGGTGGAGGAGATCCGTCGAGAGCCCGCCGGGGTCCTGCAGCAGGTCGGGGCCCTCGATCAGGTGGAGGTTGTCGCGGTCGGCGGCGGCGACGGCGTCGCGCAGTTCCTCGCGGTACCCGCGCGGCGTCGCGGGCCACTCCTCGCCGTCCGTAACTTCGGGACAGAGCTCGGCGAACAGCGGGAACAGCGTCACCGCGGCGACCGGCTTGTCGGGGTGGGCGCCCGCGACGGTGTCGACGAGGTAGCGGACGCGGTCGCCGAACTCGTCGGCGTCGAAGCCGGCGGCGATCATGTTGACCGAGACGGAGAGCACCGCGCGGTCCCAGTCGTCGCGGCCCGCGACGTAGTCCGCGAGGGCGTTCTCGCAGAACGCCGACCCGCCGGAGCCGAGGTTCAGGTGGTCGTCGCCGAGCAGCCGCGCGGTCTGGTGGCCGTAGCTCATCGGGTAGCGGCTCGCGAAGGCGCCCTGCGTGATCGACGTGCCGTAGGTGAGTAGCGTCTCGTCGGGGCGTTCGGCAGACTCCGGCGGGCGGACGTCGCCGGACACGTCGTGGAGGACGACGGGGTTGCCGAAGAGGACGAGGCGGCCGACCGTCGGGTCGAAGTACTGATCGTCGAGGCGGTCGCGATCGACCTCCGCGACCCGCTCGGGGAGCGACAGTTCGATCGTCGTCGGTTCCGCGTCGAGGGTGACGTGCTCGCCGGGCTGGTGCTGGAACGGCCCCCAGAACGGCGTCGCCTCGCAGGACCCCTCGGGGCAGGACAGCGTCAGTTCGACGGACTCGCCGACAAACCGGATCTCGACGCCGTCGGGCCGCTGGTACTCTTCCTGCGAGCGGTCGTTGAACGCCTCCGTGATCTCGGGCGGGAGCCGCTCAAGGCGGACCCCGTCGTCGGCGGCGACTGGCTCGGCGACGTTGTGCAGCGCGACGGTCTCACGTGACATACCACGGCCATCGGACACGACCGGTATAGGCGTGTCCCCGCGGCTGTGCGTCCTGACTGCCGCCGATGTCGGGTCCATTTTCCCGCTGCCGATCGGAGGGGCCAGTGATGGGAGATGACGCGATCGACGGGACGGCACTCGCCGATCGACTCGCGGCCGCGATCGAAGGCGACGAGGACGAGCGCGTCTCGCTCTCGGTCGTCGACAGGCGATCCGGGATCGAACCGACCGCGGACGGCGCCTTCGCGTACGCGATCGACTGCACCGGGGGCCAATTGGCTGAGGTGTTCGTCCATCCCGACCGAATTCACGTCGAGTTCACCAGTGGCGTGGAGCGCGCTGCCAACGGCGGGGAACGCGCTGGCCTGCGCGTCCGTCCGAAGGCCGTGCGGCCCCCGCGAACGCTCGTGTTCGTCGAGTCTCCCGGGGAGATCGAGGCGGCGCTGGACGTGCTCGACGCGGTCGCCGAGTCGGTGGAGTGAGCGGGGATCGAGACGGCCGCTCGCTCACTCGGTCTCGGCGGCCGCCTCCGTCCGTTCCTCGGCGTGGTCGAGACAGAGGATATCGCCGCTCTCAGTGTCGAAGGCGAAGGGATCGTCCGGCCGGATCTTCCGGCCGTCGACGCCGCACCCGTCGGCGTGCCGGAGGAAGTATCGGCCCTCCTTCCGGCCGGTCTCCAGACGGCCGGCCTGGACGGCGAACCGGACCAGCCCCTCGCCGATCTGGGTCCGCTCGGGGGAGTCGGCTTCGAGTCTGATGACCGGCATGGTGGCCTCTGTCGTCGGCTACTACCGCCGCGGGGAAAAATCGCCGGCCGGCCGACGCAGGCGGGTCGTCGGCGCGCTCCGGCGTCTACCTCCGTCCCCGGCGGCTCGCCCCATCCGTCCATTTAGGGCTGTCCCGCCCGAATGGCGGCCATGGGCGTTCGAGACGCGACCGACATCCACGAGGAGTTCGACGGCGAGCGGCTGCCGCCCGGCCAGCGGAAGACCGAGCGGTTCCCCGTCCTCTCGCTGAAGGACACGCCGGAGTTCGACCGCGAGGAGTGGGAGTTCACCGTCCACGGCGCGGTCGAGGATGAACTGCGCTTCTCGTGGGAGGAGTTCCAGGAGTTGCCGACCGAGACCCAGCGCCAGGACTTCCACTGCGTCACCGGGTGGAGCCGCTTCGACAACGAGTTCCGGGGGGTCACCTTCCCGGAACTCGCCGAGCGCGCTGGCGTCGAGGACGACGCCGTCCACGTCATGTTCGGTGCGATGGACGGGTACACGACCAACCTGCCGCTGGAGGAGTGCATGCGCCGGGAGGTGCTGTTCGTCCTCGACTTCGACGGCGACCCGCTGCCCTCGGACCACGGCGGGCCGCTCCGGGTCGTCACGCCCCACAAGTACGCCTACAAGGGTGCGAAGTGGGTCGACAGCGTCACCTTCCTCACCGAGCCCGAGCGGGGCTACTGGGAGAAGCGGGGGTACTCCAACACCGCGAATCCGTGGAACGAGGAGCGCTACACGACGCTGTGAGCGGCGGGGCCGAACTACTTTGCCGCGGGGGACGGTATCATCGGGCATGACCGACGACGGGCCGGACGACCAGCCGGCGACGAGCCGCCAGCGCTCATCCCGACGAATTGTCAGAGAGCCGGAGTTCGGTGACGAGACGGGCGGTGATGACCGCTTCGACGATGGCGAGTAGCTGGTCGTCGTCGGCCGTGGGGTCGGCGAAGATGCCAAGCGGGACCTCGCCGCCGGCCATATCGTGGTGGCCGCCGGCCGTCCCCACGTCGCCGAACGCGTCGTCGAGCGTGTCGCCGAGGTCGACGCGCGGGTCGACCGACCGGCCGCTGAGGTGGATCGCCCCGTCGACGATGCCGAAGACGATCGCCGTCTCGACCCCCTCCAGCGTCCGGAGGTAGTCGGCGGCCTGCGGGAGGGCGTCGCGCTCGGTCGTTCGGCCGACGTCGGAGATGAGCACCGCTCCGCGCGTCGTCCGGTTCTCGATCGCCGTGGCGATGGCGTCGAGCGTCGCGCCGGTCACCGACGGGGTCGCGAGCTGGCGGAGCAGGTCGCCGTCGGCGTGCTCGTGGAGGAACCCGGCGGCGTCGTACTCGGCGCGGGTCACGCCGCGGAGGAACTCCAGCGTCTCCCGGCGGATGGCGAACAGGAGCGCCGTCGCGAGCACGGCGTCGAGGTCCACGTCGAGGTCGCGGACGTACTCCGTGAGGATGGTGGCCGTCGCGCCGATGTCCTCCCGGTGGTCGACGAAGCCAGCGTCGATCGCCTCGGCCGGGTGATGATCGACGACGACGTCGACCGGCGTCCCCTCGGGGACGCGGTTGTTGCGGCCGGGGACGGAGTGGTCGACGAACGCGAGTAGCGCCCCCTCGGGCCGGTCGCGGGCCATCGCGGGATCGAACGCTTCGAGTTCGATGTCGAGGAGTGTGACGAACGCTCGGTTCTGCTGGTGAGAGATGTCGCCGCTGTAGAGGATGCGCTGCTCGTCGATGCCGGCGTCGGCGGCGATCTGCTCCAGCGCGAGCGCGCTCGCGAGGCAGTCCGGATCGGGGTTGTTGTGGCAGACGATGGATATCTCGTCGCCCTCGACGAGGAAATCGTGAAGCTGGCGGGCCTTGCTCATGGTCTTCCGGGCCGACTGTCGCCGGCCGCGGGGATCTGCGGACGAATAGCCGCGCTGGCGGCAAAACACTGTGGCCGGCACACTCAGCCGACGCGGCGACTGACGCGCCGACGGCTGGCCCGTTCGCGGGCGAGTCGGCCTTCACGTTCATGCACAACAGGGTTGCTGGGCGTGACCGAAGGGACGGTGGTGAAGACCGAATGGCCACGGACCCGGAGCGTCGGCGGTACTACCCCGAGGCGGAGAACGTCCCCCTCAGCGAGGCCGTCCGCGAGGCGATCGCGGCCCACGACGACGCCTCGCTGTCGACGGCAGACGTGCAACTGTACGACCACATCGACCCGGACGCGCTCGACGGGCTCTTCAAGACTGACTCCGACGTGGACGTGTCGGTCCAGATCCGCCTCGAGGACGTGACCGTCAGCGTCTGGAGCGACGGCGGCGTCGACATCCGCGTCACCGACAAGATCGAGTAGCTGCGTCCGCGATCGGGTGTCGCATATTAGGAGTATCAGGCCTGCCGAACTCCCCTAATAGGTATGTAGACAACCTCTTTCAGGGATCGGCGGCGCGGTACACGTGTGAACGCACGACGCAACGCGAACGACGCGGACCGACGGGGGGAGGTACCCCGTGAGTGACGCCGCCCGACACCCGCGGATACTCGACCTCCCGCGGGACGACCGCGGGCTCGCGACGACGCAGGTCGCGCTGCGGCGACTGGGGGAACTCCTCCCGGAGTTCCTCGTCGACCTCGTGACCGACGCCGACGCGGAGGGACTGGTGGTCCCGCTGGACGGCGGCGTCGACTCTGCGGCGGCGGCTGCGCTGGCCGTCGACGCGGTCGGTGAGGAGGACGTCGTCGGCCTGATCACGCCCGCGGGGCTGACCGACGAGGCGACGGCGAGCACTGCCGAGGCGGTCGCGGAGATGCTCGGGATCGACCACCGGCGGCTCCAGCTCCAGCCGGTGCTCGCGGCCTTTCAGGAGGTCGTCGGCGAGGCCGGCGGTCCCGCCGACGACCTCGTCGCGACGGACAACGCGGTCGAGCGCTTCCGGACGGCGACCGCCTACTACGTCGCCAACCGGCGGCACGCGCTCGTCGTCGGTCCGGTCAACCGGACCGACCGCTTGCTCGGCGAGGCGACGAAGTACGGCGAGACGGGCGTCGATTGCTTCCTGTTCGGGGACCTGTACCGGACGGAGGTCCGCGCGCTCGCCGAGGCGATGGACCTGCCGATCGAGATGCTCGATGGGGAACCGCGGAACGGAACGCACGACCCGACGCCCGCCGCACAGATCGACGTCGACGCCGAGACGGTCGACCGGGCGCTCAGGCTGTCGGTCGACGAGGGTCGGGGCGCGACGGCGGTCGCCGACCGGCTCGGGATCGACCGCTCGGTGGTCGTCCGGCTGGCCGACTGGTGCGCGGCGACTCGACACAAGCGCCACCAGCCGCCCAAGCCGTCGACGAACCACTGAGCCCGAGCGGCGGGCGGATCCGGCCGTCGCTCTGCCCGCGCCGCCGCCGGATCCTGTCACTCCGAGTTCGGTCGCCGCTCCGACTCGGGCGGGACCTCCGCGTTCGACGGGTCGTCGGCGTCGGGCTGGGCCTCGGGCTCCGTCGTCGGGTTCGAGTCCGCGCTCGCGACGGTTCCAGCGGACGGCCCCGACCGCCGATCTGGCGACATCGCCGGTAGCTGCTCCCGGTGGCGGTGCTCGTGGACGAGGACGGTCTGGTCGACGGTGGTCGCGCCGTGGCCGCGGAGCATCGTCGTCGTCTCGTCGACGCGGTGGTCGGGGACGGCGACGGCGACGCGGGGGCCGTGGGGCTCCGGAACGTCCCGGTAGGTGCCGGCGAGGCCGCCGACGAAGCCGCCGGTCGCGGCGCCGGCGCCGAAGCCGAACACCGCGAGCTCGAGCCGCCCGGCGGCCAGGAGAGGGCTCAGTCGCGGGATCCAGACCACGTCCATGGCCATCGCCAGCAGGAGCGCAGCCCCGAGGAGGCCGCCGACGAGACCGCCCCACGCGAGGCCGCGAGCTTCGGGTAGGCGCGCCGACGGGTCGAAGAAGGCGTCGTCTATCTCCGGGCGCCGCGGCTCGCGGTCCCGCTTCCGGAGCGACCGCTCGGCGTCACTCGCCGTCTCCTCGTCCTCGAAGCGTGCGACGACGCGTCTCACGAACCGTCACCTCCGCTCGCCGATCCGCCGCTCGACTCGCCGGGTCCGGGGTCCGTCTCTTCGAGGAGCCCGTGGATGTCGGCCTGCACGCCGCGGCCGACCGAGTCCTGCGGGCCGACGATCCAGGCGTGGTTGTACTTGCGGTCGTAGGGGGCGGCCTCGGTCGGCTGGAAGAACTTCGCGAGGTAGTTCTCGACGGGCGTCGGCACCTCCTCTGGTCGGACGGCGAGCATCGGGCCGTGCTTGCCGCGGTGGCTCTCGACGCTGGCCGGGAGGGCGGTCTGCCAGCGGTCGGGGTTGGCGACGATGACGTTGTGGCCGGGCTCGGCGAGCCCCCAGCCGACGTTGCGCGACCACTCGCCGAACCACCAGCCCTGGTTGCGGCCGATGTCCTTGAACCCCGCCCACGAGGCGCTGAGGCTGTAGGGGTCCGTCGCGTCGGGCACGCGCGTCACGTGGCCGAACTGTCCCAGGTCCCGTGCGACCGCGGGGCTGATCGCGTCCTCGTCGCCGAGCAGGTACATGTAAGCGTACTCGTAGCGGGCGTCGAGCTGCTCGGCCGTCGCCTCGGGGATCCCGTCCGAGTCGACCCAGAGGAAGCCGTCGCCCGCGTGGGCGTTCCACGACTGGACGGGGACGGCCCGCCGCGGGGCGTCGCGGCTGGCTATCAGCACCTCGTCCTCGTGGTTGCCGTGCATCGAACTGACGTACTGGTCGACGTTCGCGGCGACGCTGACGGGGTCCGAGCCGGGGATGCGCCGGACGGTCATCCCCATCGATTCGACCTCCTCGCGGACGCTCGCACCGACGTATCGCTCGCCGCCGATCAGGTACACCTGGACGTTGTCGTCCATGCCGACGCCCTCGGGGCGGGCGCGCTCGATCTCGTCGCGGGTGGCCCGTGGGAGTTCACCCGAGCGCGTGAGGAGGACGGCGCCGTCGATTGGATGGTGGATCATGCCGACGCCGGGGAGCGACGCTTCGATCACCTCGTCGTTGACGAGGATGAGCGCGCCGGGACGGGTGTGCTCGTTGATCGCCGTGTAGACGTTCTGGGCGAACGCGGCGGCCGTCTCGTAGATCGACTCGCCGGCGAGGCGGGTTGTCATCGTCGTCGCCGTCCACTCGTCGTAGTCGGCGGTCTCGGGGCCCGTCTGTTCGCTGCCGTCCTCCTGGGCGAGGGCGGCGCCGGCGCCGACGACGCCCGCGCCGACCGGGAGCGCGAGCGCGTCCCGGAGGAACGACCGGCGACTGCGGTCGGTCACAGCGCACCCCCCGGTTTGATGCGACGGCGGACGAGCAGTCCGTTCACCGGCCAGGCCACGAGGAAGCCGACCAGGACCGAGAACGCCATCACGCCGTACCAGAGGATGCTGTCGTCGCCGGGCATCATCGGCAGGTTCAGCATCATCAGCACGTACATCATCGTCATCATCCCGACGGAGACGCTGGTCATGCTAACGGCGACGGTCAGCAGGCCGTGTCTGGCCGCGTCCTGGCGACCCATCCCCATTGAGTCCTGAATCATGGGGACGTGGAACACTACCCAGGAGACGAGGAAGGCGACGACGTAGACGACGGCCATCGTCAGCACCATCGAACTCCCGAGCGCGAACAGCCGGCCCTCGAACACCGCGAGCGGCATCCCGAAGTAGGTGAGCACGAATGCCGTCGCGACCATCGTGGTCCCGGCGAAGCCGACGCCCATCGCGGTCGCAGTGGCCGCCCGGAGCCAGTAGGGCCTGACGACGCGGGGGCCGTTCTCGGTCTGTATCACCTCCCGGCCCCGGTAGGCGGACCAGTAGAGCGCGAGGCCGACGGGCCCGAGCACGAGCGTCAGCAGCGGCCACACCATCCGCGTCCAGCGGTTCGTCCGCGAGAGGCGCCGGCGCGCGTGAACGAAGACGAACGACGCTCCGAGCAGGCCGAACGCCGCCCACACCGCCGAGAGCGCGTCGAGCGGGCTCATCCCGGCGCCCTGCAGGCGGTAGGGAGTGATCTCGACGGCGTAGTCGCCGCGGGCCTGACTGACCCACGACACCTCCTCGAGCGGACCGGTGACGAAGAGGTGGTTGTACGGCCCCTCGGCGGGCGTGGAGAACCACGCCGCCTGGCTGCGCCAGAGGAAGTTCTCGGTCACCGCGGGGAGGCCGCCGTCCGCGTGCGTCAGCAACAGCGGCCCCGCCTTCCCCCACTGGAGGTTGCTCGTCGCGACCGCGTGACCCGGCCGCTCGGGGTTGACGAGCATCACGTTCGTGTAGCCGACCTTGTCGCGCTCGTCCATGCCCCAGCCGAACTCGCGGGACTCGTCGCGGAACTTCGCGACCTGCACGGCGTGGTCCTGGGGCGTCCGCCCGGCGACGCGGGTCCAGGACACGTCCAGATCGGCGAGCGCGTCGTCCGGGACCTGGCTCGGGGGCGCGAGCACGTAGGCGTGGGTGGCGTTCACATCGGCGATGGCCTCCCGCGTCGCGTCGGGGACGCCGCTCTCCGACGCGTAGAGCAGCGGGTCGCCGCTGTAGGCGCTCCAGGCGGCCGCGGGCGCGGCCCACGCGGGCGCCTCAGAGCTGACGATGACGACGTTGTCCGGACTCACGTCGTCGTCGCCGGACCCCCGGGTCGCGATCTCGGCGGCAGTCTCGGCGGCCGATCCGCCCGAGAAGGTTACCGTCTCGGCGGTTCCGTCGGCAGCGCCAGCCTCACCACCGCCGACGCTGCCGTTGGCGCCCGGCGGGGGAGCGTCGCCGGCGAGGACGACGGCGTCCGACGCGGCGCGCAGGCGCGCGGCGGCGAAGCCGGTCTGCCAGTCGCTCTCGGGGACGCGGACGACTACGTCGTAGGAGTGATTCGCTCCGGGGGGTCTAGCGGCCCGTGCGGTGTCCGCGCTCAACGCGGCCGAGTCGTTCGCGGGGAAGCGACTCACGTCCTTCGTCTGCATCGTCGCGTACTGTCCGTCGGGCGTCTGCCCGTAGTCGAACAGCGTGAGCGCGACGACGTACAGCGGCTGTGCGGCGATGAGTATCGCGACCAGTGCGGCGACGACGACGGCGAGCGATTTCCATGTGTCCATTGGTAGGGGTCGAAAGAACCGGTGTTCTGCGGTCGATCCGCCTCGTCGCTCGACGCCGAGGCGCCTCAGCCGCCCGGTGCCGCGCGTCGACCGGTCGCAGTGCGCCTCGCGTTCCACTCGGATTCGGCCCGTCTGTACTCGTCGTTCGGGGAATCGACCCGACCGGACGTCGCTGACAAGCCCATGCACGACTAGAGGAGTGGGAAATTTTTGTCCGTTTTCGCTATCGGACCGTGGCTGTCGGGCGCTCGCGTCTCGCCAGTCCACGGGGTCGCTTAAAAGGCGACTTTGGGACCCCTGCCTGTGCCGGTCGAAGATTCGAGGAGCTGAAAACGGTAGTAGAGGGCGATGGTCGAACTCGACGACACAGACGTCCGTATCCTGGGTCACCTCCTCGACGACGCGCGGCGCTCGTACACGGACATCGGCGAGGCGGTCGGACTCTCGGGGCCGACCGTCTCCAATCGCGTGAGTCGGCTCGAAGACCTCGGCGTCATCCGCGGGTTCACCGTCGACGTCGACCGCTCGATGCTCCGGACGGGCGACGAGGTACTCATCGAGATCGAGACCCGCCCCGGCGAGGCCGACGCCGTCGTCGACGCCCTCTCCGGCGTCGAGGCGGTCGAGTGTATCCTCCAGTCGTTCGAACCTCGCGTCACGGTCCACGCGTTCATGAACGACCGGGAACTCGAGCGGCTCTTCTCGGAGACGCTCGACGACGACCGCCTCGCCAGCTACGAGATCCGGAAGATCGCTCATTCGACGCACAACCCCCGGATCGACCAGGCCGACCTCGCGATCGAGTGCGTCCAGTGCGGGAAGTCGATCACGGGCGATGGGATCGCCGTGACGGTCGAAGAGCGCGAGTACTACCTCTGTTGTACGTCCTGCGAGTCGATGTTCAGGGAGGAGTACGAGTCGCTACGGACCGCGGCCGACGTGGAATGAACCTCGGGCCCCTCGTTCTCGGCGCGCTCGCGCTCGCCGTGGTCGTCGTCGACCTCCTGTGGACGACGCTGTGGGTGGAGGGCGGCGCCGGCCCGCTCACGACGCGATCGATGGGGTGGACGTGGCGCGCGCTCCGACGGGTCGCCAGCGGCCGCCCGCGGGCGCTCTCGCTGGCGGGCCCGCTGATTCTCGCCGGCAGTCTCACGCTGTGGATCGCGCTGCTCTGGGGCGGGTGGACGCTCCTCTTTGCCGGCGCCGAGGACGTCCTCGTCGACACCCGCGGCGCGGGCCCGATATCCTGGACCGAACGCTTCTACTTCGTCGGGTATTCGGTGTTCACGATGGGGAACGGCGATTTCACTCCGCGTGACGGCGTCCCGCAGATCGCGACGGCTCTCATGACCGCCAGTGGCATGCTGTTCGTCACGCTCAGCGTCACGTACGTCCTCTCCGTTCTCGGGGCAGTCACGCAGAAGCGGTCGTTCGCGAGCGGGGTGAGCGGGCTCGGCGAGCGGGGCAGCGCCGTCCTCCGGACGAGCTGGGACCGTGACGACGAGGAGTTCCTGGGGTTGGAGGTCCCCCTGGATACGCTCGCGACGCAGCTGAACACGCTCGCGTCTAACCACAAGGCGTATCCGATCCTCCACTACTTCTACGCAACCCAGCCCGGACAGGCGGCGACCAGGAGCGTCGTGATCCTCGACGAGACGCTCACTCTCCTCGGGCGGGGCGTTTCGCCCGCGGCCCGACCCGGTGGGATCTCCGTCACCGCCGCCCGATCGAGCGTCGAGGGCTATCTCGACACGGTCGGCGACGCGTTCGTCGATCCGGCGGACGACGTTCCGCCCCCGCCCGGCATCGAGTCGCTTCGCGAGGCCGGGATCCCGACCGTCTCCGACGAGACGTTCGCCCGCGAGCTATCGCGGTTCGACGACCGGCGGCGGACCCTGCTCGGCCTCGTCGAGTCCGACGCCCGGCAGTGGCCTGCGGACGACGCCGAGTCGACGTCTGCATCGACTCCTGAGTGACGACCTTTCGGTTCGATAGCAGTGGCGTCGAGTGGGATTCGCATCGAATCTCTCGGGCGCCGGTCGGGTTCGAATCTGAACGGGAAACGCAATCAATCTGGCGCGTGTATGTCACGGTAGCACGGTGAACAGCCCGACCCCGGGACCGATCGGAGTGAGGAGTGTACCGCCGTCGGACAATCGCGACGAGGTTGTGCGCGTCCGGTCCGCAGACTGGAGCGGCGAGCGCACGCCGGGAGGGACGGCCCTGCACACCTGACAGTAGCTATGGACGACCACGAGAGACCACAGCCGAACGGAGATTCGCCCGACGAACACGGCGAGTACGGCGACCGGGGAGGCGGCGGAAACAGCGGCGACGAGACTCCCATCGACCGGGAGGGCCGGCGCACCGAACAGTCGATGCTCGCGGACGAGGCCGACGCCGACGAGGCCGAAGCGGCCGTCCGCAACCAGTCTGAGCACGGCACGCATCACGGAGAGGGAGGACACGGCGGCCACGGCGCTCCCGGTGGCCACGGTGGCGACCACGGCGGGATGCACGCCGGCCACGAGACGATGTTCCGGCGGCGCTTTTTCGTCTCGACGCTGCTGTCGATCCCGGTGTTGCTGTACAGCGATGCGCTCCAGTCGTGGCTCGGGTTCCCGGCGCCGCCGTCGTTCCCCGGCAGCGAGTGGATCAACCCGGTCTTCGCGGTCGTGGTCTTCGCCTACGGGGGCCTCCCGTTCCTGCGGATGGCCGCGCCCGAGCTGCGCGAGCGGTCGCCGGGGATGATGACGCTCATCTCGATGGCCATCACGGTCGCGTTCGTCTACAGCGTCGCGGGCGTCGTCTTCCCGACGACCTCCGCCTTCTTCTGGGAACTCGTGACGCTGATCGACATCATGCTGCTTGGCCACTGGATCGAGATGCGGTCGGTCCGGCGCGCCTCCAGCGCGCTCGACGAACTGGCGAAGCTGATGCCCGACACGGCCGAGCGGATCACCGAGAGCGGCGAGACGGAGGAGGTGCCCGTCGACGACCTCTCGGAGGGCGACCTCGTGCTCGTTCGACCGGGCGCGAGCGTGCCCGCCGACGGCGTCGTCGCCGAGGGGGACTCCGACGTGAACGAGTCGATGATCACTGGCGAGTCGAAACCGGTCTCGAAGGAGCCCGGCGACGAGGTCATCGGCGGGACGGTCAACGGCGACGGGAGCCTGCGCGTCCGGATCGACGCGACTGGCGAGGAGACGACGCTGGCCGGGATCATGCGCCTCGTCGAGGAGGCCCAGTCGAGCCAGTCGCGGACGCAGGTGCTGGCCGATCGGGCGGCCGGCTGGCTGTTCTACGTCGCTCTCGGTGCTGCCCTCGTCACCGCGGTCGCGTGGACGGTCGCCACCTCGTTCGGCGCCGGGGTGATCGAACGGGTCGTCACCGTTCTCGTGATCGCCTGTCCGCACGCGCTCGGGCTGGCCATCCCGCTCGTCGTCGCGATCAACACGTCGCTGGCGGCGCGCAACGGAATGTTAGTTCGCGACCGCATCGCGATGGAGGACGCGCGGAACCTCGACGCGATCGTCTTCGACAAGACCGGGACGCTCACCGAAGGGGAACACGGCGTCGTCGGCGCGGCGACGGTCGACGGCGTCGGCGAGGACGAAGCGTTCGCCCTCGCCGCGGCGGTCGAGGGCGACTCCGAGCACATGATCGCTCGCGCCATCCGGGAGGCGGCCACCGAGCGCGGCGTCGAGGCACCGGATGCGACGAACTTCGAGGCGCTGAAAGGCCGCGGCGTCCGGGCGACGGTGAGCGGCGACGAGGTGTACGTCGGCGGCCCGAACCTGCTGGACCGACTCGACAGCGAGGTACCCGCACGGCTCTCGTCGTTCGCCGAGGAGGCCGGCGAGGACGCACAGACCGTCGTGTATCTGGTGCGCGAGGGCGACCTGATCGCCGCCTTCGCGATGGCGGACGTGATCCGCGAGGAGAGCTACCGGGTCGTCGACGCGCTCCACGAACGGGGCATCGAGGTGGCGATGCTGACGGGTGACTCCGCTGACGTCGCCGACGCCGTGGCCGCGGAACTGGGGATCGACACCGTCTTCGCCGAGGTGCTGCCCGAGGACAAGGACACGAAAGTGCAGGAACTCCAGGACCAGGGCAAGCTCGTGGCGATGGTCGGCGACGGCGTCAACGACGCGCCGGCGCTCGCCCGGGCGGACGTCGGCATCGCCATCGGGAGCGGCACGGACGTGGCCGTCCAGTCGGCGGACGTCATCCTCGTCCAGAACAATCCGATGGACGTGGTCAGACTCGTCGAGCTGAGCCGGGCGAGCTACCGGAAGATGCAGGAGAACATCGTCTGGGCGGCGGGGTACAACGTCTTCGCCATCCCGCTCGCGGCGGGCGTACTCGCCCCCGTCGGGATCCTCCTCTCGCCAGCGGTGGGCGCGCTTCTCATGTCGCTGAGCACCGTGATCGTCGCGATCAACGCACAGCTTCTGCGCCGGGTCGACCTCTCGATCCCCGCCCTCTCGGGGCCGTCGCCGGCGTCGCCGCGGACGGCGGACTGACGGGACACGGGCCGGAACGCCGATTCTACGGGCGGTACCCATAAGGCTCGCACTCCCGTACCACAGGTGTGGATTCGTCACGTGTGAGTCCGCGGACGGTCGCGCTCGCCCTCCTCTGCGTCGCGGTGATCGCCTTCGCGGCGGCGACGCTGGACTCGACGACGAACCCGAACCCGGAGGTCGGGATGGGGTACACCGGGGTGGACGAGGACCTGGGCGGCGAGCGGACGCCGACCGACGAGCCGTCCGGCGACAGCGAGGACGGACGGAACTCGCCGCTGGATCTCGACACCGACCCGGGGACGCCCTTCCAGCTCTGTCAGGCGTGGCTCCAGCAGCCGCTGGTCCAGCTGCTGCTCGTGCTCGGGCTCGTCGGCGTCTTCGCCGTCGGCCGCTGGCTCGACGACGCGGCGACGGGACTGGCCGCCGTGTTCGTCCTCGGCTATCCCGGTTTCTTTGTCTATCTGCTGTTCACCTCGTGTGGGGCCCAGAATCGCGGCTTCCTCGGGCTCTCCGATCAGGGGCGGCCGGCCTCGGAGGGCGGCGGGCTGATGGGCGGGGCGAGCACTGTCGCGCCGCCGAGCCTGTCGACGAAGCTCCTCTTTCTGCTGGTCGTCGGGACGCTCGTCGCCGTCGCGGCGCTCGTGCTGACCGGCAATCACGACCAGACCGAGCGTGAGACGGTCGAGGCGGACGAGGAGGACCCTGAACCCGAACCCGCGACGGACGTCGGCGCCATCGGCGCGGCGGCGGGCCGGGCGGCCGACCGGATCGAGGCGACCGACGAGTTCGAGAACGAGGTCTACCGGGCGTGGGCGGCGATGACCGACCACCTCGCGGTCGACCACCCCGAGTCGAGCACGCCGGCGGAGTTCGCGACCGCGGCGACGGTCGCGGGGATGGACCCCGACGACGTGGCGCGGCTGACGGAACTGTTCGAGGAGGTCCGCTACGGCGGCGAGGCGCCGACGGCCGAGCGCGAGGAGACCGCCGTCGAGACGCTCCGGCGGATCGAGGAGACGTATGCTGCCGAGAGTGCGGGCGCTGGCGGGGACGACGCCGACGAGCGAACCGACACCGATGCGGGTGGGATCGGATCGTGAGCGGACGTATCACCGCGGCGCTGGGCGCGCTCCTCGCTGTCGTCGGATTAGTGGCCATCGCCGTGCCGAGCGTCACGACGCCGCTGCCGGCCTCCGAGGGGATCGTCGTGGCGGTCGGCGCGGTGCTCGTGCTGGGCGCGCTCGGCCAGATCCAGCGGCGGCGGACCACCGAACCCGAGTACGCGGAGACGCCGGACGCGGAGCTCGCGGTCGACCTGCCCACGCCGGGCGACGGGCTCGACCGGCGGCTGGACCGGCTGGCGCTGACGCGGTTCAACGAGGGCCAGCGCCACCGGTTGCGCGAGGAAGTCGGCGAGGTTGCGGTGGCGACTATCCAGCGCCGCGAGCGCTGTTCCGCCGAGGAGGCCGAGCAGGCGCTCCGCGAAGGGACGTGGACAGACGACCCGTTCGCCGCGGCGTTTTTCACCGGTCGCCCGCCCGAGACGAGCACGACCAACCGACTTCGCGAACTGCTCGACCGGGAGTCGCCGTTCAAGCGCCGCGCGATCCGCGCTATCGGTGAAATCGAACGGCTGCTGGAGGCCGAGGATGACTGACGGGGGGTCGGAGCGACCCGACGGCGGGGCGGCCGTCGAGTCGTCGCCCGCCGCGGAGGACGCGACCGGTGGCGACGGCGTCGAGTCGGGACGCGCCGGAGCGGCGACGACCGAAGCGACGCGGTCGGCGGCAGTCGACCCTGTCGAGGGCCGGTCGACTCCGACCAACGAAAGAACGACTCCGGCAGACGACCGATCGGAGACGGCCACCAACGGACCCACGGGGACGACGGTCCGGTCGTCGACGCTGCGCTCGACGAATCACTGGGTCGGGTTCGCGACGCTGTCGTTTCTCTCGGCGGGGCTCGGCGTAGCGTTCAGTTCGCGGCCGCTCCTGCTCGCGGCGGTCGTGGGCGTCGGCTATCTCGCGTACGCGAACGCGACCGACGCGCCGGAGCCGCAGCTGGCCGTCGAACGGCGACTGTCGACCGAGCGGCCGGAACCGGGCGACAGCGTTGACGTGACGGTCGTGGTCGAGAACGTCGGCGATGCCGTCCTGCCGGACCTGCGGGTCGTCGAGCAGGTTCCGGAGGCGCTCGCGGTCACCGACGGGCCGGCGCGGGCGGCGACCACGCTTCGGCCGGGCGCGCGGATGACCTTCTCGTACACGGTGCTCGCGCGGCGGGGCGCCTACCGCTTCGACGGCCTGACCGCCATCGCGCGCAACGCGAGCGGCAGTCGCGAGCGCGAACTCGACCTCGGGACCGAGCCGGCGTCGATCACCTGCTTGGCGCCCGACGACGCGACGGCGACGGTTCCGCTCCGGGGACTCACGTCGCCGTACACCGGGCGCGTCTCGACGGACGCCTCCGGCGAGGGCGTCGAGTTCGCCTCGCTGCGGGAGTACCAGCACGGCGACTCGCTGAGCCGCATCGACTGGAACACCTACGCCCGCGACGGGCGGCTGGCGACGATGGAGTTCCGCGAGGAGCGCATGGCGACGGTCGTGGTCGTCCTCGACCTGCGGCGGCCGGCGTACCTGCAGGCCGGCGACGACGGCCTGCACGCCGTCGACCGCGGCATCGACGCGACGCGTCGGATCTTCAACTCGCTGCTGGACACGGGCGACCGCGTCGGGCTGGCGGCGTTCGCGACCGACACCGTCTGGCTGGCGCCGGGCGCGGGGTCGACCCACCAGGCCCGCGCCCGCGAGCTGCTTTCGACGCATCCGGCGCTGTCGCCGACGCCGCCCGAGGGGCGAGTGTACGTCCGGTGGCAACTCCGGCGCCTCCAGCAGCGCCTCGACGACGACGCACAGGTGGTGTTCGTCTCGCCGATGCCTGACAATACGAGCGCTCGCATCGCCCGCTCGCTGCAGGTGCGCGGTCATCCGGTGACGGTCGTCTCTCCGGACCCGACGCTGCGGGACACGCCGGGGCGGACCCTCGCGGCCGTCGAGCGGTCGAATCGGCTGAACGACCTGCGCGGGAGCGGCGTCCGCGTCGTCGACTGGGACGCCGACGAGCGACTGGCGGAAGCGCTCGAACGGGCACGCAGGCGGTGGTCGGTGTGACTCGCGGCCGGTGGCACCCGCATATCGAGCGGTGGTCGCCGTGAGCGGCACCGAGATCACGCGCCGACCGGGTCGGCACTCGCTCGTCGTCTCCGGCGCGGCGGGCTCGACGGCGACGGCGGCGGGGCTTCCGGGCAGCGTGACCGGTGCGGTGGTCACCGCGCTCGGCACGCTCGTCTTGCTCGCGGGCGTGCAGCAGGCGAGCCACCGCGCAGTCGACGCGGGCGGGTTGATCGCGTTCCTCGGCGTCGTCCTCGGCGCGCTGAGCGGTGGAGCGGCGCCGGCCGTCCTCGTTGCGACGGCGGCGACCGTCGTCGCCTGGGACGCGGGCGGCAACGCCGTCTCGCTCGGCCGGCAACTCGGCGCCGAGGCCGACACCTCCCGCGCGGAGACGTTCCACGCGCTCGTCGGCGCGCTCGTCGGGCTGACCGCGGCGGGGATCGGCCTCGTCCTCTTCGAGGTGGGACCGACCCGCCAGCCGGTCACGACGCTGTTCGTCCTCCTGCTCGCCGCGACGCTGCTCGTCGTCGCGCTGAACCGGTGAGGCGAGTGTCGGGACCGTTCGGTCGAACCGTTTCCCGTGACACTGTGGCACGGTACGCCCGACGTTTATCACCCCGAAGTTCGAACGACTGACAGGTGAGTTCGCCGAGATGACGGGTCCGTCCGATCGCGAGAAGTACGACGTACAGGTCGGTGTGGGGGGAAACCTCGGTGCGAAACTCCGGGTCGCGCCCGACGAGGGCGAGAACGAGGTGGCGGTCGTCGAGCACACGCACCCGCCGGGACGACTCGCTGCGCCGCTCCATCGCCACAGCGGTGAGGACGAGATATCGTACATCCTCGAAGGGGAGATGGGCGTCCAGGAGGGAGAGACGGTCTCGACCGTCGAGGCCGGGTCGTTCGCGACCAAGGGCCGCGGCGTCTGGCACACCTTCTGGAACCCCGGACCGGAGCCGCTTCGCTTCCTGGAGATAATCACGCCGGGCGAGTTCGCGTGGTACTTCGGCGAGGCGGCCGAGATACTGCCCGATGACGGCGAGCCCGACGAAGAAGCCGCGCGAGAACTGGCGGCGCTTCACGACCGGTACGACTTCGAGATAGCCCCCGAGAGCGTCCCGCGACTGCTCGAACGGCACGGACTCGAGGGCTGACCGCGGCGGATCTGGTTCGTCCCCTTCGAAACGGGGCCGACCCGCCAGCCGGTCTACCCTGTACTCGAAGCCCCTCCCGGAAGGAACACCGCTCAGACGCCGGGAATCGGGACGAACCGGAAGGTGAGGTAGGCGCCGACTGTCGCGATGGCCGGGACGACGTTCTGCATCAGGACGACGCGAGCGGTCGTCGTGGGGTTGAACAGGTCGCCCGCGCTGGGAATGTCTTCAGGGTCTTCCTCCCCGATGGGAGGTAACTCCTCGCCCGCTTCGTCCGTCGCCAGCGCACCGACACTGACCGGCGGGGCGTCCTCGGAGACCGCCTCGGGGACGGTCACCGGTCTGGTCGCTCGGCCCCAGCCGAGCCCGACGATGCTCACCGTCGCGATGATGACGAAACTCGCGGGGATGCCCAGCGCCGAGAGGAAGACGACGAGCGTGGAACTGACCGCGGCGACGACGATAGCGGCCGTCAGCGGCAGTTCCGTGATGTCGCTGCCCATCGTCTCCAGCGTCCGCCGGGCGATCGTGAACGCGCCGATGGTGACGGCGATGCCGCCCAGAACGATCGCCGGATCCATCTTCAGTTCGCCGCTGCCGACCAGCGGCGCGACGGCGTTGGCGATGTTCGACGTGCCGGAGCTGAAGGCCATCAGGCAGCCGATCGCGACGACCGTGACCGTCCCGGCCAGTTCACGGCGGTTGGTCGTCCGATGGACGCTCGGGATCGGGATCGCGCCCGAGCGGTCCACGTCCAATAGCGGGCCATCGCTGCGCTCCATCGCGACCACGCGGTTGAGACGCGCGTAGAAGTACCGGCCGATGATAAGCGACACCCAGAAGCCGATGATCGGCGAGACGACCCACCAGGTGACGATCTCGCCCATGACGGCCAGGTCCAGTACCCCGCCGGCGAGAGCCAGTCCGGCGATGGCGCCGACGGCCGTCATCGAGGTCGAGGCCGGCACGCCGAAGACGTTGCCCAGCAGCAGCGCGACGCCGATGAAAAAGAGGACGACGATGGACGATTCGAGCGTGAACACGCCGCTGTCGACCACCAGTTCCGACCCGAGCTTCGTCACGACGTTACGCCCGATGGTCCACGCCCCGAGGAAGAAGAACACGCCCATCAGGGCCGCCGCGGCGGTCTTCGAGATGGCGTCGGCGCCGACGGCCGGGCCGAACGCCGGTCCGGTCGTCGATCCGCCGATGTTGTAGGCGACGAACATCGCGACGAGGACGCCGACGACGAGCAGGAACTCGACCATCAGTCGTCTCCGTCCGTCTCGGCGTCCTCGGGGTTGTCCTTCGCGGTCGCTAACTGTTCTTCTAAGGTTTCCTCGACAGTCTCTTCGACTGTCTCTTCGACGGTTTCGCCGACGGTCTCCTCGACAGTCTCTTCGACCGTGTCGGTGACTTTCTCCTCGACGGTTTCGCCGACGGTCTCTTCGACGGTCTCCTCGACCGTCTCCCCGACTTTCTCCTCGACGGTTTCCTCGACCGCTTCACCGACGGACTCCTCGACGGTCTCTTGGACGGTCTCCTCGACCGTCTCGCCGACTTTCTGTTCGACGGTCTCGTCGACGGTTTCGCCCACCGTCTCTTGGACCGTTTCCCCGACGGTCTCGCCGACCTTCTGTTCGACAGTCTCGTCGACGGTTTCGCCGACGGTCTCCTCGACGGTTTCGCCGACGGTCTCCTCGACTGTCTCTTCGACCGTCTCGCCGACCTTCTGTTCGACGGTTTCGTCGACGGTCTCCTCGACCGTCTCCTTGACCGCGGTGGTCATCCAGTCGGGGTCGAACCGGGCCATCTTCCAGACGACGTGGATCAGGTAGGATATCAGGACGCCGAAGCCGAAGGCCAGCCCGACGGCGTTGTTGACCACCATGATCAGCCCCACCGAGAGCGCGATCAGCAGCCCGTACACCAGGTCGACGATGGAGTCGACGCGACTCGGGTTCACGGTTCACCCGGCCCGTCTCCGAGCGGTGCATTCGCGAGAGCCCGCCGCTGTCCACCCAATTGGAGAGAAAACACGTGTATCTCTACAGAGCGACCATCGGCTCAAGTATTTTGGCACTGACGACCGGCAGCTATCGAACGGTGGCACCGTTCGAGACCGCCGGCGGTCCCCGGGATTCACCGCTGGTGAGAACGAGTGGCGCACCGGCGGGCCGCTCGCGAGCCGCGGCTGTCAGGTGCCGGCCGCGTCGGTCCGATCCGCGGCCAGCAGTTCGACGACCGTCTTCGTCAGCCCCAGGACGACGGGGCCGACGAACAGGCCGAGAAAGCCGAACACTGCGATCCCGCCGAAGATGCCGAGGACGAGCAGCGCCGGGTTGAGTCGCGCTCCCCGCCGCATCGCCAGCGGCCTGACCACGTTGTCCGACCCGCTCACCACGACGGCGCCGTAGACTGCCAGCCCCGCGGCCGCGACCGTCTGCCCCGTGATAGCGAGGTACACTGCCGCAGGGATCCAGACGAACGACGCGCCGATGAGCGGCAGCAGCGACAGCACGAACGTGAGCACTCCCCAGAAGACGATGTTGTCGAAGCCGACGACCACCAGAGCGAGGACCGTCAGGACCGCCTGCAGGGCGGCGACGACGACGTTGCCGACGACGGCCGCCCACAGCAGGTCGTCCGTGCGCCGGACGAGCGCCTCGGTGTCGGCCTCGCTGAGCGGACTCGTCGCCCGGAGCCACGAAAGCAGCGCGTCGCCGTCGCGCAGGAGGTAGAAGAACGTGAACAGGAAGACCACCATGCCGATGGCGGCCGTCGGGAGCAGCCCGAGGAACGCGGCGATCTGCCCGGTGAGGCCGCCGACCACGACCCTGACGACGTCGCCGAACGAACCGTCCGTCATCGAGGGAAGGGTGCCCGTCACGGACCACTGCCGGAGGACGACGGCGAGGCGCTCGGCGTCCGGCAACTCGACGTTGCGGGCCACCGTGATCGCCTGCTCGACGGCGACAGCGATCAACAGCGCCAGCGGCACCACGACGACCGCTGTGGTCGCGACCGTCGTGACGAGCGCGGCGACGGTCGCGTTCAGTCGGCGCGCGATCCGCGCGTTGACGGGGGCGACGAGGTAGGCCAGCAGGCCGCCCAGCACGACCGCCTGAAAGAACGGGGCCACCATCAGGACCGACAGCGCGCCAACGACGAGGGCGAGCGCCAGGAGGAAAGGTCGCGAACCGGTGTCCTCGTCGGTCATCTCGCGGTCACCGTCCGGTCGGTCATTTCGTCGTCACTGCCCGGTTGCTTCGGACGCGGCCGGCTTTGTTATCCCGTGCCATACGAGGTCGCTCTCGGTCCGCTCGGCCTCGCCGGATGTCGGCGCGAGACCGTCCGCGGAACAAGGGAAGCATATCAGTCGGTAACTCCGACAGCGGTCCGGAACCCGGCCGCAGAACAGAGTCGCTACCCCGTAACGATCGCCGACCGTGGCGTCCTCGGTCCCGGCGAAGCCGACGCGTTCGTCCTCGCCGTCGTCGCCGCAGTCGACGACCGAGCGTAGCTGTGTCGTGGCGGAGGCGGAGCCGATACCATGCATATCACCTCGGCGTCCGGTCGACGATCACCCGGCGTCCGGCGCTCGATGCGCGGACCCGAACACCGACCCGTCTCCGGTCGACGGTCCGCGCTCGGGCGACGAGCCCTCGGATAGCTGCTCCTCGACGAAGCCGACGCGGACCACCAGCTCGCGGTCGAACTCCGCGGTCAGCTGGTCGTCCAACCGCTGGGCGAGGTCGGGCGGTACCGTCGCGTCGCGCGGGAGTCCCACCAGCACGTTCACCTGCGGTTGCGTCCCGAGGAGCAGGTCGACGGGCTCGTAGTCGACGCCGACCGAGAGGAGTTCGACGCCCTCGACGTCGGCCTCGTCGAACCGGTGTTCGAGGTCGGTCGTCACCCGCTGTTCGAACGACTGGGTCTGGTAGGTCGTCCAGGTGACGGCGCCGAGGCCCAGCGAGAGGACTGCGATGGCGACGGCGATGACCGCGATGCGGGAGAACACGGACGCGCGGACCCCTTCGAACTGCTCGGCGTCGAGCGGTTTGAACCCCGCGAGGTAGAACAGCACCAGCGCCGAGACGTTGATCGCGAGCAGGTTCACGACGACGAGGACGGTCGCCGCGACCGCGACGGCGGGGAGCCCGAACGCGAGGCCGAGCCCGGCGGTCGCCGCGGGCGGGACGAGCGCGACGGCGATCGCGACGCCCACGAGCGTCGAGCCCGATCCGCGCATGATGCTGAGCGACCCGGCGATCCCCGAACCGAGGGCGAGGAACAGCGACAGGAAGTTCGGGCTCGTCCGCTCGGCGACCTGCGGGATGGTCGTGATGTCGAGTCCGGGTGGGATGAGGATCGTCCGCTGGAGGAGCCACCCCATGAGTGCCGCCGTCAGGACGGCCGCGACGAGTCCGACGGCCTGGAGCGCGACGCCCCGGCGGGCCATCTCGGGCTCGTCGAGGATCGTCCCCACGGACGCCGAGATGGCGGGTCCCATCAGCGGGGCGACGACCATCGCGCCGATGATGGTCGCCGCCGAGTCGAGCAACAGCCCCGTCGTCGCGATGACGGTGCTCAACAGGAGGAAGGCGAAGAAGGTGGAGTTCGCGGGCGCGAGGTCCTGTGCCCGGGCGGACAGCTCCTCGCGGGAGATCCGGAGACCGGGGAACCGCTCGACGAGCGCCGAGAGGCGCTGTGAGACGACCGTCTCGGTCGGCACGACGATCGTATAGGAGTCCTCGCGGATCCCGGCCGCCACGAGTTCCTCCAGCACCGGCTCGACGCCGCTGGGCGGCACCGGAAACTGCACCATCGCCTCGAAGTCGCCGCGGCCGACCTCGTCGAAGACGGCGTAGTCGATACCCTGCTCGTCGAGCGCGTCGAGGACGGGCGTTCGATTCCCCTCCGGGATCAGGACCTGAACGAGTCGCATCGGTGGTGTGGGTTCGTCGGGCCGAACCGGTGCCGTCGGGCGGCCGAACCGAGCGACGGGTGCCGGCAGTTCCGGTGTGATACGCACCGAAGAATCGGCGACGCAGCCGGCCGCGCCGCGGGTGTGGACGGCGTTACCCCGCGACCTCTTCGGCGGCGAACGTCTCGCGGAGCTGCGTCTCGTCGTCGGGCGAGAGGTTCGTCTCGATGATCTCGAATTTCATGTCTTCGGACTCCTCGGCGATGCGCTCCATGTTGGCGTCACGAGCGAGGAGGAACAGCGCCGAGTGGCCCGGCTCGACCGTCTCGCTGACCTCTTTGATGAACGAGTCGTCGATGCCGGTATCCCCGAGCTTCCCGGAGATGGCGCCGCTCGCTGCCCCGATGGCCATCCCGAGCCACGGGGCGAGAAAGAGGAGCCCGATCAGCATGCCCCAGAAGGCGCCACCGAGGGCGCCCGCGCCCACGAGGCTGTGGGCCTGTTTGACCTTCGCGTGGCCATTGTCCTTGCGAACGACCACCGCGGCGTCATCGAGCGTGATAAGCTCCCGACGCTGGAAGTCGTACATCTTCTCGCGCATCCGTTCCGCGCCGTCTTTGGTGTCGAATGCGAGTACTACGAGCGAGCTCATGCGATCGACCGTGTGAGTCGTTCCCGCATAGTAATAAACAGGCCAACGCCGAGAAACATCAACGGAACCGTAATGGTCGGTCGAGTAACACCGAGTTAGTCGGCCTCTCGTCGATGGTCACTGCCGCGGCCATCCGGTGGACGCGACCGACCAAGCACGCGTTCCTGTCGGTACGCTCGCGCTATCGAGACGTGACGGACCGAAAAAACCGCTCGATGGGGGCCCGCTCACCCGCTTCTGGGCTCGCCCATCGCCTCGCCACCGCTCGCGACCCCGCCGTGCCGGCCGACGTAGCCGACGTACACCAGCAGGAGGCCGGTCGACAGCAGGTGGAGTCCGGTCAGGAGCCCGACGGCCCACGCCGCGGTGCTCGGGAAGCCCGCCCAGAGTAGCCCGGCCAGCACCAGCGAGACGGCGCCGCTCGCGACGTACCAGACCCAGTGTGGCTCGGCCCGCCGCTGGACGCCCACTGCGATCTCGATGAGTCCCTCAGCCGCGAAGTACGCGATGAGCAGGAGCGTCACCGTCGTGAGGCCGATCACTGGGTTGGCCAGCAGCGAGATGCCCGCGACCGCGTAGAGGATCGCGAGCGCGACCTGCCAGACCGTCCCGGCCAGCCCGCCGGCCGTGAACGCGTTGACGACGTGCCCGAGCGCGCCGAAGACGAGCAACGCGCCGAGCAGGATCGAGACGGTGACGCCAGTGACGAACGGTGCCGCGACCGCGAACACGCCGAGAACGGTGATCAGGACGCCGACGCCCATCAGGTACCGCCAGTTCCGCTGTGAGTCCGCCGTAACCATCGAGGATGTGTCTGTGCTCATTGTTCCTCGCTAGCACGTAGGATACCCCCCGCGATAACCGTATTCGTGATGCTGTGGTGATATTGTTGCCCGTTCGAACAGTGTTGCCGAGGGTTGAATACGGCTACCTGGGAAGGGACAGCTTTCTCGGCCGCCGGAGTTCGGTGACGGGACGAGGTCGCGGTGCGCTTCGTGGGAGGGGGGCGGCTGGCTGGGCCGGTCGGCGGACTGTGCCGGTCGGTAGGGTGTCGGCGGCTGCACCGGTCGGTGGGGTGTCGGCGGCCGGTGTTCACGCGGTCGGCCACAGATCGGGTTCCAACTGGGAACAACAGGTTTGTCGCGCCCGGCCCTCTCCCGGAACCGAGATGGGACGAGATCCGTCGCCGCCGAGCCCCGCGGGGGTCCGGAGGCGGCCGAGTGCCTCGGTACGACACCGGTCCACCGCCTTCCTCGCGGCCGGCGTCGACTCGGTGGCCGAGCGGGGGAGGGAGGAGTGACGGACGCGTATTACCTCGTCAGCGACCTCCACATCGGCGGCGACGAGCAGTTGCGACACGTCGACTTCCGCGAGGAACTGATCGAGTTCCTCCGGGGGCTCGAGCACAGCGACGAGGACGCGGAGCTGCTGATCAACGGCGACGCGTTCGGGCTGTGGGAGTTCACGGAAGTGGAGGGGCCGGAGAAGTTCGACGCGCTGGTCGCCGATTATCCGGAGCTGTTCGCGCAGTTTCGGGCGACGGGCGAGCGGGTCCCGATCACGCTCATCCCGGGGAACCACGACTACGAGCTCGCCGCCCACGACGAGTACGTCGAGCGCCTGGCCGAGTACAACGTGACGCTCGAGCAGTCGGTGTCGCTCACGCGCGAGGTCAGCGATCACGTCGTTCACGTCGAACACGGGATGCAGGAGGACCCGAACAACCGGATCCCCGACTTCGGGAACCCCTACGCGAACCCGCCCGGGTACTTCGTGAACCGTCAGATCACGAGCAGAGCGGGGCGGCTCTCCGACCGCGGCAAGTACAACTGGCTCAGGGACATCCAGGCGGTGACGCCGATGACGCAAATCCCCGACTGGCTCCTTTCGAACTACTTCTACCGGGAGATGAGCACGTGGCTCCGGTTCGCGGTCGTCCCCTTCCTCCTCCTGTTCAACGCCGGCGTGCTCTCTGTCGGCATCTACGCGCTCGATTTCACGGGCATCTGGACGCTCCCGATGCGAGTCGTCGAGGACGTGCTGGGGCTGTTCGGGCCGGTCGGTCGCCTCGCCGACTTCCTCCTCGCGGCCAACCTCGTGATCGTCAGTCTGCTGCTCGTGATCTCGATCCCGCTGTACGTCTTCTTCAGGGACGTCCGGAAGACCCTCCGGCGGTTCGGACTCGTCCGGGAGGGGTCCGGCGAAGATCCGGTCGAGAAGTACCTCGACCGGGCCAGAGACGTGTTCCGGGAGGACCCCGCAGTGGCCGTGTACGTCTACGGCCACACGCATCGAGCCTCGACGACCGAGGTGGACGACAGGCTCGTCGTCAACACCGGAACGTGGTTGAAACGGCTCCATCGCGTCGACCCCAGCGTCGGCGTCCTCCCTCCAGTGTACTACTCGTCGTTCCGGCTCAACTACTTCCGACTCACGGAGGCCGACGGCGGCGGCGTCCGCGTCGAGTACGAGGTGATCGACAAACCGGACCCGAACGACGAGACGCTGCTCGAACGCCTCGTCACCCGGACGCCGGATCGCCGGACGGCGGTCCCTGACGAGACCGTCGTCGATCCACCGAGTGAACCGGCCGCCACGGGATCACGACCTGAGACGGACGAGTGAGCGGCCGTCGGCCCTCCGTCGGTGACGACGGCGGGCGCCGTCTCAGTGGTACGAGTCGACGACCGCCGGGTGGCCTTCTCGTTCACCGCGTGCGCCTGCCCGCGGTGTGGACGCACGTCCACGCCGGGACGGCGACGGGCCACGTTTATCGGCGCGCCCGCCCACGGTCAGGTATGGACGCGACCGACGCGACAGACCAGGGGATTCGGCTCGGCGTCGACGTCGGCGGGACGTTCACCGACGTGGCGCTGCTGGCCGACGGCGACCTCACGACGGCGAAGGTCCCGACCACCGCGGACCAGAGCCAGGGGGTACTCCGCGGGATCGAGGCCGCCTGCGACGCGGCGGGCGTCGATCCCGCGGCGATCGGTGGGTTCCGCCACGCGACGACCGCCGCGGTCAACGCCGTCCTCGAGGGCGAGGGCGCGCGGACGGCGCTGGTGACGACCGAAGGGTTCCGTGACGCGCTCGAAATCGGGCGGCAGGACCGCCCCGACCTCTACGACCTGTCGGCCGACCGGCCCGACCCGCTCGTCCCGCGCGAGCGACGCTTCGAACTCGACGAACGGGCGACGACCGAGGGGGTCGAGACCCCGGTCGATCCCGAGTCGGTCCGCGAACTCGCCGACGCGCTGGCGGACGAGTGCGAGAGCGTCGCCGTCTCGCTGCTACATGCCTACGCCCACCCCGAGAACGAGCGGCGGGTCGCCGAGATACTCCGGGAGGAACTCGACGTACCGGTCTCGGTCAGCCACGAGGTACTGGCGGAGTTCCGGGAGTACGAGCGGACGGCGACGACAGTCGCCGACGCCTACGTGCGGCCGGTGGTCGACGACTATCTCGCGAGATTGACCGAGCGAGCGGCGGAGATGGACGTCCCCGCGCCGCGGGTGATGCAGTCCAACGGCGGCATCGCCGATACCGAGACCGTCCGCGAGCGCGCGGTCACGACGCTCCTGTCGGGGCCGGCGGCGGGCGTCGTCGGCGCGGCGCGCTTCGAGCGGGCCGACCACGACGGCCTCGTGACCTTCGACATGGGCGGAACCTCCTCGGACGTGAGTCTCGTCCGCGAGGGGAACGTCGAGCGGACGACCGACGCCGAGGTCGGCGGCCACCCCGTCGGCGTCCCGATGGTCGACGTGCACACGGTCGGCGCTGGCGGCGGGTCTATCGCCCGGGTCGACGAAGGTGGTGCGCTCCGTGTGGGACCGCAGTCGGCGGGCGCCGATCCCGGTCCCGTGTGCTACGGCAAGGGCGGCGAGGAGCCGACCGTCACCGACGCGGCGGCCGTGCTGGGGTATCTCGGCGCGGACGCGACGCTCGGCGAGGACCTGCAACTCGGTGTCGACCGCGCGGAGGAAGTGATGGAGGACCTCGCCGACGAGGCGGGGCTTGACACCGTCATCGACGCCGCACAGGGGGTCTACCGCGTGGCGAACGCGACGATGGCGCGGGCCATCCGCGGCGTGACCGTCGAGCGGGGCCACGACCCCCGTTCGTTCGCGCTCGCGGCCTTCGGCGGCGCCGGGCCGATGCACGCCGCGGCGCTGGCGGACGAACTCGGCATCGAGACGGTGCTGGTCCCGCCAGGCAACGGCGTCCTCTCGGCGCTCGGGCTGCTCGCCGCCGACGAGCGCCACGACGCGACCCGGACGTACCGCGGCCCGCTCGACGACTTCGACCCCGAGGCCGTCGAGTCGGTGTTCGACGACCTGACCGCGGAGGCGCTCGCGGCCGCGAGCGACCCGGACGCTGCGACGGTCGAACGCGAAGTCGAGTGCCGCTACGAGGGACAGAGCTTCGAACTCGCGGTGGACGCCCCCGACCCGTTCGACGCGGCGACCGTCCGCGAGCGGTTCCACGACGAACACGAGCGCGCCCGGGGCTACCGCATGGACGAACCGGTCGACCTGATCACCTGCCGCGCGACCGCGACCGTCTCAGGAGACTCACCGGAGATCGACTACGACCCCGAAGGCGATCCGTTGCTGGAGAAGCGCGACGTGTTCTTCCCGTCGGGGTTCTACCGCGCGCCGGTGTACGACCGCGCCAGAGTCCCCGTCGACGTGAACGTGGACGGCCCGGCTATCTTCGCCGGCGGCGAGAGCACCGTGGTCGTCCCTCCGTCGTGGTCGGCCCACGCCGACGCCGACGGGACGCTCGTGCTGGAGGCGGGCGAGGAATGAGTCGGACAGGGGGACCAAGTCAGATGGCGCGCGCTGTCGAGCGTGTCCGCGCACTGCGCGGGCCGCTCGAAATAGCCGCGCGAGGGATGAGCATCGCAGGCCGACGGCCGAGAAGCGCAATCGGCTGGGGAGGCGTGTGGTGCGGTGCTGTGCTGTCCCGGTCCGTCGTGGGCGGGACTGAAAGGGGCCGCCCGCTCCGGGAACCCGGGCGACGGGTCGCCGAGCACTGCGAGGCGACCGACGGGAGCGCGTCGCGCTCCCGGACCAAGCACCGCAGCCGAGCGAAGCGAGGCGCGGCGCGCAGCGAGCCCCGGGACCGGAGCGGGCGGGGGCTTTCGACGCTCGCAGTCAGCAGTGGATTCCGCCGGACCCGCATTCCCGCTGTACCCACCGAAGGAGGGACCACTCAATGAACCACGCAGACCTCGACCCGGTCGAACTGGAGATACTCAGAAACCAGCTCGAGAGCGTCGCCGAGGAGATGGGGCAGGTACTCGTCCGAAGCGCCTATTCGCCGAACATCACCGAACGGCGCGACTGCTCGACGGCGCTGTTCGACGCCGACGGGCGGATGGTCGCACAGGCGGAACACATCCCGGTCCACCTCGGCGCGATGCCCGAGGCGGTCGACGCGGTACTCGACCGCGACCCGCGACCGGGCGACGTGTTCGTCCTCAACGACCCGTTCGCCGGCGGGACGCACCTGCCCGATATCACGCTCGTCTCGCCCATCGCGCCGGAGGCGGCCGAAACCGGCGACGAGGACGGTTCTATCCTCGGCTACGCGGTCTCCCGAGCCCACCACGCCGACGTGGGTGGGATGGCGCCGGGGAGTATGCCCGCAGGCGCTCGCGACGTTCAGCAGGAAGGCCTGCGGATTCCGCCGACGAAACTCGTCGACGGCGGTGAAATCGACGAGGAGGTCGAGTCGCTGCTGCTGGCGAACGTCCGGAATCCAGACGAGCGGCGGGCGGACCTGCGCGCTCAGATCGGTGCGAACGAGCGCGCCGAAGATCGAATCGCAGCCCTGATCGACGACCACGGCGACCGCCTGCTCGCCGCGTTCGATGCGGTGATCGACTACTCCCGCGAGCGCGTCACGGCGGAACTGGAAGCCCTTCCGGACGGCACCTACAACGCGGCCGACGCGATGGAGGGCGACGGCGTCACCGACGAGGACATCCCGATCGAAGTCACCGTCACGGTGGACGGTGCGACGGTCGACGTCGACTTCGCGGGCACGGCCGAACAGGTCGCCGGCAACGTCAACGCGCCGCTCACCGTCGCGAAAAGTGCTGTATACTTCGTGATCAGGTGTATAACCGATCCCGAGATACCGCCGAATCACGGCTGTTACGAGCCGGTAACGGTCAGTGCGCCCGAAGGATCGCTGCTCGACCCCGAGCCGCCGGCGGCGGTGGTCGGGGGGAACGTCGAGACGAGCCAGCGGGTGACCGACGTGGTGTTCGCGGCGCTGGCCGACGCGGCGCCCGAGCGCGTCCCCGCGGGCGGACAGGGGACGATGAACAACGTCGTCGTCGGCGACGCCGGGTTCGCCTACTACGAGACGGTCGGCGGCGGCGCGGGCGCCAACCCCGACGGCGACGGGCTCTCGGGCGTGCAGGTCGGGATGACGAACACGCTCAACACGCCCGTCGAGGCGCTCGAAGCGGCGTATCCGCTCCGTGTCGAGCGTTACGCGATTCGTGAGGGGAGCGGCGGGGACGGCCGACACCGCGGCGGTGACGGCCTCGTCCGGTCGCTGCGCGTGGAAACGGACGCGACGGTGTCGCTGCTGACCGAGCGCCGGCGGCGCGCGCCCCGCGGAATCGACGGCGGCGAGGAGGGCCAGCCGGGGATCAACCGCATCGACGGCGAGCGAGTCCCGTCGAAGGTGACCCGGGAGGTCGACGCCGGGACGACCGTCACGGTCGAGACGCCGGGCGGGGGCGGTCACGGCGACCCGACCGGCCGTGACCACCCCGCCACAGGGGGAGACGAGGAACCGAACGACGGCAACGATTAAGTTATCGCTGACTGACTGTTCAGTTCATGGCAGACAGAGCGCTGGCGGCGGTAGTGGTTGTCCTCTGCGTGGTCGCGCTCGCGCTCGCGGCCTCGACGCTCGCGACGACGGAGGGCCTCGAGCGCGGGCCGGGCGAGGGATCCGGTCCCGGGTCGAGCGACCAGCCGCGGAGCCCGCCCGTCGACTCCAACCAGACGGGCGGTGAGCCGCTCGGACTGAACGGTGACTGGGTGGAACTCCTGATCGCGGGCTTCGTCCTCCTCGCGCTCCCGGGACTGTTCTTCCTCGGACGGACGCGGCTGCTCGGCGCGCTATTGGGTATCGGCTTTTTCGTCGGCCTGTTCGCCATCATCTACTTCGTCTCGGGCGTCGCCGTCCCGGACCCGATCCAGAACGCCCCGCAGAACCTCTCCGAGGGGCTGCAGGGCGGCGGCGAGATGGGCAGCGCCGACGAGTCGGTCGAACAGCAGAGCCGGGACATGCCGTCGCTGCTCACGTTCGGGGTCATCGGCCTCGCGCTCGCGATGGCTGTCGGACTGGTCTACTACGCCAGCGACAGCGTCGACGCGTCGATCGATCCCGAGCCCAGTGCCGACCCGGAACCGGAGGAGACGCCGGACGTGGCCGAGGCGGCGGGCCGGGCGGCCGACCGCATCGACGACCACGAGGGCAACGCCTCGAACGCCGTCTACGCGGCGTGGGCGGAGATGACGACTGCCCTTCAGGTGCCTGACCCGGCGACGAGCACGCCGGGCGAGTTCGCCGACGCCGCGGTCACTGCCGGGATGGACGAGGGTCGCGTCGACGATCTGACGGACCTCTTCGAGCGCGTCCGGTACGGGCACGAACCCGTCACCGACGACCACGAGCGCCGCGCGGCCGAGACGCTCCGCGCCATCGAAGCCGAGTACGACGGCGTCGATGCGGCGGGCGCGAGCGAGTCCGTCGATGCGACGATCGACACGGACGTCCTCGACGACGGCGAGGCTACCGACGGGCTGGATTCCAGCGACGAGCCCACCGACGGGAGTGATGCGTCGTGAGCCCCGACGACGTGGACCCGGACCCGGGGACCGCAACGGACCAGCGCCTCCAGCGCGGCGACGCGACGGGCGCGGCGATGGACGTGGTCGACGCGGCGGTCTCCGGCGACGTCGACCTGCAGGCGCCGTCGATCCGCGATCATCCGATCAGAGCGGCGGTGGGCCTGCTGGCCGTGATACTCGGGCTCGCGGCGGTCGTCGGGTTCGACGCCGTCCCCGAACTCCCGTTCGACACGACGCTGGTGACGTTCGTCGCCGGGTCGACGCTCGTGCTCGGGGCCGTCATCCTCGTGCGTCGAGTGTTCGCCGACGTGCAGACGGCCGAGACCGCCGACGTGGAGTACCGCCAGTCGGTGGCCGTCCCCGGCACCGAATTCGACTCGTTGCTCCACGACGCCGTCCACGGGATGGGCGGCCAGCGCCTCTCCGCGCGCCAGCGCCTCGTCGAGCGCCTGCGCGACGCGGCGGTGTCGATCTACGCGCAGGCCGAGCGGATCACCGAGGCCGAGGCCCGCGAGCGCATCGCCGACGGGACCTGGACCGACGACCCCGTCGCCGCGGAGTTTCTCACCGGCGAGTCGCGCGTCTCGTCGACCAGCGACCAGGTCCGCACGCTCGTCGGCCGCGGGTCGAAACTCGCCGCCCACGCCGACCGCGTGCTCGTCGAACTCACCGCCCTCGCGCCCGGTCTCTCCGCTGGCGATCTGACCGCAGAGGCTGCCAGCAGCCCGGAGATGGACGGAGATCCGAGCGACGACGGCGAGGACGCCGAAGACGACCGACCGTCGGTCCGCCGGACGGACGCGCCGACGCGCCGGCAGGTCGACCGGCGGACCAACCGCTGGACCGGACTGACGGGCCTGGGGCTGCTCACCGTCGGCGTCGGCATCTGGGCGAGCCAGGCCGACGTGCCGCCCGGACTCGTCGTCGCGACCGCCGTCATCGTGGGCGCCGCCGGCTACGTCTACCTCTCCTCGCCGCCGTCGGTCTCGCTGACGATCGACCGCGAGTTCGAGCCCGCCGACCCCGCGCCCGGCGAGGAGGTGACCGTCAGGGTCAGCGTCACCAACGACGGCGACTCGCTCGTGCCGGACCTGCGCGTGGTCGACGGCGTTCCACCGGCGATCCGGGTGATGGACGGCTCCCCGCGGTTCGCGACCGCGCTCCGCTCCGGGGAGACCGTCTCGTTCTCGTACACGGTCGAGGCGGTCCGCGGCGAGCACGCCTTCGACCCGGTCCACGTCGTCGCTCGCGACTTCAGCGGCGCGCTCGAACGCGAGCGCCACGTCGCGGCGGAGTCCGGTGCAGTCCTCGCGGCGGATCTGGACCTCGCCGCCGACGAGTCGATCCCGGTCCACCCCCACACCGCCCAGCGCGTCGGCCGCGTGGTGACCGACACCGGCGGCAGCGGCGTCGAACTCCACTCGGTCCGCGAGTACCAGCGCGGCGACCCGATGAGCCGCATCGACTGGAACCGCGTCGCCGCCACCGGCGAGTTCGCGACCCTCCTCTTCCGCGAGGAGCACGCCGCGACGGTCGTCGTCATGATCGACGCCCGCAAGCAGGCCTACGCCGCCCCGCGCGTCGACGCGCCCTCCGCCGTCGAACACTCGGTCGCCGCCGCCGACGTGGTCATCTCCTCGCTGATCGGCGCCGGCGACTCGGTGGGACTGGCCGCGCTTTCCCCGGAGTGGTGCTGGCTGGAACCCCGCGGCGGGGCCGGGCAGGGCGCCCGTGCCCGTCGACTGCTGGAGACCCACTCGGCGTTCGACGGCCGCCCGCCCGACGGCGGCTTCTACGGCGAGATCGAGGAACGGCGGCTTCGCCGGGAGCTCCCCAGCGACGCGCAACTGCTGCTGTGCGCGCCGCTGTGCGACGACGAGGCCGTCGTCATCGCCCGCCAGCTCCACGCTCGCGGGTTCCCCGTCACCGTGATCAGCCCGGACGTGACCGCCCGGGAGACCACCGGCCAGCGCCTCGCGGCCGTCGAGCGCGCGATGCGCATCTCCCGCCTGCGCCGCTCGGGCGTGCGCGTCGTCGACTGGAACACCGACCGGCCGCTGGAGACCGCACTCGACGCGGCCCACCGGAGGTGGTCGGCGTGAGCGTCGTCCGCCGGCCCGCGCGCGAGTCCGTCTGGCTCGCCCTCGCGCCCGGCATCGTCGCGGTGCTCGGTCTGACGGTCAACTTCGTCGCCGCGGCCGGGGCGCTCGCGGGCCTCGCGCTCGTCGGGGTCGCGACGGACCGGGCCTCGCGGCTGGGCGTCACGCTCGGCAGCGGCCTCATGTTCGGCGCGCTCCTCTTTGCGGGTGCGCAGGGCGCGCCGCCGGCCATCCTGTTGCTCGTCACCGCCGCCACTGTCGTGACGTGGACGACCGCCCAGCAGGTCGTCGGGCTCGCCGACCACCTCGGCCGCGACGCGCCCGTCCGCAGAGCCGTGCTCGTCCACCTGGGCGGCGCGACGGTCACGACGCTCGCAGCGGGGACGCTCGCGCTCGTCGTCTACCTGTTCGTCTCGACCTCGCTGCCCACGAGCGTCCTCGTCTTCCTGCTCGTCGGGGGCGCGCTGCTGCTCTACGCGCTGGAACCGTAGCGGCGACCGCCCGCCGCGAAAATCTCCTTCTAGATCCGAGCTATCCCTCGTAGCTCGCCCACTCGTCCATCGGCACCGTCTCCCTGCCGTCGGGCGTCTCGATCTCGGCGCACAGCCGCAGCGTCTCCTCGTCGTCGTGGTAGTTGTACGGCGCCCGTGACTGCCCGAACATCCAGACGGCGCGGATCGGCGAGTCGTGTTCCTCGGTCCCGGCGGTCCGCGGTGCGACCGGCCGGAACTGGTTGCTCTCGGTCCCCTCCGCGAGGACGCGCTCGCGCTCGAAGGTCTCGTAGTCGTCGCCGACGCGCCAGCGCTCCACGTCCAGCCCCCGTTGCTTGTTCTCCCGCGACTTCGGCCCCCGCGAGAGGTACAGCACGTCGTCGCCCTGGACGTGGGCGAAGGTGATACCGGGCGCGTACTCCTGCTCGTTCACCGTGTCGTCGCTGTACGTCGCGTAGACGTGGTCGGTCTCGACCACTTCGGTGACCTGCCACGACGAGTCGGCGAACTTCGCGTAGTAGTAGCGCTGGTCGGACTCGTCGCCGTCGGTGAACGACGAGAAGACGATTGCGGGCTCCTCGCCGTCTGTCGCCACGTCCCAGATCCAGCCGCGCTCGCCGCGTTCCTCCGCGTCGAAGAGCTTCGTCATCTCCTCCTCGCGGACGGGGGTCTCGATCGGCGTCCCGTGGCTGTCCCTGAACTGGTCGTCGGCTCCGTCGTAGTAGAAGTGGCGCACGTCGCACTTGCCCAGCGGGGCCGGACGGGGGTGGCGGGAGTAACAGATGTCCAGCCGGTCGTCGCTCTCGGCGACCTTGATGTACCCCGAGTAGTCGTCGCCCTCGATCTCGAACAGGCGCTCGCGCTCGGACCACGTCTCGCCGTCGTCGTCCGACCGGTAGAAGTAGAACGTGCTCGGGCTCCCGTCGTCGGGCCCGTCCCGGTAGAAGTAGAACAGCTCCTCCGGCTCGTTCAGCCGGAACGGCATCGGGTACGTCGACTGGTTGTGGTCGGGGACCTCCCGTTCGTCCCCGAAGCTGTCGATGCTGTCGGGCTCCTCGGAGACGCGGTAGCGGTTCCCGTCGGGGCAGTTGTGCGCAGTGTAGAACAGGGCGATCCGCCCGTCGCGGCGGACGTACACCGCCGGGGAGTTGTGGTCGTCGGGCGCCATCCCGGGGGTCTCGCCGACGCCGCGTTCGACCTCGAAGGTCAGGTCGTCGTGGTCGAATCGGGCGATCCCGACCGACCCGCGGTCGTCGTATTCCGTCCAGCCGACGTACGTAGCGGTCGACGTCGCCACGACGCGCGGTTCCTGAAACCAACACCAGCAGCCGGTGAGTTCCGCTCGACTCGGAGCCATCGATTATTCCGGCTTGCTCACGGCTGTCCATCACTGTTTCGGTCATCGGTCCGAGGTGTCGGCGGGACGCGCCTGAAAGCCGGCAGCCTAAGCGACTGGCTGGCGAACGACCGGGAAATGAGTACACCCGAGGAGAACCTGGAGGTCGCGCTCGACGATTCCCGGGACGCCGAGGCACGGGAAGCGGCGCTCGACGACCTCGAAACCGCGAACGACTGCGACAAGCTCTCGGACGTCGTGCGACGGGACGAAATCGACGACCGGTACCGCGAGCGCGCGCTGAGCAAACTCGCACACCCCCAGTGCAAAGCGACGCTGGAGACGCTCTCGGAGAGCGACGACCTCCCCGAACCCCTCCGGGAACAGGCCGAGGAGTTGCTGGGGGAGACGCCGGGCGATTCCGGCGCCGGCCCCTGACCGCCGACTGGTCACGGACGACCGATGTCCCGCTATCGGCGAGTGATCTGCCAGTCGAAATCCGGCGTGTTCTGGCACCTCGGGCGTGCTCTTCCGATTCTCGTCCCGGCGCCTGTCAATGCAAGGTGAACGTAGTTGCGCGGTCCGCACCCAGCGGAGCCATGAGCGAGAACGACACCGACCACGAGATGGGCGTGAACTTCGAGTCTATCGAGCCGGTCTTCGAGGACCTGTCCTATCCGATCACGGCGGGCGAACTCGCCGATCGGTACGGCGACCGGGAGATCGAGCGCACCAGCGCCGACCCGATCTCGATCGGCGACCTCTTCGCGGGCACGGACGACCAGCAGTTCGAGTCCGCGGAGGAACTCCGGCAGGGGATGCTCAACATGATGCCCGCCGAGTCGGTCGGCCGGCAGCGCTACTCCGACCGCGGCGGCTCCGAACAGCAGAATATCGAGGAAGACAGCGACCGCAGCGAACAGTAGACGCCCGTCAGACCGTCGGGACGGGAACCTCGTCGAGGACGGCGTCGACGACGGTGGATTTCTGGACTTCGTCGACGCGGGCGTCGGGCGTCAGGACGACGCGGTGGGCCAGCACCGGCTGGGCGACCCGTTTCACGTCGTCGGGGGTGACGTACTCGCGGCCGACCATCGCGGCGCGGGCGCGGGTGGCCTCCAGCAGGCGCTGGGTCCCGCGCGGGGAGACCCCGACCGCGACGCGGCGGTCCTGTCGGGTCGCGCGGGCGATCGCCGAGACGTAGGTCACGAGGTCGTCGTCGACCCGGACCGTCTCCGGAGCCTCGCGGAGGGAGGTCACGAGTTCGTCGTCGAGGACGGGCGAGACCGACGGGCTCTGCTCGTCGCGTGCGAGGCGGCGGTGCAGCAGTTCCTCCTCGCCGGCCTCGTCGGGGTAGCCGATGGAGGTCTTCACGAGGAAGCGGTCGACCTGCGCCTCCGGGAGTTCGAAGGTCCCCTCCATCTCGACGGGGTTCTGCGTCGCGAGGACGAAGAAGGGCGAGGGCAGGTCGTAGGTGTCGCCGTCGACGGTGACCTGTTCCTCCTCCATCGCTTCGAGCAGGGCGGACTGGGTCTTCGGCGGCGCGCGGTTGATCTCGTCGGCGAGCACGACGTTGGCAAAGAGTGGCCCCTCGTTGAACTCGAACTCGCGTTCGCGCTCGTTGAAGACGTGCGTGCCCGTGATGTCGGCGGGCAGCAGGTCGGGGGTGAACTGCACGCGGGAGAACTCGAGGCCGAGCGCGGTGGCCATGCTGCGGGCGGTGAGAGTCTTGCCGGTCCCGGGCACGTCCTCCATGAGAACGTGGCCGCGGCCGACGAATCCCAGCAAGACGGTTTCGAGGAACTCGCGGTCGGCGATGATCGCCGAACCGACCTCGTCGAGGACCCGCTCGCACTCCGCGCTCGCTTCGGTGACGTCCATGGCGTCCGGTGAGTCTGCCGACACTTTAGGTGTTTGGTTGTTTCGGGTGGACGCGCCGCGGTCCTGACCCCGCGTTCGGGGGCCTCGACCGCCGTCGTAGCGGTCGACCGCCTCCGCGGCCGCAGCACACCCGGCCACGACACTCGTCCCCACGCCGTCCGGTAAACCGTAACCGATAAAGTCGACTTCCGTGTAGGGGTGAATGAGCCGAGGTAGCCTAGCCTGGCCAAGGCGCCTGCTTCGAGAGCAGGTCTCCGCAAGGACTCAGGAGTTCAAATCTCCTCCTCGGCGTTCTTCGACTCCCTACCCCAACAGCAGCCACGCTCGGCGCGGCGCGATCCCCACGACTGAAGTGAGCGGCTAACGGACTTCCCCGACGATGCCCTCCACGTCGTCGCGCTCTAGCCTCGGCCTCCGCGTTCGCATGGCGCTGGCCGCGGTCGCGCTCACCGCCGTCGCGGCACCCCTCGTCGCCTTCGAGGGGCTGGTGTTCGGCGTCGTCACCTACTGGTTCCTGCTGCTGGCCACTGGCTTCTTCGACCACGCCCTCGGCGATCCGACGGTGGCGCTCGTCGCGGGCGTGTCCGTCTACGCCGTCGCGCTCGCGGTCGTCTTCCTCGCGTATCACGCCGCCGCGACCACCGAGGTCGGCATCGGCGTCGCGCCGAACCTGCTGGGCTGGGCCTTCGCGACGTCGATCGCCGCGTCGCTCGCGGTCACGCTCTTCCTCCTCCGGCGGCTCGGAATGCCCAGCTGGGTGTTCGCGCTGGTGCTCATCACGCTGCTCGCCTCGTTCTACCCGTTCCTGCTGTTCCAGATCGCTCGCGACCGCTCGGAAGACGATGACGACGACGACTCCGACGGGGACCCTGCCTGGGCGACCGAGGGAGACGAAGCCCCGTGGCAGGTCGACAGCGACTCGCCGCCGTGGGTGGCCGACGAGGACGACGGCGACGAGGTCGGCCCCGATCGGTCGCCGCTCGACACCGTCCGGCTGCTCGCCGGACACGCGCGGTCGGTCTGCGGCGCGTTCGTCGCGCGCGTCGGATGGGTCGGCGTCGCCGGCGTCGTCCTTCTCGCCGCCGGCGCTCTGGCAGCGGTGTACGTCGCCGCGACGCGCTGGCCTCCGTACGACCTTGTCCTCCCGCTCACGGTGGTTATCAGCGCCCTCCTGGTCGTCGGTCACCTCGCGGCGCTCGTCCGATCAGAGCTGACGGACAGCGCGGTCCTGCGGGAGTTCGGCGCGGAGTTCGACGCGGCACGCGACCCCGAGCGCCGCGAGGCGCTGCAGGCGCGCGTCGACCGCCTCGCGGCGCAGGCGTCGGTTCCATCGCCGCGAGTCCGCCTCACGGGGTCGCGGGCGCCGACGGCCGCGGCCGTGGGGTACCGGCCGAGCGAGTCGACGCTCGTCGTCTCCGCGGGCCTGGCCGAGGCGCTCGACGACCGGGAACTCGACGCGGTGCTAGCCCACGAACTCGCGCACGTGGCCAACTCCGACGCGGCGGTCCTCACCGCCCTCTCGTTCCCGCGGGTGAACGCCGAGCGGTTGTTCGACCGCTACGGGATCAACCCGGTGGTCGCGCTGCTGGCCGGGACCGTCGCGCTGGCGGGCCGGTTCTGTACCGCGGTGGTCGCCCGCGCCCGGGAGTACGTCGCCGACGACGCCGCGGCCACGATGACGGGCGATCCGGCGGCGCTCGCGAGCGCGCTGGAGACGCTCGACGCCGAACTCGGGGGCCGGCCGAGCGAGGACCTGCGTCGCTCGGCGACCGACGCGTTCGCCATCGTCCCGTCGCCGTGGGAGGAACACCGCTTTTTCGACCGGACTCGGCGGGTCATCTATCGGCAGTTGCTCGGGACGCATCCGCCGACCGAGCGCCGGATCGAGCGCCTGCGAGCGGCGACCGACGAAACAGAACGGGGTTGATCCGGGATACCAGAGAGCCGGTCGATTTCGGGGCTACCGCGGGCGGATCTCTCGCTCAGTGTGTTCATAGTTAGCGTACATTCTAAACCAGCAAATACATTTAATAGATGTCACGATGTTCGTTTATGAGGCTCAGTAATGGACGACCGTTGGGGGTTGTGGTTATTGCAGTCTGGACTGGATTACTTGGGCTTGCAAGTCTTGTACTGTCAATTCCCGGGTCACTAACGCATCTCCCCGTCGGGCTCCTCTACTTAGCTGGTTCCTATGGGATGTGGCGACAGACTAAGCGAGGCGCGAGTATCCTCATCGTAGCATGGGCTGTAGGGGCAGTTCAATCCACGATTGTCCGGGGGAATCCGCTCGCATTCGTAGGAGTCATACTCGTCTCCGGATACCTGTACTACCGGAGAGAGGAGTTTCAGGCCCGAAGAGCGTAGTGAACTCCCCCATCCGTCGATATAGTAGTATCCTACACTGAGCAAATTGTCGAAGCGAACAACGGGTCCGTGGACTGTTCGCAGACACCCGCCATATCGGCTGTCCAGATCCTTCCCCGCGTCACCCCTCGAGAGTGCCGCTGTTCTGGACGGCCGCGGCGACGACGGCGGCCGTCTGGCCGAGGCCGACGACGGCGATGCCCACGGCCGCCTCGACGGCAGACCCGGCGAGAGCGTGGGTGCCGGCGCCGGCGAGCGAGCAGATGGTCGCGGCGAGGTAGACGGTACTGAAGGGTTTCTCGACGGACTGGGCGGTCGCGACGAACGCCAGCGCGGGCAGGACCATCCATCCGTAGAATGCGATCGCCAGGGTCGGGTCGATCTCGGGGGTGACGGCGAGGTCCACAGCGGCGACGAGCGTGATCACGAACCCGAGGACGAGCACCCAGCGCCAGAGGCCGAGCACCGGCCCCGTCATCGCGTCGCGGGTGGCGACGGCGAAAGCGCCGAGCAGGACCGTCATGACGGCGAGCGCGACGAGGAGGGGTCGGCGACCGACGACGTCGACGCGGGCCGCGAGCGCGAGCGTCCACGCGGCGGGGACCATCAACGCCGGGGCCACGTCGGTCAGCGAGCGGCTCACGGCGACCGACTACGGCGGACTCCCTGTTCGGCATTTCGGTGTCGGGGCGAGCGCGGGCGGTCCGGTCGGTGGGCAGTCCGCCGCTCAGATACTCGCGAGGAGGAAGATGATCGCGGAGACGGCGAGGGCGGCGGTGATGATGGCGCCGGCCAGCGGCGCGCCCATGGAGACGGCGGCGTTGGCGGTCGAGGCGAGCATCTCGGTGCGGTCGTTGCCGAAGACGGTCACCTCGGCGCTCTCGGTCTCCATCCCCGCCTCGACGGGTTCGAGGTCTTCCTTCGCGCGGTCGACGAGGTCGGCGATCAGCGCCACGAGGTCGGCCTCGGGGATGGCGTCGCCGACCTGGTTCTCCGCCTCCATCGTGTTGACGACGTGCGTGTCGGTCGTGAGGACTTCGAGCCGGTCGACGGCGTCGATCCGGGAGACGATCCGCTCGCGGAGCCCCGGGACCATGTTGTTGCCGTCGACGAAGACGTAGCCGGTCTGCTGGCCCTCGACTTCGAACACGGCGACGCGGATGCCCAGCGGGCCGATCCCATCCTCGGGTTCCCAGGGCGTCTCGTCCCAGGCGACGCCGAGTTCGAACGGTCGGCGCGTGGCTGCGGCGAGCCGTTCGCCGACCTCGCCGGCGCCGTAGATCATGTCGAACGAGCGCTTGCTCCCCGGGACGACGTGGCCCAGGTCCTCGCCGTCGAGGCCGTTGTTGCAGTTGTGGGCGTCGGCGAGCATCACGTCGTTCAGGCCGTCGGTGCGGGCCTCCGAGACGGCCGACAGTCCGACCGCGTACTCGACGTCGTCGGCGAACTGCGGCGCGAACGTCGAAGCGAGGAAGGCGCTGTCGCCGAAGGCCTGTCCGGTCAGCGTCGCCTCGCCCTCCTCGACGCGCACGGATTTCGTGGCGCCTTCGTCGTACTCGATGCGCTGGTAGGCGGTCTCGGCGGTGTCGATGACCGTGTCGACCTCCCGCTCGGTGACGAGGTTGAAGTCGTGGCCGGCGGTAGCGTGGGGCGGGAACGCCAGCCCGTCGGCCTGCTCGGCGATGCGCCGCGGGAGGTTGCCGCCGCCGATCTCGCCCATCGGGCCGGGGTGGAGCATCGGGAGGACGAACCGCGCCTTCTCGCCGCCCTCGGGGCGGCGAGCGGAGAGGACCGAGACCGGGACGATGGCGTCCTCGCCGATGTCCTCGAAGAACGTCTCCAGTTCGTTGCTCCCCTCGGCGATGTGGCCGATGAACCCGCGGACGAAGTCGAGGACGCTCACGCCGAGGCTGCGCTGCCACGGCTGGTCGATGATCGTCAGGAACAGCCAGACGGCCGCGGCGTAGATGAGACACAGTACCGCGAGGATGACGAACTTCGCGGGGTCGACGTAGTGCATCTCGGCGATGCGCTGGGGCGCCTCGTCGGCCCGAAAGAGGAACGCGCGAGCGACGGGGCCGCCCCACTCGAGGTAGCGCATCGTCCCGCTGTAGACGAACAGCAAGAGCGCGGCGGCGGCTGTCTGGATGCTCGCGGCCGCCGAGGCGACGACGAGTCGCTGCCGCGAGACGGCCAGGATGACGAACAGGCGCAGGGCAAAGATGGACGCGAGCGTGACCAGCAGGGCGTCGACGACGAACGTCTGACTCAACGGGGTGAGCGCGGCGACGATCGCCGTCACCGTCAGCACCGCGATGGTGAACAGCTCGCAGGCGAGCGCAAGCAGCGAGGCCTGATTGCGCGTGAGCTGGCCGCCGAGCTTGCGGTCGACGTACGGCGTGAACACGCTCGCCGCGACGGTCGGGAGGCCGATGTAGAACAGCCCTTCCCAGGCGTCTTCGAAGACGAACCGGGAGTCGAACGCGGCGACCCCGATGATCGCCGCGATGAGCAGGGCGAACCCGATGCTGGAGTACCAGCTGGGCGCCCGGAACACGAACCGCGAGAGGCCCGCGAGATTCCCCTGGTTGGTCGTCATGACTATCGTTGTACGCCAATGATTCCACGACCACTTTAATCGTTGGAGTCGCGTCAGACGCCCGTCAGCGGGGATTTCAGCCGCTCAGAGGCGATTTATCGATCGAGAATCTGGTCGGGAGATCCCCTCGCGGACTCACTCGCAGATAGCCAGGAAGTTCTCGAAGACTTCCTCGCCGCGCTCGGTGTGGGCCACTTCGGGGTGCCACTGGACGCCGTACAGATCGCGGTCGGTGTCGCTCATCGCCTCGACGCCGCAGATGTCGCTCTCGGCGGTGCGCTCGAAGCCCTCGGGGACGCGCTTGACCTCGTCGGCGTGGCTCGCCCAGACGCGCGTCTCGGGGGCGAGCGAACCGATCAGCGGGTCCGCGTCGTCGAGCACGTCGACGGTCACGTCGGCGTAGCCGCCGTAGTCGCCCTCGCCGACCTCACCGCCGAGTTCGCGGGCGATGATCTGGTGGCCGAGACAGATGCCGAGGACGGGGACGTCCAGATCGAGGTAGTCGGGGCAGTTGCCGATGCGGTCCATCGAGGGGCCGCCCGAGAGGACGAGGCCGTCGGCGTCGATCTCCTCGGGGGGCGTGTCGTTGTCGACGAGTTCCACGTCCACGCCCATGTCCCGGAGCGCGCGCTGCTCCAGGTGGGTGAACTGGCCGTGGTTGTCGACGACGTCGATGCGGGTCATTACCGCCCCGTAACTCGCCGGGGGGTAAAAGGAGTCCGGAACGTGGAGAATGGACTTCCCAGCCTCCACGCGTGCCGCCGGAATGCCAGCGCGTTTATCCCGCAGGCACGTGTCCGGCCGGTAGATGCGACGAATCGTCCGGGTCGTCCTCGGGTTCGCGCTGGCGCTCGTGGCGGTCGGCGGGTTCGTCTGGTTCGTCGGGCCGGCGAGCGTCATCGCCGAACTCTCACAGGCCGACCCGGCCGTCCTCGCCGTCGGCTTCCTCGCGGTGATCGCCGCGTTCTACTGCTGGAGCGAGGCGCTCCGGCGACTGCTGGTGAGTACCGGGGCGGACGTGCACGGGCCGCGCTACCGGGCGGCGTTCATGAGCGGCGAGTTCCTCAAGCAGATCGTCCCGATGGGTCACTCCGGCGGCCCGGTGTTCGTCTCCTACGCGGTCGGCCGCGAGACCGACGCCCCCTACGAGGAGGCGCTCGCCGCCGCGACCGTCGTCGAGTTCGTCAACATCGGCGCCTCGGTCGCCCTCGCCACCGTCGGGCTGGGCGTGCTCGTGGCGACCGGCACGGCTTCCAGCGGACCGGTCTTCACCGCGCTGGTCGTCGGACTGGCCCTCGCCGTCACCGTCCTCCTGTCGCTCGGGCTCCTCGTCCACTACCGCCGCGCGCTCGTCGAGCGGCTCGTTCTCCGGCTGGCGGGCGCGGGCCGAGCGACGGTCGGTCGCCTCTCGGAGCGTGCGCGAACAGCGATGGCCTCCGACCGCGTTCGCGCGACCTTCGAGACGTACTACGCGGCGTTCGACCGCGCGCTCGCCGACCGTGAGCAAGTGTGGCGGGCGGCCGCCTTCTCGCTGGCGGGCTGGGCGCTGTTCCTCCTGCCGATGTACACGAGCTTCCACGCCATCGGCGAGCCGGTGCCCTACGCGCTGGTCGCGCTGGTGGTCCCCGTGTTGAGTCTCGTCAACGTCGTCCCGCTACCGGGTGGACTGGGCGGGTTCGAGGTGGCGCTGGCGGCCGTCGTCGTCGCGCTCGCCGGACTCGACCTCCCGGTGGCGACGGCGGGCGTCTTCCTCTACCGGCTGTCGAACTACTGGTTCGTCGTCCTGCTGGGCGCGCTCGCCTCGTCGACGGTCGCGGTGCGGCTGGCCGATCCGCCCAGCCCGCTCGACCCCACGGAAGACCCGGTCGACGGGCGGTAGCCCGCGGACGAGCGGGAGCCTTCCCCGTCGCCGTGGACCCCGGAATCGAGTCCCGCGCCGGACGATTTTTACCGTCCGGCCGTCTCTGTTCACGAGTATGTCACGTCGCTTCCGGCTGGTCGCCGGGTTCGCGCTGGCGCTGCTGGCGGTCGGCGGGTTCCTGCTCGCGGTCGGCCCCGAGGCCGTGTTCGCGGAACTGGCGACGGCGGACCTGCTGGTCCTCTCGGTCGGATTCGGGTCGGTGCTCGTCGCACTGGGCTGCTGGAGCGAGGCGGTGCGACAGCTGATCGGGAGCTCCGGCCACGCCGTCGGCGGCCTGCGCTACCGCGCTGCGTACCTCAGCGGCGAGTTCCTGAAGCAGGTGATCCCGATGGGCCAGAGCGGCGGCCCGGTCCTGCTCTCCTACACGGTCAGCCGCGAGACCGACGCCTCTCAGGACTCCGCGCTGGCCGCGTCGACGGTCTTCGCGTTCCTGAACGTCCTCGCCTCGCTCATCCTCGCCGTGGTCGGCCTCGCGATCCTGATCCTCACGCGCCGGGGGCCGACCGGCGCGCTCCTCCAGTCCGTACTGGTGACCATGACCGCCATCTCGATCGGCATCGTGGGGCTTGTCCTCCTGACCATCTACCGCCGCAACGTGCTCGAACGTGCGGTATTGTCGGTTGCCGCCGGCCTGCGCCGGACCGTCGGTCGCGTCTCAGGCCGGGCGGCCGCGGCGCTGGCGCCCGAGCGCGTCCGGGAGGCGCTCGGGCGGTTCTCGGGCGTGGTCGGGCAGCTGGCCGGCGACCGGCGCGGCATCGCGGCGGCCGTCGCGCTGTCGGTGACCGGTTGGCTGTTCTTCCTGCTCCCGCTGTACACGAGCTTCCTCGCCATCGAATCGCACGTCCCGTTCATGCTCGTCGTCTTCGCGGTCCCGGTCGTGACGCTGCTGAACGTCGTGCCGCTGCCGGGCGGGCTGGGCGGGTTCGAGGTGGCGCTGGCGGCCGTCGTCGCGGCGATGGCGCTGGTCGACCTCCCGACGGCGACGGCCGCCGTCTTCCTCTTCCGGCTGTCGAACTACTGGTTCATCGTCCTCGTCGGCGGCATCGCGGCGGCGTCGCTCTCGATGGGCGTCCGCGACGCGCCGCTGCTCCCGGGCGAAGAAGACGAGACGGTCTGAGCGAGACGAGCGCGGCGGGCCACCCGGTGCCGTCTTCTCAGACGAGTTCCGTCGGATCGAAGCGGTCGTTGCGGCCGCGCCAGTCGGTCTCTTCGTGGGATCCGCGCGTGTCGAGGTACACCTCGACGCCGTTGCCGTCGGGATCGGCGAAGTACAGCGCCTTGCTGATGCCGTGGTCGACGGGGCTGACCTGCACTCCGCGGTCGCGCAGGCGTCGATAGACGCTCGCGAGCGCCTCGGGCGTCGCCACCTCGAAGGCGACGTGATAGAGGCCGACGCCGCGGCTCGGTCCCTCCGCACCGTCGCCGACCTCCTGCAGTGCGACGTCGTGATGGCGCTCGCCCCACGAGAGGAAGACGTAGCGGCCCTCGCGCTCGGTGACGTCGAGGCCGAGCACCTCCCGATAGAACGCCAGCGCCCGCTCCAGGTCCCGTACTTTCAGGTGAACGTGCCCGACCGTGTGTGGGTGATCGGAACTCGCCGTTTCCGCGGCGTCATCGTCGGTCATATCCCGCTAGTTAGGCCGTCGCTCGCAAAAGTCTACGCGTCGAAGCCCCGGCCGTCGTCGCCGAAGCGGTCGTTCCTTTCGTTCTCGCTGTCCCCATCCCCGTCCCCGTCGCCGTCAGCGCCCGTGTCGAACCGCTCGGCCGCCGACTGGAACCCCAGTTCTGCCTGCTCGCGCGAGCGTCGTCCCTCCCGCTCGGCGATGGCCTCGGGGTCGGGGTTCACGTCGTCCGCGACGCTCGCCCACGAGTTGTGGACCTTCGCGTGACACCACCGGCAGAGGAAGACGGTGATCTCGTGGCTCGGGTCGCCGTCGCCCTCCCGCGACCCCGACTGGTAGGAGAGGTGATGCTCTTCGAGGAGGGGTCGCTCGTCGTCGTGAGCCATCCGATGCTCTTCGAGACCGCAGCGCTCGCACTCGCGGTCGCGGTTGCGAGCGCGGAAGTGCGGGCAGTCGGCCCACTCCCACGGGCCGGTCAGCCCCTCCTCGTCGAGGTCGCCCACCACCGGACAGCGGAAGTCCTCGCGGCTCCGCGCGTTCGCGAACTCGGGGTCGCGGTCGCCCTGCTCGACGGCGAACCGGCAGCGGCCGTCGTCGGTGCAGTGGTCGCACCGGTCGACGTGGGCGTAGGGGTCCTCGACCCCCACCGATGTCCCCGAGGGCGTCTTCTCCATGCCCAGTCCGTCGCACTCGACGGGTTTGAATTGCCCGCTCGCGTCGCAACCGTTTTGCCGCGGCGCGCGGACGCTGACCTATGCGTCTCGTCCACGATCCGGCAGACGGCGACTCGCGGGTGCTTGCGACCGACGTGGAGACCGCCGACTCGCTGCTCGCGAAGGTCAAGGGACTGATGGGCAAGTCGTCGCTGCCCGACGGCTACGCGCTCGTGTTCGACTTCGACCGGACGAGCTACCGCGACGTCCACATGCTGTTCGTGCGGACGCCGCTGGACGTGATCTGGCTGCTCGACGACGAGGTGGTGCAGGTGAAGACGCTGGCGCCGTGGCGGGGGACGGGCGTCGCCAAGGCCGACTGCTTCGTCGAGCTACCGGGGGGCGCCGCCGACGGCGTCGAACCGGGCGACCGGGTCCGTCTGGACGGCGAATGAGGCCAGTTTTGCACGCGGGATCGAACCCGACGGTTTAATTAGGACCGCTCGCTTCACGGTAGCATACGATGTCGGACCATACCGACACGGAGGATAGAGGAAGTCGCCTCACGGCGGCTGGCCGCGAAATTCTCCGTCATGTGTGACGGTTCCGGTGAGCGCGAAGGGACCACGCTCTTTGGCGACCATCCCGAGACGACTCACCTCTCTGACGCAGGAGACGTACAGTTTCTCGATACGACGCTGCGCGACGGCGAGCAAGCGCCGGGTGTCTCGCTCACGCCCGACGAGAAGGCGCGGATCGCTCGCGCGCTCGACCGCGCGAACGTCGGCTTCATCGAGGCCGGCAGCGCCTGTACCGGCCCCGGGGAGCGGGAGACCATCTCCCGCGTCGCCGAGCTGGACCTGGATGCGACGGTCACGAGCTTCTGCCGCGGCATCCAGCGCGACATCGACCTCGCGCTGGAGTGCGGCGTCGACGGGATCAACCTCGTCGTACCGGCGAGCGACCGCCACATCACCGAGAAGGTCGGGACGACCCACGAGGAGAACGTCGAGAACACGGTCGAACTCGTCGAGTACGCCAAGAGCCACGACCTGTGGGTCGAGGTCATCGGCGAGGACGGCTCCCGGGCGGACCTGGACTACCTCGAAGAACTCCTCGGTGCGTCGCTGGACGCCGGCGCCGACCGCATCTGCTGGGCGGACACCGTCGGCCACGCGACGCCGGACGGCGCGCTCGAAGCGGTCTCCCGGCTCTCCGAGCTGGGGCCGGTGAGCGCCCACACCCACGACGACCTCGGGCTCGCGGTGATGAACGCCCTGACCTCGATCGCCGCGGGCGCCGACGTCGTCCACGGGACGGTCAACGGCATCGGCGAGCGCGCCGGCAACGTCGCCATCGAGGAAGTCGCGATCGCCCTCTCGCACGGCTGGGGCGTCGAGACGCTCGAACTCACGGAGGTGTACGACCTCGCCGAACTCGTCGCCAGCGCGACGGGCATCCCGCTGCCGCCGAACAAGGCAGTCGTCGGCCAGAACACCTTCACCCACGAGTCGGGCATCCACACCGACGGCACCCTGAAGGACGACGCGATGTACGAACCGTACCCGCCCGAGAAGGTGGGGCGGGAGCGGCGTCTGGCACTCGGCAAGCACGCCGGCCGCGCCGGCGTGAAGGCCGCCCTCGACGAGAAGGACTTCGAGGTGACCGACGACGAACTCGCGGACATCGTCGCTCGCGTCAAGGAGATCGGCGACCGCGGCAAGCGCGTCACCGACGCCGATCTGCTTACCATCGCCGAGGACGTCACCGGTTCCGAACACGACCGCCGCGTCGAGATCACGGAACTCACTACCGTCGCCGGCGGCACGACGCCGACGGCGACCGTCTCCCTGCTGGTCGACGGCGAGGAGCGCACCGAGGCGGAGATCGGTTCCGGACCCGTCGACGCCGCGATCAACGCCGTCCAGTCGGCGCTGGGTCACTCGTTCGACACGCATCTGGAATCCTACCACGTCGACGCGATCACCGGCGGTACCGACGCCATCGTCACCGTCGAGGTGGAGATGTCCCGCGGCGACGACCACGTGACCGTCACCGCCAGCGACTCGGACATCACCCGCGCCTCCGTCGAGGCGATGGTCGACGCCATCGACCGCCTCGTCGCCACCAGCGACGACCGCGTCATCGCCGACGACTGAGACCCGGATCGCTCTCGAGGTTTTCCTGACACGACAACCAGAAAACACTTATCGGTCCCGTTCACGGGTCCGGACGTGTCCGCGCTGTCGGTGACTCGCTATCACGGCCCGGCGATCGCAGTGTTCCTCCTCGGCGTCGCCGTGCTCGGGTACGTCGGCGTCACGGCGGCGGACCTGACGCGGACGGAGTACGTCTACGACGTCGAGTCGATTTCGGACGCCGACCTGCCGGACGACGCACAGGTTCGCCGGTACGAGAACCTGTCCGCGACGGCCCAAGACGCGTTCCGTGGCGCGCTGTCCGCCCCCGACGGTGAGTACGTCGCCGACGAAGCGGCGCCGGACATCACTTACGCCGACGACGTCTACCCCGAAGGGACGCATTACGTCCGCTACGAGAGTGACCTGTACCGGTTTCACGCAGACGGTCCGGGCGGAGCGAGTACCGGCATCGCCATTTGGATACTGTTCGTGCTGATCGCGCCCGTCGGGCTCGTGATCGCCGCTATCGGCGCCGTCAGCTTCGGCCTCGACCTGTTGCGGTTACCCGTCGCGGTCCTCGCCGGATTGGTCGTCGGGTTTGCAGTCGTCGCCGCGACCGACCGCGGGTTCGACGGCGCGGCGCTGGCGGCCACGACGGTCGCGGCGCTGGGCTGGCTTGGGATGGCTGCGACGGGCGTCGACGCGAAGGTTCCGACCGCTGACGGGTCCTGACCCGGGCTGCCGACGGGTCGCGGGGCGGACTGTCGGCGGCCCGGTCGTTCCGTCGCCGTGACGAAGCACTGAAGTACTATTCGAGTGACAACACGGACGAAATGGTCCCTGTTCGAAGCCCCTCCCTCCGACAGCGGCAGCCGTCTCGTCCGGCGGGGTGCAAGCCGTGATCGACCCGACACGCTGGTTCGAACCGCCCGTCGGCCCGCGACTGACCGGGGCGTTCGACGGTCGGGTCGGCGAGTACCTCCGCCGGGCGACCGACGGGGCGACCTTCGCCGTGGTCGTCGCTGCGGTCGTCGTCTTCGGTTACCTCCGTGGCTCGGTTAGCGTGGCGGTCGATCCGCCGCTGCTGACCGCCGGCGCCGTGGTCGTCGTCGAAGCGGTCGTCTCGATGCTGAGCTTCTCCGGGTTCGTCACGCTCTCGGGTCTGGTGATGGTCGCGGAACTCGTCGGCCTGGGCAAGCGCGACGTCGAGGTGGCCGACGGCCCCGGCGTCGCGGCGATCGTCCCCGTCTACCGGGACGCCGCCGCGCTCGACCGGAGCGTCGAGAGCCTGCTCGATTCGCGGTACGGCGACCTCCGGGTCACCGTCGTCACCGAGCCCGACGACGACGCGAGCCGCGCCCGCGCGGCCGAGCTTGCCGAGCGGCGCGACCGCGTCGACCACCTCGTCAACACGCGCTATCCGGGGTCGAAGGCCGGCGCGGTCAACTACGGCGTCGAAGTGACCGAGGTCCCGGTCGTCGCGGTGTTCGACGCCGACGAGCGGGTCGACCCCGGATTCGTCGGCGGTGCGGTCGCGCGCCTGACAGACGGCGCCGACGCCGTCCAGGGCCGGACGATCCCGGAGCCCGACGGGCTCGTCGAGACGCTGGCCTACTACGAGTCGGTCCTGCTGAACCAGCTCAGCCACCGGCTGATCGGGCTGCTCACGGGCTTTCGGATGGTCTCCAGCCGCGCCGTCGTCATGCGCCGGTCGGCCTTCGAGGAGGTCGGCGGCTACGACACGGCGATGCTCACCGAGGACTTCGACTTCGCCTTCCGGTGTTACGAGACCGGCCTCGCCGTCGAGGAACTGTTCTCCCGGCCGTCGACCATCGAGGCCGCCCACTGCGTGCGCGACTGGTGGGGCCAGCGCAAGCGCTGGATGACCGGGTACGCGCAGGTCCTCCACCGCCGAATAACGACTCTTCGGCCGCTGAACTGGCGCGGTGCGGTCGCGCTGGCGACCTGTGCCGGCGCGGTCTTCGGCAACCTCCTGGTGCTCTCGCTGGTCTCGAAAGTCGCGGTGCTGGCCGCCAGCGGACGGGTGGCCTTGCTTACGGTCCCGCTTGGTGCCGTGGTCGGCGTGAGCCTGCTCGTCCGCGGGGTCGACGCGCTCGGCGGGCACGTCGACGGCGTGGGCGTCGGGTGGCTGCTCGCGCCCGTCGTCTTCCCGCTGTACGGACTCGCCGGCGTCAAGGGCGCAGTCGAGTACGTGATCACGTGGGACGGCGAGTGGTTCCACGCGAGCAAGAGAGGGTGAAGCCGCTGGAGCGACAGGTTGCGGTCAGAAGGGGTCGTCGCCGCCGAACGGCGAGTCGTCGTCATCGTCCTCGCCGAAGTCGAATCCGCTTTCCTCTTCACCGGCGTCGCGCTGGCGGCGACGGGCTTCCTCCTCGTCGACGAAGCCGAGTTCGTCGGGGTCGCGGCCGGCCTGGTCGACCACCTCGTCGGAGACGATGATGGGGCAGTCGACCCGGAGCGCGAGCGCGATGCCGTCGCTGGGGCGGGCGTCGAAGACCATCTCCGTGCGCTCGTCGTCGGCGTACTGCTCGGTGTCGATCTTCGCGTAGAAGGTGCCGTCGGCGAGGTCGTCGATGCGGACGCGGTCGATGGCCGCGCCGAACTCCGCGACCATGTCCACGAAGAGATCGTGTGTCAGCGGGCGCTCGAAGGGCGTCCCGTCGAGGGCGTGTTGCATCGACTGGGCCTGGTCGGCGCTGACGAAGATGGGGATCAGTTCCTCGCGCACCCGGAGGAGGACGACCGGGTGTCCCGGCCCGTCGTCGCCGACGCCGACTCCCACCCCCTCGACTGTGGCCTCGTGCGTTGCCATACCACGGGCTAAGAGCGCGACCGTGAAAAAGGGCGTGCGGGACCATCTTTTTCGCTCGGGGGTCGTGCGTAGCGCGACCCCCGAGCCAAAAACAGGGGTGAAAAAGGCCGAATTCGCACTCCGCGCGAGTTCGGTGAACCGCGCGCCTTCGGCGCGCGGATGCTTATTCCAGAACAGGGGTAACGGTTCGGCGTACCATCCCACTAACCCTTGTAGACCGTGCTGTTCGTCACGTCAACCGCCGGTTCGCAGGAGTACGAACGGTTCGCGAAGGTTATCTCGACCGACGCCCCCTCGGGGGCGATCGCGTCGAGGCGTTCGAGCGGGATCGAGGGTTCGGCTTCCACGGTCCCGTCCCGCCCTATAGTCGTCGTTCGCATGACGGTGATCTGGATCTGGTCGTCGCTGGTGTCTGAACCGGTGTGGACCCCGTCGAGCGAGTCCGTCGTCCGCTCTTTCAGCACCGTCCAAACTCCGTCCGCGGCTGTGGACGAACACTGTATCCGCCCCCACGTTTCGAACGACATGATACCGTACACGGGCTCTCGCTCCGGACTCGAACCGTTCTCGACCTCCTCGTGGTTCGAGTGGCGCCACGCCTTCACGTATCGGACCGAATCACTGCTCTGGAGATACTCCGCGTGCTCGTCCGAGAGGGTCCGGTTCACCACGAGCGTGCCATCGCTGACGGCGACGTGATCGGTTACGCCGGGTTCGGGAGTGTTCGTGCCGAAGTCTGCCGATGTCGAGACGGTCGGCCAGTCCGTCCCCTCGTTGACTGTAGGCGTCTTCTGGCTCGGCGAGCCGATGCAGCCGCCCAGAACGAGGAGTCCGGCGACGACGGCGACCAGGAGGGGCTTCCGCATACTTCCAGTCATGAGACACGAAAGTAAATAGCGTCCACATTCGAAGCCCGAAGTACGGAGACCGAACGGGACTCATGGATTCGATCCGCACGTGGTCGTACTCCCGGCTGGATAGCCGAGACGTGTGGGACTGGGAGTCCGGTAATCACGGAGAGAACAAGTGGCCAGCGCCGGGTAGCAACTGGGCTACCGCACAGTACGAAGACAACGGATACCGTGTTCTTGTGCGCGGAATCTTTTTTGGCGGCACACCCGACGAACAGGTCGTTCCGCGGCGAGTAGCGATCGTCGAAGACAGTCTCCGCATCGAACTTGAGAGAACCCCTGGCGACGCCGAAATCGTCTTCGATGTGCTGGCATTCGTCCCATACGAAGCCAGCGTTGAATTCAACGAGCGAGTCGACAAGTCCGACCTTCCCCGACAGACAGTCGTCGAACACTTCCGTGACGGGTCGTCTATTTTCCAGACCTCGATCGAGCGGTGATACTCGATTCGCAGATGGCACCGACGACGACACCGATACCGAGGCGATAGTCCGTCAAGAGCGCGCACCACCCCGCGAACCGGGCCGATAGTCCGCCCGCACTCCGTTGCCACAATATCGGCCGTCTAATCGCCGTTAACCCGGATTAACGGTCGAGTTAATCCGACTAAATCGGCTGAAATCGGGGCAACTGGGGGCGAGCGCTTACCCCCTTCAAGGACTCGGCCGGCCATCGGTCGAGTGGAGGCACACACCACATGAAACTCAAACTCGTCGCCGTGTTCGCGAGCGTCCTCCTGCTCGCGACCGGCGCCGCGATGGCGATGCCGGGCAACGCGCCCGAACAGGCACAGGCCGACGACAACGCACAGGCTGACGACCACGCACAGAACGGGACCGCTGCCGCTGACGGTGGCGACGGTGCGGACGAGAACGACACGGACGCGCGCCACGGACAGCCGTCGGACGTTCCGGGCGCTGACGCCGCCAACGGCAGCCAGGGCCCGCCCGTCGACATGCCCGCACAGGTCCCCGACTTCGTGAGCGACGTCCACGGGATCATCGGTTCGCACGTCGGCGGCGCCGTCGACGGCGCCCAGTCGCTCGGCGAGCAGATCAGCGACGTGACGCCGGACGGCGACGACGCCGCGAACGAGACGACCCCCGAAAACGCGACCGCCACGGCCACTCCCTGACGGCCGAACCGGCCGCAGTCACACGATCCACTCCCCACCCTATCCACCTGACGCAACCGGGCCTCGAACCGCCTGATGCGTCACGTTCCCCACCCTTTCTGGATCCCGCTGACCGGTCCTCCGGTCGGTTTCGATACGCCGAGTCCCTGTGATCGCCGTCAGGAGAATGTACCGAGCACTGCCATGTAAAGAATGACCGTGGCGGCGTAGATGACCCCGAGCGCCACGACGGCCTTGGCGTGGAAGAGCCAGAGGTCGTCGCGCTCCCGTTCGAGTGCAGCGTCGTAGCGCTCGCGCTCGGCGTCGGTCGGGTCGTGGCGCTCGCCGACGTGCAGGTCGCGGGCGTGTTCGCTCCGGAACGGACACTCGCAGTAGGGGCAGGTCGCCGCGGGCGTCTCGCCGTCGGGGACGGCGGTGTCGCGTGCCGGGCAGAGCGTGGGCGCGTAGTCGGTCATCGGTCTGGAATCTCCCGCCTCAGACGAACGGCGGTGGCGCGTACGGTTGCGTGATCACCCATAGGCTGCTCATCGTGTAAAAGACCATCACCACCACCGAGGGGTACTGGCTCCGGATGGCCGCGAGCACGCCGGGGAAGAGCTCGAACGACAGCGAGTGAGCGACCCAGATGGCGAGGACGTGGCCACCGAGCACGCAGAGGAGCTTCACCGTCCCGAACCAGTCGGGCAGGACGAGCGTCACCGTCGACGGGGGCACGAACGGGCTCGTCGCGACCGCGGCGAGCGCCGGCGCGAGCCCGAGGAAGTAGCCGAGGAAGTGCGCGAGGTGGTAGCCGGCGGCGATGGGGAGCAGGGCAGGTGCGAACCACCGTCCGATGGCCGGCGCGGTGACGTAGGTGTCTGCGGTGTCTCGAACTTTCCGCGCGGCGAGGCGGTAGACGCCGAGAAAGCCCGCGAAGCCGGCGAGGAGGACGCCGGCGTAGACGACCAGCGCCGGGACGCCGAGACCGACGAGCGGTTCGACTCCGGCGGCCCACGTCGGCGTCGCCACGAGTCCGTCGTAGGTCGTCACCCACAGCAGCGCGACGACGAAGGCGACCTCGCCCGGCCGGTCGGGCAGGGGGTCTTCGGTGAGCGCGGTACCGGGAAGTCGGAACGTAACGTTGCCGTTTCCGTCCCACTGGAGCGGGGCGACCCGCCCGTAGGCGGCGAAGACGCGGCTCACGGGGTCGACGCGTTCGAACCACTCATCGCCGAAAGCGACGGCGCCGGCCACGGTCGCGAGCGAGTAGCCGAGGACGACGGTCGCGAGCAGTTGCGGATCCTCCCCCACGGGGCTGACGACTTCCAGGAACACCAGCCCGAGCAGGCCCGCGACCGCCGGCCAGACGCCCCAGCGGTCGGGGAGCGTCCGTTCGCCCGCACCGTCGGCGAGTCGCTCGCGCAGTCGCCGCGCAACCGCGACCGGCAGCGCCCAGGGGGTTACCGCCGACCAGGAATTGCCGACGAGGTACGTCGTCGTCGTGTAGCCGGCCCACCAGCCGACCCAGACGAACAGCAAGGCGAAGTTCTGCGTCGGCGTTCGCGGGCCGACGAACCCCGTCGCGAGGACGAGCAGGAGACTCCCGAAGGAGGCGAGGCTGAGCGCAGTCGAGGCAATCCGACGGAACCGACCGGGCGTCGGCACGGTGAGTCGCCACCAGTTCACGCCGCGCATCGCCTCGTGGTCGGTCAGCAGCGTCGTGAACAGGAAGGAGCCGCCGACGACGATGCCGCCCGTCAGGATCACGAGCCACGTCGGGACCGTCGCCGAGGCGATCGACCCGCCCAGCGACCCCGAATGCGCGGCCACCCGCCCGGACAGCAGGGCGACGACGAGCGCGAGCGGAGCGACGGCCGCGACGCTCTGGCGGAGACCGCGCACACCCGAACTCGACCGAACCCCGTCCATGTTTGCCCACCGTTCCCACGCCAGTGGGATAACTGCTAGTCCCGGAGCGGTCGTGGACCGCCGAGCGCCACCGGCGCCCGTTCAGAGCTTGTCCGTAGTGTTGACGGTGATGTCGGGCAGTTCGACGTGATCCGGTCGGGAGGCGGCGAACAGGATCGTCTCCGCGACGTCGGTGGGGTCGAGCGGCCGACCGTCCCACTCCGCCCAGTCGTTCATCTCGGTCTCGACCGGGCCGGGCATAATTATCGTCACCCGGACGTCCTCGCCGCGCATTTCCTTGCGCAGCGACTCACAGAACCCGTTGACGCCGCACTTCGAGGCCGTGTAGGCGCTGCCCTCTGCGACGGGGTGGCGGGCGTTCATCGAGGAGACGGTGATAACGTCGCCGTCGGAGTCGAGCAGGTCGGGGAGGACGGCGTGGGTCGCGTTCATCACGCCCAGCAGGTTGACTTCGACCTGCTCGTGGAGGTCGTCGAGATCGGCCTCGGCGACCGGGGCCGAGCGGAGCACGCCGGCGTTGTTCACGAGGAGGTCGACGCGACCGAACGCTTCGCGGGTTCGCTCGACGGCGTCCGCGATCGCTTCCTCGTCGGTAACGTCCGCCGGCACCGCGAGCGCGCGGTCGGTCCCGATCTCGTCGGCGATCCGCGCCAGTCGCTCCTCGCGGCGGGCCACGAGCGCGACGTCACAGCCCTCGCGCGTCAGCGCCCGGGCCGTCGCCTCACCGATCCCCGAGGACGCTCCGGTGACGATCGCAGTCCTGTCGTGCAGGTCCATAGCGTTCCTGGCGCCCGACGGCACTTAACGCTCCACCTCGGAAGCCAGTCGCTCCGAAACCGACTCTCTCGTTCGGGCCCTGTCGCCCGTGCTACACCCTCTCACTGCACGGCGCGTTTTATAACGGCCGGTCGTATAGGGCGGGCCATGACGGAGTCGGGAGTGGCGTTCGAGACGGCTGGACTGCGGTCGTATCTATCGGAGGAACTCGGTGAAACGGTCACCGACATCGAAGTGATCCACGACGGCCTCAATCTCTCGCTCGCGGTCTCGACCGAATCGGGGGCGGACGCCTACGTCCTGCGGCGGCCCAACGAGATGCGACAGGCCGACTCGTTCGTCGACGTGACCAGCGAGTACGCCGTGATGCGCCGCCTGGAGGCGAGCCCGGTCCCCGTACCCGAGCCGGTGCTGGTCTGCGAGGACGAGTCGGTGATCGGCGATCCGTTCCTCGTGATGGAGTACCTCGACGGCGAGGTGGTCCCGCTCGGGTCGGGCCTGCCCGAGCGCTTCCAGACGCCCGAAGCGCGCGGGGAGGTGGCGTCGCTGCTGGTCGACGCGCTCGCGGATTTACACTCGGTCGATCCCTCGGAGTTCGCGGACGGCTGCGACCGCCGCCCGGTCGGCGACCAGCTCGACGACGTGATCACTCAGCTCGACGAGGCGACCGCCGTCACCGGGCGGGACTCGCCCGTGCTCCGGGAGGTCGCGGCGTGGCTCCGGTCGAACCTCCCCGCGGAGTCGGAGACGGCGCTGGTCCACGGCGACTTCCGGCCGGGGAACGTGCTCTTCGCGGGCCCGGAGCGCCCCGAGATCGCCGGCGTCGTCGACTGGGAGACGGCGTTCCTCGGCGACCCGCTGACCGAACTCGGCTACCTGCTGCTGCGCTGGCGCGACGACGGCGACCCGACGCCGTCGCTCGACGGGCTGGAAGCCAGCGGCGCGAGCGCGGACACTATCGAGGAGTTACGTGAGACCAACGAGTACGGATTGGCCCCGTTCACGAACCGGCCCGGCAGCCCCAGCCGGCGGGACCTCGTCGAGCGCTACGAGGAACGGACCGGGATCGAGTACGAGAACGACCGCTTCTACCGCGCGTTCGCGGCGTTCATGCTCGCGACGGTCTGGGAGGACATCCACCGGTACCGGGTCGAGGCCGGCGAGGAGTCGGATCTGGTGCCGCACATCGACTACATGGCGGCGGTCGCCCGCAGTATCGCCGACGGGGAGTTCCCGCTGTAGCCGCTGGAGCGCGGGTGGGCGCTGCGGAGTGGGAGGCGTCGCGACCGGGAGCGCGGCGCTTTTCCCCCAGCGCTCCCAACGCCCGGTATGGCCGAGACAGACGAGGGCGGTTACAACCGAAAGTGGGCGGCGCTGGCAGTGTTACCCTTCCTCTCGCTCGGACTGTTCGACGTGGTCCTCCTGCTCGGGTGGGGGCTGGACCCGCTGTGGGGCTTCATGATCCTCCCGCCGATCCTCTTCATCAGCGCGCTGGCGTGGATCGGCTTCCGATCCGGGTTCATCGGCCACCGGACCATCGGCGAGGGCGAGCGGATGGACGACCCCACTGTCGGTGAATTCGACCACGACTGACGAATCTCGCAGAACGCCCGCCCCGCCCGACGGCCCGCTGAGACTCCGCTGTCGACTCCAATATTCGTCATCCGCTACTACGGAACGAGCGAGCGATTCGAGCGGTTCTGCATCGAGTGTCCGAGATACCGAGCGGTTGCTACTGTCGGCACTGCGAGCGTAGCGACACCGGCCGAAAGACCGGCCGGTTACTCCCCGAAGAGGTCGTCGACGGCGCCGCGCGCGGCGAGGGCGGCGTCGTCGGCGATGCGGTCGGGGTCGCCCGACGCGTCGGGCGCGTTGAGATAGACGTCCACTTCGAGGATACCGTCCTCGAAGGTGACGGTGACGTCCAGATCCTCGACCGACGAGCGGCCGAGTCGAGAGAAGACGACGTCCTCGGCGGCCTCGGCGGCGGTCTGGACGACGGTCTCGTCCGACGGCCCGTCCGTCGAACTGTCGTCGCCGTCCGCGTCAGCGGCGGCCGAGTCGTCTGTCGGCATTTACGCGCCGCCGGCGCCCGGGCCCATTCCGCCGGGACCGCCCGCGCCGCCGCCCTGCAGCATGTTCTGGAGTTCGGTCTGGAGCTCCTCGAACTGCTCCTGGACGCGCTCTTCCTGTTTCTCCAGGGTCTGGACGCGGACTTCCAGGCTGTCGACCTTCTCCTCGAGGTCGTCCTGAGCGTCGTCGTAGTCGGTCTGGACGAGCAGCTCGCCGACGCGGCGGTACATGCCGGTGTCCTCGTCGATGTCCTCGAGCTCTTCGAGCGCTGTCTGGGACTCCTGCAGCTGCGTCTCGGCCTGCTGTTTCTGCGCGGCGACCTGCTGGGCCTTCTCCTGTAGGTCCTGCAGTTCCTCGAGCTTCTCCTGTGCTTCGGGCGGCAGATTACCCTGCATGTCTTGCCGTGCGTGACCCGTGGTGAAAAACCCCCGCATTTGACTCGAAATTCGGTGTCAAATCGAAACACGAGCAGAACGCGGGAACGGACGTTTTGGACGATGAGCGGGCGATAAATCAAAGTTCGGTATACTCAACGGGGGGCCTCGCGGCATGACGCGCTCCTACGACGGCGACCCGCTCGACGGGACCGTCCAGTACATCACCGAGGCGCCCGCGTGGCAGGGCGACGGCGAGACCGTCGACGTCGTCGACGACACCGAACTCGGCGAGGAGCGCACCGAGAACGTCCCAATTCCCGACGGCGGTGAGCGATCCGAGGACGCCGACGGTCAAACCACGCTGGACGAGTGGGGGTGGTCGGCGTGACCTCGCCAGATGTCGACGTCGACGAGCTCGGCGATGTCATCCACGTCGCCGCCTGCCCCGACTGCGGTGCGGACCTTCGACTCGAGGCGCGGGACGACCTCCACTGCGAGTACTACGTCGCTATCTGCCCCGACGAATGCTTCGCCGCAGCGCTGCGGGTTGCCGGAAAGCTCGACCTCGACAGCGAGGCCGCGACGCGGCGTGCTGCTGGCTGGTGTGTCCAGTGTCAGGAGCAGATCGTCGACGAGGAAGACGCGGTCGAGGTCACCCACGCCGGCAACGACCATGTCGTCCACGAAGGCGAGTGTCATGAGGCGCATCGCCAACAGCAGGACCGACTGGGAGGTGCGTCGACGTGAGCGACGACGGACTCTCCCTGCAGGAGCGCGTCGAGCACCACCTGGAGCGCAACCCCGACGCCAGCCCCGTCGCGATCGCCGGTGCGCTCGGCGCCGACCCCGCGGCTGTCGCGGACGTCCTCGACGAGGACGTCGACGTCGAGTCCTCCGACTCGACTGACCCGACCGAGGACTGCCCGACCTTCGACGTCGAACCCGGAGTCTGGGCCGACAACGTCGAGGACTACGACATGTGGATGCCGTGGCAGTACCTCGACGGCCGCAAGCAGCCCCACGCCGTCTACGCGAACGCCGAGAACACCATGTCGTGGTCGAACCCCGACCTCTGGCGCTCGGCCGAGAAGGCCCGGATGGCTTGCGCCGACCAGCGTCTCGAAGGCCCGGGTATCGTCCTGCAGCACGAGGAAGACCCCTACGCAGACTGGGCCGACCCGTTCTTCATCGTCGACTACGACGACGTCCGCGATCCCGAGACTGAGGCGGTCCACCCGGTCGTCGCCGAGCACGTCGAGCAGGCCGACAGCTACACCGACATCTCCACGTCCGGGACCGGCGTCCACATCATCGCGAAGGGCTCGCTCCCGGACGACGTGAAGACCATCCCCGGGGCTTCTCTACCCGATCACGATGCCTTCCCCGGCGCCGAGGTCGAGGTCTACGACGGCAAGCGCTACGTCGCGATGACCGGCAACCACGTCGCCGGGACGCCGACCGACGCCACCGAGGCGCAGGACTTCCTGGACGACCTCGTCGACGAGTTCGTCGAGGACGAGCAGCGCCGGGACCCGGCCGAGACGCCCCGTCCCGACGGCGAGGACTGGGAGCCCGAGTACGACGAGGACGACCTCCAGGACCTCGACGAGACGACCGACATCCAAGCCGTGTTCGACGCCTGCCGTCGGGTCGAACCCCGGGACATCCGGCTGCGATCGTCACTCACCGAGGAACGCGCCGACGGCACCAAGTCGTTCGACCCCAGCTGGGAGACGTCCCGCAGCGGGACCCGCCTCGGCTGGAGTCCCGACGTGGGCTGGATCTACCGCAAGGGTGACGTCGGCCTCGACGCCATTCAGGTCGTCGCGCTCGAGGAGCGGATCATCACCTCGCCGCACGAGTACCCCGAGGGGGACGACTGGTGGGACGCCGTCGACGCGCTGCGCGATCGCGGCGCTCGCATCCCTGAGTACGAGCCACCCACGCCGACTGAGGGTGCGACCTCGGGCGCCCCGCCGGAACCGGAGACCTGTGCGCCGCCGGAAGTCGACTTCGAGGAGTTCGACCGCGAAGAGCGGTGGGATGACCTGCAGGGCGACCGCTACGACGAGTTCACCTCGCACACGGGGCCCGTCATCTGGGCCGACCACGCCGGCGCCGGGAAAACCACCAACGCCGGCCGGGCGGCCGCCGCTCGCGACCGCCAGTTCGTCGCACTGTTCGACAAGCACGAGAAGGCCCGCGAGTTCGTCCTCGACGACGCCACGCCCGCCGTCGACTTCCACCTCAAGGGCGGCAACCAGAAGCGCTACGACACCTGCATGGACGCCGACCACGCAGACGAGCAGTGCCCCGACCACCCCGGCGGGGACTGCCCGCACATGTGCCCCATCTACGACCTCGACCCCGACGAGGACGCCCGCCAGCGCTACGAGGCGGTCGTTCAGGAGCTCGGCCCGGTGCAGGCGCACATGATTCTCGACCTACCGGACCACGACGATGACGGCAGCTGCGAGTGGCTCGACCAGTTCGACGAACTCGAGAGCGCCAACCGGGTCGTCGGCGTCCACGAGTACCAGCTGCTGAAGACTGTTCGCGATGGCCGGGACGTCATCGTCGACGAGAGCCCGAGTGCGCTCAAGACCGAACGGACCGTCGACATCGAGGGCATCGCCCGCACGGCGACCGCGCTGGAGGCGATCGCCGACCTGCAGGGGACGCCCGACGCGCTTGAGGAGTTCGCCCGGTTCGCCCGGGAGATCCTCGACGCCCTCGCCGGCGACGAGACGCTCGACAGTCTCGCGGACCTCACGCCGCCCGACGTCGACGCCGCGACCTACTACCAGCCCGTCGACCCCGAGGATCTCCCCGCCGACGTAGACGAAGACGACGTCGAGCAGCGGACCATCCGCGAAGACGTCGGGATGCCCGGCGAGGGCTACCGGACGCGCGAGGAGCACGTCGTCGAGCGCTCACTCGCCGCGGAGACGTTCGCGCAGGCGAAGCTCGCCTACAACGAGACCATCGTCAGTCGGATGCGTCGCGACGAGTGGGACGGTGCCCCGCTGTGCTTCGACTCGCTGCTGGCGGCGGCGGCCGAGGCCGGTGCCGATCCCGATGCCGCACGCCAGGCCATCGCCGTCCCGACGCTGTTGGAGTCCTGTCCCTGGTGCGGCGAAGACCTGCAGGACGACAACGGCGCCCGCGTCTGTTCGGATCCCGACTGTGGCTGGCACGAGGCCGACCAGCGGCTGACCCAGCAGGGTGGGGAGCAGGCCCGGGCCATCGCCCGCCTCGACGTCGACGACGGATCGGTCGCCGGCCTGGACTACTACGCGCTGCCGCTGACGAGTGACCTGCCGGAGAGCCCGCTGGTCCTCGACGCGACCGCGACGCCGGCGAAGGTCGCCGCGCTGTACGACGTCCCCACGGACCGGGTCGTCGTCGACGGCGACGAGCTCCTGGAGAGCAACCTCCACGTCACGCAAGTCCTCGACGGCCAGTACCACGCCGGGACCATCCGGCGGGCTCTCGACGAGGACCGCAAGCTGGCCGAGCGCATCCAGCGGACCATCGACACGGTCGGCGACCTCCACCAACAGCCGTTGTTCATCGGCCCGAAGGCGCTGCTGGAGCGCTTCGATTTCCCCGACAACGGCGAGACGCTGCACTACCACGCGGCTCGCGGGCTGAACCGCGCGGAGTGCGACGCCGTCGTCTGTATCGGCGCCCCGCACCCCGCCGTCGACGATCTCCAGCGCGACGCCGAGCTGTTCGGTCAGGGCACCACCGACGTTCGTGCCGGCGGCGAGGAGTACTCGACGCGCCGAGAAACGGCGCCGCCGGTCTACCGGAAGCTCATCTACGAGGACGACGCCGGCGACGGCCGCGCCATCGCGACGAAGGACTTCTCCGGGCTCGTCGGCGAGCTCTGGCGGGAGACCCGCGAGAAGGAACTCGTCCAGGCGGTCCACCGGATTCGCCCGCTACTGGCGGACACGACCAAGCACGCCTACCTGCTGACGAACGTCCCGACGGAGATCCCCGTCGACGAACTCGCAACGTTCGAGGAACTCGCGGACCCGCTCGAAGCGATGCTCCCGGTTCCCGAAGGCGCGGTCGACCTCTTGGAGGCCGTCCACGATGTCACCGCCGGCGAGGGCCCCGACGGGTTCCGCGCCGGGCAGCTCGTCGAGCGTCGCGACGACGGGGCCATCGCGAACAAAGTCGACGGCTACCACCGACTCGCCCAGCTGTCCGGGCTGGATGTCACTCGGCGGACGGTGTACGACTGGGTCCACGCACTGGAAGACGTCGGCTTACTCACCCCCGAGCGGTACGAACAGCACGCTGGGGTGTCCTACGCGGTCGATCCTGCTACTTTGAAATCGGCGTTATCAGTACTATCCAGTAACGGCGGGTTCAAAGTAGCAGCAACGCGGCGCTTACGTGCGCTACTGCAGGATTCCGCTTCAGGCCTCGACTGGCTGGCCTGGGCACGGGACGTCTTCGACCTTCGCGGGGACATCGAATCGGGGGTGGTACCCCTCCGGCGGGGGTGGCTCAGGGGCGTGACCGCCCCCGAGTCGGGACGGTTCGACGACCTCCCGCCCAGCGCCAGGTACGTCCTCCGAGCTCTGCGAGACGCTGGGGGAGAACTCTCCCGGAGCGACCTCGTCGACGAGCTGTGTCACCGCGAGCGGACGATCACGGAGGCGTTAGATACCCTCGAAAATCGCGGATACATCCTCAGAAACCGCGATTCCGAGGACCTCAGAAAGGTATCCGTGGTTCTCGCGGATGAGCGGACGCTTAACCACTCTCGGGACTGATACAATGGCGACGAGACAGTACCAGACCATTCGGGTACGCCCGCCGCCCTGGACATGGGGATGAAGGGGACCGGCGACCAGCCGTGATTCTCTCCTGACGATGAAAGGTCAACACAAGTTCAGCCCGAGGAGCGGCGCCGAACTCTCCGACGAACGTGAGTACCCGGGGACCATCCCGCTACGGGAGGCTCTCGACGGCTCGGGAGAGCTGACCAACGGCGAGCTCGTCTCCCGCGAGGCGACCGCACTCCAGACCCGCTTCAAGCAGTGCCACCAGCGCCACCACGAGCCCGACCCGGAGCTGTACCTCGCCGCGTGGGAGGCCATCCAGGCACTCCGCACCGACGAGGACTCCCCGACGCCGTGGGACTGCTGGCTCTGGTACGCGCTCGCCGAACGCCTCTATCGCGATGGCTACGACACCGAGTGGATGCTCGCGCACGTTGAGGCTCGCTGCCCGCGTTGCTCGTCGCGACTTCAGTACGAGGCCTCGCCGACGGGGTTCGATGTCGCCCGCTGCGCGACGAAGTGCGGCGCCGACTCGCCGCAGCGGACCTACGAGATCATGACGGAACTCCTCGACCTGTACACCCGGGCGTTCGTCGACGCAGACGACGACCCGATCGAGCGGTTCGAGATCTTCTGAATTCGGTCATGTCTTCATGTTCAAGAGCCCCGAAATCCCGATTTGGTACCAAATCGGAACCAGAAGCCCGACAATACAGAGTATTATAACGCCGACAATAACCTCTTGAGTCCATGACATTGGGGTGTCGATGTAGGCAATCGCACCTTGTAGAAGAGCAGTAAATCCCAAAATACCAGTCAAAAGCGCTACAGCCCGGTTCGTATTGTTTTCGCGCCTTCTTAATTCCCGATGTTGGGCTACCTCAAACCCTTCTGAAGTTATCCTTAGAATCCTCTTCTCTTCGGCGACTTCGAATGTTTCGGGATCCAAAATCTCCTCATGATTCATCTCTACCAAATTTTGGCTCTCCAAGAATCTGATACCCTCTCTAACTTGTTCCGGTTTTAGTCCGGATTCATCGACTAAGTAATCACCTTCTGAAAACTCATTTTCCTTCTGAATCCCGTATGCAGATTCAGCACGGTATAGTGCCCGTAGTACTTGCGCCCAGTTTGGATCGTCCATGCTCAATTTCTGCAGTCTTCACCCAAAGAAGTTGAGGAGTCGACAAAATCGCTGAGAATTGTCAGAGAGCAAACCCCGATGACGCCTACCGGTTACCGGTACCCGGTAGCTCATTCCCGACGCCGAGGGGCGTACCAACGCGAGGCGGTGCGAGGCTCACGAGCGGCCACCCACTGATACGTCGATATCGCGACCTGCAGTTCCTGTCACGACACCTGACACGGGACGTTCGGCTTCGGTTCCGCGGAGTGTCTGTACCCACCCGCTTTCGGCCGCATCTGTCGGCGACTGGCGAGCGACGCGGGGCCTATCAGCCCGGGGACAACCCGGGACGGCCACGCGTTCGTGCCCGGGTTCGATTCCCGACGCCGACCTTTCTGGATGATCCTATGGCGACCAAGAATAGTCCATCACTCTCACAACAGCTTCGAAATTGCAACAGACGCGCCGATCGGCGCTTGAGGGACCACGTAGGGATGAGCTTCCGCACGTTCAAGATTCTGAAGGCAACGACCCAACTCGTCGGGATGATCGGCGGCGTCTACGCGATGGCGCTCGGCGCTGATCCCGAGCTCGCCCTCGGCATGATGACCGTCATGTGGGGCGGCCCCGAGCTCATCGAGGTCGTCCTCGAATCCGGGTCAGACGGGGATGGTGGCAGCTGACCATGCCCCTGATCCCATCCAGCACCGACGAGTCTGAGACCGAGCGCGACGGCCCATTCTCGACGCTCCGGGAGATCCACGCCGCAACCGTCGGCCTGGCCGTCGGCGTCGTCGTCGGGCTGACCGGCCACATCGAGCTGGCCGCGCTGTTCGTCTTCATCGCTCTGGGCGCCAAGCTCGGGTCGGTCGGCCCGCTCGAAGACATCCGCCGGGAGCCCTGGTACGCGCTGGGGCTGTTCCTGGTCGGGCTGGCCATCACGGTCCCGCTTACATGACCGACGTACTCGTTGAGCCAGACGACCTCGCTCGGGAGCTCCGCGAGTACGTCCGCGAGAACCCGGACGTCCGCCACGAGGACTACCGCGACGCGGACAACCCGATCCGAGAGGCTTGCTACGTCCTCTCCGAGGCGTACTTCCACGCTCGCGGCGGCACAGAGAGCAGTCTCGACATCTACTGTCTCTCCTGGTCGGACGTTGACCCGGACTTCGAGGGCACACACTGGTTCCTTCGCGACGACGACGCCGTCATCGACCTGTCGCTTCCGGAGCCTGTCGACGGCGAGGACGTCCCGTGGTCCGCGGCGACGCGCCGGGCGTTCATCACCGGCTACGAGCCCTCAAATCGTTGCGAGCGAGTCCTGAACGCACTCGACATCGACTACTGAAATTCAATCAACCCCATGGACGTCGACGAAGACGAACTCATCGGCAAGCCTCTCGACGAGGTGCCCGAACAGGATCCGACCGACGAGTCCTGCATGGGCCGCCGGTGGGGGAAACAGGACGGAAAGAAGGTCTTCCGCGGCTACTGTGGGGCCTGGCCCGGTAAGGGTACAGACCACGTCGGCGAGGGTCGGTGTGATCGCCACGGGGGCGCCGGCGGCTCTGGTGGTGAGCGCGAAGACGCCGGCGCTCCCGAGGACAACACTAACGCCGTCACCCACGGCGCCTATGCCGACCACAACTCCTACTACAACGAGATCCTCGGCGATAAGATGCGGGAGTTCGTCGACGACGTCTTCGAGGACTACCTGCAGCAGTACCGCGAGCTCCACGGGGAGCCGCCCCTCGGGATCGAGGCCGAACTCTTCAGGATCTCGGTGACCCACGCAAAGGATATCGGCCTCGACCGGTGGGCTGACGAGCGGCCCGACGAGCTCGACAGCGGCCACCCACTCGTCGACAAGGAGACGACGAAAAAGTCCATCACCAACCGATACGGCGAGTCGGAGGTCGTCGAGCAGCGCCGGTACCGCGAGTCGGTGGTCACGAAGGCTCAGAAGCGGCTCAGCATCGATCGCCGGCAGTGGCTGAAGGACCTCGGCCTCCTGGAGGACCCGCAGTCCCAGACAGCCGACGCCCTTTCCGAGCTGAAAGACACGTGGAAGACATCCGCGCAGGGCGGTGGCTAATGAACGACTGCGAGTACTGCGGTGACGCGACCGACCCCGAGGAGATGTGTCGGAAGTGTCTCCTCGTCGTCGTGGGCGCCGCAATCGTCGAGGCGACACCTCGGAGGGCACCATGAGTACACAGGAACTGCCCGACGGCGTCGAGCAGCGCCTGCCAGAGAACTACACGGGGCCGGAGAAGTACTGGCAGGCCGCCGAGGACTGGTTCGGGGTCGCGCTTTCGCCCGAGCAGCGGGAGATCCACGAACACGTCGCCACCCATCAGTACACGCACCTCGAAGGTGGCAACGGCTTCGGGAAGACGTTCGGCATCGTCGCTCTCGCACTCGCGTTCCACAAGCGCCACTACCCGAGTTCGGTCGTCGTGACATCCGGGACGTACGGCAAGCTGAAGCGGACCTTCTGTGCCGACGCCGAGGGACTCCATCAGTCGAGCCCGCTGTTCGGCGAGTGGAAGTGGTCGCCGAACCCGCATATCGACATCGCGGACGAGCCCACGTGGCAGTTCGAGGTCATCAGCCCCGAGGACCCCGGGGAACTCGAGGGCGTCCACAACGACCACGTCCTGGTCATCGTCGACGAGGCCGACAAGAAGGACGTCGACCTGGAGACGCTGGACTCGATGGACTCGCTCATCTCTGACCGAAACGACCGGATGGTCGTCATCTCGAACCCGCCGGAGGACGAAACGAACGCGGTCGCGAACATGGGCGAGATCGGTCTCGAACCCGAGAAGCTGCAGTTCTCGACGTTCGACAGCCACAACGTCCACGTCGAACTCGGGCGTCGCGATGGCGACCGCATCCCGGGCCTGACCGGGCTCCACAAGCTCAAGAAGAAGTGGGAGGCGCACAACGGGGAGTCCTGGCCCGGCTACGACGAGGCCCGGGCGATGTCGCTCCCTGGGAACGCCGACTTCCGGAAGGACCTGAACACGCTGTGGTACCGGCGCTTCGCCGGGATCATGCCGCCGGCGGGCGCGACGAAGAACCGGCCGATCGAGGCCGACCTCGTCACTGCCGGCTACGTCGAGGACGCCAGCGAGTTCGACGGCTCGGGCCCGCGCAACGGGACCGGCATCGACGTGGCCCGCTCGGGCGACCGCACAGTCCAGATCGACGAGAACGACGGCACGCTGACCGTCGAGTACTCCGAGCCCGGGACGGACCATGCCGTGCAGTTCGATCGGATGTGGTCGAACCTGCAGTCGACGCCCGGCCCGCAGATCTCTCTCGACGCGGTCGGGGAAGGGTCGGGCAAAGCCGACGACACGGCCCGCCGATTCCCGAACGTCGACCGCTTCAAGGCCGGCGAGAACGCGGTCCAGTCGGACGAGTACAAAGACCGCTGGACCGAGGGCCTCGTCGAGCTCGGGAAGTGGCTCGAACGCGGCGGCGAGTTCACCGACTCCAGGCTGCGGAAGGAGCTGAAGATCGCCGCCCGGGAGCTGACTCTCTCGGAGACGTACATCAAGAGCCGCGACGAGCAGGTCTACGTCGCTGACCCGAAGGACAACGTCAAGACCCGACTCGGCCACTCGCCGGACCACCTCGACGCGGCGATCATGGCGATTTGCGCGGCGGAGGGGCTGCAGTCTGAGGAAGAAAGTGGCCCGAGCGGGTCGGGGACGTGGTGATTTTCGAACATGACTGACACATACGATTCCGAGACCAGCGAGTCGTCAAGCACCGGCGCCCAGGAAGCGACCGCCGACGCTGCCGGCGACGGTGACGTCCTCGAACTCACCGCCGCCGAGCAGGTCGACCTGACGATGCGGCAGACGCTCGCGGCCGTCCTCGGGGAGAACATCCAGGGCGGCGGCGAGGACTTCGACTACTACGAGGTGTTCGAGTGGGACAAGAACCCCGGTGTCAAGCAGTTCTACTCGCTGGCGCTCCGGAATCCCTACGCGTTCGCGGTCACCTTCTTGCCGGCGTCGACGTCTTGGCGGGAACCCCCGGAGATCGTCGACGACTCGGACGGCACTAACGGCAACCAGACCGAGTTCGAATCCGCGATCGCTGACCTGCAGGACGAGATCGACCTCTGGAACTACTGCAAGCGCGCGGACAAGCTCGCCGGCATCGGCGAGTTTGGCGTCCTCGTGCTCGAGTTCGACGATGTCCAGCAGGGAGATGTCTCCAACGGCGACAACGGGGAAGCGGTCAACACGGATGCGTTCGCGGACCCTGTCGGCGGCGCCGAGCAACTCACTGGCCTGCGCCCGTTCTCCGAGGAGTCGATCGACGACGTCGTCCTCGGCGGGCCGGGCTCGGGCCGCTGGGGCAAGCCCACGGAGTACCGACTCGACCTCTCCGACGAGGACGATCAGGAAGAGGCGACGATCTCCCAGACGGGCCCGGACACGATGCGCGTCCACCACTCGCGAGTGATCCACATCCACTCGGACGTGCTCCTCGACGACGAGGTCCGCGGGATTCCTCGGCAGCAACCCCTCTACAACAACCTGATCGATATCGAGCGGACGCTCGGCTCTGCCGGCCAGCTTGCCTACCGAGCGAGCGCCTGGGGGATCAACGTCAACATCGACAAGGACTTCGACTTGGAGGATGGCGGCGACACGCTCCGGGAGCACCTCCACCGCTGGGAAGTCGGCCTCGAGAACGTGCTCCGGACGCACGGCGCCGACGAGGTCCAGAGTCTCGGCGGCGAGGAGATCGACCCGTCGACGGTCATCGACCCGAACATCGAGGCGATCAGCAGCCAGCCGTACATGCCCCCGCAGTCAGTCCTGAAGGGCAACGAGACCGGCGAGCGCGCGACCACCCAGGACCTCGAGGAGTGGTACGGGAAGATCGGCGAGCGGCGCCGGGAGTTCGTCGAGCCGACGATCGTCCGCGCCCTCATCGACCGGCTGCTGAAGTTCGATATCATCCCGGCGCCGCAGGGGGGTAGCTACGAAGTGGAGTGGACGCCGCTCCACGAGACCAGTGCGAAAGACGAGGCGGAGATCCAGAACACCCGTGCGCAGATGCTCAAGCGGTGGACCAACGGCAACCCGGACGACTACCTCTCGCGAGAGCAGCAGCGCCAGTTTATCGAGGAGGGGCGGTTCCCATCTGAGATGGACGAGGTCGAACGGACCTTCGTCGACGAGTCGAACAACGAGGTCCAGTCGCAGTTCGAGGACCTCGAAGAGAGCGCGGCCGAGTTGATGGCGAGCGCACCGTCGGAGGCTGATGACTGATGGCCCCGAGTGCGACCAGACAGGACGTCCACACCGGCGCCGGCGCTAAGGGTGTGCTGGTCGCTCGGACAGACTCGCCGACCCAGACGAAGACTGTCGAGGAGCGCTACGCGCAGAAGATCCGCGGTGGTTTCCAGCGCGTCAACACGGTCGTCCGGGAGTACGTCGGCGACCGGGACGTCCTCGGCCTCGGCGACGGCGAACTGACGGCCGTCGAGGCCCCGCCCGACTTCTCGTTCATCCGTGACGACCAGAAGGTCTCGGAGTTCCGCGAGTGGGTCGACCAGGCCCAGGAGGACGAGATCCTCGACGTCGTCGGCGAGGGTGAGAACCGGTACGTCCGCCAGGCCTACGAGACGGGAGTTCGAGCGACGAACGCCGACATCCGGCGGTCTGGTGTCGGGGCGCCGGCGACAAACACGGCGGTCTCCCTGCAGCTTCCCGTCCATCAGGACACCCTGCAACGACTGTACACTCGGAACTTCTCGGAGCTGCAGGGGCTGACCGACGAGATGGGCCGCGAGGTCGCTCGCGAGCTCACCGAGTCGATGGCTCAGGGCGAAGGCCCCCGCGACGCGGCGAGGCGCATCACGGACGTCCTGGGGACGATCGAGGACGGAACTCCCCACGGCGCCCAGGCCCGCGCAACGACCATTGCCCGGACGGAGACGCTCCGGGCTCGACATCTCGCCGCACAGGAGCAGTACCAGCGCTTCGGCGTCGAGCTGGTTGAGCCACTGCTGGCGCCGGACGCTTGTCCGCAGTGCGTGGCGGTGGCCGCCGATGCGCCGTACGGGGTGAGCGAGATTTCGAGCATCTGGCCGGTCCATCCCAACTGCCGCTGCTCGGTCACCGTCTACACGGGCTCGGCAGAGGCGACGGCCAGCGCCTACCGCGTCCCCGTCGAGACGGCGAAGACGCTGGCGGCCAGCCCGGCGCCGATGACCCCCGACCGACTCCACGCGACCGGCGCGTGAGGGGCGAGCCCAGCGGCTGGACCCACTGACTCTTTTCAACTTCAGACCGATGACACAGAGCAAATCTCACGACACGATCGAGCCCCGCGACCAGACCGGGGAGAGCATCGTCGTTCGACAGCGCGGCTCGACGAGCGCGATCCTCTACCGATTCCTCAGTACACTCGACGTCGATGTCCACGTCACGCTCGAGGCGACCGACGAGATAGACGGCAAGAGCTTCGCCGAATCCGAAGCGCTGCCCATCGGCGGTGAGCCTTCTGACCCGGACGCCAACACGAAACTAATCCCGGCCGGGGACTCAACGACGCAGATCGAGTCAACGCTGTTGACCGAGGGTTGGCCGTGGCTTCGGTTCACGATCACACCACAGTCGACCCCGACGTCGGGCGACTTCGAACTGCGGGACATCAAGAACTTCTGACCATGACCGCAGACAAATACCGCCAGCCGGGAGATGCCGACAAGCATCTCGCCGATTGGCGCTTCAATTCCGCAACGGGCAGTGCGCTCACCACAGAGAGAACGGATATTGGGGGCGTCGTCAAGGAGAAGCTACAATCGGACTCGGCAGCCGAGTTGAACACGGGGCTGTCGTTCCAGGCCATCGATAACTCATATCCGGCATACGACCTCGTCGTCGTCGCTGAGGGTGTGTCTGATGCGTCAGACCTGCTCATGACGCTCAACGGCAAGTCGTATTCGGACTCCTACGAATATCGGAACAGGACGAACAACAACAACCAGACCGGCCAGTCCCACTGGAAGGTCGGGGACATCCGCGGGACGCCCGCGGGATGGCAGTGGGGGACGATCACGATCACGAACCGTCCAAACAACAATACGTCTCGGTTCGGGATGATCGCAGATGTTGCTACGTCGGATAACACCATCCCGGGCTACGCTGGGCGCCTCGATGCTGACGAGGGCCTCAGCTCCATTGAACTGTTCCCGGAATCCGGGATGAATGCCGACGGGGAGATACGCGCAGTGTTGCAGGGTCGAACAATCGAGGAGAGTTGATGCACGAGCGGAACGTGCGAGAGATAACCAGTAAGTAGCTGGTTACTACATCTGCCCCTTCTGAGGGGCCTGAAACCCGGCCGATGACCCTCACCCGACATCCACCGCGACAGCGGTGAGAGGCGAGGATCCGGGCCGACTGCTCACGATGACCAACGACAATCATGACCTGCGGGTGTCGGCTCGGACAGCCCGGCTAACCGCAGGTTCGAACGACGAAGACGAACCGCCCTATCGCTTCTCGGGCGTGGCGGTCGCCGCCGGCGATATCCTCCACATGGACGACGGGACGCCGGTCCTCTTCACGGAAGACGAGCTGAAGAAGGCGGCCGAGACACAAGCTGGCGAGCCGCTCACCAAGGACCACCCTGCAGATGAGGATGGTCGCCCCGTCTACCCCCCGCCGACCGACGAGACCGTCGGGAAGGTCCCCAAGGCGGGCTGGCTCGATAGCCAGCAAGCCGTCGGCTACGAGGCAACCGCGCATGACGAGTCGATCGCCCAGGGCGTTCAGGCCGGCAGCTACGAGGTGTCGGTCCACCCGACGTTCGAACTCGGGGCGAAAGACGAGAAGACGGGTGCGTACAAGGCGAAGAACATCACGTTCCGCGACCTGTCGATCGTCTCGAAGGGGGACTCGCCGTCGAACACAGCGGAGTGGGGGCCTAACCAGGCGCTCGCGTCCTACACGCAGGGGACTGACATCGGCGCCGAGCTGACCGCAGCCGACGGCATCGACGACGTCGACGATCCCGAGGGGCTGGTCGAGAAGCTCGCCCGGAAGTTCGGGATCATCGGCGACTCGGGCGACAGTCGCGGGGCAGTCTGGTTCAAGGACCAGACCAGCGACGGGACATCCGTTCGCGTCGACGAAGCCCGGTTCGCTGATGCCGAGTGGCAGCTGGCCGCGCACCTGGAGGGCGACGACTTCCCGAACATCGGGCCCGGGCTCGGACCTGCCATCGGGTCGAGCGACGTCTACGACGGCGGGAAGGTCGCGATGGACGCGACGGTCCCGTTCGACGACCCGCTCGACGAGGACACCACGGTCTACGTGGTCCTCCACTACGCCGGCGAGGGCGGCGAGGTCCTCGACCCGATCACCGCGGCTGACGGCGCATACTTCTACGACTCGGCGTTCGTCGGCGTCGCGCCGGACGGCGCCGAAGTCACGGCCGAGGAAAGTACAGGCACGGAGACGACGGGGGCGGAATCCTCCACGGATGCGGATCATGACGGTTCCAGCAACATGGACAGCAACACTCGAGAGCAGTACGTTCAGTTCCTGACCGCCAACGCCGGCTTCGCCGAGGAGTCGCTCGAGGCGATGGATGACGACGTGCTCGAACAGACGTACGAACTCGCTGCCGACGGCGCCGCGGACGATGCAGATGCCGACGGCGGCAGCAACGACGGCTCGGACGACCCGGATGGCGGAGGCCAGACGCTCGGTGACATGACCGTCGACGAGCTCGGTGACGCGCTGCGCGATCAGGGCTTCGTCACGCAGGATCAGGCCGGCGACCTCGTCGAGGAGGCGCAGGCCCAGGCCAGCAAGCAGCAGAAGGTCGACGAGATCATCGCGAAGGCCGACGACTACGACAAGGGCGATCGCGAAGATCTCCTCGCGTCGGCCGACGCGCTGGTCGACCGCGAGCACCAGCGGGTCCGCGGCGAGCTGACGGCGCAGCTGCCGGGCTCGGCCGGCGCCGGCCCGAGTCTCACGGCGGGCGCGGGTTCGGATGCCGACGCTGACGACTACGGTACCGGGGTTCAGGAGGACTAACTCATGATCGCACAGAACCAGTCCGTCATCGCACAGGTCAACGGCTCAGAGAGCTACGTCGACGGGAGCGCGGATGGTGCTATCCTGCCGGGGACTGGCGTCGAGTGGTACCGCGACGCCGACGGCGATGTCCAGGTCCGGCAGGTCGGTGCCGACTCGAAGACCAAGCGCGTTGCTCGCGAGCAGCGCAACCCGCCGCGCAGTCTCGGTTCGGCAGGAGAATCGCCGCTCGACGACCCCTACGACTCGGGCAACGACCTCGAAACCGTCGGCTTCCGGCGGCACGACCGGGCCCGACTCCGGAAGAGTTCCAACGCCTCGGCCGACCCGACTGACGCCGAAGCGGCCTGGGACCAGAACGGGAAGATCACGGACGCAGGTGGGACCGTCGACGGGACGAACTCTCCTTCGGAGTTCGTCGGGCGTGTCGTCGAAGAGATCGCCCGTTCGGGCGAGGACAACCTCCTCGTCGTGGAGTTCTACTGAGGTACCTGACATGAGTGCAACCAACGTCTCTACTGAGACCAAGTGGTCGAAGAGTGTCGAAAATGACCTGTCGCTGACCGCCCAGAAGGCGCTGTTCAACCCGGTACCCAAGGTGCGGGAGCAGGCGCTCCAACAGCTCCGCGCGGAGTCGCCCTTCAGCCCGGAGCAGTGGGACCAGCTCGACAAGGCAACCGGTGTCAAGAGCACCAACCCCACCGCCGAACTGACGGCGGACTCGACGCTGGAGGTCGACTCGTGGGCGCAGTACGCGGACATGGTCCTCAGCGACCAGTTCGTTCAGTCGACCGTCGTTGATCAGCTGATCGGGGCTGGCTTCGTCGCATCGAGCGACCTCTCACGGTACGCACACTTCTCGCCGATGAGCGGGACCCGTCTCGAGGGTACGACGTCGATGAACCTGCGAACTCGCAGCGAGCAGGAGATGACGGGCCATGCCCTCGATGGCGTCCCGCTCCCGATGGACATCGTCACCTACCAGATCGACGCTCGTGAGTTCCAGAACGCGCAGGCGTTCGGCGAGAGCTTCGACGACTCGGTCGGAACTGAAGCGCGACAGGCCCTCAACCGCCTGGAGCACAACAAGCTCTGGGACGGCTGGGGCCCGGACGTCCAGACTGAGCGCGGACTGCTCTCCGTAGACGGGCTGGACTCGAACATCAACGAGATCATCCAGGCCAGCACCTCCACCGGCTGGATCGGTGATGCTGCCGGGATGCTCGACGACATCGACACGCTCCACGACTCGATCGAAGACCAGTCCGACGTCGTCGACGAGGACGACGTCCCGCTGGTCAGCGAGGTCGGTGCGTGGCTGTTCGTCCCGCGGGCGATGTGGGGCGAGTTCACCCGCGAAGACTATGAGACCGAGCAGGCCGACGAGACGGTCCGCAACCGCATCGAGCGGAAGTACGACTACCTCAATATCGTCCCGGCGCCGCGCCTGAACTCCGACAGCGTCATCATGATGCTGGACGACCCGCGGTACTTCCAGATCGTCAACGCCCAGGGCGTCACCAACACCAGCTGGGAGTCTGACGGCGGCGCCGCGCTGAACAACCGCCTCATCAGCTCCCGGACGCCGTTCATCCGCACCCAGCCCGACGGCATCTCGGGTATCACCCGGATGACCGGGATCGACGCCTGAGGCTCATGACTGACACCGTACCCGTCCGCGTGACGGACGGCGACGTCTGGGTCGACGGCGATCATCTCACGCTCGGTGACGAGACCGAGATCCCCTCCGTGGTCTACGAACGGATCTCTGGCTCGTTCGCCCGCCTCGACGAGGCCGCCGGGGACGACGAAACCGAGAGCGCGGAGGCCCAGAGAGAAGACGCGAGCAGCGAGGCCTCTGACATCGCCGAGGACGACCTCGACCCACACCCAGAGGACCTCACCGTCGACGAACTCGAAGCCCGAATCGAGGACGTCGACGATGTCGACCTCCTGAGCACGATCCTCGACGCGGAAAAGGCGTCTCGGAATCGAACCACGGCAACGGACGCCATCGAGACCCGCATCCGCGAACTGGAGGACTAAGCCATGCCCACTGCCTCGGCGGACGATGTTCGTGTAGAGGTCGACACGTATCTCGACGACACGGACATCGAGGGTGCCGACGGCGATCCCGATGACGACGGGATCCTCGGACGCATCGAGCGAGACATCGACCGAGAGATGGACGCTCCGCCAGGTGACGGGACAGACGAGCGGCGGGACCTGGAGGCCGTACTCGCGGCGCTATTCATCGCGACGACCCGGGACCGTGCAGAGTCGAAGGCCTCGAGCGGACGGACGTCCGCTACGTACGAGGAGTCGGTCGTCGACCAGCTCCGCTCCCGGGCGAAACATCTCGGCGCGCCAGACTCGCTCGCCGGTCTTTCGGGCACCCGGCGCAATGCGTCGATCACGGCGCCGGACGCCAAAGGCTGGTCGCCATGAGCGGCTGGGGGACGACCATCATGGGCCTCGACGCTGTCTTCGACCTGTTCGAGGAGATCAAGGTCCAGTACGACGGCGGCTCGGTCTACGTCGCCGGCCCGACGGTCGACTACGCGGTCCACAACGAACTCGGGACGTCGAAGATGGAGGCCCGTCCGTTCATGCGCCCCGCCGCGGAGCGCGTGCAAGCCGATCCCGAACGGTACGCCAAGCAAATGGCGTCGACGCACGGTATCGATATCTCGACCGAGGAAGGACTCGTGAAGGCGCTCGCGCTGGCCGTCCAAGACCAAGGCAAGCGGATTGCTGACCAGAAGGACATCCGCGACACCGGCAACCTGATCGCGAGCATCTCAATCCAGAAGGTACAGTAGCCATGCACGGACCAGCCCAGCGACTCATCCAGAAGCAAGGGACGGAGTACACCGTCCAGAACGCCAGCGGTGGCGGCGGCCGGGATGTCCCCAGCTACTCAGACGACGGGACGATCGTCGGCGTACTCGAACAGCGCGGGATGCCCCGCACGGTTCAAGACTCCAGCGGGACCGACGTCGAGGCCGACGTCGAGATCCGTGCTATCCCCGACGGGGTGACGCTCCGGGAGGCCGGCAGCGCGGACGGCTATCCGACGAAGCTGGTCCATCCACAGGGCCAGACCTACCGAGTCCTTGCGACGTTCCCCGAAGACTCCGGCGTGACCGTGCTAACGGTGGTGCGTGACTGATGGTCGACCCCAAAAGTGACCTCGTCGGCTACCTCCGCGCCAACGTCGACCCGTCGGCCATCCCAGTGCCGTTCACGAACGCCGACGACATCGTTTTTGCAGACTACGACGGCGGCGCCGGCCCGTTCCCACAGGTCGCGGTCGTCTCGAAAGACCCGGTCGTCCCCGGCGGCGGGCAGACGCAGGCGACGGGGATCGACCCGACCGGCGCCGGGCCGGTCCAGGATGTCATCTATCTCGTGCAAGTCGACTGCTGGGGCGGGCCGGATGACGCCGACGTCTACGCGAACAACGGCAGTCACCCGGACGTGGTCGCGAACGAGCTCGGCGAGGAGATCGCGGCGACCTGCCGCGTCGGGAGCGTTGGCGCGCCGGACGGTTACGAGTGGATGTTCGCGGAACCACCCACCGAGGCCGACGACACGGACCAGTCGCCGACCGAGCACCGCGATATCGTGACTGTCCGGATGAAGGTCACGTACGCACCCTGACCATGCGACTTACAACTACGAATCCCGCTCTCCGGGAGTTTTACGACGACGACTTGATGGGCGAACGCTACGACCCGCCCGGAATCACGTTCCACGCGACTGGAACGTCTCAGGAAGTCGCCGAAGACGTCGGTGAACGCCTCGTCAAGCACTACGACGACATCGAACTCGCAGAGTAACACATGAGCACGACAGCAAGTGATACCCCCGAATCTGGACAGCTACCCGGGCGCTACGAATGGGTGGTCGAACCCGCGCGCGGCGAAGTACCGGCAGATCCCGACTGGAACGTCGCATCGGACGTGATGCGGTCGTTTGAGGCCGAGGCTGGCGCCTCGCTCGGCCGGCAGGACGCCCTCGGAACGCCCGACGCCGTCGACCACAACCGAGCAATGGAGGAACCCAGCCTCTCGCTGGGATACGACCTGCAGCGCTTCCCGGTCGACACCAACGGCGACCCGCAGGACCCGTCGGCGTACGGGATCCTCCGGGACGAGTACAACCGACTCGAGGGCACGCTCCTCTGGGTCAGCCGGCGCGAGTACCCCGGCGGTAACGACGGCGCCGGGGTCCGTGAGTACACGGTGGTTCGCGGCGCCGCGGTTTCGTCGGTCTCACCGACGCTCGACCCGAGCGGTGAGAACCCTATCTTGATGGAGCTGGAGCACCAGCCGTTCAAGGTTCGCTCCTACAAGATCCATCAGCCAAGCTCGGGCACGACGCTCGACATCGTCTCGGACTCGGCGAACGACTCGATGGACGTCACGATCGAGGACGAAGGCGCAGCAATGGCCGAGACGGTCTCCCTCAACGGGACGACGACGGTCACGACGACCTCGTCGTTCAGTGATATCGACGCCATCTGGCTCGCGGACAACCCCGAGGGAGACATCGAGATCACCGACGGGTCCGGCACGACCCTCTGCGAGATTGAGGGTGGCCTGACCTACAGCGACGATGATCAGCCCGTCGATGGCGACCGGGGTGTCCCAGCACTCGGCTCGGGATCACACGCAACGGAGATCGGCACCAGCTTCGAGCACTTCGTCGGCGACCGCTTCGAGCGGCCCGTCGGGGAAGCAATCCGGCCGCGCGTCAACAGCGCGAGCTGGACGGTCGAGAACGACATCAACACGTCGGCGCTGCATGACACCCTCGCCCCAGCCATCGACGAAGGCAGCCGGACGGTCTCCGTCGAGGCAGACGTCGCCGGGGAGTACGTCTCTCACGACTCGATGATGGAGTCGCTCCAGAAGGTACAGCACGACCTCGAACACGAGCTCTCTGGCGGAGTCTTCTCGTTCAAGAACACGACTCCGACCGACTCGGCATCTCGGACGGCGGAGTCCGACCAGGGCGTCGCGTCGATGTCGGAGACGCTCTCGGCATCGGGAGACCCGGCTATCACCATGAGTACGAACTAAATCTATGAGTGAGTACGGACTCCCGGATATCCGGGACAAGGACGGTGAACTGCAGGCGGTCGAACACACCTACGAGTGGAACGGCGACGACGTCACGATCAAGCTCATCCCGCCGACCATCGCCGAGTACGAGTCCTACGAGGACCTCGGCGATGAGGCCGGCGCCGGCGAGCTCCAAGAAGTCGTCGACGATCATCTCGAGAAGCCCGAGATCGCGGGCGAACCAACGACAGCCGAGCTCCTCTGCTACGTGCACGGCATCGTCGACTACTGCAACGGCGGCGGTGGCTTCGCCGGTGAGGTCCAGGAGGAACTCGACCAGCGCCAGGACGCCGCCCCGGGAAACTGACCGAGACCGAGTCCCGAGCGTCGTTCATCTCGTGGCTGCACGCTGAGACGAACTATACCTTCAACGGAGATGCACCGATAGCGGGCTTGACGCCCGCCGAAGCGGACACACTACTTCTCGGGCATCTCGTCCGACAGGAGCAACGACAAGACAGGACTGGGACGTCGGACCCGCTCCGCAACCGCAAGCGCGAACTCGAACAGGGCCAGCAGCAGGCGCGCCAGGAGATGCTCGCCGACGCCGGCTTCCACTGACCTAACACTCACGACTGATTTCTCATGCCAGCAAATCCCTTCAGTAGAGACCCAGCCGTCACCGTCGGTGTCGGCGCCGATACCGACGGGTTTAACGACGAGATCGACGGCGCGACGGAGAAACTCGGGACATTCCGGATGGCCGTCGGCGCCGCCGGCGCAGCACTCGGGGCGCTCGCGACGGGCGCGCTCGCGAAGAGCGCCAGCGCCGCGGCGAACTTCGAGGAGGCGATGGTCGAGGTCGAGAAGGTCACCTCGCCGGAGACGGCCGAGAAGATGTCCGACTCGATCCAGGACCTCGCGACGGAGATCCCGCTCGCGCAGGACGAACTCGCTGGACTAGCCGCCGACGCTGGCCGGTTCGGCGTCACGGGTCCGGAGAACATCGAGAACTTCACTGAGTCGGTCGCGAAGATGGCCGAAGCGACGGACCTGAGCGCGACAGAGGCCGGCGAGTCGCTGGCGCGCCTCTCGCAGCTGACGAACACGCCCATCTCCGAGATCGAGAACCTCGGGTCGGTCATCAACTCGCTGTCGAACTCGATGGCGACGTCGTCGCAGGAAGTCGTTGACTCGATGATGCGATCGTCCGCGGCGCTCTCCCAACTGGGCCTGAACCAGCGGGAGATTGCGGGACTGTCGGCCTCGCTCAACGAGGTCTCCGAATCCTCGGAGCGGGCGGGCACGCGACTCCGTCGTCTCAGTCAGGAGCTGATGAACCCGAAGAAGATCGGGGACATCGCGGCCGCCCTCGGGATGACCCAAGAGGAGTTCGTCCAGATGCGGAAGAACTCGCCGAACGAGCTCATCACGGAGATGGCCTCGGCGATGGGCGAAGGCGGTGAGACGGCTGACGCACTCCGGCAGGCGCTCTCGACGACGTCGAGGCAGGCACTCGGCGCGCTGTCCCAGAACCTCGAAGGTGCTGCTGAAGCGCAGGAGACGGCAAATCGTTCCTTCGAGGAAGGGACCAGCCTGCAGGAAGAGTTCGACGCGGCGACGGACACGTTCAACGCGCAACTGCAGCTGACGAAGAACCGCTTCCGGAACCTCGCCATCGAGGTCGGGAACGTTCTGCTCCCGCCACTCTCGAAGCTGCTGAAGCGGTTCAACGACCTGATGTTCTCCAGCGACTCGCTGGTGTCGTCGCTGACCGCTGAACAGAAGGCCTTCGGGCTGGTCGCGATGGCAATCGGTGGCGCGGCGACGGCGGCCGCGTCGTTCCTGCCGGTCGGGAGCGCGCTCGCGACGACATTCACCCTCTTGACTGGCCCGGTCGGCGCCGTCGCGGCGGGACTCACCGCGTTCGGCGTTGCGTACCGCAGGAACATCGCCGGGATCGGCGACAAGACGAACAAGACGGCCGGGAAGTTCCTGACTGCCGTCCAGCGCGTCAAATCCACGCTGAAGAGCCAGTTGATCACGCCGTTCCAGACGGCCGGGTCGCAGTCGAGACAGACGCTCTCGGAAATCCGCAGTGAATTCCAGCAGTCGACGAAGATCATCCGGACGGCAGTCAACCGGTTGACCAATGCGGTCTGGACGAACGGGTTCCAGCCGTTCCTGAACAATCTCGACCGGCTCTGGAAGGCGCACTTCGCCGGCGAGGACGGGATCGTCGCGAACGCCCGGACTGCGATGAACGCGCTCTGGGGGAACGTGATCCGGCCGGTTCTCAATCTGATTCAGGCGGCCTGGAACAGGTTCGATGACGACGTCATCAGGATCGTCAGGGGGCTGGTCGGGACGCTCCAGACTGTCGTCTCGGTCGGCCTGAACAACCTCCTCGGGACGGTCAACATCATCCTTGACCTCCTGTCCGGCGACTTCGAGGGTGCCTGGGAGACAATGGTCGAGGTCGGGAAGACGAACCTTAAACTGATTGCAGAATGGCTCGGTGGATCTGGGAAGACTCTCATCGGCGGCGCCATCGGACTCATCGTTTCCGCGATCAAGGCACCATTCGAAGAGCTCTACGACTGGCTCATCGGAAACTCGCTGATCAAAGACCTCATCAACGACTCCGTCTCGTGGCTGGAGAAAACGGGCAAATCGCTTGCTAAAGGCGCTTTCGAGACGGTTACCGATGGAGTCGAGAAGGGGGTTGATTATCTGATCGGGACTGGTGAAGGAACCCTGTACGGTGATGCGAAGAGTGCTCTTAGGGATATCATCACGTACATCGAGGACGACGCGACGTCGGACATCAAGAGCGCCATGACGTCGATGTTCGATGGCCTGGGGAGTGCAGCTTCAAACGCCTTCGAGGATGCGTTTAACAGCAGCATCCCAGACCAAGTATCCATCCCGTCGACGACCGTCGCCGGAAAGAAGATCGGCGGTGGATCGATTGACCTACCGTCTCTCGACACTGGTGGCTATATCGAGAAGAGGGGACTCGCGATGCTCCACGCCGGCGAGCGGGTCGTTCAGGCTGCCAAAGTCGACCGCGACGGCGGTGGTGATGATGGACCGACCATCCACGTCGAGAAGATCGAGGCATCGAGCTACGAGGAGGGTCGAGCCGCTGGACGTGGTCTCCTGGACGAAGCGGAGAGCCACGGACTCTAACGATGCCACGGACAGTCGCCGACGCCGAGCTCGAAGTCTACGCCGCCGACAACGGGACGGACTCCCCCGACGTCGTCATCCCTGGAGACGATATCCAGCGGGTCAAAACCAAGCGACGGATCGGCGCGCTCAAAGACACCGGCTCGTTGGACCTCAGCAACACGCACGGAAAGTACGACCGCGAAACACTCACGACCGGAGACCGCCTCGTCTGGCGGACGCGTCTTGAGGGCGAGGCCAGTCTCTCGGACCGCTGGACTGCGATCGCTGGCGTGCCCGAGCACTCGTTCGGCGCGGGGACGCAGCGAACGATCAGCGTCTCGCTGACGGACTTCGTATTCGGGGTACTCGACTGGCGTCTCGTCTACAACTCGTTCGAGTCGACACCCATCTCCGGGTCACCGGACGCCATCCTCGAAACGCTGCTCTCGAACAAAGCACCCGAGATCGGCCAGTCGCAGATCCAGTCCGTCGGGACGACCGCGAACTACTTCTCCAGCGGGACGTCGTTGTTCGAAATCGTCGGCGACCTGCAGACCCTCAGCGACGCCGTCGTCTACAACGATGGTCGAGATCTCGTCTTCCGCCCGTTGGGCGACATCACCACGCAGTGGCAGCTGCAGCGCGGCCGGAACGGCGACATCCGAACCGGGAGCGTCAGCGGGGCCGATGATGACCTCGCGAACGTCGTCCGCGTCGACGGAGGGACATCGCAGGCCGTCGACGACGAGCAGACGACCCAGAGCAACTACACGACGGTCACGACGTCGTCCCGATTGACTCACCAACTCTCGACGCGGAAGTCGGAAGTCGACCGCATCGAGGTCTGGACGCGGACTACCGGGTCTGGTGAACAACTTACCGTCCGACTTCAGAAGGACGACGGCGGCGCGCCGGTCGCCCCGTCGGACCAGCAGTCGGACATTGTCAATAAGACGCTTGACTCGACGTTTCTCGCCGACGATGGGTACACAACGTTCATCTTCGCGTCGCACACGCTACCTGAGTCGAATCCGTGGGTCATCATCGAGACAGACGGCTCAAGCGGACAGGAGATTGGCACCGACGGCAGCGGCGCACCTGCGTACCGGGCGTACTTCCCGTACCCATTGGATATCCGTGCTCGCGCCGGCGGTAGCATCGACGAGTACCGGCGCCGGGAAGACCGTATCCGTGACGATGAACTCGAGACGCTCGCCGCTGCACAGGACACGGCCGAGGCAGAGGTGGGCAAGCGGGGCGCCCCGCGATTGACCATCTCGGCGCCAGCGCATTCGGTCCGGGCGCACAACCTGACGCCCGGGGACGCAGTCGATGTCGACTGGCCGCGAGAGGGCGTTCAGGGCCCCGTCGTTTGTACTCAAGTTCAGGAGACCCACTCGGCCGGCAGCAACCGCCTGGAGACGACTCTGACGTTCGAGCAACAGTCCACACTCCGACAGACATGACCGATGATCCACTCCGCGAGGTGGTTCGCCGCCTCCGACGACAGTCGAGAGATCTGGAGCGCCTGAAGGGGGCGAACGCCCGCGACGGCGCCGTGAACATCCTCCGGCGAGTGACTGGGACCGCTGAGGCCGACGACACAGTGACCACCACCGTCGAGAGCTCCGGCGGCTTCCAGTGGGACCAAGGGAGCTGGGACCAGGACCGATGGGAGCCATGATCCAGAGACGGATCAGCTGGCTGCTGGATCGACTCCCCGCGGGGCCGCTCCGGCGGCGAGTGTCCTCAAGCGCGGCGGTCGCTGGGGAAGTTGACCTCGCCGTCTGGGACGTCTCCACGCTCCGCGAGGAGATCCCGGACTGGGACGACCTCGACCAGACGGAGAAGGTCGCCCGGCTTCAGGACCTTGACGTCGAACCAGAACAGCGGGGCCACTCCCGGAACACGGTCAACGACGACTGGCACGAACACGTCGTCGACATCCTCGACCGTGGGCAAAACCCCGACGCGGTTGAAGCAAGCCACTTCGCGGTCGGGACGGACAACACGGCGCCCACGTCCGGGGACGACGGGCTCGGAGGCGAGGTCTACCGCAGTTCCGTCGCGACGACGAGCGACGACGGACGCGACCTCACCGTGACGTGTTTTCTCGACAGCACCGAGGCGAACGGCCACTCACTCGTAGAGATGGGGCTGTTCACCGGCCCCCAGAGTAGCGGCGAGTTGCAGTTGAATCACGCGCTCATCGATGCGATCAACAAGACCGACGGGAAGGTCGCCACCCTCATCGTCACCCTGCAGTTCCGGAGCGTCTAACTCATGACAGATAAGGTAAACCCCACACTCGACGGCAATCCGTCGTCACAGCAGACGGCGGCGGCGATCCGCTTCGCTGGCGGTTCGTCCGACGGCTGGATCGTTCCTGCGGGCAGCGACCCTGCGAACATCGCGACGGACGACGACGTCATCGACGAGACGGCGCTGAACGCATTCACGGGGTCTCACTCCTCGAGTTCGTTCGACGTCACCGTCGACCCGGGACAGGCCTACGTCGGCGGTGCGTGGCTCGCCCGGGACATCACGACGACCGTGACGCTCGACGCGTCGACGGTAGACCAGACCGTCTATGCCGGCTGGGACGTGACGTCGTCGAACACGGTGCTCATCGGCACCGCCTCGGAGTTCGACCCTCGCGACCCCCGACTCCCGCTCTTCGACTTCGATACGGACAGCAGCGGCGTGACTGCCGTCACGGACCGCCGGAACCTCGACGGCTATCGCATCGCGAACGACGTCGTCGAGGGGCTGCTGAACCTCGGAGACGCCGCGTTCAGCGGCTATCCGCTGGACTCTGAGGACCTCTCGAACGCGGCTGTGACGCAGGCCAAGATCGCGGCCGGCGCCGTCGGGAGTGGCGAAATCGCGACTGGCGCTGTCGGGAGTGACGAGATCGCGACCGACGCCGTCGGGAGTGGCGAGATCGCGACCGGCGCTGTCGGGAGTGACGAAGTTGAAGATGGGTCGGTCGGGCAGGGAGACCTCGGGTTCGACCCGGCGACGCAGACCGAGCTGGACAATCACGAAGCCAACTCCTCTGCACACCACGCGCGGCCTGGATCAACGCAAACCACGGGGATATCGGGGGGCTACATCTCGGATCAGGTTTCGGATGAAGCGTATCGAGATGGCGACGACAGCACGCGGGACCAGCGGGTGCAGGACGCGGACCCGCGCGACGCAACTGAGGAGTTCGAGGTAGAGTCACGCTACGCCGATGGGTTCCGGATGCTGTGGGCGACTGGCGGCGGCGTCGATCTTGAAGAAATCGAGGTCCGGCGGGATGGTACGTGGGTGACGATTGCGACTCCAGGAACGTCAAATAGCTCCTCGAGCTGGGACTCGTGGACATTCAACGAGGGCCAAGTCGATAAGCTCCGATTTCATGTGTATTATGTCGGGTCAGTAGACGGCACGGGGCACTTCTCGATTTTCGAGTTGGAGCTACACACCGTCGCGCTGCCCGAACATAGTCACCAGATATGAGGCGAGAGCAACTAACACATGAAAAGCTGGATGCACTGTTGCGGATGATCAGCGAGGATGGCGTGACGGCGTCGGGCGAGGCGCCGCCACCCGAGTACATCGACGAGATCCGAAGCGTCGCTCAATTAGGGGACGCAGAGAAGATCGCGGTCGCCCACTGCCGCGGCGTCGACGCTTCTGACGCCCTCGATGAAGTTGGTCCCGGACAGGAATAAACGATACCGGCGGAATCCGGTGCGACCTTCTCGGTAGTGAGTTCAGGCAGCGCTTGGCCGACGGCGGCGTCGACGAGCAGCTTCCCACCTCGGATCAGCGGACACTAACCCATGACCCAGTGGATTCAGAGTACCAACACGAAACAGGACGGAACGCCAGTAACGCGCGTCATCAAGATCCCGGAGATCGACCAGGAGATCTGGTTCACCGACAACGCCTACGCCGAAGTCCCGACCGACATCGCGGAGATTCTGGCGGACCAAATCAACACGATCACGAAGGTCAGCGAGCCGAGTGACCCCGGGACTTACTACGGCGATGCCGGCCAGAACACACAAATCAAGCTGGTCATCGCGAACGGGGCGTTCGATAGTCTGACCGCCCGTGTGGTGGACGCGGATTCGGTGAGTACGTGGGAGGTGCAGCACAATCCCATCGAGGAGAACGACCCCGGAGTGAACTCTCGAGATGTGGTGTCGACCGAAGCGATGGACCTGTACGTGGATGCAACAGCTGGGAGTGACGACGCTGAGGGCACGGAGTCAGATCCGATCAAATCACTGAAGGAGGTATTCCGACGCCTCCCCACCATCATCCAGCACCCGATCAGTGTCTATTTCGCCGACGGAACGTACGATGCAGCATTCCTGACGGGGATGCACATAGTAACGAGCTGGAAAACAGCTGCTGGTGGACCGCTCCGGTTCATCGGCAATACAGATACCCCCTCAAACGTCGTTTTCGGTGGTGGTAAACGGTTCAACCTGCAAATTCAGGGTAACGCGCCCCACCGCACTGGATTCGAGGGGATCCAGTGGGAGACCCAAATTGACGGATACAATTCTAACTTCTACGTAGAGAACTGTCACATCCACTCAACCACCGACGACAATCAAACCGCTGTAGGAGTCGGGGGTTATCAGTGCCACATTCGGGTGGTCAACTCGACCTTTGGTGGCACGACGGAGTACGCGTTTGCGCCGAAGCAAGGAACCAACATCGAATACAAAAACTGCGACGGGTCGGTTAGTACGTCGCTGGTCTACGCTGTTGGATCAGGCAGGGTGAGCGGGATCGGATCGAACACTATCAGCTATCCGGACTTTGGAGCGAGCAACGCCAATGCCGTCACGCACATCAAAGAAGGCGGCGTACGGAGCGACGTCGCGTACGAGTTCCGCGACTCTGAGAACGAGATCAACGACTGGGAAGTCATCGACAAGTTTCTCGACGATGGTGACCGGTCGACAGCCGCCTCGTATCAGGTGACTGGGCTCTCCGATTACGACCTGGTCAAATTCGAGTTCAGGGCGGGATCGTCTGATGGTGGCCCTCTGACGATGACTGTTAACGAACTTGCGGATGGGGCATACGACTACGTGCTCCGTGACCCGGCGGATTACAGTACCACGCCTTATTCCAGCGAGAACCAATGGGTTCTCGGCGATGGGAGTCTCGACAAAGGAGTCTCTGGAGAACTCATGCTCGAGACATACGATGATGCAACATTCACAGTTTCCCATCTCCCCAACCCGGCTGTAAACATCAGCTCGCCCGCTCACCCGTTCCTCGATTGGGCAGCGCGCACAGTAACAACGCAAGTAAATTCAGCAGAGTTTGACATCTCTGGCGGGAATCTCGAAGTCACTGCTAAAGGTCAGCGACGGTAATTCGCGGAGAAGCTACCAAATCTCCACCGAGTTACCTGCATTTGACCAACAAATCTAACTGTTTGATACACGGAAGGGGTGTATGAATCAGGGTGTGTATGATCAACTGCCATGGTTTTTAAAGCCAGCAGTGAGGAAAATTTATCAGACTATCTGGCCGACTCGCTTCTCAAAACTCAAAGACGAATGTAATGGAATGCTCTCGGAAGAGGTGTATGAAGAGCTCTACCAGAGCGCGAAAGCAACTCAGAAAGGGAACATCGTCGAGGTCGGAGCAGCCCACGGAGCCGGGTCTATCGCGCTCGCACTGGGGTTAGAAGACAGTAACCGGGATGGAGAGGTTATTACGGTTGAAAAGGGCGAAGGCGGGTCTCGATCTAAATATGGGTCGAAAGAGGACAACATCCGGATTCTGGAACAGAACATCCGGGAGTGGGGGGTATCTGACCGAATCCGTGTTCTCCCCCAACACCTGGATGGGGAGTCTGATCTACCGGCGCCGATCGCCGAAGCGCTCCCCATCTCAGTACTGTGCCTTGACGCAGACGGGAATCTTCACCGAGACTTCGAGCTCCTGTATGATCATCTCCTCCCGGGATCGATGGTGATTATAGACGATTACTCTCCTGAAAAGAACTACCACCCGAAATCCGAGCGTTACCCGCTTGGTGGTGGGAAAAACTACCGGACCTTCTGCTACGCAAACGCGCTCATCGATGAGGAATACCTGACGCGGTACAGGCTCATTGATAATACGCTATTCGCTGTAAAACCGTACACCGATCCTGAATACGAACTCGATCCGACTGTCGTCGACCAGCACCTTGAGCGGACCAGGGAACAACTAACAGGCGGATAGCTGCCCCGCCCCCTCGGGGCAGGCCATCCGAAGGATCGTCCAGCTTCTCGAACTGCTCCTCCCGGTCCATAGCCACTGCTGTTGGTCAGCGTGTTGTAACCAGTCGCCAAGTGGACTGGAAGTGAATCTACTTTCAGTCCAAGCGATCGTCAAGCGATATTAGAGCGATATTATGATGATACCGAGATCATATCTTCCCCAAACGATTACATATATTCCGCCCCTTGGGCGATAGTAACGGAGGTGATGAAGGCAATGTCACGACCACGAGATGACAAAGGGCGGTGGATCTCAGATGACAAAATCGAGGCGAGGCGGTTCAAGAAGCTGGCTTTCGCGGCCTGCCTCGTTGCAGTCTTCTTCGCGGCCAACGGTGGCCTATAGAGCCACCATGCAGTCTTTCTGTACAACGGAGTGGCCTCTCAGTTCCTAGAAGGGAGTTTCAAAGACGCGGTTAGCTGCGTCCGAGGGCGATACCGGAGACTTTCAGTGCGGATAGCTATAAGGTCGACTGTCAACCAACGTAGTATATGGATGAAGTAGGGCAGCTAGCAAAAGCAGAATTTGAATCTGCTGCGAAGCAGATTCGGGGTCTGAGTGAGGAGAACTTCACCAACCTGTTTGAGGATTTCTTCGTTCAGCTCCTCGACTATAACCCCGATACAGATGCTTTTATATTCCAATTCGAACTCGATAAAGAAACTGGTATTGACAGATGGCGGATGCAGCACCTCGACTTAACAGCGGAAGGCGACATCTTTGAAAAGCAGAAGTACAGGACTCAATTTGAGGAGCGGGATAACGAGTTCAATAATGCTCTCGGTATTAGCACAGTAAACTTCGATATCGTTCAGGTGGACATCTCTCCTGACGATTTTCAGCCTCTTCTGCTCAAGACTTTCGAGAAAGGCGTGGAACATCCAACTCCAGGGATTCTGGTTACTCATCCGGAAGGTGGATTTAGAGTCGAAGACAGCGACCTACACGTCACGTCAGTTCCGTAGTCCACAGACTCAAACGTCACTATCTCAGAGGCCTTCCATCACAGCCTCGGCCTGCTCTCGGCGCTGCTGGGCTTCCTTGATCTCGGCGACGCCGTTGAGGTCGAAGTCCACCTTCGCCGGCGACTGCTGAACGCGTTCGAGAACGCCGAGAGTCTCCAGCGTCGACGCGGCCTTCGACACGTCGGTCGTGGTCGACACGCCGAGTCGGTTAGCAACTGTCTCGTAGTCCACGGGACCGTCCTTCTGGACGATCGATGCGACGACGCCCTTGACATACCGGGGTGACGCGCTCGACTTTTCCTTCGCATCCTCGATGGCGTCCTGAACGACCGGCTCGTCGATGAAGTCCTGGTAGTCGGTCGGGACAGTAACTCCATCCTCTTCGGCGGTATCGCGAAGCCGCTCGTTCTCCGCTTCGAGGTCGGCGATCCGTTCCTGCGCGTCCGCGAGTTCTGCGCGCAGGTCTTCAACCTCGTCGCCCTGGCCACCGGCGGCAGCGCTGGCAGTCTCGTTCACGTCCACACCGAGCACGTCACGGGCCTCGTCCAGCTGCTCCTCGATGCGTTCGGCCTGCTCGACGCGGTCCTCGTAGGACCGGAGTCGCTCGAGCTCGGCTTCGAGGCCGTCACGCTCCGCCTGGACGTCCGCCAGCTCCGCCTGCAGGTCCTCGACGTCATCGCGCAAGTCGGCGATCGTCTCGTTCTTGGTCGCGAGCTTCTCTTCCCAGTCGGCGGGGACGTCCTCGGCTGTACTGGTGCCGTCATCGGCGCCGTTCTGGAAGGCCTCCGCCATCTGCTGGGCCGCCTCGGCGATGTCCTCCTGGTTTTCGAGCTTCCGTTCGAGTTCTTCGATCCGCTCGTCTTTCTCGTCGATCGTCGCCTCCAGCTCGGCGATGCGGTCCTGCCGACGGGAGTGCTGCTCGGAGATCTCTTCGAGTTCGTCGACGAGGTCCTCGCCGATGCTCTTGAGCTCCGGGCGGTCGACGTCGTCGAGGCCGGGCGTCGCGCCGGCGTCGAAGGTCTCCTTGCGGCGGAACTGCACGCGCTTGACGTCGACCTCTGACCAGTCGGCCTGGACGAACGCCTCTCCGTCATCGAGCCCCTCGACAGCGTCGGCAGTGTCGCGGTCGACCACGCGGGCGACGACGTCGGTGTCGTTATCCCAGGTGAGCCGATGCCAGACGAGCAGATCGGCTTGTGTGATGAAGTCCTTCTTGACGTTCGCAGGGCGCTGGGAGAGGCCGGCGATGCCGAGGCCGTGTTTCCGTCCTCGCTTGGCGACGCGGATGAGCATCTCGCCGACGTCGTCAAGGCCGCCCTGCTGGGGCAGGAACTCGTGGACCTCCTCGACGAGCATGATGAATGGCAGCCGGCGGTCCTGCTCGCGGACGAACAGTTCTCGCGCGACTTCGGCGACGAGTTCGTCGACGACGTTCTGGTCGACGTAGCCGGAGACGTCGAGGATGATCGGGACGTGCTGGTCGAGTGCGAGCTCTGCGAGTTTGCCCGCGTGCTCGGGACCGACCTGCAGGTCGCAGCGGTCGGTCGCGCCAACGTGGAGGATCTCGTAGGATTCCTTCAGGCCGTAGTACTCGCCGTCGACGTCGACGACCAGAAATGGGTGCTGGCGGTCGAGGAGTTCCTCGGCGATGACGCTCGCCGTGTTGGACTTGCCCGAGCCGGACTTCCCGGTGATGAACGCACGCCCGGTGAGGATGTCCTCGACCGGTAGGGTGTAGTGCTCGCCGGTCTCCGTCTCGCCGACGACGATCTCGCGGTCGGCCCGGTCGGCTGGGGCGGATTCACTCATCGCCATTCTCGCCCTCCTGGTCCCCCTGGATCAGCTCTCGGACCTCGTTCGGCCTAACCTCGGGGAACGGGTAGTCGTCCTCGTCAGCCATCGCTGACCTCCTCGTCCCGCAGCTGGTCGACCTCGTTCGTCAGTGCCCGCTCCAGGCTCTGGAGCGTGTCCGCCGACTCGAGGAGTTGGTCGTGCTTTTCGCCGTTGAGGGCCGGCGCCGGGATGCGCTGGACCGCAGCGATCGCGTCGCGAATGCCACCGAGGGCTTCTTCCTTGCACTCGATGTCCGAGAGTGGTTCCTGGTGGTTACTCATCGTCGGCCTCTCGGGGATCTGAAACGAACTCGTAGCTGCCTGAGTCGTACTTGTTTTCGAGATGTCCCGCCAGCGCGAGTTTCTGGATCCGGTTCTGGACGGTCTGGCGGACCGGGTCCCCCAGCTCTTCGAGCGTCCCTCGGTCTTCGAGAGCCCGGTACACCTCCGTCGGGGTCGCCTTCCCCCACGGACCGCCGTCGCCGCGGCCCTCGACGAAGTAATCGAGGATCGCCGCGTACAGCGGGTCAACGTCGTCTTCCGAAAGTGTCACTGGTATCTGGTTGCTCATACCGTTGCTAATAGCTAACGCACTCTTGTGGCAAAAAGCTTGGTCATATGCCGAGTCAATACAATTGCTAATAGCAATTACTAAGTGACTGGCAGTATGATCTACAGGTAGAGGCGCCGGGTGCCACAGAAAGTGGCCCGCTGTTGGAGCAGCGGACCGGCGCTTCGGATCCCAACTATGAGCCGAAGCATGCAGGCGTCCGATACGGACGCCAATGAAGGTACCGACGACGGCCTTCCCGCTGGGTGGGACCGCGTCAAAGAGGACCAGCTATCTCACCTCGAATGCGCCGTGTTTGAACACGACACCGGACTCCGAGTTAGCGTCGAGTCGATGTCTCGGCCGGACCAGATGTCGAATCCACGGACGGCGTCGATGGACTCAGGCTACATCACTCGCGTCCGCGATGGCGTCGGGGCCAACCTCTGCCCCGAGCTCTCATCGCTGGACGTCGCCCGCGACGCCGCCCGGGAGTTCGTGGAGACCTATCCCGACGGCGAGTTCGAGATGCCCGACGATCGCGAACGCCACGCCGGCGGCCCGATCGACTGGAGGGATGAGTGATGTCGCCCAAGACGCTTCGCGTCAACGGGAAGGACCTCTCCACGTTCGACGAGTACGACGGAACCGAGGTGCGTGCGCAGTCACGCCGACTGCTCGCCTACGACGACGCTGTCCGCGAAGTCGAGGAGGGCGGCGGCCCGGACCTGACGGTCTGGTTCGATAGCGACACGCAGGCGGTCAACTGGGAAGCGCCGGATGGGTTCGAGATCACTCGGGTGTCGACGTTCGAGAGCGGGTCGATGGGCGTCTGCCTGGAAGGTGAGAACTGATGGGCAAGTGGTCCGACGTCGACGAGTCGCGCATCTGGCGAGCGCTCGTCGTCCAGGAGTTCGGCGACATCGACGCCCTCGATTACCTACAGGCGCGGTCTCGAGCTGACGACGGGAGGGTCGCATGACTGACGCGCCGGAAATCGACTACGAGTTTGTCGACCAACACTCGCGGCGCCGGCGCGTCCGGTTCGTCCGCGAGGAGCCCGGTGGCTGGTCGCGCATCGAGGAGCAACTCGACGACGGCGAGTGGCGGCCGCTCGGCGGCGAAGCCGTCGCTGCCCTGGAGGTGAGCGTCGACGCTCGTGCGACGGACGCAGTCGAGATCTCGCCGCCAGATGACGAGGCGGCGACCGCCATCACGGGCCCGGAGGCGGTCGACCGATGAAGGTGACGCGCGAGGACCTCGACGGCACGCAGGTCCAGCGGTTAGTCGTTACCGACCCGCGAAAGAGCAACCACCACGTCGGGGAGGTTGCTGGCTACATCTGTCCCGAATGCCTGCAGGCCGACGAGACACTCTCGCAGATTTATCACAACGAAGATTGCAGTCTCGCCGGCGAGCACGGCCGTGACCATTACGACGAGCTCGTGCCCGACATCCCCGGGCGGCCGACGCCGGAGTTCGACGAGAGTCACCCGATCACCGTGGTCGAGTGTGCCGATACTGAGGGGCGGGGTGGCCTCCACGAGGGCGAAGTGCTCGCCTTCCAGTGCGAGTGCGGCAACCTCGACGAGGACCTCTTCGAGGTCGTCCACGACGAACGGTGTGAGCTCTCGGATAACCCGGGACCGCTGACGGACCACGACGACGTCCACGTCTCACCGCCGTCACAAGAAGGCTGACCGTTCGATTTTATTCCATTTCCAACGTCCACGACCCATCCGCAGTGACAGCTACGTAGCCCAGATCCGCCGGTCGGAACGTCGTCTCGCCTTCGAACTCGCCAATCTCGTTGAAGACGACCTCGGGAGAGATGCCTTCGAGTGGGAAGACCTCGACGATGAAATTCTGCTCGCCATCATGGCTTCCTGAAGCGGTATGGCTCGACCCGCTGAACTCGAACGGGCCGAAAACATCCGGACCGTCACCGTCGAACGACTGCGGAAGAGAGTCGCCCGACTGGGGCCGCGGCTGGCGGAGGGTGATGTCCCAGTCGCCGTCGGCGTCGACGTCCAGCTGGTAAGTACCGCCATCGACTAACTCGGCCGCGGCGCCGTCGTAGTCCCCGATGTGATTGATCACGATCGTGTCGAACTCACCCTCCTCGGGAACTAACTTGACGATGAAGTTTTGCGACCCTGAGTGCGTGGCCTCGACGATCGTCAGTCCGCCCACGATATCGACATCATCGTGAACTGCCTGCCCTGACCCGTTGAACGTCTGGTCGGGGACCGGCGTCGCAGTCGGTTCCGGGGTGGGACTCGGTGTCGGAGACGGTGTTTCGGTGGGAGTTTCCGTCGGTGTTGGTGTGTCCGCCTCGGTCGGTGTGGGCGTGGCAGTGCCCCCACTGGAATCTGTGTTCGCCGATGTCGAAGTCGGGGACTGTGTCGGCGTGCCACCATCGCTGCCATCACCGTCGTCACCGCCGGCTGTCTCCGTACCGTCGCTCCCACAACCAGCGAGCCCGAGAGCTGTCGCGGCTGAACATGTCGCGAGGAACTGTCGCCGATTCATAGATTCAGGTTGGCGTCCAGTTACTAAGGTGTAGCCCTCTGCCACATCGGATCCATCGGATCCCTCCCCGTCGATTATATTACCCCCTGCCGGACATATCAGAAGCCATGCTGACGAAGCCGGAGGTCCTCGACGAGGACGCCGTCCCCGAGCACGAGCTCGTGGTCCACCGGCAGGATGAGATTCGCCGTCTTCGCCGCACTATCACGGGCGAATCTGCCGGGATTGCCTATCTGTTCGGCCCGCCCGGGACAGGGAAGACGATGTGTGCGCGCCTCGTCGCCGATCACCTCTCACCTCCAGGTCATACCCGGTCGGTTCACGTCAACTGCTGGGACGACCACGATCGCCACGGCGTCCTCTTCTCCGTCGCCGACGGGCTGTGTAACACTGCAGTCCACCGCCAGTCGACCGGTCGAGGGACGCTGACCGACCTGATCCACGACCTCGACGACGCCGACCGCTGGGTCATCTGCGACGAAGCCGACCAGCTACGGGATAAAGCCGTCCTCTACACGCTGTTCGAATCCGAGTTGAACCTCATCATCATCGGCAACTCCGAGGACGACTTCTTCTCCGGGATGGAAGAGAGACTGCAGAGCCGACTCGCAGTCGGTCGGCGCATTCAATTCCCGGCCTACTCGGCAACCGAGATCTCGGCTATTCTCCAGGCCCGAGCGGATGCAGCGTTCTCGTCGCGGTCGGTGATCAGCGACGGACAACTCGACTGGATCGCCGAGCGTGCGGAGGGTGACGCTCGAAAGGCCATCCGCACGTTGCGAGAGGCCGCCGAACTCGCCGGCGAGCACCGGCGCGACCGGGGCCGGTACGTCATCACCGAGAAGGACCTCCGAGACGCGCTCCCCAGGGCCTTTCGCGAACTACAGCGAAAGGCGTGGGACCAACTGCACGACCACCAGCAGACGCTGTTCGAAATCCTTCGCGAGCATGGTCCGCTCTCCCCCGGCACGCTGTACGAGCGCTACGAGGGTAGTGTCGACGAACCCCGGGCGAAGCGGACGGTCCGGAACTATTTGAGCAAGATGGAGCACTACAACTACGTCGAGGCCAGTGGGGCGAAGCAGTCGCGAACGTGGGACGCGATCCCGTTCGAGTAGCCCAAAAGAGTACGGATAAGAGTACTACCTCCGGCACGCTTTTGCCCTACCAATCCAACAGGTTGGTTGGCGTGAAGATCTCCGGAGGTCGCTTCGCGGCCGCCGAGTCGTGCAGCCGAAAGTGAAGGCGACTCAAGATGACGGACGACGCTGCCACTACCATCGTCTGTGGCACTGTCTTAGTCTTAGGGGGCCATCCACTGGGCCAGGGATTAATTCTCCTTGGGCTGGGGATGTCGCTCAACCGGGACTAAAACTACCGGTGGCTCTCCACCGGTTCCATTCATTCGCGGAAAGTGAAGGCGACCCAAGGTGACGTTTGCTACCGGTGGGTCAACCGGTTACTCAAGATGACCAGGACGCTCCCACCCTACAGCACGATTTCTCGTGACTGCGGCGGTGGTTGCCCAAACATGGTCAGATATCTCGGGATCACGGCTTGCTGCCGCGTCCATCTGAGCATCATCCCTACGACGCAATAAATTAGTTGGATTCTTCCAACAGTTCAACCCACTCAACTTTCTATCGAACTGGAGATTGTCGCTACGGATCCGGTAGAATCGCCAGACGTGACCGATTTGACCCCGCATCGGATCCATCGGATCCGACCCCATCACGCCTTTTCCCGGGGGTTGCGTACGCAAGTCTGTATGCCAGACACGATGCACACCTTCGACGGGACCGAAGTCGACGTCAAGCACGTCAAGCCGCTCGCGAACGGCGGCGCTCGTCTGGACGTCGAACACCCCGACGGGCGGAAGTGGCGACTCGACGTTGACCGCAACGGCGAGTCCGAGATCGTGACCAGCTGGCGTGACGGCGAGCTCGCCGACCTGGAGATCCCCGAGTGGCTGGACGCGAACCTTCAGCAAGTCGCGAAACCGGCGTGAAAATGTCAGGAGTCGTCGGTCGAATCGGCTTCAAGCGTCGAAGCGTCGAGTTCCTCGTCCAGGTAAGCCAGGCCTTCGTCGGTAATTCCGTACAGGCCTCGGGAGATGCGGTGAAGCAGTCCATATTTGGCAAGGACCGGACACCGGTTTCGGGCATGGCCCGCAGAGGGGCCACCCAGATCCTCGATCGCCGTCGGCGTGAGATTACCATACTCCCGGATGAGTTCGAGGATCCGATCGTCTGTAGGGACCATCCAGTCCGCGTCCTTCCGCATGTCGTCAGTTGGGTCAGTTGCAACCACCATACGAGTACTGATTAATGATAAGTAATGGCTACTCGTCTATAAACACTTGTCCCGGATCGTCATACACTGACTAATCGTCAGTAATCTATTTCAACTTGGCACCATAATCCGTTGTTGACCTCGGGCCTTTCGGCCAAAAGCCGACGTGTCTCCAGCACGCCGGGCCCGGGTCGACCTCAGCACGAGGTTTCCGGACATGCGACAGAAAGAGCACACGGCCCTTAATAATAGGGCCCATGAACGCGGCATAGTCGACCGTGCAGACGGTCGTGATAGTAGCGACTCGGCATCCGAGTCCACGAGTAAGGGTTGTGCAGGGGCAGTGCCCCCGGCAGGTGATCAGTCAGGACTCTCCCGGGAAGAGGGTTCTCACCGACTACTCACCGACGGGGGCGGGGTAGTTGCGGATTCGGAGTCGGACACGGACCAGACCGACGCACTAAGCTTCCTCATTTCATCGAAGTACCGCTGCGCCGTCCTCGACGCGCTTCAGGACGGCGCCGCGACGCCGTCGACGATCGCCGAAGAGCAGGACGTCGGGATCGCCCACGTCTCGCGTGCGCTCCAGCGCCTGCGCGAGCGCGAGATCGTCGAACTGCTCGTCGACGACGACCGAAAGAAGGGCCGGCTGTACGGCCTGACCCGCAGTGGGTCGTCCCTTCTGGACGAGCACATCGACACCATCGAGCGCAACGGGGGCGGTGCCTGATGTTCGGCATCTCCCTGTTCGGTGAGACCGACGAGGACGAGGACGTCGACGACGAGCTCCCCACGCCCGACGTGGGCGTCGACACGCTGTTCGAGGCGCTGCGGAACGAGCGCCGGCGCCGGGCCGTCCGCTGGGTCAACGAACTCAACGCGGTCGACCTGACGGACCTCGCGGAGACCGTCGCCTGCGAGGAGTACGACTGCAAGATAGCGGACCTGACCGGCCCGCAGCGCAAGCGCGTCTACGTCTCGCTGTACCAGACGCACATCCCGAAGCTGGAGCAGATGGGGATCGTCGACGTCGGCGACGACCAAGAGGTCCAGGCGACCGCGGCGACCGAGGCCGCCGTCGAAGTGGTCGCGACCGCCGTCGAAGTCACGGGAGGCGATGCCTGATGTCCGACGACATCGACGGTGGGGCACAGGGTGCCATCGACAACGACTTCGACGACGCCGAGCGGACGCCCCGTGAACACCTCCTAGCCGAACTGGACGCCGTCGGTGCCGCCACCCACGCCGGCATGGGCGTCGGCGACGTCGCTATCGACCTCGTGACGCGCCAGCCGCTCATGATCGTTGGCAAGAGTGCGGACACGCTGGTCGAGCACTACGAGCGCGAGGATTTCGACCTCGCGACGTACAAGCAGCATCCGTTCCTGCCGGTCCGCGTCGACGACCCCGTCTTCGAGTGTGTGTTCGTCGGCAGCGTCGACGACCTGCACTCGTTCAGCAACACCTACGACTACCCCGCGGGGCGGCTCGCCAGGGTTCCGTTCGAACTCGCTGTCGATGACGGAGGTGACGGCCGATGACGGTCGACCCCAAGCGCATCCAGCAGGACATCGACTGGGACCTCGACCGCCTGCCGCTCCCGATCGGGGAGCGCGCCAGCGACGCGGCGCTCGACCGCCTCGGCGAGTGCGAGCCCGACCAGCGACCGACCGTCCTGCGGGTGCTGGCCGAACTCCGTGGCGACGCTCCTGCAGGAGCGGCCGACGCGAACGACTACCTGCGTGCGGCGAAACACGCCGGCGGCGACGTCGCGATCGTGACGTGGTCGTCGACGGGAGCGACTGCCATCCGGTGGGACCCCGAGACGGAGCGCTATCAGGTCGCCGGCTACTCGCATCTGGACAAGCGCCTCGGCAACGAGCCCACGTTCGTCCAGCACTCGACGCGCGGGCAGATCAAGGACATCCTCGGGTCAGCGCCGCAGGTGGTCATGGCCGAGGAGACCGACCTGCTGCCGGGAGGTGACTCGGCGTGACCGAGTTCATCGCCGAGTGCGAGCAGTGCGGCGTCCTCGAGCGCGGGGACTTCGAAGACGCCGGCGACGCCGTCGAAGACCACGACCAGTTCCACGACGTCGAGGTCAAGCGCGTCGCGACCGACGGAGGCGAACAGCCGTGGGCTGTCGAGTGTCAGGATTGCGACTTCGGCCGACAGTTCGAGACCGGGACCGTCTGGAAGACGCCAGAAGACCGTGCGGCCTCGGCCGCTGGCGGCCACGAGGGCGCCAACCCAGACCACGAGGTCGTCGCACGCTCGGTCGCCATCGCGACGGACGGCGGGTTCGACTACGTCCTCGTCTCCCGGTACAAGACCCGCGGCGTCTACCACGACCCCGACCCGGACAACCCGGATCAGCCCAACTGCCAGTGTGCGGACCTGGCGACTCGGGAGTGGCAGCGCCGGAGCGTCGAGACGCTCTCCGACCGCTTCAGCTACTGCCAGTACTGCGACCCTGGGGAGACCCCGGCGCCGAAGAACAACGATGGCGGCGAACTCGCCACGCAACTCCGTGCGATGTCGACCGACGAGTTCGACGACCAGGTCGCGACCGACGGTGGTGTCGACCAGGCGTTCGCCGGCGACGACGGTCCTCACAAGTGCGACCTGTGCAGTCAGGTCTTCGACGATGTCGGCGAACTGGAGGACCATGACTGTCGACCACCGGACGAGGTCCTGCTGGACAACGGTGGTGGTCGCGATGCCTGAGGACGCGAAAGCGGCTATCGACCGCTACGTCGACGAGCGCGACGAACGTCGTCCCGGTCACGACGTCGCGGCAGTCCCGATCGAGGACGACGTCGTGCTCCTCTGTCCCGAGGATGACCTGACGGTTCGGAGCACCGACGACGAGAGCGTCATGCGGGTCGACATCGATTCGGAGGCCTTCGCGATGGCTTCGAGCGACGACGCTGTCGACCTGCAGGAGGTGCGGTGACGATGGAGGGCGACAGTTTCAGCAACCCGGTCTGGTTCCGGGAAGGCGGCGAGGGACTCCCGCCAGATCCGACCTTCAAGGAGAAACAGGAGTCAGACGAGGAGCTGTACACGCACCTGTTCACGTGCGTCGGGTGTGGCCGCCGACTCTGCAGCCCGCCCGGTCCGCCATCGGACATGGAGTGCGGGAACTGCGGCGGCGACTACGTCTGCCACGAGTTCGACCCCGAGCAGTACGTCCGGATCCGCTGGTATAACGACTCCCGAGAGGAGGCCGATCGCGATGAGTGACTCTGTACCATCCAGAGGCGATATTGATCTATTCGCGGGCGAGAAGCGCGTCCACGAAATCAAGCTCGCACGCTACGGTGATCACTCGTCTCACGAGCACGAACTAACGGTTCTGGTTGCCGCTGAGTCGGAGAAAGAGGCAGCAGTGAAAGCGTGCGATTTGCAGATAGAGGAACGCCCAGAGTGGCATACTGAAGAAACGAGTTGGTTGCACGCTGGTAGCTCGCCAGTAGATAGCGCGGAGTGGAGACAGTTCATCGACGAGACTCAGGACGGCGTTTTGTTCGGTTCGGAGGTTCCTGTATGATTCGTTCACTACGCACGGCCAGTGAGCACACGGGGGGTGTTCAGTAGATGGCGAGCAAACTGTCTCCCGCAGACCTGGAGGCCGTCCAGGAGGCCGTCGCTCTCCTCGACGACACCGAACTCGACGTTGAGGGACTCGGTGAGGTCCGCCGGACCAAGCACGGGATCGCTTGGGAGATGACCGTCCGGGCACCGACCCGCTACTCAAAGCTCGGTACCGAAGAGCCAGCTGACAACGTCGGAGAGGAGCTCACCGACTTTGAACCGACCCCCCACGAAACCGTCGACGAACTCGAGGAAGACACCGATCACGACAGCCGCGACGAGGACGTCATCCCGACGTTCGACGAGGTCAGTGAGGACGACGAGCCCGCAGTCGAAACAGAGGGGGATGCCGACAGCGAGTCGGGCGCAGACGACGAGACCGCCGAGACCGAGGAGTCCGGCGACGACGATGACCGAAGCGGCTCGGACATCGTCGAGGACTGGGCTCGTGAGCGACTCGACGCCGGTGAGGAAATCCACGCGACCTCCACGGAGATCGCCGACAACCTCGGCGTCGACGGGCGGGCAGTTCCGTGGGGCCTCAAACGGCTCGACGCCGAGATCGAGAAGGTCGAGAGCGACGAGCCGAGCGAAGCCTCGACGTGGGTCGTCACGGACGACGAAGACGAAGGCGATGACGGTGAAGATGACGAGAACGGCCTGTGGTGCGGGGTTTGCGGAGAGGGCGTCTTCTCGATGGCCGCCGACGTCGAGGAGCACCACGAAGACGTTGGGCATCCGGGCGACCCCATCGCGAGCGCGAGCGATCCCGCCGAGGGCGATCTGGTCTCGCCATCTGACGACGAAGACACGGAGTCCGACCCCGAGTCCGACGCACCCGACGACGGTGCCTGCGGCCAAGAACACGGGAAATGCGCGTGCGGGGCCGAGTTCGACAACAGCTTCGCCTACTACATCCACCGCACCGAGGACCACGGCGTTCCCCAGGCGGCCCTCGGGAACCTTCAGCCGGGTGAGTTCGAGGAGATCGTCTCCGCGGCCGAATCTCTCAGTGATATCGTCGACGAGATGGACTGGAGCCGAGAGCGCGTCATGCGGGCGTTCGGCGTATACGGTATCGCTGACGTCATCGGCCCGAGCGATGTCGAGATCTCCGACCTCACCGACTTCGAGTTCGACGGTCTCGTCGACGATGTCGAACCAGCTGCCAACGAGTCCACGACCGAGTCAGAGAGCACGGACCCCATCGAAGAGCGCGGCCTCGACCGAGACGCGGTGATCGAGGCGCTCGAAGGCGCACAGTCGGTGTACCACGTCGCCCGGGACCTTCCCGGGACTGACCGCGACGAAGTCCGGGACCTCCTCTCGGACCTCGACCTGCTGGAAGAACTGGAGTCTGGGTCAGCGCGGCTCCAGTATGCGGATATCGAGCATCTGGAGAAGGGGGTGCGTGCCCGTGCTTGACCGCCTTCGCGATGCGTACCGACGCTGGAGAGTCCGGCGCCGGCGGCACAAGCTGGTCATGGCCTACGCGAAGGTCGGTCGGTACCGCCACGACCTCGGTCCGGGCATCTCGCCGCTCCTGTACGCCTACGACCAGATCACCAGCGAGGGTCTCATGATCGTGGTCGAGACCGACGGCGAGCAGGAACTCGTGTGGCGGTGGCCCGAAGGAACGACCGACGTCCAGGGCGACGGACCGATTCGAGAGACGATTCGGCAGGTGGTTGGCGATGATTGAGCCCCTCGCCGACCCGGCGCCGTACTACGACGTCGAGTGGCTCGACTGCATCCGCTGCGGGGGTAACGGAGAGCACGTCGAGTGCTACGACGATCTGTGTCACGCTGCCGGACACTGTATGCACGGGGACAACCTGTGCAACCTCTGCGAGGGTATCGGGCTGATCACCGAAGAGCTAGCCGAGCGCTGGCGCCGTCGCGACGCCTTCGAGAGCGTGACGGCGCCGGACGCTGACCTGCGAGCTCGTGGGAAACTCCACGCCGCTGCTCGCGACCGCCGACAGGAGGCTGATGCTGCATGAGTCAGACGACAAGGAAGGTGAGTGAGTTCGTTCCGGGTGAGACAGATCCCGAGCAGTGGATCCGCGAGCACCGGGACCTCATCGAGCGCGAGGCGAACAGTGACGCTCCAGACGCCTGGGTGTTTCAGTCCTTCCTCGACTCGATCGACGAGGACGACGGCGACGAGTCAGGCGAGACTGACGACGAGGGAGGTGTCTCGGCTTGACCGAGGCGGCTGGGGTCGACGTCGAGGATGCCGACGCCCTGCGTCCGCAGCGAGACACGCTCGGGGGCACGGACGTCCTCGATGCCGGACATCATCGACTGGCGGGCGGACTGCTGGCGCTCGCGCGCCTCTTTCGTGACCGCCTCGCCGCAGTTCGGACACCACCGCGCCGACGGGGAGACGGGTTCGCGGCAGTTCCCGCAGCGCTTTCGTTCCCGGGAGAGGCTTTCGTCGTCGTCGACGATGCCGGCGCCGGCGAAGATCTCCTCGTTCATCTGCTCGGCCGTGACGTGGACGTAGCGCTGCCACATGTCCGTGTCGAGCGACCACTGGACGCGGTGCTGGATCTCCTGTTTATCGTACCCTTCGCGCCACATCCGAGTGACCGCCGAGTGTCGGAAGTTGTGGGGGTTGACAGGTTTGTCGACGTCCGCGCGGTCGGCGAGTGTCTTCAGGATGCTTTTGAAGCGCGACGGGGAGAGGGCACCGTCCTCCTCGGCGACGGGGCCGCACTCGTCGAACGTGTGGAACAGTGCCGCCTCGGGCTCGTCGGGCCGGGGGTGGGAGTGGTTCAGGTACACCCGCAGCGACGCCTTCGCGTCGATGATGGGGTATGGCTGGATCTTCGCGCCCTTCAGGCCGATGGCGTTGCGGTTCGGCGTGTACGTCGCTCGGTCACCGTCGAGGTCGACGTCCTTGACTCGGAGCGACCCGGCGAGAGTGAGTCGAGCGCCGGTGTCGGCGAGAAACTCGACCAGCGCCTGGTTGCGAGGCCGGCGGGCGGCCTCGACGAGATCGGCGACGTCGTCCTGCGAGAGCATGTCGGCCTCGTCGACGGTCTGCTCCTGCTGGTCGGGCTTGTCCGGGTCGAAGTCTTTGACCCACTCCTCGCCGCGGTCGGTCGCCCACGTCGAGAGCGCCGCCTGGTAGTTGTAGACGGTGGACTCGCTGGGCTGGCCGCCGCGACCGATGGAGTCGTCGCGACGGATGCGGAAGAACAGCTCCTGGACGTCGTCGAGTTCGAGCTCGACGAGCGGGACGTCACTCCACTCGGCGAGGCGGCGGAGTCGGTTGGCGTACTGGCCGAGGCTGGAGACGGCGAGGTCGCCGTCACGAGCCCGGAGCCACGAGCGGATGGCGTCGTGGTCGTCGGGATGGATGTCGGCTTCGGCGAGGCGCTGGAGCGCGTTGTCGTACCGACGGCGGAACCCACTGAAGTCGTCGGTTGGCATGAGCGAGCAAAGAGAGTCCTCTTTCATAAAGCAATGGTACGAAAAACCCCCGCTTTCCGGTCGGGGCGGCGACCGGTTCCCGGTCGGTTCGACCGCGAATCGCCAAGCACCGCCGAGCGGCCGAGCGAGCGGGCTGGTGGCCGCTACGCGCAGCGGCCGTCGACTTCGGTGATGTGTTCGAGCCACTTCTCGACGGTGGGCTGGCCCCAGTAGCGGACCGTGCCCGAACGGTCGTCGTAATCGACGACGCCCGCTGCGTCGAGTCGCGGCAGGTGCGTCTCGGTCAGTTCCGTCGCGAACTCCTCGTGCGTACGGCCGTCGGACTCCCCCAGCCCCGACGGCTCGCAGGCCGCGAGCAGCATCGCCAATTCGTCCACCGTCGCAGTGCTCACGTCGGTCTCGCGGAAGAACTGGCAGACTTCCCGCCGCCGCCAGTCTGCGAGCGCGTCGAACACCGTATCGATGTACGGCCGGTCCCCCTCTGATTCGTCGTGGGTCTGTGTACCACCGTGGTCTCCATCTTTCGACCCTGTCCGTTCACTCATACCCGTCTACCTATCCGTTGCCTGCTCTCCACCAAGAATATCGACCCTAGAAGCCTAGGGGTAATGTTACTGCATTCACCTGTCGTCGATCGATCATGTGATCCAAAGACTGCCGTTCTCGCCGTAGTGGGGGGGATAGATCAGGACTCGAACATCGCTTCGAGGATGCGTCGGTGGCCCTTGCGGAGGTGCTGGAGGAGCGTGGTGGAGGCGATGTCGAGCGAATCGGCGAGGTCCTCGGAGTCGGCCTCGCGGGGCCACTCGTAGTAGCCGTTGTAGTAGGCGGTCTTGAGCACGGCCCGCTGGCGGTCGGTCAGGCGAGTCCCGATGTCGCCGTGGCTGTGCCACCAGGGCGCGTCGGTCCGGCGCTTCTCCCGTTTGGCGGCCAGATCGACGGTCGGGAACTGTTCGTCGAGCGCGTCGGTTATCTTCCGGACGTCGGCGTCGGCGGGCGCCTCCACGTGCATGTGGCCGACGCCGTCCTCGACGACGCCGCGCTCGCCGCGCGCGCCCGCATCGGCGAGGTGCTGGAAGATGGAGTCGGACAGGGTCATCTCGAAGTGGGGGCCGTCTTCGCCGTCGAGCCGGCGGATCCGTTCGAGGTTCGGCAGCGAGTGCGCGACTGACTCGCCGATCTCCGGGTCGGCGCCCTCGACGGTCAGGTAGCTGAGGACGCGGTTGTCGCCAGTCCGGACCGCGTGTTCGATCTCGAAGCGGCAGTCGTGCTCGCGGCTGGCGACGGTGAACGGCGTCTCGCCGCGGACCTCGAACTCCAGTTCGAGGACGCTGTCGGCCTCGATGAGCCGGCGATACTGTGCCGCCGAGAGGGCGAACCCGACGACCTCGCCCAGCGTCTCGAAACCGTTGATCTCGCGGCAGCTGAAGGCGTTGGGTCGGTCGGCGTACACCGCGAGCAGCCCGTGGGTCGTCGACCCGTGGATCAGCGGCACGGCGGCGATCGACTGGAACCCGTTCGCGAGCGCGGCTTCCCGCCACGGTTCGAAGTCGACCTCCTCGCTCACGTCGTGAACGACCTGTACCTCGCCGGTGCGGTAGGCCTCGCCCGCGGGGCCGACCCCGCAGTCGCCCCCGTCGACCGAGATGGTGACCTCCTCGAGGTACTCCTCGGCGCCGCCCGCCGAGTAGTCCGGGTGGACCTCGCCCGTCCCCGGCTGGCGCTGTCCGATCCACGCGAACTCGTAGAACTCCGACTCGCCGAGCCTGTCGCAGACCGTCTCCTGGATCGCCTCGCTGGTGGTCGCGCCGGCCAGCGCGCGCATGCTCTCCTGGACGAGCTCCTGGATCTCCGTCAGCGTCTCCAGCTCGTCGCGCTGGCGCTTGAGTCCCGTGATGTCGCGGGCGATGCTGACTGTCCCTTGCACGTCGCCGTCCGGCCCGTGGTACGGCGCGAGCGTTAGCTGGATCACCGTCCCCTCGCCGTCGGCTCCCGGCGTCTCCTCGACTACGCGCGCTCGCTCGGTCTCCAGTACGGCACGGCGATGCGCCTCAACGCGCTGGGCGAACGCGTCCCGGAATATGTCCTCGGGACCCGCGCCGACGACCTCCTCGCGGTCGCCCGCCGTCACCTCCAGCATCGCCTCGTTGACGACCTGATAGCGCCCGTCCAGGTCCTGCATCGCGATCGGATCCGCGCTGCTCTCGATGACTGCCCGGAGTTCCTGTTCGCGCGCCTGTAGCGCCTCCTCGCGGCGCGTCCGATCGGTGATATCGATCGCGACCGCGATCGCGCCACCGTCGGCGTCCCTGGGCTCGACGGCCGTGTCGATCTCCGATCCGGAGAGCGGGTCGATACAGACCATGTACGTCCGATCGTTGATCGTCTCGGTCACGGAGGCGGTCTCCCCGTCGAGCGCCCGCCGGAATCCATCGACGACGTCGGGACAGGCCGACTCCACGGATTCGATCGGTTCGCCGAGGAGGTCCGAACGTCGACACTCGAACGCGTCGAAGTCCACGCCCTGGCAGTGGTCGACCCGCCCGTCGGCGTCGACGACGACCATCATCACCGGCAGGTCGTCGAGGATGGTCGCCAGGCGTTCTCGATTGGTCGCGAGCGCCTCGCGGCGCCGCTCGCGCTCGGTCACGTCGCGGACGGCGTTGACGACGCCGACCACCTCGCCGTCGCGCTCGATGGGGCGCATGCGATTCTCGACGACGCCCCGTCCGCCACTCAGGGACACCTCCGCGGTGACGCGTTCGTCGTCGGACTCGCCGGCGAACAGCGCGCGGAGCGACCGGATACCCGCGTGAAAGGCCTCGTCGTCGACGATATCGAGCTCCCGCAGACAGCCGATGTCTCTCCCTTCCACGTCGTCGGTCGGGACGCCGGTGAAGCGGGTAAACCCCTCGCTCGCGACCCGGATCCGGAACGAGCGGTCGACGACGTAGACGCTGTCGGCGGCGGCGTCGACGCTGGCCTCGTAGAGCGCGCGGTCGTCCTCGAAGGGGCCGGTCGGCTCCGCGAGCGTCGCGACGACGGCGCTGACGCTCCCGTCGCGTTCGACCGGCCGGACCGCGACGGTCGCTTCCCGATCGGTCGACGCGATCTCTGCCCTGCCCATCGTCTCCTCGCCGGTCTCGACCGCGCGGGCGAGCGGGTCGCTGGCGCAGTCGACGAGATCGGCGAATGAGGCGTCGGAGGCCGCGTCCGATTGCTCGACCGCCTCGGCGAAGGCACCGTTGCAGTCCAGGACGCTGCCCGACGGGTCGCAGACGGCGGCCGGGCCGTCGACGGCGGACAGCACCGCCGTGACGAGCGGATCCGCGCCCTCGTCGCGACGCTCGACCCGTTCGCTCACGCGTCCCCCACCGGCACGTATTCACGACCCATAGCTACTGGGAGTACGATACTGCACGCAGGTCCATAACTTGTTGGCCTGAGACCGCCCGATCAGGCGTCGGCGCGCGGCGTCGCGTCCGCACAGGACTCGGCGACGGAGACGAGCGACAGCCAGGTGTTACAGCCGGCCCGCAGCGCGACGAGGTCGCTGGCCGTGACGGTCACGGTCACGGTCGTGCCCTCGCGGTCGAGACTCGCGGTCGTGCGGTCGCCCTCGATGTCGCCGACTTCGACGCCGACGCTGCGCTCGACGCGGCGCGCGTGCTCGGCGTCGGTGTAGTCGAATTCGAAAACGGCCTCGTGGTCCACGGCTCGTTACCGGACGTCGACTTCCTTGATGTCGCGGCTCCGCTCTTTCAGGAGCACGCGGTGGCCGCAGTACGGACAGCGGACGCCGCCGTACTCGTCGAGTTCGACGTCGCGCTTACAGCGGGAACACTTGTAGCTCATTCTTCGTCGTCGTCGGCGAGCGCCGCGCGGATCGACCGCGTGACGGTCCGGCCGCCGGGAGTCGTCGGGCTGTACGCGCCACCGGTGAAGGTGTGGCCGCAGTAGCCGCACTCCCAGATACCGGTGCCCTGGCGGTCGACGCGGTCCTCACCGCAGTCCGGGCACTTGTGTTCCTCGTTCATCTCGCCCTCGATCTCGGCGACGCGGCGGCGGGCGACGCGGCCGTACCGCGCGCCGAATCGCCCCGCGCTCCCGGTTCGTCCCTGCTGTTCAGCCATAGTATCGCATTGTCCGGCAGTGGGCCGTATAAACCCTGCGAGTCCGGCCGGCCGTCCGCCAACCGATCCCACACGTTCGGCGCGCGTTGCGGAAGCGTTGCGGCGAGCGCAACGCCCTTCCCGGGCCCGTTCGACGCGGTTCGCATGGGCTGGACTATCGAAACCGAGCGCGTCACGCACTGCCCGACCTGCAGCGGGTCGCTCGGTGAACGTGAGACGAGCGACGGCACCCGCCCGTACTGCGAGGCCTGTGACCTGACGGTCTACCGCAATCCGGTGCCGATGGGGCGGGCGACGGTCGTCGACGGCGACAGCCTGCTGCTCGTCGAACTCGGCGTCGGCGAGGACGCCGGCGAGTGGGCGCTCCCCGGCGGCCGACTCGAACACGGGGAGTCCCCCCGGGCCGGCGCCGCGCGCGAACTCGAAGAGGAGACCGGACTCTCGGTCGCGCCCGCGGATCTAACGCTCGTCGGCGACGGGTTCCTCGAGTTCGCCGAGACGACGATGGTGTCGTTCAACTACGCGGCGCCGGCCGATACAGCGACTGGCGCCCTCGACGCCGGGTCCGACGCCGCGGACGCCCGGTTCTTCTCGCGCCAGGCGCTCCGCGACCTCGACGCGCCGTTCCGCGCCTCGGGGCGCGAGCAGTTGCTGGCGGCGCTCGACAGCGTCGGAACGAACTGAGTAGTTGGCCGCAGTTCCGATCGGCACCGGCCGCAGTCGCCGACCGCCACTGGGCGTCGGTCAGTCTTGCAGGTCGGCCTCGCGCAGGGCCTCGTTGAGGTCCTCGCGGACGACCTCGCCGAGTTCGCGCTCGCGTGCGGTCGTGACGATGCGGTTCTCCTGGACGGAGGAACCGTCGCGGATGAGCAGACGGACGTTGCCGTTCTCGCCGGCGCGGGTGGCCTTCGCGCGGACGCCCGAGCGTGATCCCGACCCGCCCGCGTCGATGGGGCCGGGGATGATCTTCTTGACGTGCGGGTGGCCGGCGACGGTCTGGATGGCGCGCTGGCCGGCGCGACCCCCAACGAGGGTCGAGTGCGACCCGCCGATCTTCTCGCGGGGCGCCGTCTCGACGACTTCCAGCGGTGCCTCGCCACGCCGTGAGAGCACCGCCTCGATGGGGTCCTCGGCGTCACCGATGCGGTAGAACTCGTGGTGCAACTGGCCGCGGACGGCGCGCAACACGTCGCGGTCGCCGGTGGCGTACACCTCCTCGGGCCGCTTGCGACGGACCTCGTCGGCGACGAGGCCGGCGAAGTTTCGCAACTCGATGACGCCCGTCTCGTCGCCGTCCTCGGGGGTCGTCGTCACCTCGCGGACGCCGACGACCTCCTCGTCGACGAGCGTGGTGACGCGGGCGCGCTCGCGCTCCAGTTCGAGGACGACCGCGTCGGCGTTCTCGGAGCGACAGACCAGGCAGTAATCGCCCGGCCTGTCGAGCGGCGAGCCGCAGCGCCGACACTCCATGTCCGAATGGTTTCCGGTCGAACGGCAAAAGCGGCGCGGAACGGCGAGTCCGTGCCGTGTGATCACAGGTCGTCGGGGTCGCTCTTGAGGTACTCCCGGAGGACGACCGTCGCGTAACTCCCCTTCGGGAGTGCGAACGCGAAGGAAAGGGCGCCCGCGCTGCCGTCTGCCGGCTCCCCGTTCTCGTCGCGGCGCTCGACGGACAGGTCGGTCCGCAGGAGTATCGCCCGGCGCGTCCCCTGTGAGTCGAACTCGTCCGGCAGGTCGAAGTCCGCGGGGGACAGGTCCAGTTCGTCCAGCACCTCGCGTTCGATCTCGCCGGGTTCGCCGTCGGCCAGTTCAGTCTCGGTGCCGACCAGCGGCGCGGTGACGAACGCCCGGCCGCGCTCGCAGTGGCGGCGGACGATCCGCAGGCGGTCCTCGGTCACTCGCTGCGTCCGGTCGGTGTCGGGGAGCGCCAGGTCGTCGGGAGCGTCTGAATCGCTGAAACACACCACGTCGCCGGCGACCGGTTCGTGAAAGGGCAGCCCTTGCTCCAGTCGCTCGGAGAGGATCCGGTTGAAGGCGTACGACTGGGCGGCGTTGACGAACAGCCGCTGGAGGTTCGAGGGGACGGCTTCGAGCGCGGCGCGGTAGTCCTCGTCGTCGAGCGACCCGTCGCCGTCTTCCAGCCGCTCGACGAGGCGGTGACACATCGACCGCTCGTAGCCGAGCCGTCGAGGCAGTCGGTCGAGCGCGCCCGCCCAGTCCTCGGTCTCCTGCACGTACGCTCGGGCTTCCTGCGTCGACTCGGGTTCGCGGTCGGCGGGGTTGCCGACGTATGCCAGCACCGCCCCTTTCCAGTTCCCGCGGACGATTTCCAGTCCCACCTCGTGGGTGACGGGACGCTTGCTGCCGAAGCGCTGCTGGCCGAAGTAGTTGGGGACGCCGACGGCAGCTTCCTGCGGGAGTCCGCCTTCGCCGTACTCGCTCTCGTCGCCGGTCGCGAACGCCCGCAGGTCGTCGGTGACGGCGGCGGCGCGGTCGGGGGAGTCGCTGTCCCGAACGACGATCTCGAAAGCGTTGCCTGCTAGATCGCCGAATAGGACGGGTCGGCCGGTCCGCCCGAGGAGGTCGATATCGGCGTCGCGGATCTCCACGTCGCGCAGGTCCTCGGGGTCGGCCTTCGCGACGGAGAACAGCTGCGTCGTGACGGCGTGTTTGTCCTTCGTTCCCGCCCACGAGACGCGTTCACGGGAGATACCCAGACGGTCCGAGAGTTCGGAGGCGAAGTCGTTGGTGTCCCAGCCGCGCAGCGTGACGCGGGCGAGCAGGTGTGGGTAGCCGCCGGGGTCGGCGTCGAGCGGTTCGGGGTCGAACGCCTCGACTTCGGTGACGCGGAAGTCCTCGGGGGAGTTCCGGAGGTGCCCGCCGACGCCGGGCGCGTCGCTGACGTAGTAGTCCATCCCGACCGCCCGCTCGACGGGGTGTGCCTCGCGCATCTGTTAGTCGTCAGTCGCCCGGGCGCGAGTAAATGCCTGTCGACCCTCGCGGTTGGCCGTCGCCCCGTCGCTCGCCGCCGAAACCGACACGTGGCCGGCGCCCCTCTGTGGGGTCGATGGAAGTCACCCGGGTAGACGTCGCGGTGGCGACGCGGGCACCGACAGGTGAGACCGCCGCGTACGTGCTGGGGTCTGACCCGGCGCTGCTGGTGGACCCGCCCGCGCAGTCGGACGAACTCGACGCGCTCGCGGACGAGCGATCCGTGGGTCACGTCGCGGTGACGCATCACCACCCGGACCACGTCGGCGCGGTCGCGCGCTACGCCGAACGCTGCGACGCGACGGTGTGGGCACGCACCGGGCGCGCGGCCGCTTTCGAGGAGGCAACCGGGATCGAGCCCGACCGGACGTTCGCCGAGGGGACGCTCGTGGAGACCGGCGAAGGGACTGTCTGCGTCGTCGACACGCCGGGACACGCGCCCGAACACGTCGCGTTCGTCGCCGGAGGCGGCGGGAGCGATACTGTCCTCGTCTGCGGCGACCTCGCGGTGGCCGAGGGGAGCGTCGTCGTCGGCGCGCCGGAAGGCGACATGCGAGCGTACGTGAGTTCGCTCCGGCGCGTGCACGCGATGGCGCCCGACCGACTCCTCCCGGGGCACGGGCCATCGGTCGAAGGACCTGCCGTCTGCGCGACGGCGACGCGGCTGATCGCCCACCGCCTCGACCGCGAGCGGCGCGTCCAGCGGGCAGTCGAGGGCGGCGCCGAGACCGTCGCCGAGATCTGCGACGACGCGTACGAGAAGGAGCTGACCGGCGTACGCGACCTCGCCGAGGCGACGGTGCGCGCCCACCTCGAAAAACTCGCCGTCGAGGGAGCGGTCCGGTGGGACAGCGAGCGAGCGCGGCCAGTGGCGTGACTGCGGGCTGGCGGAACCCACCGATCGCTCGCGACGTGCTTTTCCCCGTCGGTCCGATACCTCGCGTATGGAGAGTCTCGAAGCCGAACGCGAACGGGCGGCCGACCTCGACGTGGCGGAACTGGCCGACGCCATCGAGGCCATCGGCTTCGAGTGTACGCGCTGCGGCGCCTGCTGCAAGGCGGTCGAGGGGTGCGAAAGCGACGAGTCCGACGAGCGCGAGGGCGCCGAGACCGAGGGCCACGACCACACAGCGACGGTGTTCCCCGACGAGGTCCGAGCACTGCAAGAGACTGACGACTACGACTGGCGCGACGTTGCCAGACCGATGCCCTACGGACTCATCGAGGGCGAGGACGGCCCGCAGGGGGAGACCTTCGAGTGGGCGCTCCAGACCGACGACTGCGGCGACTGCCGGTTCTACGCAGAGGATGACGGCGTCGGCGCCTGTACCGTCCACGGGGACCGCCCGCTGGTGTGCCGAACGTACCCGTTCAGCGTCGCGCTCGGCGGGACGAGCCAGCCGATGGGCGAGGCCGTCGACGAAGAGGGGATGGTCCGCGCCCACGAATGCGAGGGATTAGGTCGAGACATCTCCCGCGAAGAGGCCGAAGCGCTCGCGGAGGCCCTCAAGGAGCGTGCGATCCGGGAGATCGACGAGGCCATCGCGGTCCGGGACAACTACCGAACGGTCGAGCGCGACCCCGGCGAGGTCGTCGTTCACGACTCCGAGGGCGCCAAGCGACCCGACGGGACGAAGGTCGAGTAGCTGACGAAACGGTGCTGTGGCAGTGGGTGGCGCAAGCGGTGTGGCGCGGTAGCGGTGCGGTGGCGGGGCGGTCTGGGAGCATCGGGCGCCATAGGCGGTGGTTCACCGAATTCGCGCTCCGCGCGAATTCGGCTTTTTCGCCCACGTTCCCGCAGCGCGCCTGCGGTGCGCGAGGCAACCCGGTCAGCAGAAAGGTGGTGTGGCATTGAAATTTATAAAAGAGGCCTGCAATGTCCAGAATGGAGGTCTACATCGTGGAAATCTCAGATAAACTGCTGTGTCTGTTCAGTGCGGACGTATCGGACGACGGTGACCGGTACGTCGTAGAGGTGCCGCGGCGGGAGATCGAGACTGGGTCTATCGAGCCGGGGGAGACCTATCGCGTCGCGCTCATCTCGTCTGACGTCGAGCGAACGACCGAAACGGACGAGGACAACGTTCCGTCCGAGCCCCAGCCACCGGTCGAGGCCGGTGAGATCCGCTACGTCGAGATCGAGGACATCGGCAAACAGGGCGACGGCATCGCGCGCGTCGAGCGCGGCTACGTCATCATCGTTCCCGGAGCCGACGTGGGCGAGCGCGTCAAGGTGGAGGTCACCGAGGTCAAGTCCAACTTCGCCGTCGGCGAGATCATCGAAGAGGACCTGTAGTTCTCTCCGACCCTTCTCCGACCCTTCCTGTTGACTCATCCTCCAGCAGCGGGTCCGTCCGTGATTGCTGCCGAGGCTGGTCCGACCGCAGTCACTCGAGGGAGTGGTACGACCGGTTAACTAACGGCACCAACGGGGTACCGCGAGGCCAGCGTAGGCCCTCGTTATCGGTCGGTCAGTGGTCGATAATCGCAGGACCGCAGCGGGTTTTACCGATCGTACCAAACCCGCTTTAGGGAAACGGTACTTCGGTGGTAGTATGAGCGCGACCACTGCGAGCGCGACCGGCGACCAACTCACCCTGACGGAGAAACAGCGACGGATCCTCCAGTACCTCCGCGAGAACGCGGACACCCAGACGTACTTCAAGTCGAGACTCATCGGCGAGGCGCTCGACCTGTCGGCCAAGGAAGTCGGTTCGAACATGACGGCTATCCAGAACAGCGACGCGCCCCTCGACGTGGAGAAGTGGGGCTACTCCTCCTCGACGACCTGGAAAGTCACCGCCTGAACGGCGGGCACGCGGTTTCGCGCTTTTTCGAGACCTAGCGACGAGTCGATCCTCCGTGGCCACACCCGATCGCGGCTGCGGGCGTCGACACCTGCCGCTGTGGGGTCACATTCTAGATATCGACGACCTGCCGGTCAGGTCAGGGATCGTAGGAGACGATTTCGTCGGCGTCGGCCGCGAGCGACGCGGCCTCGGGACCGAAGGAGTCGGCGTGCTGGACGAGTAGCAGTAGCAGCGTCTCCGGCCGTTCGAGTTCGTAGCCGTCCTCCCGGGAGAGGAGGCCTGCGTCGTCCAACTGGCTCGCGTACTTGCTGACGGTCGGGGCGGAGACGCCGAGTTCGTCGGCGAGTGCGGTCCCCGAGGCGTCGGGCTCGCGCAGGAGCGCGACGACCATGCCGCGGGGGGTGTCCCGACGGAGGTAGCCCAGCGCCACCTGCTCGAACTCGGAGAAGCGATCGGCCGGGAAGTACCGGCGGTACTCGCCGTCCTCGCGGCTCTCGACGGCGCCTTCGCGCTCCAGTCGGCGGAGGTGGTGCTGGGTTTCGCCGGTGCCGAGTTGCAGGTCGTCGCGGATCTTCGAGAAGTGCGCGCCGGGTGTCGCGGCGACGTACCCGAGAAGGGCGTCGGGCGCGTCGCTCTCACTTTCCCTGGCGAGGCCGACGAGCGGGCTGGTCGCGCCCAGCGCCGCGAAGCGCCGGAGCGTCGCCCGCTTGCTCTCGTCGACGTCTCCCCCTCGAGTCATTATGGGCTTTTTGGCGACGGGGTGATAAAACGCCTTCGCCTGTTCGGCAGGGTCCAGACCGATCCCCCGAGCGGGCCTCAGGCGGTCGAAATCGGTCGTCTCAGCGAGAGGGTGATACGAAAGGGAGAACCGTGTCGTAACTATCCGGTTCGGAGTCGATCAGAACGGTGCGGAGGGCGCGGACGGTCGCCGCGATCGTCCGGACAGGGTCGGCTTACTCCGTCTCGGTTTCGGGTTCTCGTTCGCCGTCGGCGCCGTCGCTGCCGGGGCCGCCGACCGGGCTCCCCGACGGATCCATGTCGGAGTCCATCTCCTCGATGACCTCGTCGGGGTCACGGATGTTCGTGGCGTCCTTACCTTCCTTGATCGCCTGTGCTTCCTGTTCCATCTCCTCGACGTCGACCTCGGCTTCCTCGTCGATCTGGCCCAGGATCTCCTCGATGTTGTCGAGGCCGATGAGTTCGCGCGTCTCGGCGTCGAAGTTCAGGCTGTCGAGTTCGCTCTCGCCGTTGGCCTTCGCCATCTCGTTCACGTCGCTGCCGGAGAGGTGTTTGCCGTAGCGGCCGACCAGCGAGGTGAGTTCCTGGGGCATGACGAACGTCGTCGACTCGCCCTGGCCGATGTTCTCGAGGGTCTCCATCCCCTTGTCGATGATGGCGCGTTCGCCCATCGACTCGGCGGATTTCGCGCGCAGGACCGTCGAGATGGCGTCACCCTGCGCCTCGAGGATCTGCGACTGCTTCTTACCCTGAGCGCGGACGATGTCGGACTGTTTCTCACCCTGTGCCTGCTCGATGGCGGAGCGGCGTTCACCCTGCGCTTCGAGGATCATCGCGCGGCGTTTGCGCTCCGCGGACGTCTGCTGCTCCATCGCCTGCTGGACGTCCTTCGAGGGGTTGACCTCGCGGACCTCGACAGACTCGACGCGGATCCCCCACTCGTCGGTGGGCTCGTCGAGTTCGCGGCGGATCTTCGCGTTGATCTCCTGGCGCTTGTTGAGCGTGTCGTCGAGTTCCATGTCGCCCAGCACGGCGCGGAGGGTGGTCTGGGCGAGGTTAGAGACGGCCTTCTTGTAGTTGTCCACTTCGAGGAACGCCTTCTTGGCGTCCATCACCTTGATGTACACCACGGCGTCGGCGGTCACCGGCGAGTTGTCGCGGGTGATCGCTTCCTGTCGGGGCACGTCGAGCGTCTGCGTCCGCATATCGAACGCGTAGGTCTTCGAGACGAACGGCGGCACGAAGTTGATGCCCGGTTCGAGGAGCTTGCGGTACTCCCCGAAGACCGTCAGCGCGCGCTTCTCGTAGGCGTTGACGATCTCCACCATCTGATAGACCATCACGACCGCGAGCAGCAGCAGTATCACTGCCACGATCGGGAGCGCCCCAGCGAGCCCTTGCAGCACTGTTGCGGGGATCATGCGTTCGAAGTTAGCCCCACCCAAAGAAAAGTGTTGGGTCAACGACCACAGATGAAACGCCGAATAACCGTGCCAGCGCGGCGGTTTCCGGAGACGGCCGCCACCGGTGGTCGATCAGGCGGGGTCGGTCTCGAACTCGCGGTCGGGGTCCTCGTCGCGGTCGGCGCCGCTCGCTCCGTCGGCATCGGCGTTTCGCTGCCGTTCCCGGGCGAGTTCGCGGTCGATCTCGTCGACCCCGCCAGTGAGCGGTTCGACGGTGACGACGTTCCCCCCGCCGGGGTCGACGACCATCACCTCGGTCCCTTCCTCGATCTCGCCGTCGACGCTCCTGGCGCGGTAGTAGGGATTGAACCCGCCCTCGTCGAGTTTCACCTCGCCGCCGGTGGAGGTGATCCGCTCGGTGACGCGCCCCATCGCGCCGCGCAGCGAGTCGGAGTCGCTGGTCTGCTCCTCGCCCTTGCCGCCGTAGAAGTCGAACTGGCGGTAGACGTAGAAGGTACCCGCTCCCGCCGCGAGGACCAGCCCCGCGAGGATAATCGGCGCGGCGACGCCCAGTCCCGGCGGGAGCAACAGGCCGACCAGCCCGGCGACCAGCAGGGCGACGCCGAGGACCATGAAGTGCGCGCCGGGAGCGAACGCCTCCGCGATGGTCAGCGCCGCGCCCGCGAGCAGGAGGAACAGCGGGAGGTTCGACCCGATCCACGACAGGACCGAAGTCTGCCCGATCCACTCGATCATACGAGAAGTTCGGACGCCGCCCCGAAAACACTTCTGCCCGTCGGGGTCTGCGGGCGAACGACGGCAGTCCCGGTCAGAATCGCACGTAGATCGCGTAGACGATCCCGGTCACGGCGGCGACCGCGAGCGCAATGGCGCCGACGGTCGTCGGCGTCAGCGGCGTGACGATGCTCGCGAACACCAGCAGGACGAGCAGCGCACCGGCGGCGACGAAGACGGCGCTCTCCAGCTCCGGCGTGTCGGACTCGACCGGCACGTCGATGTTCACCGACCCGGCGACGTTGCCGCCGTCGCCGTTCTCGGCGTTAGTTTCGCCGAAAGCAACGGTCGGGCCGTCGCCGTCGTCCCCGACCGTCTTCCCCCAGCTCTCGCTCTCGTCGGCCTCGCCGTTCTCCGCGTCGCCGGCGTCGTCGCCCACCTCGTCGACCGAGAAGCGCCACTCCTCCTCGTCGTCCGTTCCGGCGTCGTCAGCCATGCCCGGCCGTAACGGGCCGGTGGCAAAAGGGCTTGCCGTCGGCGACGGCGTGGTCGGCGTCGGATCGCCCGCTCCGGGACCGGCGACCGCCCTACCGGATCTTCGTACCGGGCTCGGCGTCGCCGTGGGTCGTCAGCAGGTCGGCCTCCTCGCCGGCGGCCAGCACCATGCCGTTGGACTCGACGCCGAACAGCTCGGCTTTCTCCATGTTCGCCAGCAGGACGACCTTCGTGCCCGGGAGCTCGTCGAGGTCGTGGAGCTGCTTGATGCCGGCGACGACCTGCCGGGTCTCGACGCCGATGTCCACTTCGAGGCGGGCGAGCTTGTCCGAGTCCTCGATGGGCTCGGCGGACTCGATGCGCCCGACGCGGATGTCGATCTCCTCGAAGTCGTCGAAGCCGATGCGCTCGTCGGCGAGGGGTTCTACGTCCACGTCACCCTCGTCGGCGTCCGCGGCCTCGTCGCTTTCGGTTCCGTCGTCGTTACCGCTCTCCTCGCCGTCGTCGGCGACTTCCTGTACGCGGTCTTCGAGCTTCTGGTTGAGTTCCTCGACGCGCTCGTCTTCGATCTTCTCGAACAGTTCCGTGGGCTCGCCGAAGTCGGCGGGCGGCGCTTCGAGCGCGGCCGCGGTCGTGACGTCGGCGACCGACCCGTCCTCCTCGAGCTGGTCCCAGAGGCGCTGGGCGGTGTCGGGCGTGGCCGGGTAGACGAGGACGGCGACGGCCTTGGCGACCTGGACGCAGTCGCGGATGACCGGCGCGGCCTCGTCGTCGTCGAGGTTCCACGGCTCGTGGCGCTGGATGTACTCGTTCCCGAAGCCCGCCAGGTTCACCGCGGCCTGGGTGGCCTTCCGGACCGAGTAGTCGTTGATCGCGGTCTCGAACTCGTCGACGGCCTCCTCGATGCGCTCGCGGACCTCACTGGAGATGTCAGTGTCGGGCGTGCCGCCGAAGTTGCGCTCGGCGAACAGCAGCGAGCGGTAGGCGAAGTTACCGACGTTGCCGACGAGTTCGCCGTTGACGCGCTCGGCGAACCGGTCCCAGGAGAAGTCGATCTCGTCCTGGAAGCCGCCGACAGTGGTGAGGTAGTACCGGAGCGTGTCCGGGTGGAACCCCTCATCGAGGAACTCCCGCGCCCAGATGGCGCGGTTGCGGCTCGTCGAGAAGGCGTCGCCGTCGAGGTTCATGAACCCGCTGGCGACGACCGCGCGCGGCTCGTTGTAGTCGGCGACGTGGAGCATGGCCGGCCAGAAGATGGTGTGGTGCTGGATGATGTCCTGACCGATGATGTGGATTATCTCGCCGGAGTCGGGCGAGCCCGCCTCGACGCCGACCTCGTCGGCCTTCCAGACCGATTCCCAGTCGTACTCGTCGGTGCCGACGCGCTCGGTGTACTGCTTGGTCGAGGCGATGTACTCGATGGGCGCGTCGACCCAGACGTAGAGGACGAGGTCTTCCCCGTCCTCGCCGGGGTAGTCGAAGCCCCAGTCGAGGTCGCGGGTGATACACCAGTCCTGGAGGCCGTCCTCGATCCACTGGCGTGGCTGGTTGCGGGCGTTGGAGGTGCCTTCGAGGCGGTCGAGAAAGTCCGAGAGGTAGTCGGCGAGCTCGGAGACGCGGAAGAACTTGTGCGTGCGCTCGCGGTACTCGGCGGGGTTGCCCGAGATGGTCGAGACGGGGTCCTCGATCTCGCCGGGCTCGAGGTGGCGGCCGCAGCCCTCGTCGCACTCGTCGCCGCGGGCCTGGGCGCCGCAGTAGGGGCAGGTCCCCTCGACGTAGCGGTCGGGCAGCGGCTGGTCCTCGGCGGGGTCCCAGGCGACCTTGATCTCCTGCTCCTCGACGTAGCCCTCCGCCTCGAGGCGCTCGACGATCTCGTAGGTCAGTTCGCAGTTGGTGTCGTCGTGGGTGTGGCCGTAGTTGTCGAAGTCGATGTCGAACTTGGGGAACGTCTCCTCGTACTGCTCGTGCCACTCGAGGGCGAACTCCTCGGGATCGATGCCTTCCTCGATGGCCTGGACGGCGATGGGGGTGCCGTGCATGTCCGACCCGGAGACGAAGGCGGTCTCCTGGCCGAGGGTGCGCAGGGCCCGCGAGAGCACGTCGCCGCCGACGTACGTCCGCAGGTGGCCGATGTGCAGGTCGCCGTTGGCGTAGGGCAACCCGCAGGTTACGACCGCGGGGTTCTCGGTGGGGAACTCGTCGTGGCTCATACTATTCGATACCTCCAGTCGGCTCTTTAACGCGGTGATTCGGTGTCATCGTTGGTCCGTCGGATCGCGGTTGCTGTCTGGAAGCGGTACGTGGCAGGCCGGCGTTTCACCGGTCGCGTCGGACCGGAGGTCCGCTGTGGGGTATGAGCCCACCGACGACGACTGGGTCCACCCGGCGCTACTGGGAGAAGCGCATGCGCATACGGCCGGGCGGACCCGCGTGGAACACGGTCGAGAGTTGTCGCCCGCCGTGAAAAAAGTTCGTCTTCGACGGGGTCGTCGAGATCCGGTTCAGTCTTCGACCGAGACGCCACCGAACAGTGCGAACCCGGTGACGACGAGGTCGACCTTGTCGTGCTCCTCCTCGCGGCGGGGGCGCTCGTCCTCAGCGGCGCCGAACAGGGGAAGGACGTCGATCCGGACGTTCCAGTCCCGCGGGACGATCACCTCGACGCCGCCGAACATGGCGTTGGCGTTGACCGTCGCCGGCGGGTGCTCGACGACCGCGTCGCGCAGGTCGAGTTCGACCGCGCCGAACGCGGCGGTCAGGTCCGCGCCGTGGAACGCCTTCGAGGTCGACCGTTCGGTCCGGCCGCCGAACACGGCGACCGAGGTGAGGAAGTCGGACTCCCTGGCCACGACTCGGGCGCGGTACTGCCCGAGGATCAGCGAGAGCCCGAAGAGGACGATCAGCACCGGCCACAGCGAGAAGACGGTGTCGGCCGCGAGGTAGTCGAGCGCGACGAGTTGCCAGCCGCCGGCGACCAGCACGACCATGAGGGGACCGACGACGTTGCGGAACCCGCTGGCGACGATGGCGAACAGGCCGATCAGGACGAACAGCGTCGGGACGTAGACGAGCAGGCGCGCCGTGTCGTAGACGCCGGTCGTTCGAGCGAGCAGTACGAGGCCGAGGAGCACGACGACCCCGCCGACGAGGAGCTGTGAGGTGACGCGACGGTATTCCATACTACAGATTCGTTCGGTGACACGATAAAGATAGCCGAGGCAGAGACCATCACGCAGGGAGGGCGGTACCTTCTGTAACGGACGCCGCAACGAACCGGCGCTCTGGCCGTCGCCGTGGGCCACTACGAGGAGATCTCGCCGAACGCACCGCCGGGTGGTGGTGCCAGCGGGTCGCTGCTTCGGTGGGGATCACAGGCTCGCGACGGCGCCCCGGAAGAAGAGGATCCAGACGAGGAAGCGGCCGACGCTGCCGACGAAGGTGGCGGCGGCGAACTTCACGTAGTCGTCTTCGAGGACGGAGAAGGCGTAGACCGAGAGGGTGTCGGGGAAGGCGGGGACCGACAGCGCGAGCGCGAGACCGGCATAGCCGTACTTCTTCGAGAGCTGGACGACCTTCGACTGGGACCACTCGATCACGTCGAACCGGGAGCGGCGCAACGCCCGGACGACGGGACCCGCCTCCTTGGCTTCCTGCCCGATGTGGAAGGCGAAGACGCTGCCGGCGGCCTTCCCGACGCTGGCGACGAGGACGACGATCGTGAGGTTCGCCCACAGCGGTAGCCCCAGTCGGAGGTGGTTCGCGAGGGGCAGGACGATCTCCGAGGGCAGCGGGAGGATGAACGTGATGAGAAAGGAATAGACGGCGATGACGAGCAGGCCGACCGGCCCGGTCGCGGTGCAGACTGCGTCGATGACGATTCCAACGGACCCGTCGCTACAGGCACCACCCAGCAGGAGTGCGGGGACCTCGACCGGGAGCACAACCGGCGGTAGCGCCGGGGGTGTCATAGGCTTTCAGGTTTCCGCCACGGAGTCGAGAAACCCTGTCGGATCGTGGGGATGGCGCGATGCGAACCGGTATCAGTGCCAGTCCGGAACCCGGATCTGTGCCGATTTTGAACAGGGATCAGTACCAGTCGAGGTCGGCGACGAACGACCGGAGCATCGACCGGGTGACGTGGGGCATGCAGACGACGCGCATCTCGCCGGCGCCTGTCTTGGTGACCCGCCAGCCGCGCGAGCGCAGTTCCTCGGTCATCGGCACCGAGAGATCGGCGGCCACCAGCGGCAGGACCGGGTCGACGACCTCGTGGCCGCGAGCGGCCAGCTGGTCGGCCAGCCACTCCGCGTTGTCCATCGAGGTTCGGTACTGTTCGCGGTAGCCTTCCGGCCAGAGCGCCTCCATCGCGGCGACGGCGCTGGCGACGCCTGCTCCGCTGCGGGTACCCGTCAGCGTCACCTGCGAGGTCGATTCGAGATACGGCGTCCGGATGGCGAGTTCGTCGAGTAGCTCCCGAGAGCGGACCATCAGGCCGCCCGCGGGGATGGCGGCTTGCCCCATCTTGTGGGGGTCGATGGTCATGGTGTCGATGTCGGCGTGGCCGAAGTGCCACTCGTGGTCGGTGAAGGGGAGGACGAACCCGCCCCAGGCGGCGTCGACGTGACAGAGGGCGTCGACCTCGTGGGCGATGTCGGCGAGTTCGGGCACGGGGTCGACGTAGCCGTACTCCGTCGAGCCGGCGACGGCGACCACGCAGATCGTGTCCTCGTCGACGAGCCGGGCCATCGCCTCGGGGTCGGCGCGGTGGTCGGTCGTCGGCGCGGTCCGGTACTCGACGCCGAGGATGTCGGCAGCCTTCGTGAACGAGAAGTGGGCGCTGGTCGGCGCGACGACGTTGGGGTCGTCGGTGTCGGCGCGGTTGCGGGCGATCCGGATCGCCTGGATGTTGGCCTCCGTCCCTCCGCTGGCGACGTAGCCCGCGGGGTCGGGGTAGCCGGTGACCTCGCCGAGGAGTTCGACCGCGCGCTCTTCCAGCGCGGCGACGCTCTCGTAGGTCCCGGGGTCGCCGGGGTTGGTCGCCAGGAATCGCTCGGCCGCCTCCCGAGCCGCGGGGTGTGGTTCGGTACACATCGACGACAGGACGCGCTCGAAATCCTGCGGCTCGGCCAGCTGCATACCCGATTGCAAGGTTGGCAGTCGTTTAGCAGTTGCGCTCTGGAGCGGGCCAGTCGAGCGTCCAGACGCGTTTCGTCCCGAGCGCGGAGTCGTGCGGTCGACCTTACCCGGCGACGCCGTCGAGATACGTCGTCAGCTCGTCGACGACGTCCCGTTCGTAGGTGAGGACGCCGGTGTACTCGCCCGAGTCCAACTCCTCGGCGATCATCGCGCACTTCGCGTCGTCGTCGCCCGCGCCGTCGAACGCGACGACCCAGAAGTCAGTGAGATCGGATCCCTCGTCGAGTCGGACGGCCACGCCGTCGACGGCCGGGGGATCCCAGTCCGGCGCGCCGAAGACGGTCGCGCGCAGTTCCGTCCGATCGACCAGTCGCTCGTAGACGGGCAACTGCGCGCGAAAGGCCGACAGCGACTGGAAGGAGGTGTAGAGGTTCCCTTCCCCGGTCCGGAACGCCCGGTCTTCGATCTCCCGGGCGGTCGCGAGTAGGTGGCGTCTATCGTCCATCACGAAGGTCGTCCCCGCGAGCAGTTCGACCAGATCGCGAAACGCGGACTTCCGGGTCGATACGTTCCACGGCATCCCGCTGTCGGGGTCGCGCAGTTCGCCGAACGCGGCCGCCGAGATGGAGCCGAGGCTCTGTCCGTCGACGTTGACGGTGAGGAATCCCTCGGACTCGGGGACGGGGAGGTACTCGTGGGCCAGTTGGACGTCGAACCGTTCGAGGAGCGGCTGCAGGTCGGCGTACGGATCCGGGCCGTACGTCGTGACGGTCTTGGTCGGCCCGCGTGCGCGGTCGCGCAACTCGCGCAGCGGACGCTCGCTCTCAGCCGCCATCGTCCACTCCGGACCCCGGGCTGGTCGATCCCTCGCGGTCCCGTTCGTCGAAGCCTGGAACGCCGTCGCAGCCTCGACACGCCTCCGATTCGGATCCGACGGCCGCGAGTACCCCCTCGACGTCGAGACGAGCCCCAGTGGTGTCCGCCTCGAAGGCCGCGTCGACGATCTCGTCGGCGCCCGGTGAACACTTGACGAACGCGACGCTCCCTGCGTCCGGCTCGTACTCGACCAGCCCCGCCGAATCGAGCGTCGGCAAGTGGACGTGGTGGAGTCCGGCGCGGACGCTCGTCCGGTCGACCGACTCGTTCGGCCCCGGCCCCGCCTCGATCCACCCGGCGACGAGGTCGACGAGCCGGTCCACCGTCGCCGTCTCGTGTTCGCGGAGATAGTAGCAGACGATCCGGCGATCTCGGTGCGCGAGCGCGTCGAGCAGACGCGAGGTACGTTTCGTGCCACACTCTGTCATGATTCACGATCGTCTCGCTGCGCTGAAGAGTCTATCGGCGTCGGTGCCGATAGTATCGGACGCCGGTCGCGACTCCGGTGAGACCCGTCGCGTCGACGACCACCGACTACCGACACTTATAGTCACGACCGTTCTATCGAGTTGCATGTCACCCGATCAGTCTCTGGACGGCGATGCGGCGATCGTCACGGGCGCGAGTTCCGGCATCGGCGAGGCGACGGCCCACGCCCTCGCCGAGGACGGCGCCGACGTGGCGCTGGCGGCTCGCCGCGAGGAACGGCTCGAATCCATCGCCGCCGATCTGGAAGACGCCTACGGCGTCGAGACGCTCACCGTGCCCACGAACGTCCGCGACGAGGAGGCTGTCGACGCGCTGATCGACGAGACGGTGGAGGCGTTCGGCGGGCTGGACCTCCTCGTGAACAACGTCGGCGTCGTCGCCGGCGAGGGCGTCGACGACCTCTCGACGGAGGACTACCGCACGATGATGGAGGTCAACGTCGACGGCTACTTCTTCGCGACGCGCGCGGCGCTGCCGCACCTCCGCGAGTCGTCCGGTACTGTCGTCTTCATCGGCAGTTTCGCCGGGCAGTACCCCCGCCCGTTCAACCCCGTCTACGCGGCGACGAAGTGGTGGGTCCGCGGGTTCGCCAAAAGTGTCTCCGCCGACGTCGGCGAGGACGACGTGGCCGTCACGACCATCAACCCCGCCGAGGTCCGCAGCGAGTTCGCCAGCGAGAGCGGCGAGTCCTTCGAGGACCGCTTCGAGGAGGGCGAGGTCTCGGAACCCACCGAGATCGCCGACGCCGTTCGCTTCGCCGCGCGACAGGACCCCTCGATGGTCTCCGAACTCGACCTGTACCGCCGCGACAAGCTCACCTTCTTCTGAGGCCGCCGACCTCGTTCACCCTCCTGATTCGGTCTCCGTTTCGGTTCCGAACCCGCCGCCGGTCTCCGTCCCAGTTCCCACAGTGTCGGTTTCCGTCTCGGTCTCCCCGCCGGGCGTCGCGGTTCCCTCGCCGTCGTCCCGGTTCACTTCGAGATCCTCCCACTGGACGGTCCCCTCCTCGACGATGGCATCGGGGGCGAGCGCGGGGTCGGTGAGCGTGACGCGGGCGAGCTCCGCGGGGCCGGCCCGCGGCGCCGGGAGCGCGTCGGCGGATTCGGTCTCGAAGCGCGGGTCGGTCTCGTCGCCGACCACCACGCGCATCGCCATCCCGTAGATCTCGTGGGGCGAACAGAACAGGTCGTAGACGCCCGGTTCGTCGAAGGTGAGCAGCCAGTAGTCGGGAACCGGACCCTCGTCCTCCGTTCCGGTCGCGGTCTCGGTCTCCATCGGCGTCGTGGCCTCGCCGCCGGGCGTCTCCGTCTCCATCGACTCGCCGCCCTCGGGAGCGGGTGGTTCGGTCATGTCGTCGGGGATCGAATCGGGGCGATAGCCCATGATCGGCGAGGAAATGGGGTCGACGCCGATCGGGACGCGCCGCTGCATCCCGAACGCCGGGTGGTACGAGACGACGTTGTGGTCGGGGCTCACGAAGTCGAACCGGACCACGTCGCCGGGCTGGACGTGCAGCCCCGTCGGCTGGTAGAAGAAGTCGGCCGGCCGCTCGGGGTCGGTCGGCGGCCCCCGGGTCGTCGTCTGGACCCGGTGGACCGACCCGACCGTCTGGAGGCGGTCGTCGTTCTCGACCGCGGCGGCGTCCACCTCGCCCGTCGCTTTCCCGTCTCGACCGCTGACGACCGCGGTTCCGCCGAGCGCTGCGAGCACTGACCCCGCACCGACCGCTTTCACCACGTCCCGCCGCGAGGATTCGAGCCTGTCTGGTGTCATTGCAGCCGAGACACCGGCAGTCTGAGACTTTGTTATCAGCGAACTATCCTGTTCGGCCCGTGGACAAGTGAGCGCTACTCAGAATAGGACGATCGGACGCGTCGCTACCGGCTCGACAGGCCGAGATTTCGACCGGTCTCGGTCGCGATACGGTGGAAAACGATGCATGAATCGGCACCGCGGCAACGACTGTCGGCGGAAGGGAGTCGGGGTTGTCGGGTCAGCGCACGTTGTCGAGCAGGAGCTTCTGCTCGACGCGCTTGACCTCGTGCTGGACGTCGCGGACGGCGTCGATGTTCGCGGAGATGGAGGTGACGCCCTCGTTGACGAGGTGGTCGACCATCTCCGGCTTCGAGGCGGCCTGGCCGCAGATACTGGTCGAGACGCCCTTTTCGCGGCAGGTCTCGATGGTCTCGCTGATGAGCTTCAGCACCGACGGGTGGAGCTCGTCGAAGCGGTCGGCGACGCGCTCGTTGTTGCGGTCGACAGCGAGGGTGTACTGGGTGAGGTCGTTCGTGCCGAACGAGACGAAGTCGATGCCGGCGTCGGCCATCTGCTCGACGCCGAGCGCGGCGGCCGGCGTCTCGATCATCACGCCCCAGTCCTGCTTGTCGGGGTCGATGCCCGACTGTTCCATGAGTCGACGGGCCTGTAGCACGTCCTCGGCGTCGTTGACGAGCGGGAACATGATCTCGACGTTGTCGTAGCCCAGCTCGAAGAGTCGGCGGAACGCGGCGAGTTCGTACTCGAACAGCTCGGGGCGGTCGAGGCTCCGACGGATGCCGCGGTAGCCGAGCATCGGGTTGTGTTCGGCGGGCTCGCTCTCGCCGCCCTCGAGCTGGCGGAACTCGTCGGTCGGGGCGTCGAGCGTGCGCACGCGGACGGGCCGGGGGTAGAACTCCTCGGCGACGCCGCGGACGCCGTCGACGATCTCCGCGACGTAGGCGTCCTCGCCGTGGTCGTCGATGTAGCGTTCGGGCGTCTTGTTCGTCGAGAGGATCATGTGCTCGATCCGCAGCAGGCCGACGCCGTCCGCGCCGGTCGCGGCCGCGCGCTCGGCGGCGTCGGGGATCGAGACGTTGACCTTCACCTCGGTGGCCGTCATGGGCTTGACGGGCGCCTGCGGGCGGACCTCCTCGACGGGTTCGCGCTCGTCGGCGCCGGTCGAATCACCCTGTTCAACGGTGCCCTTGTCGCCGTCGATGGTGACGACCTGCCCGTCGTGCAGGCGCTCGGAGGCCTGCTCGGTGCCGACGATGGCCGGGACGCCGAGTTCGCGGGAGACGATGGCGGCGTGGCTGGTCATGCCGCCCTCGTCGGTGATGATGCCAGAGGCCCGCTTCATCGCGGGGACCATGTCGGGGGTCGTCATCTCGGCGACGATGACGTCGCCCTCCTCGACCTTGTCGAGGTGGTCGAGTTTCCGGACGATCCGCGCCGGGCCGGACACCCGTCCGGGGCTGGCGCCGATGCCGGAGAAGACGACGTTGCCCTCGCCGCTCGATCCGCCGCTGCCCGACTGGGCGGCGCTCCCGCCGTCGGCGACGCCGGCGATGTCGTCGACACCGTTGGAGGTGCCGGGGACCTCCTCGGCGTCCTCGTCGATGGTCGTGATGGGCCGCGACTGGAGGACGTACAGGTCGCCGTCGGCGATGGCCCACTCGACGTCCTGGGGGTCGCCGTAGTAGGACTCGATCTCGTCGCCGAGGCCGACGAGCCGATCCAGTTCCTCCTCGGAGAGGACCTGCTCGTCGCGTCTGTCCTCGGGGACGGCGCGCTCGATGGTCTCGCCGGTCTCCTCGTCGCGGACGTGCATGACCTTCTTGGTGGCGACGGTGGCGTCGCGCAGGTCGCCCGTCTCGCGGTCGAGGACGTACTTGTCGGGCGAGACGGCGCCGGAGACGACGGCCTCGCCGAGGCCCCACGCGGACTCGATGATGGCCTGCGGCGCGCCCGTGGTGGGGTGGCTCGTGAACATCACGCCGCTCTTGTCGGCGTCGACCATCAGCTGGACGACGACGGCGATGTTGACGACGTCGTGGGAGAAGCCCTGCTCCTGCCGATAGTAGATCGCTCGCTGGGTGAAAAGCGACGCCCAGCAGTCGCGTACGCGGTCGAGCAGTCCCGAGCGCGTGACGTTGAGGTAGGTCTCCTGCTGGCCGGCGAACGACGCGTCCGGGAGGTCCTCGGCGGTCGCCGACGAGCGGACCGCGACCGACGCGTCCCCGTCCTCGACGTCGTCGTAGGCCGCGAGGATCTCCTCGCGGATGGACTGGGGCATCTCGGTCTCGCAGATGAGTTCCTGTGCCCGCTCGGCAGCGCGCGCGAGCGCCTCGGAGTCGTCGACCGAGACGTCGACCGCCTCGAACAGTTCCTCGTCGATCCCGGTCTCCTCGATGAACGACCGGTACGTCTCGGCCGTCACGACGAACCCGGGCGGCACCGGCAGGCCTGCCGATGTCAACTCGCCCAGGGATGCGCCTTTACCACCGACCGAGTCGAAGTCCTCGGCCGTAATGTCGTCCAGCCAGAGTAATGCCATGACCGTGTCCGTATTGTCGCCCAGGACTGCCAAGAACTTTCCGGCCCGAAACCCAATAAATAGCTTGCGTTAAGGGGGTAACGGGGCCGTTTTCTGGAATATTGTTTCGGATGCGAGTACCTGTCGCCCAGTCGCATGGGTCGAGGGCTCACGGCCCACCCGCGCCAGTCCGCGTTCGACCCGGCGTGTAGCGACGGGTTATTCGATCCGGTTGACGAGTTCGCCGGGATTACCGGCTCACGGTCGCGAGTAAGCGTCTCTTGATGTCAATAGTGACCACAGGAGACTAATACCCCGTCCCCCAACGCTCAGAGACGAACGATGACAGGAGGGGGAGAGGCTTCGCAGGCCATCGACCGGCGGTCGGTGCTCGTGGCGGCAGCGACGCTGGCCGGGACGAGCGGGTGCGTCAAGCGGACCCGCAACGTCATGGCACGCGACCCCGCGAGCCAGGTGTCACTGCGGATCCTGACGATCCCGGTCGACGCGAACCCCTACCCGTCGCGTATCGCCCGCACTCTCGCGTCACACCTCCGCGCCTGCGGCGTCGACGCGAACGTCGAGCCGATGGGGCCGGAGGCGCTGTACCGGAGCGTCCTGCTCGACCACGACTTCGACATCTACGTCGGCAAGTTCCCCCGGACCGACTGGCGCGACCCGGACACTCTCTACGCCCTCTGTCACTCGGTGTACGGCGGCGAACCCGGCTGGCAGAACCCCTTCGGGTACACGAACCTCGCGCTCGACAGCCACCTCGAAGCTCAGCGGACGACCAGCGGCAGTGACCGGCGACAAGCGGTCTCGGACGCCCAGTCCCACCTCGCGGAGAACCAGCCGTTCACGCCGCTCGTCCTCCCCGACGCACTGGGCACGCTGCGTACCGACCGGTTCCACGGCTGGCACGGCAGTCCGATGGACCCGCTGGTCCTGCTCGGACTCACCCCGGCCGACTCGGCGATGGCGCTGTCGCTGGCGACGACGGACGGGCGGATCACGGGCAACCGCAACCCCATCGCCGCGGAGTTCCGCGCGCGCGGTACATTCGTCGATCTGCTCTACGATCCGCTGGCACGGCACGTCGACGGCGTCCTGGGACCGTGGCTGGCCAGCGATCTTGACGTCGACGACCGCGGCAGCGAGCCGGAAGCCGAAGTGACGCTCCGCGAGGACCTGTCGTGGCACGACGGCGAGGCGCTGACCGCCGCGGACGTGGCCTTCACCTACGAGTTCCTCGCGGACACGTCGCTCGGCTCGGCGGACAGCCCGATCCCCGCCTCGCGTTACCGGGGCCGCACTACGCTCGTCGACGAGGTGACCGCCGTCGACGACCGGACGGCGCGGATCGCGTTCACCGAGGCGTCGCCGGTCGTCGCCGAACGGGCGTTCACGGTGCCGCTGCTCCCCGAACACGTCTGGTCGGATCGGACCGACACGGCGAAGGTCGCCGGCGTCGAGACCAACCGGACGATGACGGAGGCGCTGGCGTGGAACAACCCGCGGCCCGTCGGGAGCGGCCCCTTCGAGTTCGAACGGGCGGTCCCCAGCGAGTCGCTTCGCCTCTCGCGGTTCGACGACCACTTCCTGCGCGAGGACCCTTCGGGGCTCCCGGACTGGTTGTCCGGCGCGCCGGCCTACGAGGAGATCCGGCTGAGCGCCGTCGGGTCCGACGACTCGGCCGTCGAACTGGTCGCCTCGGGCGACGCCGATGCGACCGTCGCACCGCTGGGGGCGGCAGTCGTCCCGCGTATCGGCCGCGAGTCGGCGCTGGACCTCGTGAGCGACCGCTCGCGGGCGTTCTACCACGTCGGCTACAACGTCCGGACGGCCCCGCTGTCGAATGCCCGCTTCCGGCGCGTCGTCGCCCGGCTGGTCCACCGGTCGAACCTGGTCGACACGGTCTTCGACGGGTACGCGCGGTCGGCCGAGAGCCCGCTCGCGGGCACGGGCTGGTACGATCCTGACCGGATCCCCGACGACGTCGGTCCCGGCGACACGTTCGTCGACGACAGTGGCGACGTCGACGTCGACGCGGCGAAAGCGGCCTTCGTCGAGGCCGGATATCGATACGACGACGGCAGCCTCCTCGCCGAATGACGCTCCTCCCGGTACTCACGAAGGTGGTCGCCGTCAATCTCGTCGCCGTCGGCGTCAGCGCCGTCGCGCTCGTCGGGCCCGGACGCCTCCGGGCGGCCGCGGCCGGACTCCCGGACCGGCTCCGAGACGTGGCCACGCCTGTCGGCTTCCTCGCGGCCGTCTTGCTGCTCAACAGCGTCGTCCGCGAGCCCGTCACCGAGGTCGCCTGGCTCATCGGGATCAACATCACGCCGCTGATCTACGGGATCGAGGGCGACTTCGTCCCGTGGCTGCAGTCGATAGGGTCGCCGGCGCTGACGACGCTGTTCTCCTACGCGTACGTCTACGGCTACGTGTACGTCCTCGTCTTCCCGCTGATCGCCTACGCGGCGCTCGACGACACGCGACCGCTGCGCAAGCTCGCGGTCGCCTACAGCGTCAACTACTGCCTCGGACTGGTCTGTTACGTCCTGTTCGTCGCCTACGGCCCGCGGAACCTGCTCGGCGGCTCCGTCGAGTCGCTGCTGTACACCCACCACCCCGAGTTCCAGTTTCTCACCAGCCGCGTCAACTCGAACACGAACGTCTTCCCGTCGCTACACACGTCGCTGTCGGCCACGGTCATCGGCGTCGCCTATGACACGCGGGAGGTCTACCCGGCGTGGTTCGCCATCGCAACCGCTGTCGGCCTGTCGATCATCGGCGCCACGATGTATCTCGGCATCCACTGGGCGACCGACGTCGTCGCCGGCCTCGTCCTCGCGGCCATCGCCGTCGGCACCGGCCGGTGGTACGTCCGCCGAGGTCGGCGGAGCTGAGCGTCGCGATTCGGGAGAGAGCAGAACAGCCGCTCAGGCCTCGATGATGTCGTCCTCGTCGCTCTCGGGCACGGTGAGATCGCCGTCCAGCGCGGCGACAGCCTGTCCGCCGACGCGCGGTGCGGTCTCGCCTTCCTCTCCCTCGCGAGTGTCGACCAGCACGCGTCCCGGTCGGTCGCGGAAGTGGCCCTGTTCGAAGACCAGCGGGTCGTCCTCGTCGAGCGCGCCCTGGTAGCGCAGGTACGACCCGACGGCGCCGCTGGCGGTCCCGGTCACGGGGTCCTCTGGGATGCCCGCCAGCGGGACGAACGCCCGGCCGTGGAGCGTCGCCTCCCGTTCCAGCGTGTCGAAGGTGAACGCGTAGAGCCCCTCGGCGTCGACCGATTCGCACAGTTCCTCGACGGCCGGGAGGTCGGGTTCGATGGCGGAGAGCTGCTCGAAGTAGCCGACGGGGACGACGAGGAACGGGAGCCCGGTCGACGCGCGGGCGATCGGCAGGTCCTCGCCGACCTCCGAGAGCGCCGCCACGTCGAGGCCGAGGGCTTCGGCGGCTTCCTCCAGCGAGACGTCTACCTCGCGGACCCTCGGCGGAGACTGTGTGAACCAGACAGTGCCGTCCGGTTCGATCTCCACGTCGAGCGTGCCGACGTTCGTCTCGACGGCGTACGTGCCGCTCTCGACGACCGCTCGGTCGTACAGGGAGGCGAACGCCGCGACCGTCGCGTGGCCGCAGAGGTCGACCTCGCGCTCGGGCGTGAAGTAGCGCAGGCGGCGGTCGGCCTCGTCGCCGGGCAGGACGAACGCCGTCTCGCTCGCGCCGAGTTCCGAGGCGATGGCCGCCATCTGGTCGTCGGTCAGATCGGCGGCCTCCGGGACGACGCCCGCGGGGTTGCCCGCCATCGGTTCCGTCGTGAACGCGTCGACGATCTGGACGCGCCGCGTGTCTGTCATATCTCAGTTTCTCGGCCACCTCCCCCATAAAGACGCCCGCTCGGATGGACTGGATTCGACCACAACGATGTGAGTCGCGTCGACTCCGACCGCGCTATCGCTGGGACCGCAAATAGCCTGAAAGCCCCCGCTCACTCCGTTCGCTCCAGTGCTTACGTCGCGCGTCTTCCCGGAGCGAACACCGGGAGAGCAAAGCTCTCCCGAGCAATCGGGCGGCAAGACGCCCGACGACGGCCCCTTTCATTTCCACCCGTCTCTGCTGGTCATCAGTCTATTCGGGAGGGAATGAAAGGGGCGACGCGTTCGACGAACCCCGGCGAAGTAAGCACCGCAGGAGTGAGCGAAGCGAACGACGAGGAGCACAGCGAGCCGCGGGAGTCGAACGCGTCGGGGCTTTCACGCTGTTCGCAGTCGCAAGTTCGTTCCCGCGGTCGGCGTTCCCGGAAATCGCTTCAGGACCGTCTGCAGACTCTCCAGAAATACCGACAGCGCGAACCCCAACACCAGATCTATCAGATCGGGTCGAGTTCGCCGTGGTCGTCGGTGATGAGGTCGTTGATCTCGTCCTCGCGGGTGTCGGCCTGCTGCTGGATGTTGGACTTGGCGTCGACGGCCTGGTCCTGCAGGGCGTCGATGCGGTTGACGTCGGTGACGTTCGAGAGGAGGACGGCGACCGAGAGCCGGTCGGCGCCCGCTCGGGGGTCGTCGCCGGCCAGCACTTCGACGCTGTCGGTCTCGCGTTCGAGCCACTCGCGGGCGCGGCGCAGGCCCTTCTGGGAGAACTCCGAGGGCGGACCGGAGACGACGACGAGCGAGCGCTCGGCGGAGTCGATCTCGGCGGGGACGGTCAGTCGGGAGGTGACGGCCTTGCGGACGAGGCCGTGGACCTTCATGGTCAGGTCCCCCTCGTCGGGGCCTGACTCCTCGTGACCGTTGGTAAAGCGGTTGATGAGCCCCTTCTGCTCGCGGGTGTGCGACTCGACCTCGGAGGAGGCGAAGGCGATGGAGCTGACGCCGCCGGTGGCGAGCGTGCGTTTCACGTCCGAGGAGTCCATCGCGGCCTCGGAGATCTGCGAGCCGTCGAGCTCGCCGGCGGCCAGCAGGGTGACGACGCGGCGAGCGATCTCCTCGTTGGTGCGCTCGTAGCCCATCTCGACGGAGTCGCCGTGCTGGCGCCAGGTGTCGTTGTCGAAGCAGATGAGGTTCTCCGTGGCCTCGGTGAAGGAAGTGAGCGACCGGGCGGCGTTGAACGCGGCGCGGCCGCCCTCGTCGGCGCTCGGGAGGATGCCGAGGCCGTAGACCGGCTCCGCGTAGCGGTCGTGGAGCGTCTCCGCGATGACCGGTGCCCCGCCGCTTCCGGTGCCGCCGCCGAGGCCGGCGACGACGAGGAACCCGTCGATGTCGTGGATGGGGACGCCGTCCATCGCGCGTTCGATCTCCTGGTGGTCTCGGCGGGCGATAGACGCGCCGACTTCGGGGTCGGCACCGGCGCCGCGGCCCTTCACGCGCTGGTCGGTCTGCCCGATGAGGATCCGGTTGTTCCGGGGGACGTGGTCGAGTTTGGCGAGGTCGATCTCGGCGGAGTTGACCGCGAGCGCGAACCGCCACAGCGACCGCCCCGTGTTCGCCTCGTAGGCGAGCAGTTTGTCCACGACCTTGCCCCCCGCGTTGCCGAATCCGATGACGGCCAGATTCATAGATTGCCGTGAGTCGTCAGCTGTAGTAACTATTCACCGCTTTCATCGGTCTCCGCTGGCACAATAGCCACTTACTCCGAACGGACGAACCGCCTGACGTGACGGGGGTTCGTACGGTATAGGCAGGCATATCACAACTAATCGAACGGCTATCTCGGCCCCCGCCGTCGAACGTCGCGCTTGCCGTGTCCCCTCGGCCGAACACCCCGGCCAGCGATGCCGTGAACGGCACCCGGTCGGATCCGGTTTCGTTCGACCCAGCCCTGCAACTGCCTCTCGGAAACCACGACGCGCTCGGGAACGGGATGGTGGGGGCAGTTCGTCCCTGACCAAGCGATCCGACGAGCGGGGCTAGCAACCACAACGTCGGCGGCCTCGAGCCCACGCCCAGACTATAGATCAAATATCTATTGTATAATTGCCAAACACTTTTCCAAGTCCATCATGATACTAAATGTGTGATGAAAGATAACATCACAGATGGTGGCAGAGGTGCGACGACGCGACGCAGCGTGCTGAAGGCGATTGGGGCCACTGCAGCGGCCGCGGGCGTGAGTCAGCCCGCGGCGGCGGATGTCGGTCACCACACGCTGGCAACCGAAGACGGCCGTCTCGGCCCGGTCACGCCGCGGGACACGGTCTATCAGATTTTGACCGACCGGTTTTACGACGGCGACCCGGACAACAACGACTTCTCGGATTTCGACTCGTCGCTGTACGACGGCAGCGGCTCGGATCTCAAACTGTATCAGGGCGGTGACTGGCAGGGGATCGTCGACAAGATCCCGTACCTCGAGAACATGGGCGTGTCGGCCGTCTGGATCTCGGCGCCGTACGACAACCGCGAGAGCAAGATCGAAGACTACCAGGACGACGGCACGGTGGACGTCTGGACCAGCTACCACGGATACCACGCGCGGAACTACTTCAGGACCCACCGATTTTTCGGCGGCATGCAGGAGTTCTACGCGATGCGGGACGCCCTTCACGACAGCGGGATCAAGCTCGTCATCGACTTCGTGTCGAACCACACGAGCCGCTGGAAGAACCCGACGAAGAACAACGAACCGGAGGAAGGGCAACTGTACGAGCCGGACACGGACTCGGACGGCAACTACGTCTTCGACGAGAACGGGGACGCCGTCGGGGAGAACCTGCTTGCGGACCCACACAACGACGTGGACGGCTGGTTCCACGGGATCGGCGACCGAGGCGGTGACACGTCGAAGTTCGGCTATCGCCACAAGGATCTGGGGTGGCTCGCCGACTTGGCCCACGAGAACGGGGCTGTCGTCGACCACCTGGAACGCGCGACGACGTTCTGGAAGGCGCAGGGGATCGACGGCATCCGTCACGACGCGACCCTTCACATGAACCCCGCCTTCGCGAAGAATCTCAAGACCGCCGTCGACAGCGCACAGGGCGGCCCGATCACGCACTTCGGCGAGTTCTTCATCTCTCGACCGGACCCGAAATACGAGGAGTACCGGACGTTCCCGGACCGGACCGGCATCAACAACCTCGACTTCGAGTTCAACCGGGCGGCGACCAACGTCTTCGGTCGCTTCTCGGAGACGATGAGCGACTTCGGTGAGATGCTGCTCAAGACGCACGACGATTACACGCACGAACACCAGACGATCACCGCCGTCGACAACCACGACATGACCCGGTTCCGGTACATCCAGCCGGACGATAAACCGTACCACGCGGCTATCGCCGCGCTAATGACCTGTCGGGGGACGCCGAAGATCTACTACGGGACCGAACAGTACGTGAATCCGGGGACGGACGGCGGGAACGCGGGCCGGCTGTTCATGCAGACCGACGCCGCCTTCGACACGTCGACGACCGCCTATCAGCTGATCAGCGACCTCGCGCAGCTGCGGGAGGACAACCTCGCGCTGCCCTACGGGACGACGAACGTCCTCCACTCGACCGACGACGTGATCGTCTCCGAGCGGCAGTTCTACGACCACGTCGTCGTGACGGCGATCCACCGCCAGCCCGACCAGTCCGAGAGTGTCCCCTCCGTCGAGACGACCCTCCCGGACGGGACCTACGACGACTACCTCTCTGGCGACCTCTACGGCCAGGGGATCTCCGTCGACGGCGGTGAACTCGACTCGTTCTCCCTCGGCGGCGGCGAGGTCAGCGTGTGGGAGTCGCGCCCCGACCTCGGGAGTGCTCCCAAGGTCGGGACGATAGTCAGCACGATGGGGCAGCCCGGCGACACCGTGTACGTCTACGGCGCAGGGCTTGACGGGGACGTGACGGTCACGTTCGACGGCACGCCCGCAGACGTCGTCTCGAACAGCGCCACGCAGGTAACGGCGACGGTCCCCGACGGCCCGACCGGACTCGTCGACGTCACGGTCGAGAAGAACGGGCAGACGAGTAACGCCGCGACGTACGACGTCCTCTCCGACGAACCGGTGCAGGTCATCTTCCACGTCGAGGCGGAGACCGCTCCCGGCGAGACCGTCCACGTCGTCGGCGATCTGCCGGAACTGGGGAACTGGGACGCGCTGGAGGGGAGCGAGTCGTTCATGAACCCGGACTACCCGGAGTGGTTCCTCCCGGTGAGCGTCCCGAAGGACACCGCTTTCGAGTTCAAGTTCGTCAAGATCGACGAAGACGACAACGTGACGTGGGAGAGCGGGAGCAACCGGAGCTACACGTCACCCACTGATTCGGCCGAGACCGACGACACGCCGCTCTACGACTGGCAGAGCTAGCGGGAACCGAACGGCAGTCGGCGCCAGACAGTCTGCGCCGGCCGCTCGACTCGATCTTCTTTCGACCGATACCGTCCGGGCGTCCGTCCCTCGGATCCCGCGGTGAGAAGCTGCTGCCAGGGAATCCGGCTATCGCCAGACGGCACCCGACTGTCCGGCCAGTTCGACCGACGAACCGTCCCGAACGGTCACGTCGGCGTGGGTCGTGAACAGCACCGTTCGGTCGTCGGCGTCACCGCTCATCTGAACGGTGGTCGGGGCGTCGCCGCGGTTGACGGCCACGGTGAGCGTCTCCTCGGGCGTGTCGGCGGCGCGACGGTAGACGACGACGTCGTCGCCACATCGGTCGCGGGAGAACGTGAGCGAGCCGCGGCGAAGCGGCCGGTTGTCCGCCCGGAGGGCGACGAGGTCGGTCACGTACTGGTGGAGGTCCCGGTCCTGTCGCTCCTCGTCCCAGACCATCGGTCGGCGACAGTCGGGATCGTCGCCGCCAGTCATCCCCACCTCGTCCCCGTAGTAGAGACACGGGGTGCCACGGAAGGTCAGCAGGAACAACAGCGCGAGCCGAACCGTCCGCTCGTCGCCGTCGTAGCGGTGGCGGATGCGTGCGGTGTCGTGACTCCCGAGCAGGTCGAACAGGACGTCGTTGACCTGATCGGGGTACCGGGCGAGGAACCGGTCTACCTTGTTTGCGAACGCCTGGGCGTCGAGCGACTCGTCGCCGAGGAACCCGTCGACCGCGTACATGAACGGGTAGTTCATCACGGCGTCGAACTGGTCGCCCCGGAGCCAGGGCCGGGAGTCGTGCCAGACCTCCCCGAGGACGTACGCGTCGGGATCGACCGCTTTGACTGCGGCACGGAACTCGCGCCAGAACTGGTGGTCGACCTCGTCGGCGACGTCCAGTCGCCACCCGTCGATCCCCGTCTCCTCGATCCAGTGGGTCGCCACGTCGATCAGGTAGGATTTGACTTCGGGGTTCTCCGTGTTCAGCTTCGGCATGTAGCTCTCGAAGGCGAACGTGTCGTAGGAGGGCCGCGGCTCGGACTCGATCGGGAATTCGTCGACGTGGAACCAGTCGACGTACTCGGAGTCACGGCCGTGTTCGAGGACGTCCTGGAACGGTTCGAACTGCCGGCCGCAGTGGTTGAACACCGCGTCCAGCACCACGCGGATCCCGCGGTCGTGTGCCGCGTCGACCAGTCGAGACAGCGTCTCCGCGTCGCCGAACTGTGGGTCGACCTGCTCGTAGTCGGTCGTGTTGTACTTGTGATTCGACTCCGCGGCGAACACCGGCGTCAGGTACAGCGCCGTGATGCCCAGATCCGACAGGTAGTCGAGGCGGTCGATGACCCCCTGGAGATCACCGCCGAAAAAGGAGTCGCGATCCGGGCGGCCGCCCCACTCCTCGACGTCCTCGGGGTCGTTGGTGGGGTCGCCGTTGGCGAACCGCTCGGGGAAGATCTGGTAGAAGACGGCGTCGGACACCCAGTCGGGCGGGTCGATCACGTCGCTGGCGTGGAGGAACGGGTACTCGAAGTAGTGTAGCGATCGGTCGGTCCCGGCGGTCGGCAAGTCCTTCTCGTCGGCCGACTCGAAGCCCCACTCGGTGAGCCAGAGCGTCTCGTCGCCGGCGGTGAGACGGAACGCGTAGCACAACCGTCGGGTTTCCGGCTGGACTTCGGCCTGCCAGTAGTCGAACTGAGCGTCGCGCCGGACGACGCGCATCTCGACGCGATCGCGCGTCGGCCAGTCGAACTTATCCGCGACGAGAAGCTCACACCCGTCGAGGTTGCCGCGTTCGCTTCGCAGCCGGATCTGGATTGTCTCCTCGTCGACAGCGTACGCGAAGTTGCTCTTCGATCGATGTGTGACCGCCGCTCGACTGACCGTCATCTGCGCCACTCCCCGCCGCCCGTGCTGGTTCGCGCGGATTCGTCCGTCTGCATCGTCTGCCGACGCGCGGCGCTCGGCTAAAAGATTTTTGTATTATTTCATCACTCTTATCCAGCGGCTGACGACCGTAGATACCGCCGGCTGTCGGGTCAGCGTCGAACGGCAGGAAACGGGTCGTGGCGTCCAGTCCGTCCCGCACGACGAGGGGAATCGCCGGCTACCGGAGACGCGAGTTACGCTTCGGTGAGTGTGACGGCGTCTTTCGCTTCGAAGTCCTCCAGCATCGCACCGGGTCCGCCGACGGTGACGCGTCTGTTGTTCGTCTTCACGACGAGGGAGTTCTCGACCGGGAAGTCGTTCGTCGCCGGTTCGACGAGTCCCTGATGGGTACCGATCACCGTCCCCTCGATAGACGTACGGTTCTCGGTGTCGCGACACGAGGTGACGGCGGCCTCGACCCCCACCGGACGGTCGTCCCGGAGGTGCAGGGTCGCGTCGAGGACCGCATGCCGGAAACAGCCGTGTTCGGCCGGTAGCGGTCGCGGATCGTCGACGTACGCCTCTGCGGCCATCGGCCAGTAGTTGCCGAAGAACGAACCGGTCAGGACCGGGACGATCTGGCGCTGTGCGAGGGAGATGGCGCGGAGGTCGGAGTTCGAACGGGTCATCATGTCGACCGGTGCCACGACGGCGTACTGCTGGTCGACGGTCAGCGTGAGCGGCGTGATCTGGTCCCAGGTCCGAACGAGGGTCGCGATGCCCGCGAACGCTTCGGCCTCGAGCGCGTCTGCCGGCACGTCGCTGACCAGTACCATCGCGAGGACGCCGCGGTCGACCGCGGCCCGCAGTTCGTCCTCGATCTCCGGCAGCTGTTCGTGGGAAATCGAGAGCGTGATCTCGTTTTCGGCGTCGGCGATCAACGAGCGGATCCGCTTGATCATCGTCCGCCGTGACTTGACGACGTCGAACTGCTGGAGAGTACGCTCCGTGTTCGAGTGTCGCTCGGACAGCGCCGGCTCCATCTCCGACAGTTCCTCGGTGAGGAGTTCGATCACTTCGTCGGGGTCGCGGGCGCGGATCTTCGTCGGCACGACGTGGTCGTCGACGTCGACGAACCCGCGCTCTTCGAGGGCTTCGCTGATGCTGTAGACGTAGCGCTTCGAGACGCCGGTCGCGTCGGAGATCTCGCTCGCGGTCACCTCTCCCTGTTCGAGCACCGTGAGATACGTGTCTACCTCCTTTTCCGAGAGCCCGAGTCGCATCAACCGCTCCGAGAGCGTCGCGTCGTCCATACGCCGATCACCTGCTACTCACTTAATTAACTCCCTGTCTCGAGCGAGACCGCGGACCGCCGAACCGGCGATGGCGTCCCGCAGACGGGGCGCAGTCGCCGGTACGTATCTTAGTGGTAATAATTCAACTCATTCCAATATCGCGGCCTCAGAGAGAGGCGAGCGCCGTACAATGCGACGAGCGAGGGACCGTCCGTCGCCTTCGTCCGCGTGTCGGGTCACTCGGGGGACGAGCGCGCTCGGCCGGGTGGGGAAGCCGACGGCGCCCGGTGGTCGTCCTGATACCCCTCCGAGAGGACCGATGCGCCGTCCGTATCGAAGAGGTGGATGTCCGACTCTTCGAACTGGACGCCCACGGTGTCGCCCCAGGTCGGCTCCACGTCGGCGGCGACCCGGGCGATGAACGACTCTCCCAGGTCGAGATAGAGGTAGTTGTCGCTGCCGACCGGTTCGACGACCTCGACGACCGCCTGGATATCGTCGTCGTCAGGGTCTCGGTCGACGGTGACGTTCTCGGGACGGATGCCGAGTCGTGCCGCCGAGAGGTCTGCGCCGGCAACCTGTCGTGCGGTGTCACCGCCGAGCGTGTACGTAAACCGGTCGTCGTGCGTCAGGTGGGCCCGCTCGCCGTCGACGGTGACGTCGACGTCGAGCACGTTCATCGCCGGGGAACCGACGAACGTGCCCACGAACTCGTTCGCGGGGTTCCGATAGACGTGTTTCGGCCGTCCGGTCTGCTGGAGGACGCCCCCGTCGAGGATGGCGATCCGGTCGCCCATCGTCATCGCCTCCTCCTGGTCGTGGGTGACGTAGATCGAGGTCGTCCCGAGTTCTTCCTGAAGCCGCTGGATCTCCGTCCGCATCGTCGTCCGGAGCTTCGCGTCGAGGTTCGAAAGCGGCTCGTCGAACAGGAACACGTCCGGGTCGCGGACGATCGCACGTCCGAGCGCGACGCGCTGTTTCTGTCCGCCCGATAGCTCGCCGGGCTTGTCGTCTAGCAGCTCCTCGATGCCCATCATCGACGCCGTCTCCCGGACCTTCTCCTCGCGTTCGTCCGCCGAGAGATCCGTGCTCATCCGGAGTCCAAACGCCATGTTCTGGCGGACTGTCTTGTGCGGGTACAGCGCATAGTTCTGGAACACCATCGCGATATCGCGGTCGCGGGCGTGGACGTCCGTGACATCCTCCCCATCGACGTAGATGCTCCCCGCAGTGGGTTGTTCGAGCCCGGCGAGCATCCGCAGCGTCGTCGACTTCCCACACCCCGACGGTCCGACGACCGTGACGAACTCCCCGTCTGTCACGTCCAGCGAGAGATCGTCGACGGCGACGATTCGGCCGTTGTCGAATTCCTTTCGGAGAGACTCTACGCGAAGCGTTGCCATGTACCTCGACTGACGGGAAACGTGATAATAATTCTTTGGGAACAGTGAAGTAAGATTTCGCAGTCCTTTGTTCTAGGTGGGAGCGATCCGACGTACCGAGTTGATCGTTCGTCTCTGGAATCGGATGGCGATGAATATGCGGTATTTAGGGGGTTATACCCTGTTTTCGAATCGTACTTCCTACGTGATCGTTCCTGTTGAATGCGAAGAATTAAGTCATGAAGGATTATTACCTCATTCGTACATCCATGGCACTCGACCGCAGGAAGATGCTGAAGCGAATCGCCGGTTCGGGAACGATCGCGGCGGTCAGTGGCTGTATCGGCGTCGAACAACAGGGTACCGATGGGGGTGGCGGCGAGGACGGCGGCCAGAGCAACGGCGGCCAATCCAGCGGCGGTACGGACACGGAGACGCGGGAGGGCGCCGGGACGGCGACGGCGTGGTACGGGCTCTCCGATACCGAACTCGCCCTTCGCGAGGAGGCAATCGCGGCGTTCAACGAGCAGTCCCATCACACGGTCGAGGGCGGGAACATCGCGGAGATGCAGGACCGAACGACGAGCGCCATCCCCGCGGGGCAGGGGCCGCAGACGTTCCAGTGGGCCCACGACTGGGTCGGCGACTACTACGAGCGTGGGTTCGTCGTGGACCAGAGCGACGAGCTGTCGGTCGGGCTCGACCAGTTCACCGACGCAGCGGCGAGCGCCGTCCAGACCGACGACGCCGTCGTGGGACTCCCCTTCTCGGCGGAGACGGTGACGCTGATCTACAACGCGGACATCGTCGACGAGGCGCCGGAGACCTTCGACGAGATGGCGTCGGCGATGGCGGACTACCACGACTCGAGCAACGGGCAGTACGGGTTGGCGATGCCGTTCGACCCCTACTTCGTCAGCGGAATCGTACAGGCGTTTGGCGGCCGCTACTTCGACTCCGAGAGCGATCCGGTCGTCGGTCTCGACTCCGAGGAGACGATCCGCGGATTCGAGTTCCTGGTGGACGAACTCGTGCCGTACATGCCGAGTGACCCGGGTTTCGAGCCCCAGCAGGCGACGTTCGTGGAGGGGAACGCGGCCTTCGCGGTCAACGGCCCCTGGTATCTCGCGGCGCTCAACGACAGCGACGTCGACTACGGGGTGACGACGTTCCCGTCGATAGACGGCAACGAGTTCACGCCGCTGACCGGGATCAAGATGTGGTACTTCTCGAAGGCAACGGCAGCGGGGGACGCCGCCGCCCGGGCGGGCCGGGAGTTCGTCGAGTGGTTCGTGACCAACGAGGACCACCTCCTCACCAGAGCCGAAGAGCAGGGCCACATTCCGGTCCTCTCGCGTCTCGCCGGGAGCGACGACCTGCCCGGTCCGGTCAAGTCCTACTCGAAGGCCGTCGACCAGGGGATCCCGATGCCGACTGACCCGCGGATGAGCGACGTCTTCGCCGCGATGGAGGAGCCGGTCGTCCAGATCTTCAACGGCAGTCAGAGCCCGGCACAGGCGCTCAGGGGGGCCGCTGAAGAGGCCCGAAGTAACTGGGAGTAGTTGGGGTATGAGCACGGTATCACGCCTCTCGCGCCGGATCGAGCAGACCCCGGTCCTCGACAAGGAAGACTATTCGCTCCTGTTCGTGCTCCCAGGGCTGTTCGTGTTCGCAGCGTTCATGTTATTCCCCGTCCTGTATCTCGTCGGGCTCTCGTTCACCGACGCGGCGCCGGCGAATCTCTTCGCCGGGGAAGGGACATTCGCCGTGTTGACCTTCGGCGAGGCGACGTTCGTCGGCCTCCAGAACTACGCCGACGTGCTCTCCGACCCCGAGTTCTGGAACTCCTTCGGTGTGACGTGGCTGTACGTCGCCACGAGCGTCGTCCTGAAGCTCGGTCTGAGTATCAGCGTCGCCATGGTCGTCACCAGCGACCGGGTGCGCGGTCGGCGACTGATGCGCTCGTTCATCATCCTGCCGATGGGGCTGCCGGCGATCTTCACGATCACCGTCTGGCGGTCGATGTTCAGTTCCGCGGACTTCGGGCTGATTAACCAGCTTCTCGGGGTGTTCGGTGCCGAGCCGGTCGCGTGGCTCTCGACTCGCTGGCCCGCCTTTTTCGCGTACAACGTCACCGAGATGTGGTTGGCGTACCCGTTTATGGTGATTATCACGGTCAGCGCCCTGCAGGACGTACCGGAGGAACTCCACGAGGCAGCGACGGTCGACGGGGCCGGCTTCGTCGCCCGGTTCGTCCACGTTACCCTGCCGTCGATCAAGCGACCGGTGCTGTTCGCGTCGATCCTGACGGCGGCCGGGTCGTTCCAGCAGTTCCTGATCCCCTTCGTCTTCAACCAGGGGGGACCGGCGAGGGCGAACGAACTCGTCGTCGTCTACGGGTACAGGGAAGCGCTGTCGTTCTCGAAGTACGGCCGCGGGGCCGCGGTCAGCCTCATCGCGGTCGCGTTCATCGGCGTGTTCATGTGGATCAACGTGAAACGCGGGAAACTCGCTGACGGGGTGTCCGACGAATGAGCCTCCTGTCCGCGGTCGGCCGCAAGCTCGTCGAAGACACGAAGAACGCCCTCCGTACCCCGGTGGAGGTAGTCCGAGACGTCAGGTACACGGTCGGCGGCGTCCGGAGGGGCGAGATTCCGCCGTCCGAACCACTGAAGACCGTCGGCGCGACGGCCGGCGCACTCGTGATGGTGCTGTTGTTGCTGTTCCCGGTCTACTGGATCTTCCAGGCCGCGCTGTCGGGCACCGGTGCGTCGCTGTACTCCTCCAGCGGGCTCTCGCTGTTGCCCGAGGAGCCGACGCTCCAGCCGTTCATCTGGGTGCTCGGGGATTTGATCCTTCCCGCCTACCGGGTCTCGATCAACGTCCCGTTGACCGACCTGGCGCTCGTGTTTCACACGCCCCAGATCACGCTTCTCGACGCGTCGGCGCACGGAGTCACCAGGCCCTCGCAGTTCAAACACTTCTTCTGGAACAGCATCACGGTCGCCGTCCCCACGGTGATCATCGCGATGTGTCTGATCGTGCCGGCGTCGTACGCGCTCTCGCGGCGGACGTTCATCTTCCGGCGGAAGATCCTGTTTCTCTACGTCCTGATGACTCAGGTCGGCGGGGGACTCGGAATCGCCTTGCTGATCGGGCTGTACGCAATCTACGTCCAGTTCGGCCTCAACGACAGCAAACTCGCGCTTGCAGTGTACTACGCGGCGACGGCGGTCCCGTTCAACACGTGGCTTCTGAAGACCTACATGGACGGGATCCCGGTCTCCTACGAGGAAGCCGCCGTCGTCGACGGGGCGCCGCCGTGGCGCGTCGTGACGGAGGTCATCATCCCACTCTCGACGGCCGGACTGGCGACGGTGTTGATCTTCACCTTCCTGACAGGGTGGACGGAGTTCGTCGTCGCGCAGACGCTGCTGACGACCGAGAACTACACCCTCCCGGTCGGTCTGTTCGCGCTGATCGACGAGTACTCGATCCCCTGGGCGCGCTTCTCGGCGTTCGCGCTGACCTTCGCGACGCCGATCATGCTCGTCTACCTGTTCGCCCAGCGGTACATCGAAGGTGGACTCTCGTTCAGCGGCATGGAAGGGTAACGCGAACACCCGCCGTCCCCCGTTTCAGTCGGCGTTCCAGTCAGGTCAGTATCCGCTCGGGCGAGCGCGGACGTGCCGAACGTGGACCGACGACTCGCTGCTCCGGTGCGCTTGACCGGCCTCGGAAAGGCCGTGACCGCGGCGGTACAGTCACGGACCGTGTCGGTCGTTTTGATATCGCTGCTGCAGCCGGCGTCCTGAAGCTGTCCAACTCCGTAGCGGCATCACGCTACTCGGCTCCAGAGCCGTCGGTCGAGGTCGAACCGCAGAACGACGGCGATCAGGCCCAGCGAGGCGGCGGCGCCCACGGGGAAGACGGTGCAGCGCCCGCCGCGTCGTCTGGGACGTACAGTACAGCCGGAACGAACAGCAGTGTGAGCAGTACGGCGGAGACGCTGGCGACCCTCGATCGGACCCGGAACCCGTCCGTCTCCAGCGTCGCATCCGTGATTCGATCGGATGCGATCAGTGACGCTGCCCATGCGACTGCAGCGGGGACGACGTACGCCAGCACTCCCGCGAGAAACAGTTTCGGGTAGAGACTCGGGTACAGCGGCAATACCGCGCCCAGTACGAGCGCGTAGAACGCGACCGAAACGGCTCCGATCGCGACGTTACCCGTCCGCGATTCCATGACGAGTCGATACGCGTCCTCGTCGCTTCAATGAAACCCTCTCTACACTCCGGACCGCTTTGCTGCATCGGCCGCTACGTCGGACTGCGACGAGCGAATTCGCGCGTCGCTCGAAGATCTCCGCCCTCGTGGTCGGTCCGTACGCTCAGCGGCGTCGCCGCGGCCGTCCGTCGTCGTGGACGTATCGGAGCGCCCCGTAGTACCGCTCGGCGTCGAACTCCCGGTCGCGCTCCCGAAGGCGCTCGCGGATCGTGGCTGGAGTCATGTTCGACGTTACCATACACCACTCGCGGCGATAAACGTTTCGCCGTTGCCGTGTCCGGGAACGTCAGACGGGAGGAAAGGGAGAAATCCGTCGAATCAGCTCTCGGAACCGCTGTCTTCGGGGAGCGAGTCGGCCTGCCGCTGGAACCGTTTGATCGTGTCTCGCGCCCACGCGAGCGCGTCCGCATCGTTGGTCTCCACGAGCGCTCGGGGGGTACCCTCGTCGTCGACGCCGATCTGGACGAACTCGTCGTCGAAGATGCCCACGAAGTAGGGGATCTCACCGCCGTACCGCAGGAACGTGGGTTCGGCCCGGGCCTGCAACTCGCGGAACAGCGGCAGGTAGTTCTCGTCGGTCCGGAGTCGCTCCGCGACGCCCGGATCGACGACGAACTGGTGGTCCGCGCCGTCTTCGATGATCCGTTCGTGAGCCGTCTCGACGGCGTGTAGTCCGACTAGCGGGAGCACCCCGCGAACGTGGTCGGCGTGCTCCAGCGCGTGGACGTGACGGTTGACCATCGCCCACGGATCGCCGGGTTCGGGCGTCCAGAGGTCGGCATCGGCCAGCGACCGCAAGTCGAGATCGAACGACTCGGGGGACGTCCACCGGAGGAACGGCTCCAGTGCGACCGCCAGTTCGGTCCGCTCGACGAACGAGTCGAACTCGTCGACGAGGTGCTCCCCGAGGGCCGTCAGCGCGTACGTGCCGTCGGCGTACTCGACCAGATCGGCCGCTTCCAGTTCGCGCACCGCACGGTCCAGCGTCGATCGCGGGAGGTCCTGCTCTCGGACGAGGTCCCGTTTCTCCCGGGCGTCTTCCCGGAGCGCGGCGACCAGTCCTCGGCGTCGTCGCAACAGATCGACCAGTTCGGAAGTCGTTTCGTCCATATCGGTCCCGTCCGGTGGCTCGAAACGGTGTCCATGTGTGGTGTATTGCCCCGTAAAAAACCACGTGCCGGAAATCCGGCGAGCGGGGGCACTCTCGGTGCCTGCTCTCGCAATATCTGCCTGAATAGCCCTATTTTTGATCATCCACCGTTCCGTGGGCGAGTTCCCGGACGGTAGCGTAAGGGATCCGAACGGTCGAGTAGGAACTTGACACGGAGCGGGTGTGTACCGACGGTGGCCTGCCCCCTCGAATCGACCGAACGCCCGGGTGGACGCGGTCGCGGCTCGCCGCGGCGGCGACGGCGCGTTCGGCTCGCGTACCGTCGCCCCGTCGACGGAGTCGGGTCGCGATCACGAGGACGCCGAGGGGAGTGCCTCTGACATGGACGCGGGCGCCGTCTCCCGTTCCTGTGTCTCTTTGCGGTCAGATCACCCGGATCGCTTTCTCCGCGGCGATATTACGGCGAGAACTTCGGGTCAGTCGGCGATCGCTTCTTCGGAACTGGTCGCGGCGTTGGGGTCCTGAATCCACAGGTCGCCGAACATGTCGTCCTGGTTGAGACGCACGTGGCCGCGGTGGGCCAGGAAGAGCAGACCGAGGAAGGTGAGGACTCGGGATCCACCGGTTTCGGCGATCTCGCGGTAGAGCACCTCGTCGCGGCCCTTGTCGTACTGCTCGCGCAGCGCGTCGTGGACGTCGTCGATGATCTCGTCGACGTGTTCCTCGTGGGCGGTGCCGGTCACGTCGGAGGCGCTGGGTTCCTCGTCCATCCGCATGTCGTCGGCGGTGCGGTAGTCCAGCTCCTGGGTGCCCCGCTGGAAGCCCGCCGGCGAGTCGCTGGTGTCGTACTCGCGTGACTCCTTCCACCAGTTGTCGCGCTCGGCCTCGCGCAGGTCGCGGACGAGTTCGTCTAGCGTCTGGGGCATCCCGCGGGCGCGCCGGCGCTCCAGCCGCCGGTCCATCTCCGATTCCAGCGCGGTGAAGGGGTCGGGCCCCTCGAAGCCGTCGTCGGCCATCCCGCCGCCCTGCTCCCAGGGCTCCTCCCACGGCTCTTCTTCCTCCTCGTCGCCGTCGTCGAGCATCGCGTCGCTTTTCATCCGCAGGAGGACGCTCGCGTAGAACAGCGCCCGCCCCGAGGTGCGCAGGTCGCCCTCGTCGAGGCGGTCGAGGAACTTGTCGGTCACCGCGACGATGTCGATGTCCCACGGGTCGATCTCACCGTCTTCCGCGAGGTTGACGAGGACTTCGACCGGCTCGACCGCTTCGTCATCGTCGTCGGCCTCGCCGGAGGCGGTTTCGGCGTCCTCGTCTACCGTCGGGTCTGGCTGGCCGTCGACCGACGGATCGCCGGTAACGAGTTCGCCGGATTCGTCGCTATCGGCCGACTCCCCGCTCGCGGCGTCGGATTCACCGAACAACCCACCGGCGTCCTCGCTCGGCGGGTCGCGGTCCTCGTGACCGGCGATGTTCAGCGGGATCGCTTCTTCGCCGCCTTCGTCAGTCTGCTCGCGGCTCGCTTCGCTCTCCGCTCGCTCTTCCGAGTCGCTTCGCGACTCGCTAGTCATCCGCGGGCACCCCCTCGGAACTGAGGTCGATGCCCGTCACCGCGCTCACGTTGTCGCCCTGCATCGTCACGCCGATGGCCCGCTCGGAGCGTTCGAGCATGGCCGAGCGGTGGGAGACGACGACGAACTGCGCCTCGCCGGCGAGTTCGTCGACCATCTCGCCGACGAGGTCGGCGTTCTTCGCGTCGAGGAACGCGTCGACCTCGTCGAGCGCGTAGAACGGCGCGGGGTTGTGCCGCTGGATGGCGAATATAAAGGCCAGCGCCGTCAGCGACTTCTCGCCGCCGGACATCGCCGCCAGCCGCTGGATGGGCTTGTCGGCCGGCTGGGCCTTCATCGTCAGCCCGCCGTCGAACGGGTCCTCCTCGTTCTCGAGGTGCAGGTGGCCGGTCCCGTTCGACAGGCGCTCGAAGATGTCCTGGAACTGCTCGTCGATGGCGTCGAACGACTCCATGAACGTCGCCTTCTTGTTCTCCTCGTAGCGGTCGATCCGGTCGCGGATCCCCTCCGCTTCCTCGACGAGCGTCGCCTTCTTGTCCTGCAGGTCGTCGAGCTCCTCCTCGACCCGATCGTACTCCTCGATGGCGAGCATGTTGACCGGCTCCAGCTTCTCCATCTCGCCTTCGAGCCGCTCGATCTCTGACTCGACCTCGTCGTGGTCGGGGATCTCCTCGGGATCGTAGTCGCCGACCGCCGCTTCGAGTTCGTCGACCTCCCACTCCAGGCGGTCGTGCTCGTCGCGCAGCTCGTCGAGGTCACTCTCGACCGCGCTGACCTCCTCACTCATCTCGTCGCGCGCCGCGCGGGCCTCCTTCAGCTCGTCCTTGAGGTCCTCGCGCTCGTCCTTGAGGTCGGTGAGTTCGGCCTCCAGTTCGGCGACGGCCTCCTCTTTCTCCTCGAGGACTTCCTCTTTCTCGGCGATCTCGTCCTCGAAGCCCTCGATGCGCTCCTGGTGTTTCGCCTTGCGGTTCTGTGCGCTCTCGATTTTCTCCTGTAGGTCGTCGATGGCGTCCTCGGCGTACTCCTTCTCCAGTTCGAGTTCGTTCAGCTCGCCGTCCAGATCGTCGATCTGGTCCTCCAGATCGTCGATGGCCGCGTTTATCTCGTCGGCCCGGCTGGTGAGGTCGGGGAGTTCGGAGTCCTCGACCTCGGCTTCGAGCTCGTCGATCTCGGCCTGCAACTCGTCGATCTCGGCCGTCTTCGCCTCGATGTCGGCCTCGATCTCGTCCATGTCCTCGGAGACCTCGTCGCGCTCGGCCTCGATCTCTTCGAGGCGCTCGCCGAGGTCCTCGATCTTCGTCTCGACTTCCTCGCGCTCGCTTTCGCGCCGCTCGATGTCCGTCTCGATGTCCCGGACTTGCTCGGCGGCGTCCGATTCCTTGTCGCGGGCGTCGTCGAGGCGGTCCTCGACGTCCCGCAGGTCCTCGCGGACGGACTGCCGTTCGTCTTCGAGGTCGTTGATCTTCGCGGCGATCCGTTCGAGCTGGCCCTCGCCGCCGGAGAAGGAGTAGCGGGTCCCCTTCGAGGAACCGCCGGTCATCGCTCCGGACTTCTCGACGAGGTCACCGTCGAGCGTAACCATCCGGAAGTCGCCCATGAACTCGCGGGCGGTGTCCATGTCGTCGACGACGAGCGTGTCGCCGAGGACGTAGGAGAACACGCCCGCGTACTCCCGATCGTAGTCGACGAGGTTGGCCGCGAAGTCGACGACGCCGTCGTGGTTCGGCACGGACGGCAGCGAGCGGTTCTGCATCTGCGTGATCGGCAGGAACGTCGCTCGCCCCGCGCCGCGGGATTTCAGGTAGTCGATACAGCGCTGGCCGATGCTGTCGTCGTCGACGACGACGTGGGCCAGTCGCCCGCCGGCGGCGGTCTCACAGGCCACGGCGTACTCGGGGTCGACGCCGCCGAGCTGGCCGACCGTCCCGTGGACGCCGTCGATGCCGGCGTTGAGGATGGTCGTCACCGCGCGCCCGTACGAGGAGTCGCCGTCCTGTCCGGCTTTGGCCTCCAGTTCGGCGTACTCCTGCTGTTTGGCCGTGAGGTCGTCCTCGATGTCGTCGAGGTCCTCCTGTAACTCCTTGCGCTCTTCTTTCAGGTCGGAGACGACCTCGGCGATGGTCGACTGGTTCTTCCGGGCCTTCTCCAGTTCGGCTTCCAGGTCGTCGATCTCGGCCTCGATCTCGGGGATACGCTCCTCTAAGTCCTCGATCTCGGCTTCGGTCTCGCGCTGCTCGTTCGAGCGCCGGCGGGCCTCGTCGAGCAGGCGGTCCTGCTCGCGCTGGAGGTCGTTCTTCTCGGACTTGCGCTCCTCCAGTTGCGCCCGCTTGTCCTCGAGTTCCTCTTTGACTTCCTCGAACTCCTCGCCGACCTCGTCGATGCGGGCCTGCACCTCTTCGAGTTCGCTCTCTTTGTCCTGCACGTCGGCCTTCAGTGAGGATTTGGAGACCTTCGCCTCGCGGATGTCGGCTTCCAGGTCGTCGATGGTCTCCTGCTTGCGGTCGATCTCGACGAACGCCTGTCGGCGCTCGTTCTCGGCGTCCTCGATGGTCTCCTCGGCCGATTCGATCTTGTCTTCCAAGCGGGAGATGTCGCCTTTGACCTCCTCCATCTCCCGTTTGATGGCGAGTTGCTCGTCCTCGCCCTTGCGCTCGATCTCGGCGTTGAGCTCTTCGAGTTCGCCGTCGAGTCGAACGACCTTGCCCTGTCGCTCGTCGAGTTCCACTTGTAGCTCTTCGAGTTCGTCCTCGAGTTCGCCGATCTCGGCGGCGACCGACTGGAGGTCGTCGCGCTTGTCCTCCAGTTCGGCGGCCTTCCGGTAGCTCTCGTACTCCTGTTTCTCGTCGCGGAGGTCCTGATACTCCAGGGCGGTCTCGCGCTCGTCGGAAAGCTGGTCGAGGCGGGTCTCCTTCTCCTCGATGCGGAGTTCGGCCTCCTCGATACGCTCCTCGACGACGTCCAGTTCCTCGAAGGCCGATTCCTTCTTCTGGTCGAACTCCGCGACGCCGGCGATCTCGTCGATGATCTCGCGGCGGGCGCCGGCGGTCATGTTGATGATCTCGGTCACGTCGCCCTGCATGACGACGTTGTATCCCTCGGGGGTGACCCCCGCCTGCGCGAGGAGATCTTGGATGTCCGAGAGGTTGACCGAGCGGCCGTTGATGTAGTAGTAGGAGTAGTAGTTGTCGTCGGTCTCTTTCACGCGACGGCGGATGGAGATCTCGTCGACGTCGCCGACGTTCTCGGTGCCGGCGGCGGTGACGACCTGCGACCGGTCGAGGGTACGGTCGCTGTTGTCGAGGATGACCTCGACAACGGCCTCGCGTTCGCCGTCGATCTCGACGTCGCCGTCGGCGTGACCGGGGTTGTAGATGAGGTCCGTCAGCTTCTCGGCGCGGATGCCGGAGGTCCGGGCCAGTCCGAGCGCGAAGAGGACGGCGTCGATTATGTTGGACTTACCGGAGCCGTTGGGGCCGCTGACGGTCGTGAAATCCTCGTAAAACGGGATGCGAGTCTTTCTGCCGAAACTCTTGAAATTGTCAAGGACGAGCTCTTTGATGTGCATGGTCGCTCGCGGTAGAGTCGTGGCCTACGCGACGATGATGTCGCCCGGGCCAGTCTCCGTGCTATCATCTCCGTCGGTATCCTCGGTTTTAGTCCTATCGGCCTCGCTTTCGTCTGGAGATTCCGACGTGTTCAGCGCGTCTTCGGAGGTGAAGCCGGTGTCCTCGTCCACGGCGTTCTCGAGTTCGCGCAGGCGAACCTTGCATTCGACGAGCTCGTCCGTCAGTCCTTCGACGGACGCCTCGAGTTCCTTGACGCGTGATTCGAGTTCCTCGACTCGGTTACCGCACATATCACTACGACCGGACTCCCGTATGATAAACCTACGTCAGACATTCCCCCCGAACCTGATAGGTACCGCCTACCCGCGGCGTGATCCGACACCGTTCGACCGGGGTCGCGCTCCGAACGGCCGCCGAATCGATGTTTGAGTACTGCTCCCGCTCATTGACGCGGGTCTAGCTGACAGGTGTGGACAACAGGCCGATAGTTGCAGTGGCGGCGCTGATCGTCCTCTCTGGCGGTGCCATCATCGGGGACTGTGAGTCGACGGCGACGCCGGTCGATCTCGGTGAGGCGGTGAGGTAGGCGAACGAGACGGCGAGAGAGAGCCTGTCAAGGTTCCCGACCGCTGCACCCGCGCCGACGCCGGTTGGCGACCTCGAACCAGTCTCGGCGCTGTGGTCGTTGCCGCCGCGCGTCGAGGCGGACGCGGAGTGGCGACTAGTCGGACGCGCCACCTCGCTGGTCCGCGGTGACAGCATACCATTCATATATAAAATGTTTTCAATTGGTAATGTGTTCTCCCGATATGGGTCGACGATTTGCCGCCCTCGCAGTCGTTGGATTGGTCCTCCTCGCGGGTTGCAATGCCTTCGGTGGGTCGCAGACGGCGACGCCGGAGCCGAACGACGGAGTCACTGACGCACCGACAGCGACGGATGCTCAGCCAGACGATGGCAGCAACTCGCCGACCGCGACGCCGACGGCGGTGCCGACCACTGCCGCCACCGACACCGAGGGATCGGCGCAGACGGCGACGCCCTCTCCGACGCCGTCGTCGGGGGCAACTGATGCGCCGACGAGTCGGACAGCGTCGCCGTCGGCGACCGCATCGTCGACAGCGGTGGCAACTCCCACGGCGTCGCCCACACCGACTGCGTCACCGACGCCGACGCCGACCGCGACGCCTACGCCGACCGGGACACCGACGCCGACCGCGACGCCTACGCCGACCGCGACGCCTACGCCGACACCGACGCCGACCGACGAACCGGTGGTTGACGACGATACGCCGACACCGACGCCGAGACCAACCCCGACGCCGGCCCCGGGCCTCGACCCGCTCTCGTCGATGTCGCTGCCAGAGGGCGTGTGGACGGAAGTTGTCGAACCCGAAACGCTGACGGACACGTTCGAGGACCGGCTCTCGGAGGTCCCACACCGGATCGACCTGACCGTAGAGAACTCGACGGGGACGCTCCTCGCGCATCACGGGAAGAACGACAGCGACGCCTCGCTCACGACGGTGTACGCGGGGACCCCATCTGAAACGACGGTCTGGGTCGGGCCGAACGAAGCGGGGATATTGCGCAACGGGAAGACGTGGTACCTCAACGACCGGGCGGAGTTGCGGGACATCACGAAGTACTTCGCGGACTCACCCGAAGGGACCATATCGAACCACGTCGAGGCCGTCTCGTGGGAACCGATCGGTGTCAGACCGACCGACGAGGGAGAGCGCGTCGTCCTGAACGCGAGCAGTCTCGATACCGACAACGTCCCCGGTACCCAGGGTGACCCGGACGGCGTGCGTGGAACCATCGACGTGGCCAGCGACGGTCGCATCGTCAATGGGACGATCACGTACACGGTCGACTACGGGGACGAGACCGACACACGGACGGTGACGATTCGAACGGAGAAGGCCAGCGGCGATATCGTCTCGAAACCGGACTGGGTGTCGGACCCGCCCCAGATGACCGCCGACGCCACGGACGGCGACAGACTCATCGAACTGTCGTCGACCGACGGCCCGGCCATCGAGGCCGGCACGCAACTGTCTATCAACGATACAGACTGGGACGGGAGGCTCGGGAACGTCACGCTCGACGAGCGAGTCGGTCCCGGTGAGAACGTTTACATCTACCGGACCGAAGAGAACGGTACCGCGACGTTCCACGCCAGTGTCGGCGAGCGCCCGACGCTCCCACAGAACGCCACGGCGTTCACGGAGGACGTGACCGTACGCGGCCGAGTGGACCAGTACATCTTCCAGGCTGGCGTCGAGATCGAATAGCCCCCAGACTATTCCGACGCTTCGCGTGGCTTTCCGCGGGTCGTTAGCCTTTAGCCGGGCCGTCACGAATCGCGGGTAATGACCGCACAAGCCGTCGAGACGGAGGATCTGGCGACCGTCATCGGGCTGGAGGTCCACGTCCAGCTCGAGACGGACACGAAGATCTTCTGCGACTGCTCGACCGACGTCGGCGACGACCAGCCCAACACCCACACCTGCCCGGTGTGTCTCGGCCTGCCCGGCGCGCTCCCGGTGCTCAACGAGGGCGCCGTCGAGGCCGCCGTCAAGGTGGGCAAGGCCATCGACGCAACCATCCCCGAGGAGACGACTTTCCACCGCAAGAACTACTACTACCCCGACCTGCCCAAGAACTTCCAGATCACCCAGTACGACGCCCCTATCTGTGCCGACGGCGAGCTGGAGTTCTCCGTCGAGGGTGAACGCCGCTCGGTCACGATCAACCGGGCACACCTCGAAGAGGACCCGGGCAGCCTCCAGCACAAGGGCGGGTCCATCGACACGGCGGATTACACGCTGGTCGACTACAACCGCGCGGGCACGCCGCTGATGGAGATCGTCACCGCACCGGACTTCCGCTCGCCCGACGAAGTCCGCTCGTTCCTCGCAAAACTCACCGAGGTGCTCGAATACCTCGGCATCTTCGACGCCACCCGCGACGGCTCCCTGCGCGTGGACGCCAACCTCTCCATCGTCGACATGAGCGAGGTCGACGGCGAAGACATCAACGCGTCGACCCTGGAAGACGCCGACCCGAACCGCACCGAGGTCAAGAACATCTCCAGCCACAAGGGCGCAGAGAAAGCCCTCGCGTACGAGGAGACCCGCCAGAAGAACGCCATCCAGCGCGGGCGCGCCGTCGAGCAGGAGACCCGCCACTGGGACGAGTCCAAGGGCGTCACCCTCTCGATGCGCTCGAAGGAGGAGGAGAAGGACTACCGCTACTTCCGCGAGGCCGACCTGCCGCCGCTGCGCGTCAGCGACTGGAAGGAACGGATCGACATCCCCGAACTCCCGGACGCCCGCCGCGGGCGCTTCCGCGAGGAGTACGGCCTCAACGAGGAGGCCGCGGACAAACTCACGAGCACGAAGGAGGTCGCGGACTTCTTCGAGGACGTCGCCGAGCAGTTCGACCCCGACCTGGCCGCGACGTGGGTCGCCGACGAGCTACTGGGCGAGCTGAACTACCGCGACATGGAGATCACCGACGTCTCCGGCCGCTTCGACGAGATCGAGCGCCTCGTCGAACTCGTCGCCACCGACGAGATCACGACCAAGAACGCCCGCGAGACGGTCCTCCGTGGGATGCTCGACGACGGGGACGCACCCGACGACATCGTCGAGCGGGAAGGGCTAGGCAAGACCAGCGGCGACGAGATCCAGGACGCAGTGGTGGAAGCCATCGACGAGAACCCCGACGCTGTCGATGACTATCACAACGGCGAGGGCGGCGCCATCAACTTCCTCGTCGGTCAGGTCATGCAGAAGACCGGCGGCTCCGCCGACCCGGGTGACGTGAACCAGCTACTCCGCGACGAACTGGACGGATAGAATCGAGGCGAGCGGGCCGCGTTCTGATGTTGGGCCACGCTACGACTCGCGGACGTACGCGGCGACGGCTGCGACGAGTATCCCGAGGACGACGAGGTAGAGACCGATCGCCGGGACGGAGGGGCCGAGGCCGTTTTCGGTCTCACCGCCGAGGACTGTATAGCCGATCAGTAGCGGGACGTAGAGGACCATCCCGGGGATCCGGAGGACAGAGGGTTCGACGTACGCGCGGTAGAGCGCCATCGGGACGGCGAGTAACACCGTCGCGACCACCGCATCTCGGAGGAAGACCGCCCGGCGGGGACTGATCGATACCATACCGCTGGAACAGAACGGTGTGGTAAGTATCTTCTCGAAGAACAGACAGCCGTCGTGACCGCCGCGCTCTTTGCTACTTCAGAGACTCGTGGGGCTATACTGCGTCCATCACTTCGTCGACGAACAGCTCCACGGTCCGGCGGTCGTTCGCGGGGACCATGAGCGTGAACGTGTCCACACCGACCTCGTCGAACCGCTCCAGCCGGCGGGCGACTTCGGCGGGCGACCCGACGGCGCCTCGGCCTTCGTCGCGCGGCGTCGGTCCAGCCTCGGTCCGCTCCATCAACTCCTCGTAGACCTCGTGGGCCTCCTCGCTGGATTCGCGGATCACCGTCCGGTTCCCGACGGTCTTCGCGATGGCGTCGTAGTCGGTGCCGAGGTCGTCGCAGTGGCCTTCGAGCACGTCGAGCTTGTAGTCGATAGTCTCGGGGTCGCCCGATGGCACGTTCCAGCGGTCTGCGTACTCCGCGGTCGCCCTGAGCGTCAGTTCCTCTCCCCCACCGCCGACGAGGACGGGGATCTCGTCGGGCTTCGGTTCGCAGTAGAACCCGTCGATTTCGTAGTGTTCGCCCGCGTAGGAGACGGGCGAGTCCTCGGTCCACATGGCGCGGCAGATCTCGATGGTCTCGCGCATCTGCCTGTTCCGCGTTTCGATGTCGGGATAATCCAGATCCATCGCGTCGTACTCGTCCTCGTACCAGCCGGCACCGATGCCGAGCACGGCGCGCCCGCCGGAGACGTGGTCGAGTGTGGCGAGAGTGCGGCCGAGATAGCCCGGGTTCCGGTAGTGCGGACAGGTGACGAGGGCACTCAGTTCGAGGGACCCTGTGGCCTGCGCGATGGCGGGCAGGGCCGTGTAGCAGTCGAGGAACGGTTCGTCGCGCTGGCCGACGAACGGCAGTTGCCAGACGTGGTCCATCAGCGAGAGCCAGTCGAACCCCTCGGATTCGAGCCACTGGGCGCGTTCGACCGTCGACTCGATGGCGGGCCGGTCGGGCTCGTCCGGGTAGTCGAAACTCGCGTGGTGGTAGCCGAAGTCCATGTCGGCGATGCGGGCGGAACCCACTACAAGATTGGTCTCCCCTCAGTCCGTTACGGGCTCCTCGCCCTCTCTGCCGTCGCCACCGACCGACTCGCCCACTGGCGCGTCACCGGCGGTTCTCTCGCCCTCCTCGTCGATGACGGCGTCCTTCCAGCCGCCGCGGCGGAACCACGCGACGCCGACCACGAACGAGGCGATGGCGGAGACGGCCATCGCCCACCAGAGGCCGTTCACGTCGACGGGCGTGATCTCGACCGGGTCGAGGACGACGGCGTAGGCGAGGACGAACGCCACGGGGACCCGGAAGATCCATCGCGAGAGCAGCGAGAGGACGAACGCGACGGTCGTCTTCCCGGCGCCGCGGAACCCGCCCTGGATGACCATCAGCCCGCCGAAGAACGCCCAGAAGGGCGCGATGATCCGCAGGAGCGTGACCCCGGCGTCGATGACCGCCTGCTTGCCGATGAACACGCCCATCGCGATAGCGGGGAAGGCGTAGACCAGCCCGCCGACGGCGAAGAGGACGGCCATCGCGCCGCCGGTAGCCTTCCACGTGACGTTGGCCGCGCGGTCCGGTTGTTCGGCGCCGAGGTTCTGGCCGACGCCGGTCGCGGCGGCCTGCCCGACGGCGCCCGACACGGTCCACGAGACGGACATGAGGCGGAGACCGATGCCGTAGGCGGCGGTCGCCACCGCGCCGAAGCGGGCGACCAGCGCGGCGAAGGTGACGGCCGCGAGCGAGCGCGTGAGCCCGTCGAACGTCGCGGGGTAGCCCACGTCGATCAGCCGGCGGAGGATGGCCCAGTCGGGGGTCAGGTCGCCGAGCCGGAGGCGGATGCCCCACCCGCCGTCGACGAGGATGTACAGGCCGATGGCGGCGGCGACGCCCCGGGAGATGAACGTCGCGATGGCCGCGCCCTGCGCGCCGAGGCCGAGGAACGGTCCCCAGTCGAGGATGAACACGGGGTCGATGACGATGTTGAGGCCCGCGCTCGCGCCGACGAGCCACATCGCGGTCTTCGTGTCGCCCGCGGCCCGCAGCGACGAGCGGAAGACGAAGAAGAGGAAGGTGAAGGGAATGGCGAGGAAGACGAACTCGATGTAGGCGATCGCGGCGTCGAACACCGCGCCCTCGGCGCCGATCAGCGCGACGAGTGGCTTCCGGACGACGAAGCCGAAGGTCGCGAGAAGCGCGGCGACGACGAGGGCGAGCAGGACCGACTGGGCGACGGTCCGCTGGGCGCGGCGCTCGTTGCCGGCGCCGATGTGCTGGGAGACGACGGCGTTGGTCGCGGCGGTCAGCCCCATCGCGACGGAGATGAACAGGTACGCCGTCGGGAACATCAGGGAGACGGCGGCGACGGCCTCGGCGCTGACCCGGCCGACCCAGAACATGTCCGCGAGGTTGTAGGCAGTCTGGAGGAGGTTGCCGGCGACCAGCGGCCAGGCGAGCCTGAACAGGCGCGGCGTCACCGCGCCGGTGGTCATGTCCACGCGACTCTCCGATTCGCTCACTGTCCCCGTGGAGGGACTACCCGTCCCTAAACGTATTCGTCGCGGAATCGCCGACGTGGGTCGACCGCCGTCGGCGCGTGAACACCGGCTTTCGACTCGCGTATCAGAACGTCCTTGACCGTCCGGCCCCGACCGTCGACAATGACACTCGGACAGGCGCTCGGGGGGTTCGCGCGCGGGTTCCCTCGCGCTATCGATGCCGTCGTCGCCCACAGCGGGACGACCCACGCCGGGACGCCCCACTGGGTGCTCGGCGCGGTCACGGTCCTCGGCATCCTCGCCGTCGCGGGCGGCTGGTCGGCGCTCCGGGACGCCGACCAGTCGGGGCGGCTCGGCGTCGCTCTCTTCTCGGGCGGCGTCGTGCTGGTCATCGCGGGGACGATCGGTCTCGTCGAGGTCCAGATCACGCCCGGCGACACGCCGAACTGGACGCGCTGGTTCCCCGTCGTCAACGCCGTCTCCGCGAGCCTGCTCGCGCTCGGGAGCCTCGTCGTGGTCCGGTGGAAGTGGCCCGAGCGGCCGCGGTACGTCGGCCTCGGCCTCCTGCTCGCGGCGTGGATCGGCTACCCGGCGCTGATGCCCAACGAAGGTCTGTATCACCCGTTCGGGTACCTGCTCGCCGCTGCGGTGCCGGTCGCCATCGGGTACGTCCTGTGGCGCGACGCCGGCGATGCGTTCCCGCGCGTCCTCGCCGGACGGGTCCCGCTGGTCACCGGCGCCGTCACCTTCGTACTGTTCGCCGTCTTCTACGCGTTCTCGGCCGGGACGGTCTCGATGAACCCCGACGTGACGGCCGACATGGCCGGCGAGGGATTCGTCACGTCCTATCAGGTCGCTTCGCCGCTGGTCTACTGGCCCGCGGTCGAGTTCTACTTTCCCGCGATCCCGCTGTCCGGGTACGTCTCGGTCGGCTCGCTGTTGCTCGTCGGCGTGCTCGGCGGCCTCGTCGCTGCCAACGCCGCGCTCGCCGCCCGCCAGTGGACGACGGGCGGGGCCATCGAGTCCCCGCGGGCGATGATCGGGACGGTGACGACCGCCGGCGCGACCGCCTGCGGCTGCTGTGCGCCCGCCGTCTACGGAGCCGCCGGCGCCATGTTCGGCGCGGCGGCCACGCCCGTCTACTGGGCGTTCATGGATCCGTCCTCGCCGGTCGGCGGCCTCTTCTTCGCCGCGAGCGTCCTCGTGTTAACCGGGAGCGCGATCCGAGCCAGTCACGAACCGGCCTGCCAGATCCCCCGCGAACCCGAGTCGAGCGGGACGGCAGAACAGGCCGCTTGAGTAGTCCATCGCGCACGCCCACGCGTGACGCGACCGCGCTCGATCGCACGCACACGCTCGCTGTCGGCCGATTTCGCCCGAAACCTTTAGGGCGGGGACACGCCTATCGGCTTCCATGACCGACTCCCGCGGACCCGGAGGTGGCTCTCGGTGGAGCTGATAATCACCGAGAAGAACAACGCCGCCAGACGGATCGCCGAGATCCTCAGTGACGGCGGCGCGAGCACGACCCAGCGCAACGGGGTCAACGTCTACCGCTGGGGGAACACGCGCTGCGTCGGCCTCTCGGGCCACGTCGTCGGCGTCGACTTCCCCGAGGAGTACTCCGACTGGCGCGACGTCGAGCCGGTCGAGCTGATCGACGCCGACATCGTCAAGTCGCCGACCCAGCAGAACATCGTCACCACGCTGCGACAGCTCGCCCGCGAGGCCGACGAGGCCGTCATCGCGACGGACTACGACCGCGAGGGCGAACTCATCGGCAAGGAGGCCTACGAGCTCATCCGCGAGGAGACCGACGTGCCCGTCAAGCGGGTCCGCTTCTCCTCGATCACTGAACGGGAGGTCAAGAACGCCTTCGCCGAACCCGACGACATCGACTTCGACCTGGCCGCCGCCGGCGAGGCTCGCCAGATCATCGACCTCGTGTGGGGCGCCGCGCTCACGCGCTTCCTCTCGCTGTCGGCGCGACAGCTCGGCGAGGACTTCATCTCCGTCGGGCGGGTCCAGTCGCCGACGCTCAAGCTCATCGTCGACCGCGAGCGGGAGATTCAGGCGTTCGACCCCGAGGACTACTGGGAGCTGTTCGCCGACCTGACGAAGGACGGCGACACCTTCGAGGCGCAGTACTTCTACGACGACGACGGCAGCGAGGCCGAGCGCGTCTGGGACGAGGACGACGCGACGGAGGCCTACGAGCGGCTCCGCGAGGCGACGAGCGCGGAGATCACGACCGTCCGCCGACGCACCCGGACGGACAACCCGCCGGCGCCGTTCAACACCACCGCCTTCATCTCCGCCGCGGGCTCGCTGGGGTACTCAGCCCAGCGTGCGATGTCTATCGCCGAGGAGCTGTACACCACCGGTTACATCACCTACCCGCGGACGGACAACACGGTCTACCCCGACGATCTGGACCCCGAGGAACTGCTGGACGAGTTCGTCGCGACGCGGGAGTTCGGCGACGACGCCGAGTCGCTGCTCGATCTGGAGGAGATCGAGGCGACCGAGGGCGACGACGAGACGACCGACCACCCGCCGATCCACCCGACGGGCGAACTCCCCGACCGGGGCGCCCTCGACGAGGACGAGTGGGAGATTTACGAGCTCGTCGTCCGCCGCTTCTTCGCGACGGTCTCGGAGGCGGCGACGTGGGAACACCTCCGCGTCGTCGCGGAGGCGAAGGACTGCAAGCTCAAGGCCACCGGCAAGCGCCTGCTCGAACCCGGCTACCACGCCGTCTACCCCTACTCCTCGGCCAGCGAGTCGTTCCTGCCGGCCGTCGAGGAGGGCGAACACCTCGACGTGACCGACGTCGAACTCGAGGCCAAGCAGACCCAGCCGCCCCGCCGGTACGGCCAGTCCCGGCTCATCCAGAAGATGGAGGATCTCGGACTGGGGACGAAGGCGACGCGACACAACACCATCGAGAAGCTCTACGACCGCGGGTACATCGAGTCCGACCCGCCGCGGCCCACCTCCATCGCAGAGGCGGTCGTCGAGGCCGCCGAGGACTTCGCCGACCGCGTCGTCAGCGACGACATGACTGCTCAACTCGAGCAGGACATGTCCGCCATCGCCAGCGGCGAGGCGACGCTCGACGACGTGACCGAGGAGTCCCGGGAGATGCTCGAACGCGTCTTCGAAGAACTCCGGGAGTCCCGCGAGGACATCGGCGACCATCTCCAGGAGTCGCTGAAGGCCGACCGCCGGCTCGGCCCCTGTCCCCAGAGCGACCACGACCTCCTCATCCGCCAGAGCCGACAGGGATCGTACTTCGTCGGTTGCGACGGCTACCCGGACTGTCAGTACACGCTCCCGCTGCCGAACTCGGGCGAGCCGCTCGTCCTCGAGGAGTCCTGCGAGGAGCACGGGCTGAACCACGTGAAGATGCTCGCCGGCCGGGACACGTTCGTCCACGGCTGCCCGCAATGCAAGGCCGACGAGGCCGACGAGAGCGAGGACGAGGTCATCGGCGTCTGTCCTGACTGTGGCGACGAGGAGGGCGGCGAACTCGCGATCAAGCAGGTCCGGTCGGGCTCGCGACTGGTCGGCTGTACCCGCTACCCCGACTGCGACTACTCGCTGCCGCTCCCGCGGCGCGGCGACATCGAGATCACCGACGAGTACTGCGACGAGCACGACCTACCCGAACTGGTCGTCCACAGCGGCGACGATCCGTGGGAACTGGGCTGTCCCATCTGCAACTTCAAGGAGTACCAGGCTCGGCAGGCGGTCGACGACCTCGAAGACCTCGACGGCGTCGGCCCCGCGACGGCCGAGCGTCTGGAGACCGCCGGCGTCGAGGCGCCGCAGGACCTCCACGACGTCGATCCCGAAGTCCTCGCGACGGAGATCCAAGGGGTGAGCGCTGGCCAGATCCGCGACTGGCAGTCGCAGGTCCCCGAACCCGAGACCGATTCGGACGACGACCCCGACGACGACGCGGGCGCCGAGTCCGACGCCGACGCGGAGGACCTCATCGACGGAGCGAACGCCGCAGACGAACGCGCAGAGGGCGACTAGAACTCACTTTTTCGCCTCGGGTTTCCTCGGTCGCCGGAGGCGACCTGCGGGAACGGCGTAGCGGTACGCCGCCACGACATTCGGTCGCGGGACGGCGGCCCGCGACCCACTCGGCGAAGAATCTCGGCCAAAAAGCCGGACGACTCGCTCGTTTCACTCGATCGCGTCCGGAGACTACTGGCGCAGTTCAGAATCCGATGTGCGACGTGGATCCGGGACCGCTGTCGCCGTCGTCGATTTTCCCCTCGTGGCCGAACGTGTAGTCGTCGTCGACGAGATACACCTCGCCGTCTTCGACGGCCACGTCCACGTCGGGGAGCGTCGTTCCCGCCGCTTCGCCGTTGTCGCAGTCGCCCGAGCAGGAGTCGAAAAACGAGCCGTGTTTCGGGCAGATGATCTCGCCGTCGCGCATGGGGACGCCGCGGCCGGTGTCGAACCGCTGGGACTCGTGGGTGCAGCGGTTGATCCACGCGGCGACGCCGCGGTCGCCTTCGCCCGCTGCCGGTTCGGTCTCTTCGGGGTCCTCGCAGGGGACGACGATGACCTCCTCGTCCATGTCGAACTGGTCCAGCGCCGTGAACGTGTACGACCCCTCCTCGTAGACATCTTCGACAGTCGTCAATCGCGCGCCGTCTGCCATACCACGCGCATAGCACGGCCGAGAAATAGGTCTGGTGGCACTGGTGTGGTCGTTCGAGATGGCGCGCGCTGTCGCGAGTTTCATCTCGCGACGGAGTCGTGCGAGGGATGAGCATCGCAGGCCGCAGGCCGAGAAGCGCAATCGGTTGGGGAGGTGTGTGGCTGTTTGCGGTCGTAGTGCTGTGCTGTCCCTGGCGGACTGAAAGGGCGAGGCGGGCTCGCGTCCAATTTAGTCGCCTGAGCGGGCCACTATCCGTGCGGGCGTTGCCGAGAGCGCGGATATCCCGCTCAGCGACCGCGAGCGCGTCGAGGGCTTCCAACGCCCGGTGTATCTCCGCGGGCGAGGCGACCGAGATGCACACATCTCGATCGCGCCCCTATCCGAAGCGGTTTTACCGCCCGGTGAGATGTGTGGGAGTATGCAGAGGCCGTGGGACGACTGGGACCACATTCTGAAGGTCGACCCGGACAAGGATCTCGTCGACGGCGAGACGTTCGCGGACGTCGTCACCTGTGGGACGGACGCCATCGAGGTCGGTGGCACCACGGGCGTCACCGAGGAGAAGATGGCCGAGGTGGTAGACGCCTGCGCCGAGTACGACGTGCCGCTGTACGTCGAGCCGTCGAACCCGGCGAACGTCGTCTACCGCGACGGCGTCGACGGCTACCTCGTCCCCGAGGTGCTCAACGCCGGCGACATCGCGTGGATCACGGGCGTCCAGAAGGAGTGGGTCCGCATCGACGACGACATCGACTGGGAGCGCACCTACACCGAGGGCTACATCGTGCTCAACCCCGACTCCGCCGCCGCGACGCTCACCCAGTCCGACTGTGATCTCGACGCCGAAGACGTGGCCGCCTACGCCGAAGTCGGCGAGCAGATGCTCGGCCAGGAGATCATCTACACCGAGTACTCGGGCACGTTCGGCGACCCCGAAGTCGTCGCCGCGGCCGCCGACGCGCTGGAGGAGTCGGCGCTGTTCTACGGCGGTGGCATCCACGACTACGAGTCGGCGAACACGATGGCCCAGCACGCCGACACCGTCATCGTCGGCGACCTCGTCCACGACGAGGGCGTCGACGCTGTCACCGAGACCGTCGAGGGCGCGAAAGACGCCAAAGCGGCGACGCCGACCGACTGAGGCGCGGTTCTCGCGGCTCTTCCATCGCGGTCTCCATCTCGACCGTTCCCCACCGACGCAAGGTTGAACTGCGTCCGGTCCCGCGTTCCGAATGGTGTGCTACCATGTGCCACGAATATACCTCCCGCGTCTGGGACCGTGACCGCGACGAGGCGGAGGCGGAGGAAGACCTGCCGGAGTACCTGAACGAGGACGGCAGCGACGACGTGGAAGTCCTCACCGACGGCGGCGACGAGTAAGCGACTCGCGGAATTTTTTCGGGATCGCTCACGACGGTCCGGGCTCAGAACACGGCGTGTTCAAGGAGTGAACCGAGCAGCCCTGCCGTCGGGAGCCCTGCGGCTGGGCGGTGCTCAGGCCGGTCTCGCCCTCGGGCAGGTGGTCGCCGATGGCGGACTGCAACACCACGTTGCCGTCGTCTCCGGCGGCGACGAGTTCGCGTATCTCGATTACCTAGGCTGGTGCCCTCGCCCAAATCTCTCGACGGCAGTAAAAACAACTAAGACTGCTATTGTGAGTGACTCTCTCGAGTGTACGGATGTCAAAAATTAAATGACATTATCCTGTGATACTAACAATCAGTGAATCATGGCTAACGAGGGTTCCGTAACAAACCGACGAACGCTCCTGAAAGCCGGGGTCGTTTCGCTCGCTGGAGCAACGGCGGGGTGTTCCAGTTCCGACGACCAGCCGGATCTGGATATCGAAGATGTCTCTATGACGCTCACAGATATTCCGAGGATAATCGCAACCATGGTAGTGACCAACGACGGAGACGGTGTCGGAAATCCCACGGGGACGGTCAAAGTCGAACGCGAGGGAGAACTCATCGGCAAAAAGGAACAGAAGATGACCGTGATCCCCCGGAGCGAAAGCGTCCTCGAAGGGACATTCAATTTCCCCGACTACGATCCGGACGCGACCTACACCGTTTCGGGGACGATACCCGGCCACGACTGGGTCACTGCGGGCGAGTGAGCCGCCGCCCGAGCGTGTTCACTCCTCGCCGAACCCGCTGTAGGGGTGGACGAACTCGT
>NZ_JBTJEL010000026.1:0-80024 GCF_054504345.1 Halosimplex yunnanense | reverse complement strand
CGAGGTCTTCGCGAGCTTGCGAGCGAAGGCTCGTCAGAGCTTGCTCTGACGGTGGATGCGCATCGCAGGCCGCAGGCCGAGAAGCGCAATCGGCTGGGGAGGGTTGTGGCTGTCTGCGGTGCCGTGCGAGGCAGGTGCTGTCCCTGGTGGACTGAACGGGCGAGACGGGCTCGCGTTTATCCAGTCGCCTGAGCGGCCCCTATCCGAAGCGGCCCCCGGCCGCGAGGATATGCCGCTCAGCGACCGCGAGCGCGTCGAGGGCTTTCAACGCCCACTGTTCCCTGCGGTCGCAATCACTCCTAGCGAGCGCGCCAAGGACTTTCGTCTTCCAGTTCACTCTGGGGTAACACCCACTCCTAGCGAATCCAGCGAAAATACTCGACAGCCATCGACGAACGCGCTCGACTACAACATCCGGGAGAACTGGCCGAGCGGCGGAAACGTCAACGTCTCGTCGCTCTCGGCGTCGAACACGACGGGGCGGAACTGCGCGACGCGGGTCACCATCGGCGACAGTTCCGGTCGAGACGTACCGAGACGGCCGTTCACCAGCAGTCCCTCGACGAGTCGGTTGAACGCCGGTACCACGATCACGTCCGAGCGCCGATAGGCGCCGTCGCCGACGAGGAAACACGGGCGCTTCCGGCCCTCGATCTCGATGGCGGGGTGGTCGTGGCCGATCACGTACCGATCTGCTGCGGTCTCGGGTTCCTCGTGACCGTGGGTGACGACGACGGTCTCGTCGCCGTCGGTGTCGAGGACGTACTCGTCGTGCAGGTCGCCCGCGTAGACGTCGCCGAGCATCGTGTCGTGGTTCCCCTCGACGACGACGAGGCGAGCGCCCGCTTCGCGCACGACCCGAGTGATCGCCGAGAGGGCGGTGTCGGCGCTGTCCGGGACGGAGCGAAACGAGTGGAACACGTCACCGGCGAGGACGACCTCGTCAGGTTCGAAGTGGGCGAGTAAGCTCTCCAGTCGCTCGACGCAGTCCTCGCCGGCGCCGATGGGGAACTCGACCGACGAGGCCTCGGCCTTGCCGAAGTGGAGGTCCGCGACGACGAGCGTCCCGTCGAGGAAGACCGCCCGATCGCGGTACTCGGGGTCCATCGCTCGCCACTCGGACACGGGTAGGCAAAGACCTGACGCACCCCACGACGTCGACTGACGGTTCCCAAGGTCACTCCCCAGTTGCGTCGAGATACTCCTCTCGGGTGACGGTGAACCGGTGGACGTCGGCGACGGAGCCGTCCATGCTCTCCTGGAAGTTGCGGAGGAGCCCCTCGCGGTGGCCGCCGTGGGCCTCGATATATCGCGAGACCGCCTTGCGGGACTTCTCGTTGCCGTCGAAGACCGTCACGACCACGGCCTCCAGATCCAGTCGCTCGAAGGCCACTTCCATGAACGCCGCCGCGCGCTCGCCGGAGTACCCGCGCCCCCAGAAGCGCTTGCGGAGCCACGCGCCGAACGTCGCGGTCTGGCGGTCCCAGTCGACGCTCATCCCGGTGAAGCCAGCGAACTCGCCGGCGCCGTCCTCGCCCGCTCTGGGTCGGATCACGTACGAGGCGCCCTCGCCTTGCTCGCGCCGTTCGGTGATCTGTTCGAGAAACTCCTCGGTCTCCTTCGGCGTCTCGTGAGGGGTCCAGGTGACGTACTCGGTGATCTCGTCGATGTGCGGGGCGCCCTCGCGGACGTACTCGTACTGCTCCAGCGGGTCGAGCGTCTCCGTCGTCGCCGCCTCGAGGACGAGCCGCTCCGTCTCGATGCGCTCGGGGAAGAGATCGGACATACGCCTACCCGAGCGGGCCAGCGGAAAAGCGCTTTCCCGTGCGTGGCACCGATTCTCGCGGGATCGTCCGTTCTCCCGAGGGGCGGACGTAGGGGTATTTTACCGCCGGAACGCCGACGGAGGAGTATGACCGACGACCTGCAGACGGCAGTGGAAGAGTTCCTCGAGAAGACCGACACGGCGCTCGGGGAGTACGACCAGGGCTACGCCGACGCGGACGCGACGCTGACGGTGGTCCGCGACCACCTCTCGGACCTGCGCGAGGCCGCCGAGGAGTGAGTTCGGACCCGGGGGAAGACCGATAGTGCGCGCGGGCGAACCACTCGATACACATGACAGACGTCGTGATAGTCGAGGGGGCGCGGACGGCCCACGGAGCGATGCTCGGGTCGCTCTCGGACGTGCGCGCGCCGGACCTCGGCGCCGCTGTTCTGGAAGCCCTCGTCGACCGCTCGGGCGTCGATCCCGGGGACCTGGACTGGGTCGGCCTCGGCAACGCCGTGCAGGCGGGGGTCGGACAGGTCCCCGCGCGGCAGGCCGTCGTCGAGGCCGGACTCCCGGACGATACGCCCGCGACTACCGTCAACGAGGCGTCCGGGTCGGGACTGCGCGCGATCATGCTCACGGCGGACCGCATCGACGCCGGACGAGCCGACGTCGCCGCCGCCGGCGGGATGGAGTCGATGTCCAACGCACCGTACCTGCTCCGGGAGCTGCGCGAGGGGCGGCGCCACGGCAACACCGAGCTGGTCGACTCGATGATCTTCGACGCGCTGTGGGACGTAGGCTACGACGCCCACATGGGCGAACTAATCGAGGCGCTGGTCGACGAACACGATGTCAGCCGCGAGGACCAGGACCGCTACGCCCTGCGGAGCAACCGCCGGGCTGCCGCGTCCATCGAGGAGGGTCGCTTCGCCGAGGAACTCGTCCCCGTCGAAGCGGACGACCGCCTCGTCACCGAAGACGAGGGGCCCCGCGCCGACACGTCGCTCGACAGGCTCGTCCAGCTCCCGCCGGCGTTCCGCGACGACGGGACGATCACGCCGGGCAACGCCTCGAAACTCGCCGACGGCGCGGGCGGCGTCCTCCTCGCCAGCGCGGAGGCCGCCGAGGAACGGGGACTCGGCCCGATGGTCTACGTCGAGGACTACGCCGTCGCCTACCGCGACCCCGCGGAGTTCTCGCAGGCCGTCGGGGACGCCATCGAGGGGCTGCTGGACCGAAACGGGCTGGCCGTCGACGACGTCGACCACTACGAGGTCAACGAGGCCTTCGCCGCCCAGACGGTCTACGTCCGCGACCGGCTCGGCATCCCCGAGGAGCGGCTCAACCCGCTCGGCGGCGCCGTCGCGCTCGGCCATCCGATCGGCGCCAGCGGTGGGATTCTGGCGACGACGATCGCCCACGCGATGGTCAGGGAGGACCACGACTACGGGGTGGTGGGGATGAGCGTCGGCGGTGGCGGGGCGGTGATGATGCTGTTGTCGCAGTGAGTTACGCTGTAACCGCCAGCGCCGTCGCGAGTGAGCGTCGGCGGTGGCGGTGCTGTAATAGTGTTGCTGTCGCGGTGAAGTGCTAGCGGGGCCGCCAGCGGCGACCGAGCCACTTTGTCGCTGGCGTCCCTCTCACCGCATATGGCACAAACGGCAGTGATAGCCGGCGTCGGCCCCGGACTGGGTGAATCGCTCGCACGCAAGTTCGCCGCAGAGGGCTGTCGGGTTGCCCTGCTGGCGCGCTCCGAGGAGTACATCGCGGACCTCGCCGAGGACCTCCCCGACCCGGGGGCCGGACTCGCGGTCCCGACCGACCTCGCGCGGCCCGACGAGATACGCGAGGCGTTCGAAACTGTGCGCTCCGAGTGGGGGAGCGTCGACCTGCTGGTCAACCACGCGAGTGCGGGGTCGTGGTCGGGGCTGCTCGACGCGTCCGTCGACGATGTCGACAGGGCGTGGGCAGTCAACGGGCGCGGCGCGTTCGTAGCCTCCCAGGAGGCCGCCGAGGACATGGTCGACGGCGACGGCGGGACGATCATCTTCACCGGTGCCACCTCTGCGCTGCGCGGCCGGGACGGCGCCATCGGCTTCTCGGCGGCGAAGTTCGCCGCCCGCGGGATGGCCGAGAGCATGGCCCGCGAACTCGGCCCGGAAGGCGTCCACGTCGCCCACGTCGTCATCGACGGGCAGATACTGACGCCGAGCGCGGCGGAGGCAAACCCCGATCGCGACGAGGAGACGTTCCTCGACCCGGCGGAGATCGCCGAGAGCTACTGGCACCTCGTCGAACAGGACCGCTCGGCGTGGACGCTCGAACTCGACCTGCGCCCGCACCTCGAGGAGTTCTGACCCGGTCGGCCCGGTGTCGTTTTGGGCGGACGGTCCCAACGACGCAGCGATGGGTACTCGTCGCCGCGCCGAGGACGTTGTGAGCAGACTCGCCGACCGCGCGCCGAGGCCGCTCTCGGTCGCTCGCGTCGGCCTCGGCGCGATGGTGTTTCTCGCGGGCGTCCACAAGCTACTCGCGCCCGGCGTCTGGGCGGCGTACGTCACCGACTGGCTGGCGCCGTGGCTGGTCGTCTCACCAGTCGCGTTCATGCTGATAAACGGCGTCCTCGAAGTCGGCTTCGGCGCGGCCATCCTCGCCGACCGGTGGACCGCGTTCGCGGCCGGCGTTGCGGCCGTCTCGCTCTCGGCAACGACAGCCTACCTGGCGCTCGCCGCCGTCGTCGAGGGCGGGTTCTTCGTCGACGTGCTCGTCCGGGACGTCGGGCTCTCGGCGCTGGCCTGGGCTGTCCTCATCGACGCCCTCAGACAGACAGGAAAGTGAAAGCGGCAACTACTCGTCGCCGTCGTGCTCCAGTCCGTTCACGAGCGAGACGACGTTCTCCTCCTCGCCATCGATCTGCTGGGGGTAGATGGCGACGGCGACGATGTGGTCGCCCTCGTGTTTGAATTTCGCGGCGTGGACGTACACGTCGACCTCGCTACCGGCCAGCGTCGCGGTCCCCTCGTACTTCTGCAGCGTGCGCTGGCCCCCGAGCGCGCGAACGCTCCGGTTCTCGACGCGGTCGCCGACGGTCAGGCCCTCGTACTGGGACTCGAACTGCTGGAGGATATCGCGCGTGCTCATGTCCGAGATGGGGTTGAACGTCTGGCCCACGGCCTCGACCTCCGGGCTGGCGAAGGTGACGAACACGGCGGCGCGCTGGGACCCGAGCGGTCCGAGGTCGACCGCCCGCTCGTATCTCGCCTGCTGGTTGGTCACCTCGACCTGTCGAGTCTGCCCCGCGGCGCTGACGTTGCGCGTGACGGTCGACGCGGTGACGTTCCGCTCCTCGTAGCCGGTCTCGGACTGGGCGCTGTCGCCGACCGTCGCCGGATCCGCGCTGACGGTGAGTGGCTCCTGTCCGGTGATGAATCCGCATCCAGCGGTCACCGTCGCGAGGACGACCGCGAGCGCGACGACCGCCTGTCGCATGTACATAGAGCGCTGTTGTATCAGAGCACGGGTAAGTGTGACGCTCCGGGGAATGGGAGACAGGCGGTTGAAAGATACGTTCTATTCGTGATTTGAACGACAACTCGAAGGTGATGGCTCGGAATTGATAGTGTATTTGAAACGTCTATCGAAGGCATCTCGCGGCTGGCGTTCGACGGACGGCGGTGAGACCCTCAACAATTATCGGGATGCGCATCCGGGATAGAGGTATGACGGAGTTCTCTCGTCGCGTCGAGCAGGTTTCGATCAGCGGGATCCGCGAGGTCTTCGAGGCAGCGGGCGAGGACGCCATCAACCTCGGGCTCGGCCAGCCGGACTTCCCGACGCCGGAGCACGCCCGCGAGGGAGCGGTCGACGCCATCCGCTCGGGGAAGGCCGACGGCTACACCTCGAACAAGGGCACCGAGTCGCTCCGCGAGGCCATCGCCGGCCGCTACGCCGAGGATCGTGGCCTCGATGTCGACCCCGAGAACGTCATCGCCACCGCCGGCGGGAGCGAGGCGCTGCACATCGCGCTGGAGGCCCACGTCGACCCCGGCGAGGAAGTCGTCTTCCCCGACCCGGGGTTCGTCTCCTACGACGCGCTGACGACGCTCGCGGGCGGCGATCCGAAGCCGGTCGCGCTCCGCGACGACCTGACGATGGATCCGGCGGCCGTCGAGGAGGCCATCACCGACGACACCGCGGCGTTCATCGTCAACAGCCCAGCGAACCCCACCGGCGCGGTCCAGTCCCCCGACGACATGCGGGAGTTCGCCCGGATCGCCGACGAGCACGACGTGCTCTGCATCTCCGACGAGGTGTACGAACACATCGTCTTCGAGGGCGAGCACCGCTCGCCGATCGAGTTCGCCGAGACGGACAACGTCGTGGTCGTGAGCGCCTGCTCGAAGACCTACTCGATGACCGGCTGGCGGCTCGGGTGGGTCACCGGGTCGAACCGCCGGATCGAGCGGATGTTGCGAGTCCACCAGTACGGACAGGCCTGCGCGACGGCGGCCGCCCAGTACGCCGCCGAGGCCGCGCTCACCGGCCCGCAGGACTGCGTCGACGAGATGGTCGCCGCCTTCGAGGAGCGCCGGGACGTGCTGCTCGACGGCCTCGCAGACATCGGGCTGGAGTGTCCGACCCCCCACGGCGCGTTCTACGCGATGCCGGAGGTCCCGGAGGGCTTCGTCGACGAGGTGATCGACCGCGGCGTCGTGGTCGTCCCCGGCGACGCCTTCGGCGATCACGGCGAGGGCTACGCCCGCATCTCCTACGCGACCGGCGTCGAGACGCTGAAGGAAGCGCTCGAGATTATGGACGAGGCCCACGCCGCCGTGCAGTGAGGCGATCGGACGGCGCCGCACGGCGCCGGGTCGCACCCCGCGACGTGAACGAACCGCGATCCGTCGGGTTTTACTATCGGTTGCCGCTCACGGTCGGTGATGGCGCTGAGTCTGGTATCGGTAATCGCCGCCGGCTTCCTGCTCGTCGTCCTCGTCCCGACGCTGGCGTTCGGCTACGCCTTCGGGAAGTACGCGAACCTCTTCGCCCGCGTCGGGACGATCACCCGACCGCTGGGTATCGACCGCTGGGCCGGGTTCACCGGACTACTCGTCTTCTTCACCGGATTCACCTGGATCGCCGCGGCGGGAGGAATCCCCGACGAGGGAGAACCGATGCGGTTCCCGGTCGTCTTCGCGCTCCTGGGCTTCGGCGTCGGGCTGTTCTGCGTCGCGCTGGCCGTGAGCAACGTCCGTCGGTACCGGCGGCTCCGCGACGGTGACTTCGTCGCCGGCACCGCGGAGGCCGAGGGTGGAGCGACGGTCGAAGCGCCGCTGAGCGGCGAGCCGTGTCTGGCGTGGGCGGTCAAAGTCAGTGAACACTCGGGCATGTTCCGCCGGGGCGGTCCGCCACCGATCCACCGCGATTTCGACGGCACGACCTGCGTCGTCCAGTCAGCGACCGAACGAGTCCGGGTAGACGCGGGCGAAGCGTCGCTCGACGTCTGGCCCGTCGGCGGTCGGTCGTCGTCGGACTTCGTCGCGCTCGAACGCGAGGGCGTCTCGGACCGCGTGAGCGCGTATGCGACCGACGCCGGCCTCGACGACCCGGATCGCTCGCGGGTCTACGAGGAAGCCCGGATCGAACCCGGCGACAGCGTGACGGTCTTCGGAACGGCCGACGGCCGGACGGCGATGGGCGGACCCGGGACGATTCTCGTCGACCGGGGCGGCGAGACGGTCCGCCGTCAGCTCCGCCGCCGGGTCAAGGCCGGACCCGCGGGCGCCGCACTTGCGGTCGTCTCTCTCGCCGTCGCCGCGCTCCTGACCGGCGCGATCTGAGTCGGCTGCAAGTCGCTCGAGCGCGTTTCCGGTCACCCAGTTACTGCGGCGTCGCGTCGTCACCGTCCTCGACCTCGTCAGTCACCGGGAACGGGGATCCGAAGACGGAAAGCGGAACGGCGGTCACGACGAGCAGGACGCCGAGCGCGCCGTAGGCCGCGATCGGCCCGCGCGCGCCGGCCGCGACGCCCGCGAGGACGACGAACGGCGTCCGCGCGAGATTGAACACCATCGATGCGGCGCTGAGGACCGTTGCGCGCCCCGCGTCCTCGACGCGGTCGTTGACGTGGTTCTCCACCATCGGCCGGAGCAGATAGTGGACGACCCGCAGGAGGTAGAACGAGGCGAACGCGGCCAGCGGGACCGCGAGGGGGACGAGCGTCGCCGCCGCGAGCGTCACTGCCGCGAGCGCGAGCACGCGACGGAGTCCCAGCCGCGACTCGATCGGTCCCGCGTAGTAGCTCACCGCCGCGGCGACGACGGCGAAACTCGCGTACAGTGGCCCCAGCCCGGTTTCAGCGGACAGCGGAACCCCTGCGAGGAATCCCCCCTCGGCGGTTGCTGTCTTCACGGTGCTCGCGAACGGGAGCGCGGAGAGGTTGGCCCCTTCCACGGCGGCGACGGCGATGGGCTGGACGTACTGGTTGCCGGCGCCGACGACGCCGAACAGCAGCGCAGCGAACAGGACGAACGCCCGTAGCGGCGGCCGAGCGAGCCGGTCTCGGAGCAACGGGACCGCCTCGCGAACCGACGGACCGGCCGCTTCTCCGTTCTCGAACTGCTCGGTCCGGGGGAGCGTGGCGATAACGCCTGCGCCGGCGAACATGAGCGCCCCCGCGGCGACGAACGGATAGCGCGGGTCGAAGCCGTACAGGACCGCGCCGAGGATAGTCGTGACGGCCGACGACCAGCGAGCGACCGCCTGTCCGCGACCGCGGACGGTCGTGAAGCGGTCTTCGCCGACCGTCGATTCGAGCACCTCGTAGAGCCACGCGCCGCCCGTCCCCGAGGTCAGCGCGATGCCGAGCGCCCAGACGGCGTAGACGACGAGATAGGAAACGAACGAGTCGACCGCCACGAACCCGACCAGCGAACACGCCATCGCGACCTTGCTCGCGACGAGCGTGTCCCGACGGCCGAACCGGTCGGCCGCGTACCCAGTCGGGATCTCCCCGGCGACGATCAGCAGCGAGTAGACGGCACTGAGCGTCCCGTACTGCGGGTAAGTCAGATCCCGGAGGACGAACAGCGCGAAGATCGGCGAGATGAACCCGACGGCCGCCAGCGCCTGGAACAGATAATAGCGCCGGATGAGCGCCCGGGGACTCGACAGGTCGACGCGCACGCCCCGAACGTCGAACGACGCCGACTTGACGGTTTCCTGAACGGCGTTGGAGTAGTCCTGATGACAGGTGTGGGACTGAGTCGACCCGGACGTTGCGGGCGCAATACCGAAAACCCTCCCGGCCCAACTGGAAGTGATGGACCAGCTGGCGCCGTCGAACGTCCCGGTGTACGAGACGAAGGCGGAGGGGCAGGCGCTGTGGGACAGCTGCGCCGATCGGGGGCTCCCCGTCGTCGCGGTGCGCGACGCCGAACGCGGGTTCGTCGTCCGGTACGACCTCCAGCACCTCGACAGGGAACTGACCGAGACCGCCCTCCGGAAGCTCCGCGAACACGTGCGCTCGCTGCGCTCCTATTCGATCGAGGTCGATCCCCACTCCCAGACGGAGTCGGTCGGCGGCGAGACCGGTCCGGTCGCCGGCGAACTGCACGCCCAGACGGAGTCCGACGCGCGCCGCCTCGCTTCCCACGTCTCAGCGTTCGTCTTCGACGACGACAACCTGGTCTGAGCGCCCGACCCTGCCGGAGCGCGGTCGCTATTCGCCCGTCCGTGCGTTCAGCGTCTCGTGGACGCCGAGGATCAGCGCGGGAACGACGACCATGAACAGGTGCTCTTCCAGCGGAATTGCTGCGAACTCGACGCCGGTCCGCAGCGTGACGGCGAACACGCCGACTTCCAGCGTGTACCAGTCCCAGACGTACGCGAGCGGGTAGATGGCGGCGACAGTGACGGCCGCCCGGCGGAGCGCGCCGCGACCCGCCCGAGAGAGCAGGACGAACGCGATTGCCCCGAACGCGACCTCCGTGGCGAGATACGTGTACGAACCGAGTACACCGATGTCGGGGAGCACAAGCGCCGAAAGCGGGCGGAACAGAGCGGCGATGGCGAACAGCGCGAGTCCGGCTGCGGTCGCCCGGACGAGGGGGGACCCGTCGTCCCCGAGTGCGCCCGTCCGGACGCCGATCGCGGGAGCGAACCAGACCACTGCCGCGAGCAGGCCGAGCGGCCCGACCGGTCCGGCGACGGTCAGCCACAGCGCGACGACGCCGAAGCCGAACAATCCCCAGGCGAGCCGGCGCGTCCGGTCGCTGTCCATACCGTCGAAAGCGGTGCCACGCACATGAGCGACCGGGTGGAGATATGCGACGGGTCCGCCGCCGAGGCACTCCTCGGACGGCACTTCGAACATGTAAACCCGACACGACGAAAGAACGTAGGGGCTCCCGGCCTTGGAGTGAGTCATGGGGGATGTCACGCATGCCCAGGGTGGTGGGGAAATCGCGCGAGCGCTGCTCTCGCAAGTCCATCCGGTGTTCATGTTGCCGCCGCTCGCGGCATCGCTGTTCGGCGCGGTGTTCGCCGGGCGGGTCGCACCGGTGACGGCCGCGCTCCACGTCGCGGCGCTGTTTTTCGCGGTCTACACCGCCCACGTCAAGGACGGCTACGTCGACTTCCACATTCGCGGCGAGGACGACGACCACCCGCTCTCCGCACCGGCGTGCCGCAGGGCGCTCGTCGGCTCGACCGCCGGGTTCGCGGCGGCGCTTGCCGGTCTCTGGCTCACCGTCGGGCCGGGCGCCGCTGCGATCACGGCGCCGACGTGGGCGCTCGGGTACTTCCACGCGCCGCAACTCGACACCTACACCGTCGGCGCAACGGCGGGCTATCCCACCGGCATCGCCCTCGGGCTGCTCGGCGGATACTACGTGCAGGCCGGCGACCTCACACCCGCAGTCCTCGGGCTGGCGGGCGTCTTTCTCTGCTTCCTCTCGGGGATCAAGGTCATCGACGACGCCCAGGACTACGAGTACGACCGTTCGATCGACAAGCGAACGGTCGCAGTGGTGCTCGGGACGCGCGGGGCCTACAGGGCCGCGTACGCACTGATGGCGACCGGAATGGTCGCGGTGGTCCTGCTGGCGGTCGGCCTTCGCGATATTCCGCCGAGCGCCGGCCTCGCCGCGCTCGCGTTCGGCGCCGTCGCGCTGGTCGCCCGCCGCGCCGAGCCGGAACTCGCCACGATGTTGCTCATCCGCGGCTCGTACCTCTTCCTCGCGGTCCTCGTCGCGGCCGTGTGGTTCCGCCCGCTCGGCTGAGCCGCGGTGATCGGATCAGCAGTGTTTTACTTCGGGAACTGATACTGTGGTGTCGGCATGGAAAACCTTCGCACCGGGCTCTCGTACGGCGACGTGTTGCTGGTCCCCCAGCGCTCGCCCGTCGACAGCCGGAGCGACGTCGATCTCTCGACCCGCCTGACCGCCGACATCGAACTGGACACGCCCCTCCTGTCGGCCCCGATGGACACCGTGACAGGCCCCGACGCGGCGATCGCGCTCGGCCGAGCCGGCGGATTCGGGACGATCCACCGCTTCATGACCGTCGACGAGCAGGCCGACGCCGTCGAGCGGGTCGTCGACGCCGGCCAGCAAGTCGGCGCCGCCGTCGGTATCGCCGAGGACGCCGTCGCTCGCACCGGCGCGGTCGTCGATGCCGGCGCCGACTGCGTCGTGGTCGACGTGGCCCACGGCCACCTCGAACGCTGTCTCGACACGGTCGAACGCCTCCGCGCGGAGTTCCCCGACGCCGACCTCGTCGTCGGCAACGTCGCCACGGCCGAGGGCGTCGAGGACCTCTACGCGGCCGGCGCGGACTGCGTGAAAGTCGGCATCGGTCCCGGCAGCCACTGCACGACCCGCCGCGTCGCCGGCGCGGGCGTCCCGCAACTCACTGCAGTCGACGACTGCGCGGACGCGGCCGACGACCTCGGCATCCCGATCATCGCCGATGGCGGTATCCGCTCGTCGGGCGACGCCGTCAAGGCGCTCATGGCCGGCGCCGACACGGTGATGATGGGCAGCCTCTTCGCCGGTACCGAGGAGACGCCGCCGGAGATCGTCGAGATCGACGGCGAGCGATTCAAGAAGTCCCGCGGCATGGCGACGACCGCGGCCGCCGAGGAGCGCTCTGACAAGGAGGACGCCGAGACCGAGATCGACGCCGACGAGGGCGTCGAAGGCTTCACCGAATACAAGGGCCCGCTCGCGGACGTCGCCGAGGAGTTCTGCGCCGGCATCCGCTCGGGACTGTCCTACTGCGGCGGCCACACCATCTCCGAGGCCCGCGAGAAGGCCGAGTTTATCAAGGTCGATCAGGCCGCCAAGGAACGCGAGGGCGCCCACGGTGACCACGACTGGGAGACCGTCGTCGTCGACGACTGAGCGCCGAACCGGCCAGCAGTTTTACCCGGGGAAACCGAACGCTCGCACATGAGCGTCGACGCCGAGGCCGGCCGGAGCGGCGAGATGACCCTCGCGTTCGAACTCGATGCGATCCGCGAGTTCGCCGAGCCCGCGGCGGTGTTCGAGGACGCCCGCGAGTGGAGTCGCTACGTCGGCGTCGTCTCGAACGACACCGATGCAGTCGCTGACTTCGTCGCCGAACATGACCTCCTCCAGGACTTCGACCTCGGCGACCGGGACATCTGGCTCGCGATGGAGGGGATCCGCGAGTCGAGCGACGCGCCGCGACACGTCTTCGTCGGGACGACCCCCGAGGACCGCCGGATCGCGGACGCGACCGGCTGGGAGTTCCGCCGCCCCGGCGACGTGGCCGACGCCGCCGGGTGGTCGCTCGGGGACCGCGCCAGCCGCGGCGACTCGTCGGATCCGGGACTGCTCGCCCGTCTCTGGACCCGGATCACGGAGTGACCGACCGCTCGATCCTCGACCCGCTCAGTTCGCCGTCGAGACGATCTTGATCACGTCGCCCTCCTCCAGTTCCTCCTCGTCGCTGATCCGCATGTTCTTCCGGGCGTCGACGGCGTGGAGGTAGCCGTCGCCGATGTCCGAGTGGACGGCGTAAGCGAGGTCCTTCGGCGTCGACCCGGACTGCAGGAGGAACGCGTCGGGGAGGGTGTTCCCCTGTCCATCGGTCCAGTGGGTCTCGTCCTGCACGGGGTAGGCCGTGATCTGATCGAGCACGTCGTATACGGCGGTATCGAGCGCCTGCTGGACGCCCGTGCCGCCGTGGTCGGCCATCACGTCGCGGATCTGTTCGAGCCCCTGCTCCTGTTGGTCGCTCACGTCGCCGACGATCTCGAAGTCCTCGTCGCCGGGATCGTAGTCGACGACGCCCGCCTCAGCGGCCTTCCGCAGGGCGAGTTCGCCGTCCGCGGTGGTCGGGATAGTCGCTTCGTTGCGCTCTTTGAGCGCCTGGAGGTTCTCGGGCGGGGCCACGTCGGCCTTGTTCGCCACGACGACGATGGGTTTCGTCCGCTCGCGGATGTCGCTGGCGAGTTCCTCGCGGTGCTCGTCGGTCCACTGAATAGGGTCGTCGGGATAATCGAGGTCCCGCAGTGTGCGGGCCACGTCGAGTTCGGTGGCGCCGACGCCGGTCAAGAGATCCGCCAGCTCCTCGTCGATGTCGAAGTCGGGCGAGCGGGAGGCCCGCTCGATGGACTCCCAGTTGCGGTCGACGATGCTCGCCAGCCAGAGGTCCATCTCCTCCTCGATGAACTGCAGGTCCTCGACGGGGTCGTGTTCGCCCACTTCGACCGGTTCGCCCTCCTCGTCGGTGCCCCCCGATGCGTCGACGACGTGGAGGATCACGTCGGCGTTCGACAGTTCGTCGAGGAACTGGTTGCCGAGGCCGCGACCCTCGTGGGCGCCGGGGACGAGACCGGCCACGTCCAGCAACTCGACGGGGACGAAGCGCTTGCCGTCGTGGCAGTTCTCCTGGCCGCAGCGCTCCTCGCGGTCGAGACAGGGACACTCCGTGCGGACGTGGGTCACGCCGCGGTTGGCGTCGATGGTCGTGAACGGGTAGTTGCCCACGTCCACGTCCGCCATCGTCGCCGCCTTGTAGAAGGTCGACTTGCCGGCGTTCGGCTTGCCGGCAAGCGCGATAGAGAGCATACTACGGGGTACTACAGGCCCGAAAAAGCCGCTTTCGGTCCCTGGGCCGTCGACGACCGCGCTCGGCTGACCCGCAGCAACGTGAGCGGCGGACGCGCCCCTTACTCAGAGCCGACTCCGACGACGATGTTGATAACGACCCAAAGCACGACGCTACCGCCGATCAACAGGAAGCCGACCCAGTCCGGGATCTGTGCTCCCGCATTCGTCCGCGACGCTTTGCTACCCATTCCGAACGCTGCCAGTCCTATGAGGAGGAAAAACAGCGGTACTCGTTGGACGAGTTTTGCCCCGTAACCCATACCCTGTCAGCATTCCGCACTGATAAAAATAGTTTACTATACGCTCTGACAGTGGCGCGCTCACCGCAGATAGCCAGGGGAGCGCAGTCAGTCGGCGTCCGGAACGATTTCCGTGTCTTCGTCGTGACCGTTCTCGCTGTGAGCGGGGTCGGCGTCCGCGCCCATCATCGGGACGACGCCGTCGAGTTCCGCTTCGACCGCGTCCCGGCTCTCGACTGCCGGCGGCGTCTCGTCGTCCGCGTCTTCGGTCGGTTCGTGGGCGCTCTGGTCGCCGGCAGCGGCTTCGGCCACTGCTCCTGCATCGTCGGCATCAGTGACTGCATCCGGGTCTTGGCCGGCGGAGTCGTCTCCGTCGATGTCGTTGGGTCCGTCTGACCCACTGACGGCCGCTTCGTCGGCCTCTTTCGGCTCGTCGGCGGCCCCGTCGGCCGTTTCGTCCGTCTCGACCGCGGACTCGTCGGGATCGTCCTCGGATTCGTCCTCGTCGGGGTCGGGACCGAGCGCGTCGCGGACCTGCGTGAGTTCGCCGCTGACGCGGATCTTCCCCTCGACGATGGCGTGTTCGTGGAGTTCGACGTCCTCGGCGGAGATGTCGCCCCAGACCGTCGCGCCGCGGGCGACGGACACGTCGCCGTTCCTGGTGGTCACGTCGCCTTTGATCTCGGTGTCCTCGCCGACGAAGACGTCGCCCCGGGCGCGGAGGCTCCCGAAGATCGTGTTGTCGGCGCCGACGGTCAGCTCCTCGGCGCGGACGTTGCCGTGGAGGCGGCAGTCGTCGCCGATGCGGGCGGGGGTGGAGACGCGCCAGGCGTCGTCGCTGACGCGGGCGCCCCGCGGGACGACGACGGGTTGGTCCTCGTCGGATTCGGCCTCGACGAGCTGGTTCGCCAGGTCCTCGGCGGCCTCCTCCTCGCCGATGCGTAGCAACTGCGAGAGGTAGACCACGAGGAAGACGACCGTCGGCATCGGGTTGCGAATGGTGATGTGACCGTTCGCCTCGAAGCGCTCGTCGATGTCGACGTCGTCGCCGATGTCGACGTTGCCGGCGACCTTGAGTTCGCCGCCGACCTGCACGCGCTCGCCGAGGTAGGCATCGCCGCCGACGAGGACGTCCTCCTCGACCTCGCTCCACATGTCCAGCCGGCAGTCGCCCTCGGCCTCGATGTGGCCGCCGAAGGTCACGCGCTCGCCGGCCATCACGTCGTCGCCGCGGACGCCGAACTCGACGGTGCTCTGTCCCCCGACTATCACGTCGCCGTCGGTCACCAGGTCGTGCTCCTCGACCGTGGTGCCGTCGGGGATAGTCAGTTCGTCGAGCGGGTCCGATCGGATCGGCACACCACGATAAGCGATTTCCGTGGTAATAAACCCTGACACCGTGCACGACGGGCGTCTGACGCTTGTCTGACGGTCCCGGTGTGGGCCCGCCGACGACACCTCCAGATATTTATTCGGCGACGGCTTACCGCCGGGCATGACGGTACTTTCTTTCGACGAGCAGGGGGTCGACGTGGTCTACGAGGGTCACGACTTCCGCCTGGAGAAGTCGCTCATCGAGGACGCCACCCAGAAGCCCTACCCCGAGGTCACCGACCACGAGGTCCTCCGATTGGTCGAGAAGAACGCCTCGCCATCCGGCGAAGCGCGTCGGATCGCCGACATCGTGGACTGAGGATGGACGCGACGAGGCGGGCCCTGCTCGCGGCGGTTCCCGCGACGGTCGCGGTGGCCGGGTGTTCGCTCGCGTCCGGAAGCGGCTCGGACGACCGCCCGCCGTACGCCGTCGAGAACGAAAGCGGTGCATCCCGCGCGGTCGCCCTCCGTGTCTGGAAGGTCGGTGAACTGGACCCGCTGGAAGACCGGCCGGACTCCTTCCGCGAGCGATTCGAACGCGCGGCGGCAGCCGGTGATCTCGGCGCGTTCGACGTCGAGTGGCGAGACGCGTACGACCTGACCGTCGACCCGGGGACGACGGCGACGCCGCTCGACTCCTCGAACGCGACGGGATTGCTGTACGTCCAGGCGACGGCAGACAACGACGAGCGTATCGGCGTCTGGGCCGAAGTCGGCGACACGCCCGGGAACTTCTTCGTCGAACTCTCGGTGTACGAGAGCGGGATGAGCGCGACCGTGGGCGAGTACTGACCGCCCGCTTCCCGTCCGCAGATCGACCGGATCAGGCGATCACTGCCGTGTAGACGAGGAAGGGGGCGACGAACAGCACGAGGAACATGACGAGCAGGACGAGGCCGTAACTGACGAGCGTGGCGACCGCCGTTACCCACGCCGGACCCTCGAAGCGCGATCGCACGTTCATACGGCGTAATCGAACGCCCCGGTCTTAGTCGTTCGTGCCGGGCGGCCTGTCATCGGTTCCTATCGGCCTTCCAGCGGGGATCGCCCCTGCCTTCCGGAGACGGAACGAATAATTGTGCCCTCCTATATTTCACTCCGTATAACAGGATTGGAAAGATCGCACGACTGGGGCGTACTCGCCCGGTCGTTCTTCTGGTTCGTTCAGGCGGGCGTGCTCTCGCTGTTCGCCGCGGTCACCGTCGGAATGGGGGACGGCGGTCCTGGTGATTGGCCGTCGCGCTCGGCGCGTCCTTTCTCAGCGTGGTGCTCCTGTTCAGACAGGTAAACGCGTTCGTCGACCAGAAACTGGAGAAAAACCGGAACGAGCGGCTCGGACCCGAATAGAAGCGGCCGCGATTACGCGAACGTCCGGGAGACGTCCTCGTCGGCGTCGTCCTCGGCTTGGATCTTGTCCCAGGCGTCGAGGAAGTCCTGCATCCGCACCTCGGTGCGGTCGTCGCGGATGGCGAACATCCCGGCCTCGGTGCAGACGGCCTTCACGTCGGCGCCCGAGGCCTCGCCGGTCATGTCGGCGAGCTGCTCGAAGTCGAGTTCCTCGTCGAGGTTCATGTTGCGAGTGTGGATCTTGAAGATCTGCTCGCGGCCCTCGATGTCGGGCTTGGGCACCTCGATCAGGCGGTCGAACCGGCCGGGGCGGAGGATGGCGCGGTCGAGCATGTCGAAGCGGTTGGTGGCGGCGATGATGCGGATCTCGCCGCGGTCCTCGAAGCCGTCCATCTCCGAGAGCAGTTGCATCATCGTCCGCTGGACCTCCGCGTCGCCCGAGGTCTTCGAGTCGGTCCGCTTGGCGGCGATGGCGTCGATCTCGTCGATGAACAGGACCGAGGGCTCGTGCTGGCGGGCGAGTTCGAACAGGTCGCGGACGAGCTTGGCGCCCTCGCCGATGAACTTGTGGACGAGCTCGGACCCGGCCATCTTGATGAAGGTCGCATCGGTCTGGTTGGCGACGGCCTTGGCGAGCATCGTCTTCCCCGTGCCCGGCGGGCCGTGCAGGAGCACGCCGCTCGGCGGCTCGATGCCGACTTCTTCGAACATGTCGGGGTGCTCCAGCGGCATCTCGACGGTCTCGCGGACCTCTTCGAGCTGGTCCTCGATGCCGCCGATGTCCTGGTAGGTGACGTCGGGGGACTGGTCGACTTCCATCACGCGGGCGCGGACGTCAGTCTCGTCTTCGAGACTTTTGACGATCGAGAGGGAGTTGTTGACGGCGACCCGGGAGTCCGGTTCGAGGTCGTCGCGCATCTCCTCGGTGACCTCGGTGATAGCTTCCTGGTTGTTGCCGTGCTGTTTGATGATGACCCCGTCGTCGGTGAGCTCCTGCACCGTGGCGACGAACAGCGGCGACTGCTTGAGCTTCTTGTTCTCGTGGGTCAGTCGCTCCAGCTTCTGCTGGTACTTGTTGTTCTCGGCGTTCGCGTCGAGGAGTTTGTCGCGCATCTCCTCGTTTTGGGATTCGAGGACCTCGAGGCGCTCCTCAAGCGCCTCGATCTTGTCCTGCTGGGAGGCGTCGTCGTCGTACGGCAGGTCCACCTCGTCCACGGTGTCGGTCATTACACCCCTGCTAGCGGATGAGATAATAAGAGGTTTCGGGTCAGGAGGGTCACTTGCCGATCCGCACGAATACCCCGCCGGCAAGCACGCTACCGTCGCATCACCTGAGTCAGCGGTCGATCCGTACCGACTCCCTACCGGTCCCGACCCGCCGGATCGCCGTCGCGGTTCTTGCCGCTTAATTCACTGAGGTAATTATTCGAAACGGGAAATATTATTAGGCTGTATCCAGAAGCGACAAGTGAGATGAGTACGCCCGAGACTGCGGAGCCAGAATCGCCGGCAGCGGACGGCTGGGATGCGGTCCGCGATCTGCCGCCCAGCGCCAAGCTGGTGGCGAAGACCCTGGAGTACAACGACGCACTGACCCAGAGTCAGCTCGCCGAAGAGACGCTCCTCCCGCCGCGGACCGTCCGCTACGCGCTCAACCGCCTTGAGGACGTAGATGTCGTCAGCTCCCGATTCTCCTTCGCCGACGCGCGCAAGCGCATCTACACGCTCGACATCGAATAACCGCGCTCGACGTCGAATACCCGATCGAGTCGAGTGATTTTCGCCCGTAGCGCTGTTTCGTGTTCGGATTCGAACGATTACCGCGCGCCGAGCGACTGCTATCGACCCGGCCTCACTCACGCGGATAGCGCCACAGACCGGGCCGGACCGCGTGCTGGGAGACTTCGGTCGGTAGCCCGACCGTACCGCGCGGGAACACTTCCACCGCGCTCGCGACACCTCTTTAGGCGGGGGTTTCGTACCCGGTGACAGATGACGCGCGTGATACACACCGGGGACACCCACCTCGGCTACCGGCAGTACCACCGGCCGGAGCGCAAACGGGACTATCTGGACGCGTTCCGGCAGGTGGTCGACGACGCCGTGGCCGAGGACGTCGACGCGGTCGTCCACGCCGGCGACCTCTTCCACGACCGGCGACCGACCCTCGACGACATCATGGGGACCCTCTCCGTCCTGCGGACCCTCGACGACGCCGACGTGCCCTTCCTCGCCATCGTCGGCAACCACGAGGCCAAACGCGAGGGCCAGTGGCTGGACCTCTTCGAATCGCTCGGCCTCGCGACCCGTCTCGGCTCGGAACCAGTGACGGTCGGGGACACCGCCTTCTACGGACTCGACTTCGTGCCCCGGTCCCGGCGCGAGAACTTCGAGATGGACTGCGACGGCCACGACTGCGACCACGCCGCTCTCGTGACCCACGGCCTGTTCGAACCGTTCGACTTCGGCGAGTGGGACCCACAGGAAATCTTCGACGCCGCAGCCGTCGATTTCGACGCGCTCCTGCTCGGCGACAACCACCACGCCGACACCGCCGAGGTCGACGACACCTGGGTGACCTACTGCGGATCGACCGAGCGGACGAGCGCCGCAGAGCGCGCCGAGCGCGGCTACAACGTCGTCACTTTCGACGGCGGGGTGGACGTCCGCCGGCGCGGCCTCGACACTCGTGAGTTCGTCTTCGTCGATCTGGAACTCGGCGAGAGCGAGGGCGTCGAACGCGTCCGCCAGCGTGTCGGCGAGTACGACGTCGAGGACGCCGTCGTCGTCGTCACCATCGACGGCGAGGGCGACCCGATCACGCCCGCAGCGGTCGAGGAGTTCGCGCTCGACCGCGGCGCGCTCGTCGCCCGAGTCACCGACCGCCGGGAGACGCCCGAGGAGACCGAGCGAGAGGTCTCGTTCGCCGACCCGGACGACGCCGTCCGCGAGCGCGTCCGCGAACTCGGGCTGAGCAGCGCCGCCCGAACGCTCGACGAGACCGTCCGCGCGAGCAAGATCGCCGACTCGAACGTCGCCGCAGAGATCGAATCGAAGGTGAGCGACCTCGTCGAGGAGGGCGACCCCGAAGAGTTCGCCTCCGCCGACATCGCCGCGGACGAAGGTGACGACGGATCAGGAGACTCGGGCGACGCACCGGACGACGGGGAAAGCGAAGTAGCGGAGAACCCGGAGACCACGGCAGACGGTGGCTCGGTGACCGCTGACGCCGATAGATCGGACGACTCCGGGGGATCAGCAGAGGACGAGCCAGCAGAACCGAGCGACGGGTCGGACGAGGACGCTTCGGCGGAGACGGACGCTCCGTCGGAAGAGGACCCCGAGGACCAGGCAACGATGGGTGAGTACCTGTGAGGTTCGAGCGCGTCAGGCTCTCGAACTTCAAGTGCTACGACGACGCGGACCTGCGGCTCGACCGCGGCGTAACGGTCATTCACGGCCTGAACGGCAGCGGCAAGTCCTCGTTGCTGGAGGCCTGCTTCTTCGCACTCTACGGGTCGAAGGCGCTGGACAACACTCTCGACGAGGTGGTCACCATCGGCGCCGACGACGCGGAGGTCGAACTCTGGTTCGCCCACGACGGCGAGGACTACCACGTCGAGCGTCGCGTGCGGGCGACGGGCGAGCAAGCCCAGACTGCCAAATGCGTCCTCGAAGGGCCGGACGTGACCGTCGAGGGAGCCCGCGACGTGCGTGCTTACGTGGAGGACCTCCTCCGGATGGACGCCGAGGCGTTCGTCAACTGCGCGTACGTCCGGCAGGGCGAGGTGAACAAGCTCATCAACGCCTCACCGAGCCAACGGCAGGACATGCTCGACTCGCTGTTGCAACTCGGCAAGCTCGAAGACTACCGCGAGCGCGCCAGCGACGCCCGCGTCGGCGTCGGCCGCGTCCGCGACGACAAGCGCGGCGCACTCTCGCAGATAGACGATCAGATCGAGGCTAAAGAGGAGAAAGAGCTCCACGCCGCGCTCAACGAGCGCAAGACCGAACATCAGGAGGTCTCGGCCGAGATCGAGCGCTTCGAGGAACAGCGAGAGAAGGCCGTCGAGACTCGGGACCAGGCCGCCGAGATCCTCGACGCCTACGAAGAGAAACGGGAGGACCTCGCCGACCTCGAGTCGGACATCGAGGACCTCCGCGAGCAGATCTCCGAAACCGAACGCGACCGCGAGGAACTGGCCGAGGAGATCGACGAGCAACGGGAAACCCGCGAGCAGCGCCGCGAGGAGCTCGGCGACCTGCTCCCGGACACCGAACTCGACGGCGACGCCGAGGACCCGCCGAGTCCCGGCGCCGTCGACGAGCGCCTCGACGAACTGTCCGAACGCGACGAGCAGTTGCAGGAGTCGCTGAACGAGGTGACCGCCGAGGTGAGCGAGCACACGACCAAGGCGGAGAACCTCCGGGAGAACGCCGACGACCTCGAATCGCAAGCCGAGGCGAAGCGCGAGCAGGCCGACGAACTGGAGGCGGACGTGGCCGAGACCCGCGAGACGTTGGCAGACCGCCGCGAGAAGATCGACGACCTCGACGAGCGGATCGCGGAACTGGAAGCACAGTTCGAGGACGCGCCGGTAGCGTTCGGTGAGGCCGAATCGTTCCGCGAGGAGGTCGCCGACGAACTCAGCGAGGCCCGCGAGACGGTCGCCGGCCTCGAGTCAGACATCGAGAACCAGCGCGAGGCGATCGAGGAGGCCGAGGCGCTGTTGGAGGCCGGCAAGTGCCCCGAGTGCGGGCAGGACGTGGACGGCTCGCCGCACGTCGAGACCATCGACGACGACCGCGAGCGCCTGTCCGAACTGGAGTCCGAACTCGAATCCGCGCGCGAGCGCCAGTCCGACCTCGAAGACCGGCTCGAACGGGCGGACCGGCTGGTCGAGATCGAGTCGGAAGTCGAACAGCGGCGTAACGACCGCTCGAACGTCGCACAGCTCGTCGAGCAGCGCGAGTCTACCCTCGAGGAGAAGGCCGAGCAGGTCGAGACGCTCCGGGAGGAAGCCGAGGACCTGGAGGACGAGGCCGAGGACAAGCGTGCGACCGCCACAGAGCGCGAGGACGCCGCCGACGAGTGCCGCGAGCGCGTCGGCGAGATCAACGAGGAACGCGGCGCTATCCGCGAGGACCGAGAGCGACTGGAGCGCGTCGAGGACCTGCTCGACGCAATCGCCGACGCCACCGACGCCATCGAGCGCCTGCGCGAGCGCCGCGACCACCTCGAAGAGACCAACGACGAACGCCGCGAGCGTCTCGTCGAGAAGCGCGACCGCCGCTCCGAGCTCCAGGAGGAGTTCGACGAGGACCGGATCGAACAGGCGCGCGAACAGCGCGACAACGCCGTCCAGTACGTCGAGAAAGCCGACGCGAAGCTCGAAGACCTCCGCGAGCGCCGCGACGAGTTGCAGAGCGCCATCGGCGGCGTCGAGGCGGAGATCGAGGAACTCGAGAACCTTCGCGAGCGACGCGAGGACGTCGCCGAGCGCGTCGAGTGGCTCGACTCGCTGTACGAGGAGACCGAACAGCTCCAGCGGATGTACGGCGACCTCCGCGCGGAGCTCCGCCAGCGCAACGTCGAGAGCCTGCAGGCGATGCTCAACGAGATCTTCGACCTCGTCTACCAGAACGACTCCTACGCCCGCATCGAGCTCTCCGGCGAGTACGAACTCACGGTCTACCAGAAGGACGGCGAGCCGCTCGACCCCGAACAGCTCTCCGGGGGCGAGCGGGCGCTGTTCAACCTGAGCCTCCGCTGTGCCATCTATCGCCTGCTCGCCGAGGGGATCGAGGGCGCCGCGCCGATGCCGCCGCTCATCCTCGACGAGCCGACCGTCTTCCTCGACTCGGGCCACGTTTCGCAACTGGTGGAACTCGTCGAGGCGATGCGCGAGTACGGCGTCGAGCAAATTCTCGTCGTCAGCCACGACGAGGAACTCGTCGGCGCGGCCGACGATCTCGTCCGCGTCGAGAAGGACCCGACGTCGAACCGCTCGACCGTCGCCCGCGAGCAGCCCGAGGACCGCCTCACCGAGTTCGGACTGGAAGCCGACGACTGAGCGTCGTCAGCGCGTCTTCGAACCGGTCGTTTTTGGACTCTCGCCCGCCCGTCAGTCCGTCTCGTCGGCGTTGACGAGCGCCGAAAGCCCCGAACTTGCCAGGTCGGTCGTCTCGTAGCCGCGGACGCCCGCCACGTCGGTCTCGACGATCAGTCCGGCCGCGCGAAACTCGGTCAGCAGGCCGTGGAGGTCGCTCTCGCAGAGGTCGACGGCGGCCATCAGCGTCTGCACGGCGACCGGACTCCGGGCGTCGATCTCCAGTAGCAAGCCGAGCGATCGGTCGTCGTGGACCGCGCTCGCGACGGCGCGGACCGGTTCGGGGACCGCTCGACTGGCCGTCTCCAGCGGTGACTCGCCCTCGACGGGCTCCAGTCGGTCGTTGGCGACGTGGCGTTCCTCGCCGGTCTCGGGGTCGCGGACGCGGGAGGCGTCGCTCGACTCCTTCAGCAACAGGTACCGTCGCCCGGACTCGTCGCGGACCGTTCGCATGTCCGCCCGTAACGGATTCGGGTGGTTAGCCGTTCCGGTCGGCCGCTCGAACTCGCTCGCTTATTCGTCGTCTGTTGACCCGCTATTGCCCGCCGAATCGCTCCCACCGGTCGATTCGAGGCTGTCCCCTGATTCGTCGGTGTCCCCCGATTCGTCACTGTCGCGGAACTCGTGGTACTCGCGGACGCCGTAAAGGAACGTGACGACGCCGAGGGCCAAAAGCGGCCCGCCGGTGTCCCAGTCGCTCCGGAAGAAGACGAACATCGGCCCGAGCGACAGCGCGAGAAACGCGACGTCGAAGACGAGGACGAGCCGCCAGAACGTCCGCGACAGCTCGGGGTCGACGTCCGCGTCGAGGGCGTCAGCGTCTTCCTCGTCGATCTCGCCGGCCTCGTCGGCCCCGGGGACGGACGGGATCTCGACCTCGGGCACGTCCACCTGCGGGACGTCCGGCCCGAGCGAGGACTCGAAGCGCTCGGCGTCGCCGAGCAGGCCCTCTTCGTCCCCGTCCCCGTCGTCTGGCACACCCGCCGATTGCGGGCTGGCGGCAAAAAGGGTTCCCACTCGGTCGACCCGTGGTTCGGACGGCCGCTCAGGCCATCTGCCCGAGGGAGATGGCGTCGTCGGCCTCCACCCACGCGAGGGGGTTCTCCACGTCGAAGAGGACCACGCCGTCGTCCACCTCGTAGGCGTCCGTGGCGGCGACGCCCGCTGTGTCTGCGGGGGCCGCTCGCACGTCCGCCGACGGCTCGCTGTCGCCACTGTCCGACACGTCGCGGTGCGTCGTGTGGTCCGTCATGGCTTCGTGTCGGCGGTTTGTGACACCGTGGCAAGTATCTTCTGCCTGCAGCGACCGTTGCCGTTCGGTCGACCCGCCAGACCGCGGTTATTTTAGTCAGCGGGAGCCAAGCGAGTGCAACGATGGAGCAAACGGAGTTCGGGGACTTCGGGGCCGGCGACGACCGGCCAGCCGACGAGGCCGAGCACGTCGCCGGCGACGGCGGCGGCGGGGGCACCGCCGACGTGGTCGACGCCGACTCGGTCCGCTTTCCCGAGGCAGAGGGACGGGTCACGATAACGGTCACGCAGGTCGACTACACCGTCGAGTACAGCGGCGACGAGGAGTTCCCCGTCGTCCACGTCTTCGGCCGCCGGGACACCGGCGAGGGCCGCCCGACGCTCGAACACGTCGAGGTCTACGACTTCGAGCCGTACTTCTACGCGCCCGCCGAGAACGTCGACGACGAGCGGATCGCCGGCTACGACGGTCTCGTCGACTACCGCGAGACCGACACCGAGGGCGAGCCCTTCGAGTCCATTCGCGGCGAGCGACTCGTGAAGATCATCGGCCGCACGCCACGCGATGTCGGGCAGGTGCGCGACGACTTCGAGCACTACGAGGCGGACATCCTCTTCCCCAACCGCCTGCTCATCGACAAGGACATCGAGAGCGGGATCCGCGTGCCCGAACGCCGCACGGACGACGACACTATCCGCATCCCGCACGAGGAGGTCGAGGCCGTCGACGCCAACGCCACCCCGCGGGTGAACACCTTCGACATCGAGGTCGACGACCGCAACGGCTTCCCCGAGGAGGGCGAAGAGACGATCGTCTGTCTCACCTCTCACGACTCCTACGACGACCAGTACATCAACTGGCTCTACCAGTCGCCCGGGGGCGTCGACGGCCCCGCCGCGCTGGAGGAGTACGACCCGATCGAGGACGACATCGACGCCGACGTGCGCGTGTTCGACGACGAGGCGGAGATGCTCGACGCCTTCATCTCTTACATCGAGGAGACCGACCCCGACCTGCTGACCGGCTGGAACTTCGCCGACTTCGACGCGCCGTATTTCCTCGACCGCGTCGAGGAACTGGCCGGCTCGCACCACGACTACGACCTGGACATCGACCGGCTCTCCCGCGTGAACGAGGTCTGGCGCTCGGACTGGAACGGCCCGGACATCAAGGGCCGCGTCGTCTTCGACCTCCTGCGGGCGTACAAGGCCACGCAGTTCACCGAACTGGAGAGTTACCGGCTGGACGCCGTCGGTGAGGTCGAGATGGGCGTCGGGAAGGAACGGTACCCCGGCGACATCGGCGACCTCTGGGAGGACGACCCCGAGCGACTCCTCGAATACAACCTCCGCGACGTGGAGCTGTGCGTCGAACTCGACCGCAAGCAGGACATCATCGCCTTCTGGGACGAGGCGCGCAAGCTCGTCGGCTGCAAGATCGAAGATGCGCCCACCGCCGGCGACGCGGTCGACATGTACGTCCTGCACAAGGCCTACGGCGAGTTCGCGCTCCCCTCGAAAGGGCAACAGGAGGCCACCGACGAGTTCGAGGGCGGGGCCGTCTTCGACCCGATCACGGGCGTCCGCGAGAACGTCTCGGTGCTGGACCTGAAGTCACTCTATCCGATGTCGATGACGACGATCAACGCCTCGCCGGAGACGAAGGTCGACCCCGAGACGTTCGACGGCGAGACCTACCGCACGCCCACGGGCGTCCACTTCCGGAAGGAACCGGACGGCATCATCCGCGAGATGGTCGACGAACTGCTCGAAGAGCGCGAGGAGAAGAAGGCCCTGCGCAACGACAACGACCCCGGCTCGGAGGACTACGAGCGCTTCGACCGCCAGCAGGCCGCGGTGAAGGTGATCATGAACTCGCTGTACGGCGTCTTCGGGTGGGACCGGTTCCGCCTCTACGACCGCGAGATGAGCGCGGGCGTCACCTCCACGAACCGCGAGGTCATCAGCTTCACCGAGCAGGCGGCCAACGAACTCGACAAGGAAGTCATCTACGGCGACACCGACTCGGTCATGCTCGAACTCGGCGGCGATATGCCCAAAGCCGATGCCATCGAGCGTTCGTTCGAGATAGAGGAGCACATCAACGACCGCTACGACGAGTTCGCGAAGTCCGAACTCAACGCCGACTCTCACCGCTTCCAGATCGAGTTCGAGAAGCTCTACCGGCGGTTCTTCCAGGCGGGCAAGAAGAAGCGCTACGCCGGCCACATCGTCTGGAGCGAGGGCAAGGACGTCGACGACATCGACATCACGGGCTTCGAGTACCAGCGTTCGGACATCGCGCCGATCACCAAGGAGGTCCAGTTGCAGGTCATCGAGATGATCGTCCACGGCGAGGACCTGGAGGACGTGAAAGACTACGTCCACGACGTCATCGAGGACTTCCAGAACGGCGAGGCCAGCCTCGACGACATCGGGATCCCGGGCGGTATCGGGAAGAAACTCGACAACTACGACACCGACACCGCGCAGGTCCGCGGCGCGAAGTACGCCAACCTCCTGCTGGGGACGAACTTCGCCAGCGGATCGAAGCCCAAGCGGCTCTATCTGGAGAAGGTCCACCCCGAGTTCTTCCGCGAGATCGAGGACGAACTGGACCTCGACCCCGCCGAAGACGTGCTCTACGGCGAGTTCAAGCGCGACCCCGACGTGATCTGCTTCGAGTACGCCGACCAGGTGCCCGACGCCTTCGAGGTCGACTGGGACAAGATGCTCGACAAGACGCTCAAGGGACCGATCGCCCGCATCCTCGAAGCGCTCGACATCTCCTGGGAGGAGGTCAAGAGCGGCCAGGAGCAGACCGGCCTCGAGAGCTTCATGTGAGCGACCGCCGATTGCTGTCCGGGCCTCCCGCCGTCCGCTGATTTCGCGCGGAGTCCTCCGCGGGTCGGCCCGAAGTTGTCTATTCCCGAAGTTCGCTTTCAGTTTCGCAAAAGACGCTCGTGGAAACTCGAAACTATTATCTGCGTCTCTACCCTGTTTTCGGACGACCGAAACATATGGCTGTACTCGAAATAGACAACCTGCAGGCGAAAGTCGCAGAGGAAGACGGGGAGCAGATCCTCGAGGGCGTGGATCTGGAAGTGAAGTCGGGCGAGATCCACGCGCTGATGGGTCCGAACGGCTCCGGGAAGTCGACGCTGGCGAAGATCATCGCCGGCCACCCGGCCTACGAGGTCACGGGCGGCGACGTCCTGCTCCACATCGAGGAGGACGAGTTCGAAGACATCGAAGTCCCCGAGGACCTCCAGACGTGGGACCTGCTCGATCTGGAACCGAACGAGCGCGCGGCGCTGGGCATCTTCCTCGCCTTCCAGTACCCCGCCGAGATCGAGGGCGTCACGATGGTGAACTTCCTGCGGACGGCGCTCAACGCCAAGCTCGAGGAGCGCGAGGAGCTCTTCGAGGACGAGGAGGAGGACGCCGAAGCGGCCGAGGGCGGCGACACCAACGAGGACGCGGCCGGCTACGAGACGTCGCCGATGGAAGGCCCTGCCGACGAGGGCGAGGTCGGCGTCGCCGAGTTCCAGGAGATCCTCCAGGAGAAGATGGAGCAGCTGGACATGGACGAGAAGTTCGCGAACCGCTATCTCAACGCGGGCTTCTCCGGCGGCGAGAAGAAGCAAAACGAGGTCCTCCAGGCCGCGATCCTCGAGCCGAGCATCGCCGTGCTCGACGAGATCGACTCCGGGCTGGACATCGACCGTCTGCAGGACGTCTCGAAGGGCATCAACGCGCTACGCGACGAGCAGGGCGCGGGTATCCTGCAGATCACTCACTACCAGCGGATCCTCGACTACGTCGAGCCGGACCACGTCCACGTCATGATCGACGGCGAGATCGCCAAATCCGGCGGTCCGGAACTGTCCGAGACGCTCGAGGACGAGGGCTACGACTGGGTCCGCGAGGAAGTCTACGAGGCGGCCTAGCGTGCACAGCGTCATAAGGCTCGACACCAAACCTACGACACAACAATGAGTTCAGATCAAGACCACCTCAAAGAGACTGACACGGAGGCTCGCTTCGAGTTCAAGAAAGAGGAGAAGTCGGCCTTCGAGACCGAGAAGGGACTGACCGAGGAGACGGTCCGTCTCATCTCGGAGGACAAAGACGAGCCCGAGTGGATGCTCGACCGACGCCTGCGCGCCCTGGAGCAGTTCCAGGAGATGCCGATGCCGACCGACTGGCCGGGCCAGCCCGACCTCTCGGAAGTCGACATCGACGAGATCGTCCCGTACATCCGCCCCGACATCGAGACGCGCGGGGGCGCCGAGAACTGGGAGGACCTCCCCGAGGAGATTCAGGACACCTTCGACAAGCTGGGCATCCCCGAGGCCGAGAAGAACGCGCTCTCCGGCGTCGGCGCGCAGTACGAGTCGGAGATCGTCTACCAGAACATGCAGGAGCGCTGGGAGGAGAAGGGCGTCATCTTCTGCGACATGGACAAGGCCGTCCAGGAGCACGAGGAGATCGTCAAGGAGCACTTCATGACGAAGTGCGTCCCCCCGAGCGACAACAAGTTCGCCGCGCTGCACGGCGCCATCTGGTCCGGCGGTTCCTTCGTCTACATCCCGGAGGACACCACGGTCAACATGCCCGTCCAGGCGTACTTCCGGATGAACTCCGAGGGGATGGGCCAGTTCGAACACACGCTCATCATCGCCGAGGAGAACTCCGAGGTCCACTACATCGAGGGCTGTTCCGCCCCGAAGTACTCCGCGTTCAACCTCCACAGCGGGGGCGTTGAAGTCTTCGTCGGCGAGAACGCCCACGTCCAGTACTCGACGGTGCAGAACTGGTCGAAGAACACCTACAACCTCAACACCAAGCGCGCCATCTGCGAGGCCGATGGGACCATGGAGTGGGTCTCCGGATCGATGGGCTCGAAGGCGACGATGCTCTACCCGAGCACCATCCTCAAGGGCCCCGGCGCGACCGACAACCACATCACCATCGCGATGGCCGGCGAGGGCCAGGACATCGACACCGGCGCGAAGGTGTACCACAACGCGCCGAACACGAACTCGACCATCGAGTCCAAGTCCATCGCCAAGGACGGCGGCCGCACCAACTACCGCGGCCTCGTCCACATGGCCGACGGCGCGAAGGGCTCGAAGACCAACGTCGAGTGCGACGCGCTGATGTTCGACAACGAGTCGACGTCGGACACCATGCCGTACATGGAGATCCAGGAGAACGACGTCGACGTCGCCCACGAGGCGACCGTCGGCAAGATCGGCGACGAGGACGTCTTCTATCTCCAGAGCCGCGGCCTCGACGACGACGACGCCAAGCAGATGATCGTCGCCGGCTTCATCGAGCCGATCACCGAGGAACTGCCCATCGAGTACGCGGTCGAGCTCAACCGCCTCATCGAACTGGAGATGGAGGGCTCGCTCGGGTAACCCCCGGTGTCTATCATGAGTACGCAGCTACACGCCAACCTCACAGAGGAGCAAGTACAGCAGATCAGCGACGAGCTCGACGAGCCCGAGTGGCTCCTCGAGACCCGTCTGGACGCGCTGGAGGCGCTCGACGATCTGGCCATGCCGGACGTCATCACGACGCCCGGCCCGCGCAACTGGACGAACCTCGTCGACCTCGACTACGAGACGCTGGTCGACCCCCTCGAGTGGGAACAGGAGAAAGACCGCGTCGAGGCCGAGGGCGCGGACGTCCTGGCCTGGGACGAGGCGCTCGCCGAGCACGGCGACCTGATCGAGGAGCACTTCGGCAGCGTCGTCGACCCCCAGCGGGACTTCCTGACGGCCCTGTCGACGGCGCTGTTCAGCGCCGGGACGCTCGTCTACGTCCCCGAGGGCGTCGCCGCCGAGGACGTGAAGATCCGCACGACGATGAACAGCCGCTCGCTGTTCAACTACACGCTCGTCGTCGCCGAGGAGTCCTCCTCGGCCACGATCCTCGAGCGCCAGACGACCGGGACGAACATCGACGGCGACCAGTACTACTCGGGCGTCGTCGAGGTCGTCGCCGGCGAGAATTCGAGCGTCCAGTACGGCGCGCTGCAGAACCTCGCCGAGGACACCTACAACTTCCAGGTCAAGCGCGGCCACGCCGACGACCACGGCACGGTCGACTGGATCGAGGGCAACATCGGTTCCCGACTCACCAAGTCCAGCGTCGAGACGCGACTGCTCGGCGAGGGCTCGGAGAGCCAGATCGTCGGCGCCTTCTTCGGCCACGACGACCAGCACTTCGACATCAACAGCCGCGTCTGGCACGAGAACGAGCACACCACCGCCGATCTGGTGACCCGCGGCGTCCTCGACGACGAGGCCCGCTCGGTCTACGAGGGCGTTCAGGACGTCGGCCGCGACGCGTGGGACACCAACTCCTACCAGCGCGAGAACACGCTGATGCTGAGCGACGACGCCGAGGCCGACGCCTCGCCGAAGCTCATCATCAACAACCACGACACCGAGGCCAGCCACTCCGCGACGGTCGGACAGGTCGACGCCGAGGAGCTGTTCTACATGACCTCCCGCGGCGTCGACGAGAAACGCGCGAAGGACATGCTCGTCGAGGGCTTCTTCGTGCCCGTCTTCGAGGAAGTCGCCGTCGACGAACTCCGCGAGGATCTGGACGACCTCGTCGTCGAGCGTCTGCAGGAGTAACGCTTCCGCGTTTCCCGCCACGTAAGCCCGATTTTTTCGAGTCCGAAGGCCCGAGCCGCCGGCTCGTCCGTCCACAAAGCTGATGCCTGACCGATAAGAACGCGGGTGCATGTCCCTCCTTCGCGAGGACGGCCGAGAGGCGGCCGTGACCACCGTCGTCGTCGCCTGTCTCGCGTTCGTCGTCTTGGTCCCCGCCGTCACCGTTGCAGCACACGGGTCGGTGTCAGGTGATTCGACTGCCGCGGTCCCGGAGACTGCCGTCAACGACCGAGACTCCGTTTCCTGCGGGCAGTGGGCAGGTTCGGACAGTGGAAAGCGAGCGCAGGCGTCTCCCGAGAGCAGTCAGCACCAGTCGATGGCGGCGAACGGCGAGGAAGAGCGCGTCCCGCTCGGCGGCATCGCGTTCGTCTCGGTGCCGGTCGCCGAGGGGGCCGAGAGTACGGTCGAGATCGGCAGGGAGGCGAACCACACCGTCCGGGCGACCGTGAGCGACGACGGCGACGGTCGTGCGACGCTGCGGATCAACACCTACGCCGCGGCGAATACGACCGCGGTCGATTCCCGGGCGTACGACGTCACTGGCGCGGACGAGATGGAGATCCGCACGAACGAGACGGACGCCCCGATGACGAACCGGACGTACTCGGTCGAGGTGACCCGTGACGGCGCCGTCGTCGACGAACGACAACTGAACGTCACGGCACCCGACCTCGGGACGGCGGCCGCGTTCGCTGGGCCGCCGCAGCTGGCCGAAGTCGGGTCACTCGACGCGCTCCGTCGGGCCGAGGATCTAGGGATGGTCTCGACCGTCGAAGACGAGTACAACCGAACGATGGTCCGGTACGGCGAGACGCTGGGTGTCCGCATCGAGTCGGCCAGCGTTCTCGGCGCCGTCGCCGCCCAGCCCGGTGAGACGATGGCCGAGAAGCTCGGACGCGTGTACGCGGGTCACGACCGCGACCCGCCCGTCACCGTCGCGCTCAGCGGGCCGTGTTACTCCGTCGAGCTCGGTGATGCCGTCGCCGAGGGAGCGGTCGAAGCCCTGCCGGACTACGAGAACGGAACGCTGACCGTCCTGATCGACACCGGCAGGATCGCCCCGTACAGCATGACCGTCGCCATGGATATCGACGTCGACCCGTCGGGTCCGCTCGGGGACGTCGAGGAGTCCCGCTGGTACGAACAGACCGAGTTCGCCGACCCCGACGAACGGCCGACGGTCGAGCGGGCCGGCCCGTACTCGTACGTCCAGCGCGTCGACGGGATCGTCTCCTGGCCGACGAACGGGACCGTCGAGATCCGCGGCGAGAGTGACCGCGACTCCGTCCCGATCACCGTCCGGTCGCTGACCGACCCGACGAACGTGGCCCGGACCTCGGCGGCGGTGGACGAGGAGTCTTTCCGGGCGGTCCTCGTTCGCTCTGCCATCTCGAATCCCGGCCTGTACGAGGTCGCCGTCGGCAACACGACCTACACGGCCACGTTGGGCGATCCGCCGAACGTCACGTGGGAGATCGGGTCGCCGCCGGCGGCCGCGGGGGTCGACCGGCTCCCGATCGAACGGCTGACGCTCGAAGACGGCGGGTTCCTCGTCGCGTACGCCCCCGACGAGAACGGGTCGACGTTCCGACCCGTCGGGGTCGCCGACACCGACGACATCGCGATACCGGTCGGGGCGCTCGACGGGGCCCGTCACCTGGTCGTGGTCGCCCACCGCGACGCCGACGGGGACGGCCGCTTCGACGGGCCCGAAACCGACCCGGCGTACCGCGTCGGCGGGAACGTCGTCCGGAAGTGGGCCACCGTCGAAGCGGACGACGCGTCGCCGACAGCGGACCCGTCGTTCGGTTCGTTCAACCTCTCGAAGGTCGGGGAGCCGGTCTCCGACGGGCCGACGCAGACGACGGTCGAACCGACGCCGACCGCGACGCAGACGCCGACCAGCACCAGTACCCCGACGCCAACCGCGACGCAGACACTGACGACTCCCGGTACCCCGACGCCAGCGGCTACACCAACCGCTACCACAGAGGCACCGACGCCGACAGCGAGTCCGACCCCGACTGCCACCGGCCACTTCGGGTCGACGACGGCGACAGGGACAGGGGCCGAAGGGACGAGCGCTGACGGCCCGGGATTCGGCTCCGCTGCCCTCGTGGTCGCTCTCGCCGTATTCGGGCTATTCGGGACCTACCGCCGGATAGCCCAGTAAGCCCGATACGACGAAAACCCGATCCGCCGACCCCCCGCTCGGACTCGTCTCGGCCGGCGAACCTGTTCTCAGCCCCCGAAAACACGCCGCTTCTTTAAATAGGGTCGACGATCCAGACGTACGTAGAGTATGCGCCCGCTTCACGTCGCCCCCCTCGTCTTCGCAGCGTTGGTCCCGTTGCACGCCGGGCCTCCGAGCCTGTTCTCGGAGTCGGTGATCGGCGTGGTCGCCGGCGTCGTCGCCGTCGTCCTGTACCTGGCCGCGCTCCGCTGGACCGGCAGCGACCGGCAGGACACCAGTGCCGAGAAAGCGCGGAACCGCGACCGTGGGACGAACTGACAGCCGCGCCGAATCGCCGAGGGAAGCACTTACGTCCCCTCCTACCCGAGCAGTGCCCATGAACGGAGTCACGCGCGACGACTACCGGGGGGCCGAACGGTGAGTCTCACCGTCCCGGTCGGGTCCGACCACCAGCTCGCCCGTCTGCTGCAGATCGGCATCGTCCTCGAGGAGGTCGTCGAGGCCCGGGCCGGCAAACACGTCGCGGAGTCGACCGCGGACCTCAACGACGAGGTCAGAGCGATGCTCGAAGACGCCGCCGAGGAGTCGGCCGACCACCGCGGCCGGCTGGAGTCGCTGATCGACGAACTCGACGCCGAGACGGTCCCCTTCGAGGAGATCGAGACGCTGGTCGAAGCCCAGTACGAGGCCGACGAGGACTTCGACGGCGTTCTCTACGACCAGCTCTGCAACGAGGAGACCGCCTACAAGTTCTACGACGATCTCATCGACGCCGTCGAGGCCTCGGACGTAGAGTTCGGGATCGACCGCGAGCGCCTCCTCGAGACGCTCGCGACCATCCGCGAGGAAGAAGCCGAGGGAGTCGAGGAAGTGACACAACTCATGGAGGAACGACGATGAACGCCGACGGAGCGGAGTTCCGGCCAGCTCACGCGAACCCGGAGGGATACGCATGAACACGGCCGACCAGTACCTGAAGGCGATCTATCTCATCCAGCAGATCGAGGACGGTCCCGCATCGACGGGCGATCTGGCCGACCGGCTCGACGTCAGCCCCGCCAGCGCCAACGAGATGATCGGCAAGCTCGAAGATCAGGGCCTGGCCGAACACGAGAAGTACAAGGGCGTCACCCTCTCGGACGAAGGGATCGTCCGCGCCCGCGACGCCCTCCAGAACTACTGCATCATCGAGCGGTTCCTCGTCGAGGTCCTCGAAGTCGAGGACTTCCGGGGGGAAGCCCGCCAGCTCGAGAGCGTCATCGACGAAACCGTCGCCGAGCGCCTCGACACCATCATCGACCGCGACCCGCGCTGTCCGGACTGTTTCGACCCCGAAGATGACGTCTGCAGCCTGCTGGAAGTCTCCGCCACCGCAGACGACTGACCGCTCTCGAAGCGTTCAAGGGCGGCCCGCGAGAACGATTACTCGCAGTCCCGTGGTGTAGTGGCCAATCATAGTGGCCTTTGGAGCCACTGACAGCGGTTCGAATCCGCTCGGGACTATATTACTAGAAGTAATTCCGGTGGTTGGGACAGCCGTCACGCCTCAATTGCGACCGCTCAAACGGGCTGGTAGGCGGCCCGATAGCCGTCGTCGGTTTCCACCACTGAATCGACTGCGTAGAAGCGGATGTCGCGCTCCTGGTTCGTCCGGACGGGGAAGTCGTAGTGAGTCGCCTCGTAGCTCAGTTCGTCGCCGTCGTCTCGAGCGTCGGCGACGAACTCCCGGTGGCGGTCGAGGCGCTCGCGGACGACCGATCGCGACAGGTCGCGCAAGTCCGCGATCTGGTCGTCGAATACCTCGGCGAACGCGGGTTCGTGCTCGTACCCGATCGAGTTTCGCCCAGCGACGAGGGCGGCGAGCGACGTGGTGCCGGTGCCCCAGAAGGGGTCGAGAACGGTGTCGTCGTAGACGGAGTACATGTTGATCAGCCGGTAGGGAATCTCGAAGGGGAACGCGGCCGAGCGCTCGCGGAGGTCGTCGTGCCCGAGCGACTGCAGTTCGCCCTGGACGTCGGTCCAGACGTCGGAGAACCAGCGGTTGCGCTCCTCCCAGAAGTACGCGGCCTCGTAGCGGCGGTCTGCGCCCGGCTCGAACGACCGAGAGTCGCTCCCGTTGCGGAAGACGAGGACGTACTCGTGTTCGAGCGTGACGTAGGCGTTCGGCGGCACCATCCCCGATCCCATGAACTTCGCGGCGCTGTTGGCGGGCTTGCGCCAGAGCACGTCCGGCAAGGCGTCGAAGCCGAGCGACTGGAACGCCTCGATGACGCGGGCGTGATTCGGGTAGACGCTGAAGCTGTCGCCGACCGTTCGGGTGGCGTCGCCGACGTTGACGCAGGCGATGCCGCCGTCGACGAGGACGCGCGACAGCTCCGCCCACACGTCGTCGAGGACCGCGTGCATCGCCTCGAACGCGCGCTCGCCGTCGCCGTCCGCGAGCGCGTCGCCGACGGCGGGGTCGAGCTGTTCGAACGTCTCGTCCCACATCTCGATCATGGGGTACGGCGGCGAGGTGACGACGAGGTCGACGCTGTCTGCGGCCACGTCCGAGAGGTCGCGCGCGTCGCCCACGACGACCCGGTGACTCGTCTCCATCGTCCCTGTAGTCTACATGCCCGTCCTTGAGTGTCCCGACCGAAGCGCGACGGGCCCAGCCGAATCTCCGCGCCGGACTGCTACAGGTACGCCGCGTCCCACCGGGTCGCTTTGCGGGCGTTCCCGCAGTTGTCGCACTCGATGCGACCCATGGCGTCCATCGCGTTCGCCAGCCGATTGCAGTTCGAACAGAAGTACCCGTAGTGTTCGGCTCGCTCCTCGTCGGCGTAGACGGTGTAGAACTTGCCCGCGGACCCCTCGTCCCAGTCGCGCTCGTCGACGTAGACGGTGGCGCCGTCGCTCGCACGTATCGACTGGAGCCCGCTCTCGCGCGCCTCGGCGTAGACGTTCTCGACGTGCGTCTCACCGGCGATCTCTACCTGGTCGCGCCCGATGCGCTCGTAGCCCAGCGACTCGTAGAAGTCGTTGCCGTCGTCGTTATCCTCCAGCACGCGCCCGGCGACGTGCTCGACACCGGATTCCGACAGCCGGTCGTGGGTCCGGTCGAACAGTGCGCCCGCGATCCCCTCTCCGCGGTACGCCGGGTCGACGTGCAGCCACAGCAGCGTCGCGGTCTCGCCGTCCGGTGACCGCTCGGACTCGGAGAAGCCGACGACTTGCCGGTCCCGCTCGGCGACGAGTACCAGCCGGTCGTCGTCGTCGTCGAGCGCATCCTCCATCTCCGCTTCACCGTACCACTCGGCGATGGCCGTGTCGATCGCGTCCGTACTGAGCGAGTACGACGCCTGCAACGAGCGACGGGCCACGTCCCGGATCGCCGGGCTGTCGGCCGGCACTGCGGTTCGAACCTTCATGTGTTACTTGTTATCACCAAGCACGATAAAACCACACCTGCGACGCGATCGCTGGCGACCTGTCGCGCTCAACCGCGGATCGTTCGGCACGCGTGAAATCGACGGTGAGATCGGGCGGCAACCCGGGCCGACCGGAGGCGACGAAACCGAGAACGCGAGGTTGTCGGTCTGTTACCGTGAAACACGGCGATCGCGCGATCCGCGAGCGGCCCTTAGACCGGAGAAAAACGAGTCCCACGGGTGTCGTAACGCCTAAGAGTCGAACGCGCGTTTCTATCCGTAAGATGACTGACGCACGTATCTCTCGGGGGTGGTTCTGTGGGAGTCGAGATTAGGGAATCGCCGGTCTCCGACGAGGAGTTCGAGGAGATGAAGGGCTTCGTCCACGACTATCTCGCGGCCAGTGTCGAGAGCGAGGACGACGGCGGTCGCATGCGGTGGTACCCCTGGCACTCCGCGGAGTACCGCTTCAACCACATTCTGAACGTCGTCGAACTCGCCGAGGAGATCGCCGAAGCCGAGGGTGCGAACGTCGACGTGACCCGCGTCGCCGCGCTGTTCCACGACATCGCGAAGCTCGAAGTCGACCAGGATCTCCACGCGGAGGAAGGCGCCCGCATCGCCCGCGAGTACCTGATCAGCCACGGCGACTATCCCGCGTCGTTCGTCGACGAGGTCTGCGCGGCCGTCGAGGACCACTCCTATCAGGGCGAACTCACCGATCTGCCCCTCGAAACGCAGTGTCTCATCGAGGCCGACCTGCTCGACAAGGTCGGGGCCAACGGCACCGCGCTGATGCTCCTCCGGATGGGCTACGAGTCCCGCACGCACATCGACGCCGCGGAGATGGTCGGGCGCGTCCTCGAACGCGGCCTCGACGCGCGCGAGCGGGTCCGGAGCGACACCGCCGAGAGCATCGTCCACCGCCGGCTCAAGCGCGTCAAGTGGTTCAAGGAGTGGCTCGAGTCCGAAGTCGCCGACGTCGACCCCGAAGAGGGGCTCGGCGAACCCGCCGAACGACCGGACTGAGACCGGCCGCCACGTCACCGCGTCGCCGTCGCTTCACCGACGCGCTACACGAACGTACCGAGGAGCGACCGCGCCGCGGTCCAGCAGAAGGTGACGCCGAATCCCGCGAGCACGACCGCCGAGACGGCCGCTGCGGCCGGTGCGAACGCGTCGACCCGGCGGCCGATGCTGACCAGCATCGTCGGGAAGCCGACGATCCAGACGACGATCCCTCCGAACAGTCCAGATAGCAGCGCCGGACTCCCGGTTCTGACGATCAGCAGACCCGCGAGCCCGTCGCCGACGGCCGGCAGGTACGAGAGCACGTCGACGGTGCCGGGTTCGAGCAGGCCGACGCCGACGGTCAGCCAGAAGAGTATCTGGTAGGGGTTCGTCAGCGCGAGGACGAACGCCTTGACGAAGCCGCGAGCGTCGGCATCGTCCGGGGGCGGGGTCGGCTCTCCGGTCAGAAAGTCCGTGCGCGCCTCCCGGACCGCGCCGGCGGCGAAGTAGAGCATGATGAGTCCGCCGGCGCCGACCATGACCGCCCGGACCGTCGCCGCGTCGTCGAGGAACGCGACGACGCCCGCGAGCGACAGCGCGAAGAATATCAGGTCGGCGCTCATCGCGCCGAGCCCGGCGGTGAAGCCCGCGAACCAGCCGCGGAGGACGCTCTCTTCGGCGATGACGGCGTTCATCGGTCCGGGCGGCGCGGCGAGCGCCAGCCCGAACACGACGCCGACGCCGAACGTCTGCGCGACTGTCGCGACTCCCATCGCCGTCGAGTACCGTCCGTACCGCGAAAAAGGCGTTGCGTTCGCCGCGTCGGGCGTTTCGGCTGGTCGGCCGCTTCTGTCCACCGCCTGCGCCCTACTGGTACATGCCGATCGGCTGGGCGCGGGAGCTCTCCTCCTGGGCTTCCTGCATCCGCTGGGCGAGGTTCTCGCGGGCCTCGCTGATCTCCTCGGCCTGCTCGACGAGGTGCTCGGTCTCGATGTCGACGCCGGCGATGGGGCCGACCCCGTCGAGCAGGACCACGCGCGCGGCTTCGGGGTCGGGGAAGTTCCGGTTGGACTCGACGACCAGTCCCAGCGCGTCGAGGTCGCTCCGGTTGGCCTCGTAGAGGAGCGCGCCGGTCGGACCGCTGATGACGCCGCTCTCGGTCGGCGCCGGGATGCCGTGTTCGTCCAGAATTCCGGCCGCGTCGCCGTTCGCAACGCCGTAGAGGCTCGGGACGCCGTCTTTCTCGGCGGGGAGGCCGGAGACGAAGATGGCCGTCGCGTCGCGCTCGCGCAGCCAGGCGGTCAGGCAGGTCGCGAAGTCGTCGGCGGCGCTCGGGGAGACGGGGACGTCGCTCTGTAGCGCCAGCAGGTCCCGCTCCTCGTCGGCGTAGATCCGGACGGGCGGCTGGTAGGCCCGGTCGCCCTCGCCGAAGACGGCGACCTCGGGCAGCCCGTCGCAGTGACACGACGCGTAGTAGGTCATGTCGAGCGCGTCGACGAGGTGGTCGGCCGCGATCTTCCCGACGAGGCCGACGCCGGGCAGCCCCTCGATCAGCGTCGGCGACTCGAGTTCGATCCCGTCGTCGTGTACCTGCACGCGAGCCATACCGGAACCCGGGCCGCCAGCGGCTTAAAACCGTCCGCAGTCCGCGGTCGCTGGTCGACAGTGCCGTTTCCGGGCCTCCTCCCGACTCGTGCGACCCCCGCGGAAACCCGAGCCGAGGGGGTTAACACGAGCGGGGGCGAACGGGGTGCCAATGGACGTACTGGAGCGCTATGCGCCCCTCGTGGACGATTTCGAGGCCTTCCGCGCGGCCTGCGACCGGCCCCTCCCCTCGGTCGTCCGCGTCAACACGCTGAAGACGACCGTCGAGCGCGCCCGGGCGGCGCTCGAGGAGGCCGGCATCGCCTACGAGCCCTGCGAGTGGCACGACGGACTGCTCGCCCTCCCCGAGGACCAGCCGGGGACGAACTGGCCCTACGTGCTCGGCTGGATCCACGGCCAGGAAGAGGTCTCCGCCGTCCCCGCGGAGGTGCTGGACCCCCAACCCGGCGAGCGCGTCTGGGACGCCTGCGCCGCGCCGGGCAGCAAGACCACCCAGCTCGCCGCGCTGATGGAGGACACCGGGTTGCTCGTCGCGACCGACAACAACCTCGGGCGCATCTCGGCGCTGCGCTCGAACGCCGAGCGCGCCGGCGCCACGAACGTCGCTGTCACCCACGAGGACGCCCGCAACCACTCGCTCAAGCCCTTCCGCGCCCCCGACAGCGACGAGCGCGAAGGTGCCCCTTACGACCGGGCGCTCGTCGACGTGCCCTGCTCTTGCGAGGGCACTATCAGGAAGAACCCCGACGCGCTCGACGACTGGGAACTCGACCACGTCCACGGCATCTCGGGCGTCCAGAAGGGCGTCCTGCGCCGGGCGATCCAGACCACCCGCGAGGGCGGCACCGTCGTCTACTCCACCTGCACGTTCGCGCCCGAGGAGAACGAGGCCGTCCTCGACTACGCGCTCGCGGAGGAAGACTGCGAACTCGTCGAGTTCGACCTCCCCCTCGATAGCGCCCCCGGCGTCACGGAGTGGGAAGACGAGGCGTTCGACGAGTCGGTCCGGAAGGCGAAACGCATCTACCCGCACCACAACGATACCGGCGGCTTCTTCTGCGCGAAACTGGAGGTGACCGCCGAATGAGTCCCGATGCCACGGAGGAAAACGACGGGACCCGATTCGATCGCCTGCCCGCGACAGCCGAGGAACGAACGGTCGAGGGCCGAGCGACCCGTGCGGAAGTACTGGAGTGGTGGGACGAGCGCTTCGGCGTCCCCCCGGAGACGTTCGAGAACCACACGTTCTGGGAGCGCGGCTCGGGGAAGATCTGGGCGTTCGCCGACGACGTGGCCTCGCCAGTCGAGATCGAGGGCCTCGGGCTCGCCTTCCTGCGGACGCGCCGGGAACACTGGAAGCCGACGCTGGAAGCCGTCCAGCGGTTCGGCGGCGCGGCCGACGAGTGCGTGATCCTCCTCTCGCGGGAGGAAGCGGCGGCGTTCGTCGCCGGCGACGACCAGGAACTCGACTGGGACGGCGACTGGGGGTACCTGATCGTCACCACCGACGTCGCGGGCGAACCCGAACCCGTCGGGGTCGGGCTGTACGTCCACGGCGAACTCCGCTCGCAGGTCCCGAAGGGACGGCGTCGAGACCTCTAAGCCGCCGGTTCCGCGTCCGAGTTTCGATCGTCGCGCTCGCGGATCGTTCCGCCGGCGAGGCCTTCCCACTCAACGCGATAGCCGACGGCAGAGAGTGCGGCGCTGGCGTCGTCGATGCCGTACTCCTCCAGCACGGCCTCCGCTTCCTCGAGCGCCATCCCGGCCTCGATCCGGTCGCCGAGTTCCTCCAGCACCGCCGGCCTGACCAGCGTCCGGCCGACGCGCTCGTGCTCGGGGAACGATTTGTCCTCGATCGCACTCTCGCTGACGCCGCGCTCGGCGGCGAGGGATTCGAGCGTCGCCGCGTCGGCGTCGGGGACCAGTTCGTCGGGCAGCGCCGCGGCGCTCTCGGCGACGAGTTCGTCCTCGTAGCGCCGCAGCGCGTCGCGCACGTCCTTGATGCGGACCGTCCCGGAGTAGGGGATGGCGCGGTGGTCCCGGGCCTCGATGGCCTCGCCGGCGCCCAGGTCCTCGTCGACGGCGACGAGCAGTTCCACGTCGTCGATGGCCTCCAGTTGCCCGAGCTTCTTCTCGACGTACTCGGGCGTCCAGAAGCCCATGATCTCGAAGAACACCCGAAAATCGGCGTGGCGGTAGTCGAAGGCGAAGTCGGGAATGGCGACGCTCGCGCCCGCTTCGAGGGGTTCTGGCTCGCGGACGAGGTCCCAGTCCAGCCCGAGCGACTCGAAGCGCGTCGCGAAGTCCGCCTCGACGCCGCTGTCGTAGCTCACGTCGGTAACCGGCTCGACGCCGGGGACCGCCACGTCCGCGTCGGTGAGCACCATCTCCCGCTCGGTGCCGCGGTCGTCGATAGTCGCCTCCAGCCGCCACTCGTCGGCTTTGGCGACCGTCCGCAGGAGGCGCGCGAAGCGGGTGCCGTAGCGGCGCGTCCGTCGGAACAGCGCGTCGGGTCCGGTCACGACGACCTCGCGACCGGCCTCGGTCTTCCGGACCTCGTACATCAGCCGCAGTCGCTTGACGGCGGAGACGAGCGCCTTGGGATCGGTCGACCGGACGCGGACCTCCGTCGCGTCGAACAGGGCCGTCTGCGCAAGCGAGAGGTTGTACTGGGCCACCAGTTCGTCCGGCCCCCAGCGCGGGTCGACCGCGACGAGGACCTGCCGCTCGTCGAGGTCGGCGTACAGCGAGTCGGCGACCGCTGCGGAGTCGGCGTCGACACGTTCGGCCGCCCGTTCGAGCGCCCGATCGCGGTCCTCGTCGGTGACGACGCCGACAGCCTCGGCCGCGGCGAAGGCCGCCTCTCGCGCCCGGGGTGGGTCGACGGCCGAGCGCGTCTCGAAGCGGGCCTCGCGGTCGAGGAGTTTGGCGAACCCGCGGACGAGTTTGAAGTCGTCGGCCTCGCGTTCGAGGTCCGTCAGCGCGCCGTCGAGGTCCGCCCGCGTGTGGTCGACGTGGCCCTGGTAGATGCCGAGGACCCGCGCGGCGAGGTCGCGGCGCTCGTCGCCGACGAACTGCGGGTGGAAGCCGCCGCCGGCCCGCGAGACGCGGAGCAGGTCCTTCGTCAGCACACCCGCGACTCGGCCGGCGACCGGCATAAGCGCGGCGGGTGGCCCGGGCGGCCGCCGGGCTGACTCGTCGGCTCGGGCCGACGAGAAGATTCTTACCGGACCGCACCCGCGGGAGAGGTATGCAACGACGGAGGGTCCTCCGGGGACTGGCGGCGCTCGCGGCGGGCGCGGCCGCAGGGTGTACGGGCGCCAACGACGAGGTGCCCGTGACGGCTCCCGAACCGCCGGCGGCGGTCCGCGGATCCGGCGACTCGCCGAGTGGCGGGGACGGCGGGCGCGACGATCTGCAGTTCGCCGTCCCGGAGCGGACGTTCGACGAGACCGACGACGGCGACCTCGTCGTCGTCCTGACGGTCGAAAACCAGGGCCAGCGCGCTCGGGAGGCGACGGTGACGATAACGGTCTCGGCGGGCGAGAAGACGTTCACCCCGACAGAGCATGTCAGTCTCGACGCTGGTGCGTCGACGGAGCTCCGGACAGTCGTCCCCGTCCCGTACAGCGAGTTCGACGCCGACCCCGGATTCGACATGACGATCGAACCGGGGAGTCCCGCGACGCCGCTGCCCGAAGGGACGGTCACGCCCTACCCCGAGGACAGGGAGACGGCGACCGACGGCTCGGCGGAGACCGGCGACTCGACGGGGACTGGCGGTCCCGCCGCGACCGCCGCGACCGGCGAACCGACGGATACCGAACAGGCGGCGGCCGAAGACGCGACGATTTCGAGCGTGAACGGGACCGAGTAGCCAGCGGGACTGCCCGGCCCGCTCACCGACGGCGGCGTGCGACCCGTTCTTCCGCGGTCTCCTCGGTGACGATCTCGTAGAGGAGCGCGCGCTCACCGTCCGCTTTCGGCCGGAGGATGCGGCCGAGGCGCTGGGTAAACTCCCGCTCGCTCCCGCTGCCCGAGAGCACGACCGCCACGTTCGCGTCGGGCACGTCGACCCCTTCGTCGAGGACGTTCGCCGTCACGACCCGAGAGTACTCCCCGGAGCGGAACCGTTCGAGGATTTCCCGGCGCTCGCCGGCGCTCGTTTCATGGGTGATCGCTGGGATCAGAAATCGCTCGGAGAGGCGATAGACGAGGTCGGTGTGGGCGGTGAAGACGATGATCCGGTCCTCGCGGTGGCGGTCGAGGATGTCCCGCAGGCGCTCGACCTTCTCGTCGGCGTTCATCATCACCTCGCGGGCCCGCTGTTTGGCCAGCAGCGCCTCGCGGGCTCTGGGGTCCGACCCCGAGCGCTTGACGAGTTCCTGGTAGTCGCTGCCCGACCGCATCTGGATCCCCGACGTGGCGAGGTAGTCGGTGAACGTCTCCTGGTGGCGCTCGTAGACTTCTCGCTCTTCCGGGGTCAGCGCCACCTCCAGCCGCTTGATGTCGTAGTCCGCGAGGTGCTCGCCGGCGAGTTCGTCGACTTCGACGCGGTGGACGAGCGGGCCGACGAGTTCTTCGACGACCTCGTGGGCGCCGTCTGGCCGCTCGAACGTCGCGGTGAGACCCATCCGGGCAGGCGCGGCGAGCAGGCGGGCGATGTCGCGGTACCCCTCACCGCCGAGGTGGTGGACCTCGTCGAAGACGACGAGGCCGAACCGGTCGCCGAGTTCGTCGGCCCGGAGGTACGCCGAATCGTACGTCGAGACGGTCACGTCGGCGAGTCGCTGCTCTCCCCCGCCCAGTTGCCCGACCTCGCGGTCGAACTCCCGTTCGAGCTCCCGGCGCCACTGTTCGAGCAGGTCGATGGTCGGGACGACCACGAGCGTCGGTGCCCCGAGGGCCTCCATCGCGGCGATGCCGATGACGGTCTTGCCGCTGCCGGTCGGGAGCTCGAGCACACCGCGACAGCCGAGCTGTCGCGAGCCCTCCCTCGCGTCGCTCGCGAGGACGCCTCGGCGGTCGGCGGCCTCCCAGTCGTCGAGCGCCGCCCGCTGGTACTCCCGGAGTTCGTACGTCGAATCGAGGTCGAGGTCGGGGAGGGCGAACACTCGATCCTCGCGGGCGATGCCCCTGTCGTCCAGCGCGGCGACGAGGTCGGCGTAGCGGTGGGCGGGAGCGCGCCGGGTCTTCGAGCGGGCGTCGCGCTCGACGTAGGACAGGTCCTCGAGCGCGTCGCTGCCGGTTATCCGGATGGTCCCTTCTTCGTAGGCGAGCCGGACGGTCACTGCCGTGAGGTATCCGCGCCCGGGAGTTAAGCGGTGCGGGCCGGCGCCGACGCCCGGTCCGGCAGATCGGTTTCTCAACCCTTTTGTCGCCGCGGCGACTTCCTGCGGGTATGAGCGAGCAGGACGCGTCCGACCCCGCCGAGGCCGTCGACGAGGAGCCAGACGCGACCGACGACGCCACCGAGCAGCCGGGGGACGCGAGCGGCGAGACCGTCCAGCCCGACGAGGTCATCGACGAAACCGACGCGGGCGAGTCGCTCGACGACGTGGAAGTCGGCGAGGATCTGGTCGACCGGATCGCCGAATCCGACCCCGAGTCGGTCGCCCACGAGCTCGCGGCGCTGCGGACGCGCGTCGACGGACTGGAGGACCAGCTCGACGCCCGCGAGGAGGAACTCGACGACGTCACCGAGAAGCTCAAGCGCAAGCAGGCGGAGTTCCAGAACTACAAGAAGCGGATGGACAAGCGCCGCGAGGAGGAGAAACAGCGCGCGACCGAGGACCTGGTCACGCGACTGCTCGACGTGCGCGACAACCTCCGCCGCGCCCTCGACCAGGACGAGGACGTCGACATCCGGGGCGGCGTCGAGTCCACGCTCCGGTCGTTCGACGACGTGCTCGACCAGGAGAACGTCGACGTCATCGAGCCCGAACCGGGCGCGGAAGTCGACCCGCACCGCCACGAGGTGCTCGTCCGCGTCGAGTCCGACCAGTCCGAAGGTACCATCGCCGAGGTCCATCGCCCGGGCTACGTCATGGCCGGCAAGGTGATCCGCGAGGCGCAGGTCACCGTCAGCGACGGATCCGGCGCGGAGTAGGTTCGGGCCGCCGACGCGCAGTCGGCGAACACCCGTCGCGTGTCCGTTTTCCTGTCGTTCGATCGACTGTTCGGCATCGTTAGGCTGGTATTGCGGTTGGATTTATAAGCACCGGTCGGTCGCGCGACCGGTGACGGAAATCGCCCGTCTGGGGCGTTCTAGAAGGGTTCGGATTCGGCGCATCTAGCAACTTTTAACCGGCGCAATCGGGTATAGTCGGGTAAGATGGCGAGCAACAAGATTCTCGGAATCGACCTCGGGACCACGAACAGCGCGTTCGCGGTCATGGAGGGGGGCGACCCCGAGATCATCGTGAACTCTGAGGGCGAGCGGACGACACCCTCCGTCGTCGCGTTCGACGACGGGGAGCGACTCGTCGGCAAACCCGCGAAGAACCAGGCCGTCAAGAACCCCGAGGAGACGATCCAGTCCATCAAGCGCCACATGGGCGAGGACGACTACACCGTCGAGCTCCAGGGCGAGGAGTACACCCCCGAGCAGGTCTCGGCGATGATCCTCCAGAAGATCAAACGGGACGCCGAGGAGTACCTCGGCGACGACGTCGAGAAGGCGGTCATCACGGTCCCCGCCTACTTCAACGACCGACAGCGCCAGGCCACGAAGGACGCCGGCGAAATCGCCGGCTTCGAGGTCGAGCGCATCGTCAACGAGCCGACCGGGGCCGCGATGGCCTACGGACTCGACGACGAGTCCGACCAGACCGTCCTCGTCTACGACCTCGGCGGCGGGACGTTCGACGTCTCCATCCTCGATCTGGGCGGCGGCGTCTACGAGGTCGTCGCGACCAACGGCGACAACGACCTCGGTGGCGACGACTGGGACCACGCCATCATCGACTACCTCGCCGAGCAGTTCGAGGACGAACACGGCATCGACCTGCGCGACGACCGCCAGGCGCTCCAGCGGCTCAACGACGCCGCGGAGGAAGCCAAGATCGAACTCTCCAACCGCAAGGAGACCCGCATCGACCTGCCGTTCATCACGACGACCGACGAGGGCCCCCTCGACCTCGAAGCGAAGCTGACCCGCGCGAAGTTCGAGTCGCTCACGGAGGACCTCATCGAGCGGACGGTCGGCCCGACGGAGCAGGCGCTCGAAGACGCCGGCTACGACAAGGGCGACATCGACGAGGTCATCCTCGTCGGCGGTTCGACCCGGATGCCGCAGGTCCAGGAGCAGGTCGAGGAGATGACCGGCCAGGAGCCCAAGAAGAACGTCAACCCCGACGAGGCCGTCGCACTCGGCGCGGCCATCCAGGGCGGCGTCCTCTCCGGCGACGTCGACGACATCGTCCTGCTCGACGTCACGCCGCTCTCGCTCGGCGTCGAAGTCAAGGGCGGGCTCTTCGAGCGGCTCATCGAGAAGAACACGACCATCCCGACCGAGGAGTCGAAGATCTTCACCACTGCGGCTGACAACCAGACGCAAGTCCAGATCCGCGTCTTCCAGGGCGAACGCGAGATCGCCGCGGAGAACGAACTCCTGGGCGAGTTCGCGCTGACCGGCATCCCGCCGGCGCCCGCGGGTACGCCCCAGATCGAGGTGTCATTCAACATCGACGAGAACGGCATCGTCAACGTCTCCGCCGAGGACAAGGGTTCGGGCAACGAGGAGAACATCACCATCGAGGGCGGCGCCGGCCTCTCCGACGACCAGATCGAGGAGATGCAACAGGAGGCCGAAGAGCACGCCGAGGAAGACGAGCAGCGCCGCGAGCGCATCGAGGCCCGCAACGAGGCCGAGAGCACCATCCAGCGCGCCGAGACGCTGCTGGAGGAGAACGAGGAGAACGTCGACGACGAACTCCGCGAGGACATCGAAGCGGAGATCGACGACGTCCGTGAGGTCCTCGAAGACGAGGACGCCGACACGGAGGACTACAAGGAGGCCACCGAGAGCCTCGCCGAAGCCCTCCAGGAGATCGGCAAGCAGATGTATCAGGACCAGGCCGCCGAGGGCGCAGCCGGTGCGGGCGCCGCTGGCGGCGCTGCCGGCGCTGGTGCCGGCGGCATGGGCGGCATGGGCGGCGCTGGCCCCGGCGGTTCCGCGGGCGCCGGCGGCGCGGCCGGTGCCGGCGGGCAGGGCGAGGAGTACGTCGACGCCGACTTCGAGGACGTCGACGAGGACGACGAGGAGTAACTCGGCGAATCACCTCGCAGATTCGGCGGCTCGTCGGACCGGATCCGGGGACCGCCTGACGACGGCTCGCCGAGACGGTACTGTCTTCTCGATTGTCCGTCCGCAGTACGGCGATTTCGTGACGTGCAGACGTTGCTCCTGTCGGGCGAACGTTTAATTGTGAATAGTTCTCAATGGGCCTGTGAGTCAGGACCTCGACGCCTCCGGCGGCGAGTGGGGAGACGCTGCAGCGGCGAACGCGGTCGACGAGTCGTTCGTCGACGTCGTCGGGGGGACGGTCCTCTCGGAGCTTCTCGTGGCGAGCGCGCCGGAGTCGTTCGTCGTCGTCGACGCCGAGGGGCGGATCGTCTTCGCGAACCCGGCGGTCGAGGGCGTCTTCGGCTACGACCCCGAGGAGTTGGTCGACCGGTCGGTACGGACCCTGATCCCCGAGCGGTTCCGTGACGCACACGAGGCCGCGTTCACGCAGTACCTCAGCAGCGGCGAGCGGACCTACAGCTGGGACGAGGTACGGTTCCCGGGGAAACACCGCGAAGGCCACGAGGTCCCGCTTTCGATGTGGTTTCGCGAGTTCGTCCACGACGGCGACCGCTATTTCATCAGTGTCGTTCGGGACATCTCCCACCGCGTCCGCCAGCGCGAGCGCTACGAGTCCGAGCGGGCGTTCGTCGAGAGTATCCTCGACGCGCTCCCGGACGTGGTCTACGCGTTCGACCGGAGCGGACGGTTCCTCCGGTGGAACGAGCGAGCGTGTGACATCACCGGGTACACCGACGAGGATATCCGGGGTCTGGACCCCCTCGACGTAATTCCCGAGGAGGATCACGGGCGAGTCGCTGCGTCCATGCAGCGGGTACTCACCGAGGGGACCGTCGAGACGATCGAGTCGCGGCTCGTCCTGAAGGACGGCACCGAGGTCCCCTACGAGTTCACCGGCGCACCGCTGATCGAGGACGGCGAGATCGTCGGCGAAACCGGCGTCGGGAGGGACATCTCCGAGCGCAAGCGGTACGAGGACACCTTGGAGCGACTGGACGACCTCAACACGGCGATCCGGTCGGTCGACCGAGCGCTCGTCGAGGCCGAAACGCGGGCGGAGATAACTGACTCCGTCTGTACGCGCCTCGTCGAGGAAGGGGCCTACTGCGGCGCGGTGATCGGCTCGCTGAGCGGCGACAGCTCCTTCGACGTGGACGCTCAGGCGGGCCTCGGCCGAAAGATGGTCGAAGCCGCCGAACAGGAGTCGAACGGGGGCGTCCCCGATATCGTCGAGCGAGCCGTCGAGTCGGGTTCGGTGCAGGTCTCCGAAGGCGTCACGGACGATATCGTGGTCGACGGGTCTGACCGTCCGCGGTCGTTCGCGGTAGTCCCGCTGATCGCCGACGGTCGGCAATTCGGGCTACTCGGCGTGTGTACGGACAGGATCCCCGGCCTGTCCGACCGCGAACAGACCGTCCTGGGTGAACTCGGGGATCTGATCGGGAACGCGATCCAGGCGGCGCTCACCCGACAGTTGCTGCATTCGGACGCCGTCGTGGAGATCGAACTGCGGACGAGGGACGAGGAAGTGCCGTTCGTCGCCGTCTCCGACGCGGCGGACTGTCACCTCGATCTCCACCGGTCTGTTTCGTTCGGCGACGAGCGCGTCTTTTACTTCGCGGTCACGGATGCTCCGGTCGAGCGGGTTCGCGAGGCGGCCGCGGAAGTCCCGTCGATCCACGACGCCGACGCGCTCGACGACGAGCGGCTCGAATTCCGTACGCAGGACGCGACGATCACGTCGGTGCTGGCGGAACTCGGCGCGCGCACGACGGCAGGCGTCGTCGACCGCGGCGAGGCGCGGATCGTCGCGGAGTTACCGTCCGACGTGGCGGTCCGCGAGGTGGTCGACGCCGTCCACGAGACGTTCTCGAACGTCGAACTGGCCGCACGCCGGAAGACCGAACAGTCCTCCCGGAACCCCCAGGAGTTCCGTCGCCTGCTCGGGGCCGAACTGACGGAGAAACAGCAGGCGGCGCTCGAAGCCGCCTACTTCGCGGGCTACTTCGAGTGGCCGGCCCGGACGAGCGACGCCAGCGCCGTCGCCGACACGCTGGACATCGCGCCGCAGACGTTCCACCAGCACCTCCGCGTCGCCGAGCGGAAGCTCCTCGCGGCGCTGTTCGAGTAGCCCGGGGGCAGTGCCGGCGGTCGGGATACCTGAATACTCTGGCACGTCTCTCAATGTCGTTCACGAGTAATCTAGCCCGTGATCCGAACCGAGCCCCGCACGTCGACCGCGGCCGGTCGACGACGCGAGTTCCGGAGGCAGATCAGATCCGCGAATCGCCCGCCGCGGCGTTGGCGGTCGGGGGCGGTTCGATAACACGATGACGGAAATCGACGACTGGACCGTCACGAACGCCTACGGCGACGATCCGCCGAGCGAAGCCGTCGTGAGAGCCGTCGCCGCCGCGACGGGCCGTGCGATCCTCGACCTACAGCCGCTGTTTCACGCCGTTGATTCGGAGTCGCTCGACGTGCTTTTCGAGGGCGACACCGACGTGACGGCCACGTTCCGCTACGAGGGCTGTGACGTCCGGGTCAACGACACGTACGTCCTCGTCCGGGCGACCGACGACAGCGTCAGACCCGCAAACCGGTAGGTTCCCGAGTCATCCGGCGTAGCGCTTGGCCGTCGTGTACGCCTCGCGGACACGCTTGAACTCGTCCTCGTCGCCGCCCTGATCCGGGTGGACCTCTTTGACCTTCTGCCGGTAGGCCGCTTTCACCTCGTCGAGGCTGGCCGTGGCCGGGACCCCCAGCTCGTCGAACGCGGCGACCGTCGGGTCGACGCGCTCTTCCTCGTCGTCGGGTCCGAAGTCGACGTCCGGCACGTCGAACGGAAGCCGGTCGCCCAGTTGCACGCCGGGCATCTCGTGCTCGACGAGCACGGGTACCGTGGGCGAGCGCTCGATGCGGTAGTACGCCCGCGCGTCGAACGTGATCGCCACGTCCCGCTCGGGGAGGTAGAATGCGACGTGTTGCCCTTCGACGAAGTGGTTCTCGGCGAAGGGTTCGTCGATGGCCTGGAGATACTCACGCAGTTCGGCTCGGCGGCGTCCCTCGCCACCGCGGCGTCGCCGGGCCTGCCTGGAGGGATAGAGCCTGTTCGCGACGACGAACAGGACGGCAGCGAAGACGCTGCTGGCGAGGCCGAGCGCGATCCCGACGAGCAACCATCGGGGCAGTTCGAGCAGCCCGTCGACTACCACGCGCGGGCGTTGGCGTCGCGGTAATATGAAAGTCCCGGGAGCATCAGCCGTCGAAAAGGCGACCGTCGATCAGCCGATGTAGCGCAGGTCCTCGTCGGAGGGGGTCGGCGTGCCCTGGTCCATCTCCTGGATCTTCCGGACGACCTCCTCCATCTCGTCGGCGCGCTCCTCCAGCGAGGCGTAGTCGACGTCGAAGTCGACGACTTCCTGCAGGACTTCGAGGACGGCCTGCGCGCTCTTCGGGTCGACGAGGTAGCCGCTGGTCTCGCCCATGAGACAGGCGGCCTCGAACCCGCGGCGCTCGCCGAGGCCGAGCAGGAGGCCGCTGACGCCGACGATACCGCCGGCGGGCTCGTCCTCGCGGAACTCGACGCCGACCGCTTCGAGGTCGTCGACGACCTCGTCCGTGGTGGCCGCGCCGAGGACGGAGTACTCCTCGATGAGTTCGCCGGTCGGGACGCCGCCGAGGGCGAACACGCGCTCGACGCCGTAGTCGTCGGCCACGTCGAGGAACGTGTCGGTCAGCCCGTAGTGGCCCTCGCTGTCCTGGGCCTGGTGGTCGCCCGTGAGCACGAGCAGGTCCCGCCCGTCCTCGGGCTGGACGGCGTGGAACTCCGCGGAGGCGAGTTCCGTCCGGCCGTCCTCGACGCTCACCTGCGGCGGGAAGTGCGTCGAGTGGACCCGTTCGACGGGCTCGCTGTCGATCTCTTCGAGCAGGTGCTCGACGGCGAGTTTGCCGACGTGCCCGACGCCGGGCAGCCCCTCGACCAGCACCGGCTCGTCGAGGTCGGGACTCGCCAGTGACTCGCGTTCGTATTCGTCCATACGGGTTAGTCGCGGCGCCGCCGCTTAAGTGCGCGTCGATACTCCCCGTAGTTGTCCTCGGGGGAGAACGGCGCCGGCGCCGAGTTGACTGCCTCGGCGCCGCACTCGGGACAGGTCTCGGCGAGCGTGTAGCGCGGCCGCTCGTGTTCGTCGCGCCACGCCGAGCAGACGAGGATGTCCGATTTCATGAGAAGCGTCCCGGCCGGCGAAGCTCACTCCGCGTCTTCGATCCGGTCGCGGTGGTAGTCGCCGCTGCCGCCGTGGTCGCCGACGACGGCGATGGCACGTTCGGCGCTGGATTCGAGCTGTGACTCGGCGGTCTTGTAGTCGGGCGCCTGCACCTGGATGCGGTACTCGGGCGAGCCGACGTAGGTGACTTCGAGTTCGACCTCGTCGGGGATCTCGCCGTTGCCCTCCGCGGCCTGCAGCGACTCCTTGATCACGTCGACGCCGTCGCCGGCGGGACACTCGAGCGTGACGTAGCCGGTGACGTTGACGTACGGAACCGAGACGTTCTCGCGAGCGGTCTCGACGATGGCCTCGATCTCCTCGTCGTCCAGATCCGTCTCGTCGAGGGCCTCCTCGCCGTGGATTGCGGCCTCCTCGAAGCCCTCGTACATGGAGCCGAAGGCGGCCAGCAGATCGTTGGCGATGGCGGCGTAGGTCTCGTCCTCGATGTCCTCGCCGAACGCCAGCAGCATCCAGTTGTCGGCCTTCTGCTCGTTTTTCCACTCCTGGATCTTGTCCTTGCGCTGGTGGTCGTTGACGTCCTTGATCGAGAGATCGATCTGCTGGGCGCCCTCGTCGACGTCGAGGACCTTCGCGACGACCGTCTGCCCCTCGGAGACGTGGTCCCGGACGTTCTTGATCCACCCGGAGGCGACCTCGCTGATGTGACAGAGGCCGCGCTTGTCCTCGTACTCCTGGAGGTCGACGAAGACGCCGAAGTCCTCGATCTCGTCGACGCGTCCGACCACCAGTTCGCCGGGGTCGGGCCAGCCGCTGTATTTCATTATCGTGCCTCGACGGTCTCGACGACCTCGCCCTCGATGGCCGCTTTGCCGCCGGTCGGGCGGACGAGCGTGTGCCCGCAGACCTCGCAGGCGACTTCGGTCGCGGCCTTGCCGAAGACGACCTGTTCGTTCTCACAGTCCGGACACGCGACGCTGTAGAAGTTACCCGTCATTGTTAGTCCTGCAGGTCCAGTTTGCCGGCGCGCCATCCCTCGCGGAGGTGGGCCTTGCCGCAGTCGGAGCAGCGGTACTTGAGGTTCGTCTTCTGAGTCGGCTTCCCGCCCGAGGGGACCTTCGAGAACTTCCCCGCGTTCCCGTAGCCCGAGCGCGTTCGCTCGGCCTGTCGCCCGTTGACCTTCGTCATCCCCGAGGTGCGACCGCTCCGGACGCGCTCGACCTCGTGTTCGTTGTGCTCGTCGCAGTGCGGACAGTACGTGTTAAATCGGCGTGGCATCTCCATAGATATCGACCTTGCGAGCGGCTTGGTCGTGCCCGCTTAAAACCCGTTTGGTTCGGACCGGTCGATCGCCGGGGACGCCGTCCCGTTCGGCGCTCGCGCGACCGCCTCAGCCGGCCCGATTCGCCGTCGCTTCGAAGTCACTAAGTACGGTTCCGCCGAATCGGCGGGCATGAAGAAGCTGATCGTCCACGGGGACCCAGGGTTCCGCCGCGACGCCGTCATCTCCGTCGACGGCGAGGAGCTGGTCGTCTTCGGCGTCAACCGCAACGGCGAGTGGCACGGGCCGGACCGACCCCAGCTGTGGTGTACCGTCGGCACCGAAGACGAGCGCGGCACCTACGAACGGCGCGACTACATCCCCAACCATCTCGACACCGAGGCCGTCGACGCCGAGGCGGTCGAGGTCGTCGAGTCCGCCTCGGCCTGACCGACAGGCTCGTTCGTCTATCGGCCGGCCCATTCCCGGCCGATTCTGCTCGTTCTCCGCGCTACACGAGGTCGACGTACGGCGGCTCCTCCTCGTAGGCGACGACCGCGCTCGTGCCCGGTGACCCCGTCGGCGACTTCCGGAGCGTGAGCCACTCGATGCCGTCGTCGGCCCGATCGATCCGCAGCGTCTGGGCGCTCGTGTCGACGAAGAACTCGACGAGCGACTGGTCCTGAATCGAGGGGTTGACCGTGTAGACGACCACGTCCTCGTCGTCGGAGTAGCGCGCCGCGGCCCGGTAGCGAACCTCCCGGGCGCGCTGGGGGGACACCCGTTCGAGCAGCGGTTCGGTGTCGACGAACGCGAACAGCGGGCGGTCGCCGCTGCGCTCGTAGGACAGCTCCATGAGCCGTTCCCAGTCGCGGTCGTCGCTCTCGTCGTAGCACAGGACGTTCCGATGGTCGAAGCCGTCGCACGCGACGAGTTCGAGGACGAACAGCCGGTCGGCGTCGAGCAGCCGATCGACGCTCCAGTCGGTGCCGGTCCAGTAGCGGTCGAGTTGCGAGAGCGACACCTCCGTCGGGAGCGCGACCGTCAGCGCCATGCCTTCCTCGACCGCGGCGGCGAGCATCCGGGTGTTGATCGTGTAGTAGCCGGTGGTCCCGTCGTGGGAGAGGAGCGTGAATCCACCGCGGACGAGGCCACCGCCGAGCAACTCGTCGAGCGCCGGCACCCCTGTCGAGAGGTGGTCGCGGTCGAGGAAGTCGCTCGGCGGCGTGCGCTGGGTCGGCTGGACGGTCACGCCCGTCTCGTCGAAGACGAGCTTGTGGCTACGGCGGTCGTGATCGCGGCCCCGGAGCTTCTCGACCCGCAGGAAGCGGTGGCGCTGCGTGGCTCGCTCGACCCACGAGAGTTCTATCACGCCGTGGGTCGCGTACCGAAGCAAGTTGCTGGCGACGCTCTGCCCGGCTCCGTTGTCTTCCGCAGTCAACAGCGACGTGCCGTCGAAGGTGTCGGTGAACAGTCGGATCAGGTCGTAGGTCGAGCGCCAGAACGACACGTCGTCGGGAGCGATCGGTCGTAGCCCGGAGAGGCTGTCGAGCAGGATGCGGTCTTGCGGGTCGTACTCCGAGAGGTAGTGGACGACGTTCTCTCGGGTGAACGGGATGTCGAACCACTCGGTGACGGCCCGGTCGCCCCCCTCGAGCGTGCGGACGACCAGGTCGTCGTCGCGCTCCATCGTGTTGCCGGGCTCGCAGTGGACGGTGATCACGGTCAGGTCGTCGTCGTGCAGGTCGAACGGGTACGGCTCGAAGGTGTCCTCGAGTTCGTCGAGCGTCTGCTCGGTGCTGACGAACAGACAGTCTTCGCCGTCGTCGAGGCCGCTCTGGAGGAACTGCATCCCGAGCGTGGTCTTCCCGGTCCCCGGCGGCCCGGAAACGAGCAGGCTGCGATTCGACGGCACGCCGCCGCCCAGCAGCGCGTCTAGCCGGTCGCAGCCGGTCGAGAGTGACATCGTCTCGATAACCGTCCCATCGGATAAATCAATTGTGCCGACATATTTGGGTGTCCGCTCCGGGGGTGCCCGACCGGAGAAACGTATCGGGGAAGTGATACGCGTTCTCGACCGAAAGAAACGCTTTAATCTCGCCCGGTGGGACGTGCGGACATGGATACGGCCGAGCGGCTCGAACTCGCGACCCGGAACACGGCGGAGGTCGTCGAGCGATCGGAACTGGAGACCTGCTTCGCTGAGGGCGACCCGTCGGTCTACATCGGCTACGCGCCGACGGGCGAGATGCACATCGGCCACTTCACGACGATGCGCAAGCTCGCCGACTTCCTCGGCGCCGGGATGGACGTGACCGTCCTCATCGCGGACCTGCACGCCCACCTCGACGACAACAAGAGCCCCTTCGACCTGCTGGAGGCCCGCTCGGAGTACTACGAGGCGAGCATCGAGGCGATGATCGACGCCGCAGGCGCCGACGCCGGCGACATCTCGTTCGTCCGCGGCAGCGACTTCGAACTCGACGAGGACTACTCGCTCGAACTGCTCCGGATGGCCGCGGACACGACCATCGCGCGGGCCCAGCGCGCGGCCAGCGAGGTCGTCCGCGAGTCCGACTCGCCGAAGCTCGGCGGGCTGCTGTACCCGCTCATGCAGACGCTCGACGTGGACGCCCTCGACGCCGACGTGGCCTACGGCGGCATCGACCAGCGCGGCATCTACATGCTCTCCCGCGAGGTGCTCCCCGACCACGGCGGCGAGGCGCCGGTCTGCGTCTTCGCCCCCCTCCTCTCGGGCCTCTCGGGCGGCAAGATGTCCGCCTCCGACGAGTCCTCGAAGGTCAACCTCACCGACTCCCGCGAGGAGGTCGTCGAGAAACTCGAAGCCGCCTACTGCCCCGCCGGCGAGCGCGAGGACAACGGCGTGCTGGAGTACCTCGAGTACCTCGTGTTCCCGATCCTCGACGAGCGCGACGAGCCGTTCGTCGTCGAGCGCCCCGACGAGTACGGCGGCGACATCGTCTACGAGAGTTACGACGAGCTCGAAGCGGACTTCCTCTCGGAGGAGCTGCACCCGGCGGACCTGAAGCCGTCGGCCGGCGCGGCCATCTCGGAGGTCATCGCGCCCGTCCGCGAGCGCCTCGACGACCAGCCGGAACTGCTCAGCGCCGCCTACCCCGAGAAGTACGACTGAGTCGAAACCGATGCCGGACCCCGACACGGCGTCCGTCCGCGACACCTACGACCGGATCGCCGACCACTTCTCGTCGACGCGCGAGTATCCCTGGCCGGAGGTCGAGGCGTTTCTGGACGGGCGGACGGGCGAGGTGGGCCTCGACGTCGGCTGCGGCAACGGCCGCCACACCGAACTGCTGGCCGAGCGCTGCGACAGGGCCGTCGGTCTCGACGCGAGCCGGGGGATCCTCCGGGCGGCGAGCGAACGGGCCGCCGAACGGGGATACTCGTACGCGCTGGGACAGGCCGACGCGGCGAGACTACCCGTCAGAACCGACACCGTCGATATCGCCGTCTACGTCGCGACGCTACCGCATCTTCCCTCGCGGGAGCGCCGCGTCGAGAGTCTCGACGAACTCGCCCGCGCGCTCGACGCGGACGGTCGGGCGCTGGTGAGCGCGTGGTCGACGGCACACGACCGCTTCGAGGAGACGGAGGGCTTCGATACGACCGTCGAGTGGACGCTCCCCGGTGGCGAGACGGTCGATCGCTTCTATCACATCTACGACCCCGAGGAGTTCCGGGCGGACGTCGCCGAGAGCGGGCTCACGCTCGTCTCGTTCGAGATATCCAGCGGGAACTGTTACGGCGTCGCTCGCCCGGCGTAATCGAACGTTCCGCCGGGTGCGATCGCCTCTACCGTCCATTCGCCTCTGTGACGGTGATACGATACTCCCAGCTATCACGGATGACAACGGTGGCAGACGGATTCTCCACCGTGAATCTCCGTTTTACCAACGTCGTTTCGAACCCGGTTCGGGTGCGCGGGCTTCCGGTTCGTCGGCCGACTCGACGGCGGCGTCGTTCGGTCGGAAAGGAAACACCCTTAATTCGCGGCGAGAAATGGGGGAACGAGCGCCGGTGGTCTAGTGGTAGGACCTGAGCCTTCCAAGCTCATGGCCCGGGTTCAAATCCCGGCCGGCGCATCCAGTTCCTGCCGTTTTCGATCCACGCCAGCGCTGGCCACTCTCAGTACGGAATGTGCTCCACCCGCATCCGTTCGTCGATGGCGACGACCCGTGTCCAGTATCGGACCGTTCACCGCGAGTAACCCGATATTACCGGTGGATAGCGACATGCGGGTCGGGGTAGCTTCTGAGATGGATAAGGGTCTCTGTTCGGCGGTGGGGTGAAACTAGTTCACACAAGGGCGGGGCTATCGAGGGGGTCTGTGCGATTGCCTCTGCTTACGGATCGCGGGCCGTCACTGGGCGGAGGATAACAAAGTGTATCTCGCCCCTCCCATCAGTCGGATGACTCACGATAAATACACAAAAGCGATTGTCGGAGCGGTGGCGCTGACACTCGTTGTAAGCGCCCTCGCGATGAGCGGCGCAGCATCATTCTCCGCGCAGCAGGACGCGGAGACAGAGACACAGACCCAGGAGACGTCGTATCTGCGGATCGCCCACATGTCGCCGGACGCACCGTCGGTCAACGTGACCTTGGGCAACGACACAGTCGCGAGTAACGTCGAGTTCGGTAACGTGACCGACTACATGAACGTTACCGCGGGCACGTACAACGTGACCATCGAGACGGCCAACCAGGCCGGCGACCCGCTCTACGAGGGCAACGTGACCATCGAACCGCGCACGGTCGCGACGCTCGCCGCCAGCGGCGAGTTCAGCACGGACTCCGACACGGAGTTCCAGCCGGTCGCCTTCGAGGACAACGCCTGGGAACCCAGTGACGACATGGCTGCGGTCAGCGTCGTCCACCTCTCGCCCGACGCGGACGCGGTAGACGTCGTCGTGGCCGAGGGCCCGACCGAGGGCGGCGACAACGCCACGGTCGGCGAGGAGACGGAGACCGACACCGAGACGGAGACCGACACCGACACCGAGACAGAGACCGACACCGAGACTGACGACAGCGTCGGCGAGGAGACCGAGACCGAGACCGACGAGGAGATGGCGCTCCTCGCGCAAGAAGAAAACGAGACGGACACGCCGACCGACGACGGCCTCGGTAACGAAACCGAGACCGACACCGAGACGATGACGGACGACGGTGTCGACAACGAGACCGAGACCGACGACGGCATCGGTGCCGAGACGGAGACCGACACCGAGACCGAGACGATGACCGAGACCGACATGGAAGACGGGAACGAGACGGTGCTCGCGGAGAACGTCACGTTCCGCAACGCGTCGGAATACATGAACGTCCCCGCCGGTGACTACACGCTCGAGATCCGCTCGAACGAGACCGGCGAGACGCTCGCCACGGTCGACCTCAGCGTCGAGGGCGGTAACGCCTACTCCGCAGTCGCCGCGGGCTACGTCGACGAGGAGGACTCGCCCGCTGGCGCTTCCTTCGAAGTGATCCCGCTTCAGGACGCCACGAAGACCGTCTCGCTCCCGACCGCCGACGACGGCATGGTCGGCGAGGAGACCGAGACGATGACCGAAACCGACGACGGCGTCGGTGCGGAGACCGAAACTGACGACGGCATGGCCAACGAGACCGACACTCCGACCGACGACGGTATGGAGACCGAGACCCCGACCGACGACGGTATGGGGAACGAAACCGCGACCGACACTGACGACGGTATCGGTGACGAAACCGAAACCGCGACCGACACTGACGACGGTATCGGCGAGGAGACTGACACCGAGACCGACGACGGTATGGGTACCGATACCGCGACGGAAGCCGGAGCGTAGCGAACGCACCTGACGGCAGCGGATTCGACGCGCACTCGCTTTTTTCGAACTCGTCGCAACCTCCCGGCTAGCCGCGCCGATACCGACCGATGTGGCGAGATTCAAGGTGACGGCGTCCGAACGAACGCGCGTGACCGAAGACACGCAGGCCGACCGCGGGAACGGGTCCGTCAGCGGGACATCGCGGTCGTCCGAGGACTCGTCCCGCTCGCCGGATGACCCGTCGGATCCAGAGCGCTCCGAGTCCAACCCGCGCTACGACCGGGTCACGCGCCACCGGACGAGCGGGCCGCACAATTCGATCTTCCACTGGACGACGGCCCGCCACCCGCTCAGGGTGATGGTCAACTACGTCGTCATCCTCGCCTGTCGGATCTGCCCGAGCATGCGCCTGAAGAACTGGCTGCTGCGGCGCATCGGGGTGACGGTCGGCGAAGGCGTCGCGTGGGGACTGGAGTCGACGCCCGACGTGTTCTGGCCGGACCTCATCACCGTCGAGGACCACGCTATCGTCGGCTACGACGCGACGGTCCTCTGCCACGAGTTCCTCCAGGACGAGTACCGGACCGGCGAGGTCGTGATCGGCGAGCGAGCGATGATCGGCGCCGGCGCCATCGTGTTACCGGGCGTCGAGGTCGGCGCGGGCGCGCAAGTGGCCGCCAACTCGCTCGTCGCCGAGGACGTGCCGCCGGGCGCGACCGTCGCTGGCGTCCCGGCGACCGTCGTGGACGAGGACTGACGGACGGGTTACAGTCGGCCGCAGAAGGAGTCGGCGCTGCTCAGTCGCGGATGCGGACGATGCCCGACTCGAAGACGCTGCGGTTGGGAACGATGTACTCCTCGCCGTCGCTCTCGATGCGGGTGGTGAACATATCGACTTCCTGGACGATGCCCTCGTTGTCGTCGATACGGACGCGGTCGCCGATGCTGTAGGGTTCGGTCAACAGCAGGTAGACGCCGGCGGCGCCCGACCGGAGCATGTCCCAAAACGCCACCAGACCGACGACGACGAACGCCAGCGCGTAGACGCCGAGCAGGACAAGCAGTGCGTCCGTCTCGACGCCGACCTGGTCGAGCGCGATCAGCAACGCCACGTAGAGGACGCTGTACTTGAGCAGGTCCGGGATGACGTTCACCTCCGGGAGCTTGATGCTGCGGAGGCGCTCGCTCGCCCAGAGCCGTACCTGGTCACCGACGACCAGCCCGATGATAAGCGCCAGCGCGGCGATGAACAGGCTCGGGAGATAGCCGGTAAAGCGCGTCCAGAACAGGTCCGGGTTGCCGAGCCGCGCGACGTTGATCGCGAGCAAGATCGCGATGACGTAGACGAAGACCGCCGCGATCGTCGAGATGATCCCGACGGTAGACGTGCCGAATCCGCGGGCAGTCCGCTCGAACGGCGTTCCCTCGACGGTCTCCTGGATCCCGGCCCCTTCGAGGACCGACCGTACCCATCGCCAGACGAGATAGCTGAGCGCGGCGCCCAGCACGAGGATGGCGATCGAGGCCGCGAAGGCGCCCTGATCGGAGAAGATCGTGCGGACGACGTCCGGCCAGTCGATCTGCATCAGTACGCCTCCGGATCGAGCTCCAGAATGAGTTCTCCCGCCTTGAACGCCCGGACGAGACCGTCACTCTCGGAGAGGACGATCGCGATGGCGTTCGTGTCCCGCGTGATCGCCCCGGCGGCCATGTGCCGGGCGCCCAGCCCCTTCGGAATGTCGACCCCCTCGGCCGAGGGTTCGAGGTACCGGTAGGCCGAGACGATCTTCCCCGAATCGGAGATGACGAACGCACCGTCGAGCCGGGAGAACTCCTTGAGCATCACGTTGACGATGGGGTCGCCGACGTGGACGTGTGACTTCTCGAAGGGGTTGTAGCTGAGCGGCCGGGACTTGTTCATCACCTTCCCGGCGTCGCCGACGACGAACAGCGCGCCGACGGGCTTGCCCTTCTGGCCCTTCTTGCCGAGTTCGACCGCGACTTCGAGCACGTCGCGGATCACCGACGGCTCGGCCCGCGAGTTGGCGAAGAGATCGTAGACGCCCGACTTGTCGAACTCGTCCGCCCGAACCCGCGCGACCGTATCGGCGTCCTCGCCGAACACGCCCGCGAGACAGACCAGCTCCGCGTCCTCGTCGACGTGGCCGTTCTCGACGGCCCCCTCGACGCCGAACCGGATCCTGTCGCGCAGGTCCTCGAACTCCAGCGGCAACTCCACGAACGACTCCGCCTCGACGTCGTTGTCCGGACCGACGACGACCGTCGCCACGTCTTCCGCCATCGCCTCGTAGTCCGACCTGCCGGGCGAGAAGAGAAACACGGCGTCGGCGTCCGCGACCAACTCGTCGAGAAAGTCGTCGAGACCGGTCATTGTCGTATCAACTCATCCGACATGAAAAAGCGTTTCGGCCCGTCTGACCGCCGTCGCACGCTCGTCATGCGAGCGCGGCGAACTCGCGACCATGCGGCCCCCTCGAGTTCGATAATGTGTTCTACTCTGACAGGAATGGGGCACGGCTCCACCCGCGGCTGTCCCCGGACTGCCACCTGCGAAGCGGTCCTCCCTTCCCCTCTCTCCCGAGCCCTCGCGGTAGCGGATCGATCACCCGAATTCAGGAGTCGAGCGGGAGCGAACGGTACCGCTCCAGCACTTGCTCGCGAACGTCGGCCATCGGCACGCCGGCGGCGTCCGCGAGCGCTAACGCGCCGCCCATCGCCACGCCTTCCTTCGCTTCGCCGGCGACGTAGCCGTCGAACGCCGGGTGGTCCCCGGCGTCGAACGCCGGATCCGTCGCGGTCACCGAGAGGTCGAAGGCGTCGGCCAGCGCGTCGAGGTCGACGGACGGGTCCTCGGCGACGTACGCCGTCGTCGCGAGGTCGAGCGTCCCCTCCGCACCTGCGTGGCGGACGATGGCCGCCACCGTCGCGAGCTGGGTGCCGCCGGCGAGGGTGACCGCGGTGTCCGTCTCCAGACAGCCCAGCACGAACCCGCCGAGGACCGCGAGCACCGGGTCGCCCATCCGCCGGATCGCCTCCCGCGGGTCCCCGGACAGGTCGCCCTCATCGAGGCCGCTCGCCGCGAGCCCCTCGGCGACGACCGCTTCTTTCCGCTCGACCGGGTTCTCCGGCAGCGACGAGGAGACGCCAGCGGTGTCACCCGTTTCCGCTCGCTCGCCGAGCGCCGCCTGCACGCCCAGCGCCGTCGTCGTCCCGCCGGGGATCGATTCGCCGACGTACACCTCGTCGTCCGGCAGCGACCGCCCGAACTCCCGGGCCGCGGCGAACGCGCCCGGCGCCGTCGAAACCGGGTCGGCTTCGCGGATGTCTTCGCCCGGGCGTGCGCCGACGGTGACGGTCGGCGCGCCGGTCGGCTCGGCCAGTCCGGCGTCGACGACGGTGACGTCGAACCCGACGAGGTCCCGAACCGCCCGCGTCACCAGCGCCGGCGTCGGACAGCCGGTCGGACTCACCGGCACCACCGGCGCTCGAACGGGTTCGCCGTAGGCAGCGATCTCGGCGTCGGCGCTCGGCGTGTGGACCATCACCTCGGGATCCGCGCCCGCCGCGCTCAGCCCGTCGATCTCCCCCGTCCGTGTCGTTCCGACGGCCAGCACTACGCGCACTCGCCGCACCCCCGACTCGCTGTCGAACGTCGTTCCATGTCCGGCGGAACAGCCGGTCGCGAGTTAACTCCGTCGGGACGGCGGCGCGAAAAAGCGTCGTCGGGACGCCGTTTCCCCGAATCCGTTCGGCTGCCGGCTCGCCCGATCAGATGAAGTCGTCGACGCTCGGGCCGCCGGCGGAGTCGTCGTCTTCGTGTTCGGTCCCACCCGCGGTCAGCGTCAGCGGGTTGCGCGTCTGCAGCCAGACGTGCCCTTCACCCGACAGCTCCGTGACGAAGCCCTCGCCGCCGAGCATCGTCGACTTGATGCTCCCGTCCTTGCGTCGGTCCATCGTCAGCCCGTCGGTCCAGGCCACGAGGTGGTCCTCGTCGACGGTCAGCGGCTCCTCCGGCGTCACTTCCTTCTCGTACATCGACCCGTACGAGGAGACGAACGCCATCCCCTGCCCGGAGATGCCAAGCACCGTCAGCTCCCCCGAGGAGAACAGGTTCGAGCGGTTGTTCATCTCCGTCGAGCGCTCGACCAGCGGCTCCCACGCCAGCAGCGACCCGGACTGGGACTTGATCGGCCCCTGCTCGGTGACGTTGATCGCCGTGATGTCGCCCGGGTGGTCCGGCACCAGCGTCACCTCGGAGTCGTCTGCCACCGCGTAGTAGGTGTTCTCGACCAGCCCGCGCTCGTCGCTGATCGCCCGCTTGGCCATCCCCATGACGCCGTCGTCGCCTCCGATGTTCGTCTCGTTGTCGATGCCAGCCGACTGGGTCATCATCGCCCCCGGCTTCGTCTCGATCTCCTCACCCTCCGCGAGTTCCACTTCCAGCACCGCGTAGCTCGGTCGCTTATCGATGGTGTAACGCATCTCATCGGCATGTCTCTCATCCATTACTTATATTTTACCAACGTTTGCCCGCGAACGACCCGTCCGGAATTGGTCGTCCGAGCGACCGGGGCACACCGCTCGCGGATCGCTCACAGAACGAACAAACACTGCGCCTCCCTCGCCGAAGACGGCCCTGTCGAAGAGCTGGGACAACCTGCCAGTCAGGTCACGACAGCCGGAGAAATCCACGAAATCGTCCAGATATACGCTGTCTGCACCGATACGCCTATCCGCTGTACATACAATCCCCCTGTCGGTTGTCGGAAAGCGCGTCTGAACCGCCTATTACGCCCTCCGCGGGATCTATTCGGGTTCCGCGACAGTCACGGCTGGGATCGGTGCCGAGCGCACGATCTTTTCCGCGACACTCCCGAGCAGGATTCGATCGGCGCCACGCCTCCCCGTCGTTCCCATCCCCACGGCGTGGACGTCGTTCGATTCAATGCAGTCAAGGATTTCCTCGACAGGCGTTCCGTGTTCGATATAGCGGACGGTACTCGTAACACCGCGCGTTTCGGCCTCCGAAACGACGGTTTCGACGGCATCGGTCGCGGCCTCTTCACTTTCTTTTCCGGACGTCGATCGGACATCGGGCCCGAATGCCGTATCGTCCACGACAGAGAGGACGTGTACGGTTGCATCGAGTGACGCAGCAAGGGAGAGAGTATGTTCGGCAGCGTGTGTCGCCGCAGGACTCCCATCTGTCGGGATGAGGATGTTCTCGTAGGGGAATTCGAGAGTCTCATCGGGCCGCATACGGACTGTGAGAACGGGGACCGAGGAGAGCCGGACGACCTTCTCGGAGACGCTGCCGATGAGGTACCGAGAGATGCCCTCGCGGCCGTGAGTCGGCATCACGACCAGATCCTGGCCGTACCGTTCCGCGTACTCGACGATCGTCGGGGCCGGGTTGCCCTGGACGACATCGGTATCGTACGAGACTCCGAGCGTTTCTAGCGTTTTTACGGCCTCCTCGACGATGTCCTCGCCCTCTCGTTCGAGGACGTCGACAGTTTCACCGTCGACGACGGTGACGCTGTCCCGCGTCGTGTCGGCAACGTAGAGAACCTGAATAGTAGCGTCGGCCCAGTGGGCGATCTCACCAGCGTGATGGAGCACCTCGGCAGCGCCCTCGCTCCCGTCGAACGGAAGGAGAATGCTGTCGTACATGACTCGATAGAGACGGGTACGTTCGCCCACCCCTAATGACTTCGCCAACCTCCCGAAGTAGCGGCCGCTGCCTGTAGCAGAGCGCATCGACAATTGCGCGGCTTCCGCCCCCGTGTAGTGAAAGAGTTGGTCTCGGATACTGTGATACCGCCGGTCAATCGGTTTCGCCTTCACCGACCGGAGACTCCTCGTCTGTTTCGACGGTGGTGACGGTCACGCGAGCTTTCTGGATGCGGGTGTCTTCCACCTGTTCGACCCGCAGCGTCACGTTCTCGTAGTCGAACTCCTCGCCCTGCTCGACGAGGCGGCCAGCGCGGTTGAAGATGAAGCCCGCGATGGTTTCGAATTCCTCGCCTTCGGGGAGGTCGATGTCGAGTTTCTCGTTGACCTCGTGGATGTTGACTTCGCCGCGGACCACCACCTCCGTGTCGTCGACGAACTCGATCGGGTGCTCCTCGTCGCTCACCAGTATCTCGCCGACGATCTCCTCGACGATGTCCTCTATCGTGATGAGGCCCTCGGTGGCACCGAACTCGTCGACGACGATGACCATGTGGAGCCGGTTCTCGCGCATCTCCAACAGGAGTTCGTCTACGTTCTTGGACTCGGGGATGTGGAGCGTCGGGCTGATCACGTCCGCTACCTTCCGATCGGGGGCGTCGGTGTTGGCGTTACGGTCGAGGTCGCGAATGTCGAAGACGCCGATCACGTTGTCCAGCGACCCCTCGTAGACCGGCATTCGAGCGTGTCCCGACTCCATACACTCCTCGATAGCCTCCTCGACGGTCGCATCGTGGGAGATGGCCTCGACGTCGAGGCGCGGGGTCATCACTTCCTTGGCGACGGTGTTTTTGAATCGCAGGGTGCGCTGGATCATCTCGCGTTCCTCCTCGTCGAGGATGCCCTCGCGCTCGCCCGTCTTGACCATGTTCCGGATCTCCTCGCGGCTGACGTACGAGGATTCGAGCGACGAGTTGCCGGGGGTAGCTTTGTTGACGAGCCTCGTCAGATAGTAGAACAGGGTGATGAGCGGCCACAGCACTTTTCCGACGAGCGTCAGCGGGCGTGCGACGGTCCGTGCCCACGAGTCGGTGTTGTCGACGGCGTAGGACTTCGGTGCGCTCTCGCCGAACAGCAGGACCATCGACGTGATACCGAACGACGAGACGAGGACTGCCGTGCCCGCGTCGAGGTAGAAGCCGACGATGGTCGTCGATATGGACGACATCGTGATGTTGACGAGGTTGTTCCCCACGAGGATCGTCACGAGCAAGCGATGCGGATCCTCTTTGAGCCTCTTGATCGCCTGCGCACCGCGTTTGCCCTCCTCGACCATCGCATCGATCTGGTGGGCTGACAGGGAGAACATCGCGATCTCCGACGAGGAAAAGAACCCCGACCCCATGAGGAGCATCACAATCAGGAGAATACCGAGTACCGTGACTGCCGTTTGATCCAGCTCGATACCGACGACTGGTACAGCGGCCAGTGTGATACCGGCCTCAGATGCCGCTGTGAGTACTGATGACCCCATCAATATCGTCTTTTACGAGAGCACAGAATTAATCCTTATGTAATAGAAAATTAAAGTGTGGGTTTGTGTGGGCCGATACGCCGCTTGGAGTCCGAAATAGGGGAGAATCTCAGCAGCGAATGGAGACCAAACACCTCGGCGATTCCGAGTGGAATCGGGATAGCTCCCGGTCAATGCCGAAGGGGGCCCGATCCCCGGCGGTGCCCCAATGGGAGGCATCGCGTCAGGGATTGCGGGAACTGCGAGGTCGATGACGGTGTGGACGAAACCGGCCACGAGAGTCTGTCGAGCAGGGCGACGACGGTACAGCGTTCGCTCGGCGGTCGTCGTCGCTAGCACGAGACAGCGAACGGATCGAGTGCGCGGGACCGGATTTGAACCGGCGGATCCCTACGGAACAGCGTCCTAAGCGCTGCGCCTTTTCCTGGCTTGGCTACCCGCGCGCACCTGTCGCTATCCCCGTCGCCTTCAAGAAGGTGTCGCTCACGGATCGTCAGCGGCGGTCCCCGTAGGGGGCACGGGTTCGGTCCCGCCGTTGCCGATTCGAACTGCACGCGGCGGGTCAGTCGGCGCCGACGTTCTCGGTGCTCTCGATGCAGGGCGGGTCCGGTTCGATGTTCGCGTACTCGACCATGCGCTGTCCCAGCGTCCGGACGCGGTCTCGGTCCCCCTCTTCGCGTAGCGAGTCGCCGTCGAACTTCGTCCGTGCTCGCGGCAGGGCGACCTGATGGGGGACGACCCACGCGTTGAGCGAGCGACAGACCGACCGGAGGTGATCGAGCGACGCGATGGGGAAGGACCCGCCGGCCACGCAGAGGAGGCCGACGGTCTTGTCCTCGAACTCGTCGAACCCGCAGTAATCGAGGGCGGTCTTTAGCACCGACGAGTACGACCCGTGGTAGACGGGCGTCCCGAGGACGACCGAGTCGGCCCGTCGGATCCGCTCGCGGAGTTCGGCCGCGTCGCCGGCGTCCTCCGCGTCGGCGTCGAACAGCGGCAGATCGAACTCCCGGAGGTCGATCAGGTCGACGCTCGCGCCCGCTTGCTCGGCGGCGTCGAGGGCGATCCGGAGCGCTTTGCGCGTGTAACTCTCTTCGCGGAGGCTGCCGCTGACGGCGGCGACGTGAGGCTGGTCGGGCATATCTGCCCGTCCGGGCGGGGGAGGGAAAACCGCCGTGGTCCCGCCCAACGCCCCGTTCGACCACCTATCGGTCGAGCCGGCTGCCGGACCACCGGACAAGAAACTTATCCATTTCGGGACACTGTATCGAGTATATGAGTAGACGGGCCGACGCTTCGGAGACGGCGTTCTGGGGAGAGGTCGACGACACCGAGGCCCGCGCACGCTACCGGTCGCTCGTGAACGCGGTCGACGACGGGATCTATCACCTGGACGCCGACGGGCGCGTCGTGGCCGTCAACGACAGTTTCGTCGAACTAACGGGCCGCGCCCGTGAGAACTTCCTCGGTGACACCGTCGCCGCGCTGTTCGAGGACAGCGAGTCGATCGAGCGCGAGGTCGACCGGCTCACGACGGGGAAAGGTGACGGGAGCGCTCGCCTCGAAGCGGCCATCAGTACCGCCGCGGACGGCCCGATCGCCTGTGAGGTCCGGATGGACGCAGTCGAACCCGACGGCGCGCTCGAGGGGGTCGTCGGTACCGTCCGCGCGATCCGCGGCCGGGGGAACGACGAAGGTGGAGATACCGCCCACGAGGACACCGACCACGAGGGGACAGAGGTGATGCCCGACGATTCCGAAGGGGCGAGAGGGGGGCCCGGCGAGCAGGAGGCCGACGACCGGGCGGAACGCGAGCGGAAACTCGAACGGATCGAGCGGCGCTTCGAGGCGATGTTCGAGGACCCGAACGTCCTCGTCGGGCTGCTGGAACCGGACGGGACGGTCGTGGACATCAACGAGACGGCGATGGACTACGTCGACGCCGAATTCACGGACGTCCGCGGTATCCCGTTCTGGGAGACCCCGTGGTGGGGCAACGGTGACGACGTGCAGGCCGACGTGAAGGAATGGACCGCGCGCGCCGCGGCCGGCGAGTACGTCGACTTCCAGGCCGACCTCACTCGGCCGGACGGGGAGCGCTACGCCCTCGAAGGCTACTTCCGGCCGGTCACCGACGAGGAGGGGAACGTCGTCTCGATCATCGTCTCCGACCGCGACGTCACCGAACGAACCGAGCGCGAGCGTCAACTCAGGGAGTCCGAACGGCGCTACCGGACGCTCGCCGAGTACTTCCCCAACGGCCTCGTGACGCTGTTCGACCGCGACCTGGTGTACACGCTGGCCGCCGGGCAGGGCTTCGATCGCATCCCGCTCCAGCCGGGGGACGTCGAGGGGAAACAGTTCAGCGAGGTGTGGGACGAGTCGACCGCCGAGGCCCTCGAACCGCTGTTCCAGGGCGCCCTCGACGGCGAGGAGCGGTCGGTCGAACTCGAATACGCGAGTCGCGACTGGATAATCCACGCCGTCCCGATCACCGACGAGCGGGGCGAGGTCTTCGCGGGGATGACGATGGCGCTGGACATCACCGAGCGCAAGCAGCGCGAACAGTACCTGCGCGACGCGAAGTCCCAGATCGAGGCGGCCGCCGAGGCCGGAGCGGTCGGGACCTGGGAGTGGCACATTCCCGAGGACCGGTTCGTCGCCGACGCCTCCCTCGCGCGGAAGTTCGGTATCGACCCCGAGGAAGCGCGCGAGGGGGTCTCGCTCGGCCGGCTCGTCGACTCGATCTACGAGGCCGACCGCGAGCGCGTCCAGCAGGAGATAGAGGCGGCTGTCGAGGCCTGCAGCGAGTACGAGACGGAGTACCGGGTCTGGAACGCCGAAGGCGAACTCCGTTGGGTCGTCGCGCGCGGCCACGTCGAGTGCGACGAGGATGGGGAGCCGGTTCTGTTCCCCGGCGCTCTGACCGACATCACCGAGCGCAAGGAGCAACAGCGGGAGATAAAGCGGTCCGAACGGCGCTACCGGACGCTCGTCGAGAACTTCCCTAACGGCTCCGTCGGCCTGTTCAACGACGACCTTGAGTACACGGTCGTCGGCGGGCAGCTCCTCGATCGGCTCGACCTCTCGCCGGACGACCGGATCGGTCGGAGCATCCACGACATCCACCCCGACGAGTTGCTGGAGGACATCGAACCGTACTTCCTGGCAGCGCTCGACGGCGAACGCAACTCCTTCGAGATCGAGTACGGCGGCCGATATCTCTACGCCCACGCGCTCCCGGTCAGGAACGCCGACGACGAGGTGTTCGCGGGGATGCTCGTCGTCCAGGACGTCACCGAGCGCCGGGAGGCACAGCGCGAACTCCGCGAGAGCGAAGCGAAGTTCCGGATGATCGCCGAGAACCTCGAGGAGATCGTCTGGATGGCCACGGAGGACGGCGGTGAGTTCGTCTACATCAACCCCGCGTTCGAGGAAGTGTGGGGGATCGACCGGGAGGAGCTGTACGACGAGCCCACGTCTTTCCTCGACGCGATCCATCCCGCCGACCGCGAACGCGTCCGCGAGGCGTTCGCGGCGCTTCCCGAGCGAGAGTTCGACGAGGAGTACCGGATCCGTCGAGCGGACGGCGAGGTGCGGTGGGTCCGCTCCCGGGGTGCCAGCGTGCACGACGAGGACAGCGGGATGGCCCGCGTCGTCGGAATCGGCGAGGACGTGACCGAGCGCGTCGAGCGCGAGCGCGAACTCGAACGGAGCGAGCGACGCTACCGGACGGTCGTCGAGAACTTCCCCAACGGCGCCGTGGCCCTCGTCGACAGCGACCTGCGGTACGTGACGATCGGGGGTAACCCGCTCGCCGAGCGGGAGCTGACAGCCGACGACCTGGAGGGGCGTTCGATCCGGGAGGTCCTCGCGCCGGAACTGGTCGACCGGCTCGAACCGCTCTACCGGTCGGCGCTCGACGGCGAACCGGCCACGCTGGAGTACAGCCACGAGAGCGGCGACCGACACAGTCGGTTCCGGACGTTCCCCGTCCGCGACGAAGACGGCGAAATATTCGGCGCGATGGGGATGTCACAGGACATCACCGAACAGGTCGAACGAGAGCGGCGACTGGAGGAGTCCGAGCGGCGATACCGGACGCTCGCCGAGAACTTCCCCAACGGCGCCGTGGCAGTGTACGACGAGGATCTGCGGTTCACGCTCACACAGGGTGCCGAACTCGGCGACGTGCTCCCACCGCGGGAGGACCTGGAGGGGCAGACCATCCCCGAGGTGTTCCCCCCTGAGATCGCCGAGAACCTCCAACCGCTGTTGCGGGCCGCCGTCGAGGACGGCGAATCCGGCAGCCGCCAGTTCGAGTTCGGGGGTCGCCACTGGCGGACGCGGGCGACGCCGCTGCGCGACGCCAACGGTGAGATATTCGCCGGGCTGAGCTTCTCGCAGGACATCACCGAACAGGTCGAACGCGAGGCGGAACTCGAACGAGCGCTCGACCTGCTGGAACGGACCGAGCGCATCGCCGACGTCGGAGGGTGGGAGATCGATCCCCGGACCGAAGCCGTGTTCTGGAGCGACCACCTCTTCGACCTCCTGGAAGTCGACGCCGAGGAGGAACCGCCGCTGGACGAGGCGCTCGACATGTACCACGAGGACGACAGACCGATCGTGGAGGACGCCATCGAAGCGGCGCTAGCGACGGGGAGCGCGTTCGACGTCGAGGTGCGCCTCCGGACGGCGGGCAGCGGCGAGGTCCGCTGGCTCCGGCTGCAAGGGCTCCCGGAGACGACCGACGGCGACATCGTGACGCTCCGTGGGGCGGCCCAGGACGTGACCGAGCGCGTCGAGCGCGAGGCCGAACTCGAGGACCTGATCGAGCGGCTGGAGGAGTCCAACGAGCGGCTGGAACAGTTCGCCTACGCGGCCTCCCACGACTTGCAGGAGCCGCTGCGGATGGTCTCGAGCTACCTCCAGCTGATCGAGCGTCGGTACGAAGACGAACTCGACGCCGACGGCCGCGAGTTCATCTCCTACGCCGTCGACGGCGCCGACCGGATGCGCGAGATGATCGACGGGCTGCTCCAGTACTCTCGCGTCGACACGCGCGGCGACCCGTTCGAGCCGGTCGACCTCGACGCCGTCTTCGCGGACGTCCGCGACGACCTGCAGGTCCGCATCGAGGAGACCGAGGCCGAGGTCACGGCCGAGGACCTCCCGCAGGTCGAGGGCGACGGCGGGCAGTTGCGGCAGGTGTTCCAGAACCTGCTGGACAACGCCATCGAGTACAGCGGCGAGGACTCGCCGCGCGTCCACGTCTCGGCCGAGCGAGCCGGCGACTGGTGGGAGATCTCGGTGAGCGACGAAGGGATCGGTATCGAGCCGGAGGACACCGACCGCGTCTTCGAGGTGTTCCAGAGCCTCCACAGCCGCGCAGACCACGGCGGGACGGGCATCGGGCTCGCGCTCTGTGAGCGCATCATCGAGCGCCACGGAGGCGACATCCGGGTCAGCTCGGAACCGGGTAGGGGATCGACGTTTACATTCACGTTGCCCCCCGTAGGAGAGCACAGTGCCCGACCCTGACAACTCCAGTACCCCCGCGGACATCCTCCTCGTCGAGGACAACCCCGGCGACGTCCGCCTGACACAGGAGGCGTTCAAAGAAGGGCAGATCCACAACACGCTCCACGTCGTGACCGACGGGGTCGAGGCCACGGACTTTCTCTACCGGCGCGGCGACCACGCGGACGCGCCCCGTCCCGACGTCGTCCTCCTCGATCTGAACCTCCCCCGGAAGAACGGCGACGAGGTGCTCGACGAGATCCGCGACGACCCCGAACTGGAGCGTCTCCCCGTCATCGTCCTGACCAGTTCGAAGGCCGAAGAGGACGTCGTCCAGTCGTACGAACTGCAGGCCAACGCCTACCTCACGAAACCGGTCGACCCGACCGAGTTCATCGAAACCGTCCAGTCGATCCAGGAGTTCTGGCTCGAAGTCGTCCGGCTCCCGCCCTGCGACGAGGAGTAACCCCTACCCGGGCCCGAGGGCCGCGATGTCTGCGCCGACCGTCGCGAGTGCGTCGGCCGGGTTCGGGTCGCTGTCGGCCAAGTGCGTGTATCGATGCTCGGGGATACTCGACAGCGCCGCTGCCACGGCCTCGCTGTACGTCTCGACGCCCGGCTCTGTCGGGGCCTCGCCGCCCCAGACGTCGCGGATGACCGTCATCGAGTCGATGCGCACTTCCAGCCTGCGGGGCTCGTATCGAGCCAGCAGTTCCGAGAGGCCGAGCTGGAGAGCGACGTACTCGGCGGTGTTGTTCCCCGCCCGGGAGCCGACAGGCCGGCCGAGACGGACGAGTTCGTCCCCTGCGGCGTCCACGATGACGGCGCCCGCACCCGCGGGGCCGGGGTTGCCACGCGAACTGCCGTCGACGTAGAGGACGAAGGCGTCGCCCGTCGGCTCGGCGACCGGCGGCCGAGCGAGTCCCGACTCCAGCAGGCCTTCGAGCGCGTCGCGCAGTTCTCCCGAGGTGGTTTCTGGCTCGAAGAGGCCGCCGTAGCCGGGGACGGCGTCGTCGATGGCGTCCGTGGCGGCGGCCATCTCGTAGCCGACGCCCGCCAGCACCTCGTCCACGAGCGCGGCGAGCGGCGTGAGGTGTTCGGCCGGGAGCCGGTCGTCAGTCACGCCGCTTCACCTTCTGGTCCCCGGCCCGTCCACCCTCGTCTCTGGGCACTCTCGCTGGCTGGTCGCGCCGCTGCATACCTGCATTCGGATGTCGAGCGGGATAATCCCTTCAGGTGGGCGCGGCGGTCGACCGGTTCGACTACTGGAGTCGGGCGACCGTCCGGCCGTCCCGTTCCTCGATCCGGACGAGGCCGTCGTCGGCTAGGTCCGAGAGCAGCCCTCGCAGCCACTCGCGGCCGTACTCGCCCTCCGGCGCGTAGTCGACGCGGATCCGCGGCCCGAGTTCGTCGAGGCCCAACTCGTCGTGTTCACCGAGCGTGCGCACGACCCGCCCGCGGAACTGCCGTCGGCTCCCCTCGAAGGCGGGCTGGGTCGGTACGTCCGGCGCGGTGAAATCGCCGGTGTCGTAGGCGTGACACCACTCGCGCCACGGGCAGGCCTGGGCGTCGCACTTCGGCGTCTTCTCGCAGGCCACCCCGCCCAGTTCCATGATCGCGTTGTTCCAGACGCGCGAGTCGCCCGCCGGCATCACCTCGGCGGCCATCCGCTCGAAGGTGTCGTCGTCGTCCGGCACGTCGAACGCGCGGTAGAGGACGCGCTTGACGTTCGTGTCGACGACGGCGTCGCCGTTGTTGAACGCGAAGCTCGCGACGGCGTTGGCGGTGTAGGGGCCGACGCCCATCAGCTCCGCGAGTTCGTCGGGTTCGCGGGGGAACTCGCCGCCGTACTCGGACTCGATCTGGCCGGCCGCCTCGTGGAGGTACTTCGCGCGGTTGTTGTAGCCGAGGCTGTGGTCGCTCCAGAACCCCACCACGTCGGCGCGGTCCGCGGCGGCCAGGTCCGCGGTCGTCGGCCACCGCTCCAGGAACGCCTCCCAGGCGGCGACGACGCGAGAGAGCTGGGTCTGCTGGCTCATCACCTCGGAGACGAGGATCTCGTAGGGGTCGTCGGTCCGTCGCCACGGGAACTCGCGGTGGTCGTCCTCGTACCACTCGACCAGCGCCTCCCGGACCGCGTCGACGTCCTCGGGGAGATAGTCGCCGTCGCCCGCCGGCTCGTCGGCCTCGCTCATCGGAAGGTGGTATCGACCCGATCCGCTTGTGGCTGGCGATCGGTCCCCGCGGCGAGTCGGCCGGACTCACAGCAGCGCCGGGACGACGGCCGCGACCGCGCCGGCGACGAACTGGAGGATGCCCGCGACGGCGTCGACGATCGTCTCCCAGACCGAGAAGTCGGTGAGGATCTGCAGGAAGGTGTCGAGGCCGAAGAAGAAAAAGAGGGCGGCGCCGGCGATGTGGGCCTTCACGGCGTCGAAGCGGCCCGAGAAGGTGCTGAAGAAGTACGCGTTGGCGATGCTAACGGGGATGATCGCGAGCATCTCGCCGACCCAGATGCCCGGGTGGGCGCCGTACTCGACGGCGAGACCGATGGTGACCAGCTGGGTCTTGTCACCGAACTCACCGGCGGCCATCAGCGCGAAGATCGGCAGGAAGTTTCCGAAGCGGTTCGGGACGTCGACCCCGAGGACCGACACGTCGAGGTCGCCGCCGCCGATGCCGGCGAACCCGCCGTCGGTTTTCGCAGCGGCCTCGTCGACGGAGGGGGCGCTCTCGGCGGACGGCCCGCTGCCCTCCGGCAACGACCTGAGGAGCAACACGCCGAACAGGAGGAAGAGTCCGCCGGCGATGACGTCGAGGTAGACCGGCGGGAGCGCGCCCTTCAGCGCCTGTCCGAACCAGATCTCCAGGGTCGTCCAGCCGGCGAACGCCAGGCCCGCCGCGCTGACGACGGTCAGCGGCTCGAACCGCGTCGACAGCCCCGCGATGATGAACTGGACCTTCTCGCCGGGTAACACGGCGAGTTGGGTGACCATCGCGACGGCCACCACTGCCAGGAACCCGGTCACTGCCGATCCCCCCGCGCGGTCGGGCGGATCGACTCGGCGCTGGCGGCGCGTTCGTCGATCAGTACACAGCCGTACATGGTTGCGATTTAGACACGTCTAATCTATAAATCTGGCGGAGCAAATACAGGTTCCGAGGCGATGCGGCTAGTCGACGTGACTCTCCGTATCTCCGGGAGAAACGGCGGCCAGTCAGTCGTCGCGCCGGTCGAGGTCGCCGCGGTCCAGCGGCGTCGCGTCCGTCCAGTAGCGCTCGAAGGCGTCCTCGGCCCAGTCGACGACGACGGGGTCGTCGGTGTCGATCGACGCGCGCAACACGCCGCTGTCGTCGCGCACGAGCAGGTGGATCCTGTCGTCGACGAGCGTCCCGGCGAGGGGGATGCCGTCTGCCCGGACCCGAACCGACGCGGCGTCAGCGTCCAGTAGCGTCTCCAGTCGGCGTCTGAGCGTCGACTCGCTCGCCAGTGCGTCGATGGCGCTCCGGGAGAAGACGCCCTGGAACGCCACGTCGCCGTCCTCGGCGCGGTCGGCCGTCAGCGAGAGCGTCTGCTCGTTGAACGCGTGGGAGAACGCGCGGATGCGCTCGGCCTCGCGTTCGAGGTCGATCAGCCGCTGGAGCGGTGCGTTGGGCCGCGTCTCCGTCGGGACGGTGATCGTCGCGTCCGCGAGGCGGGCGAGGTCGAAGCCCATCGCGTCGGTCGGGAGGTCCGCCACGATGTCCCGGAGCTGGCGCTCCGTTTCGAGGACGTCGAGCAGGTCGGAGAACGCGTCGGCGACGAGCCGTCCCGTCGCGGTCGCCTCGTACTCGCCGTCGATCCGTCTGACCCACGAGCGGTCCTCGAAGTCGCCGAGGATCCGGCCGAGCGTCGCCTGCGACGCCCCGGTCTCGGCGGCGAGGTCCGAGCGGCTCCGCGACCCCGCCGCGAGCGACTGCAACACCTCGACTCGGTTTGGCGAGAGCGCGAGGAACTCAACGTCTTCGAGCGCCGCGTCCATACCCGACCTGACGGGCGTCGGGCTAAACCGTTTTCGGGCCGGAACGGCACTCGCTCCGCGGCCGCCCACCCCGGTCGCTCGCCCCGAGCGACGCCCGTTTCGACGCGCGCCAGTTGCACGGCGCACCGCGGTTTCACGGGGTGAAAACGAGTCGGGGGCCGCGGTCGTTTCCCGTCGCTCAAAATTTTCTAAACGACTCTATAAGGCTCCGTATCCTACGATATTCCAAGATGACTGCTCTCTACGTTCGCGCGATCTCGACGCGCTCGCTCGCACCGTCGGAGGTGGCGCCGTGATCAGCCGCAAGACGATCCTCGCGTTCCTCGCGACCAGCGTGTTCTTCGGCGGCACGTTCGTCGCCGCGAAGGCCGGGCTCGACCACTTCCCGCCGCTTTTGTTCGTGGCGCTGCGGTTCGACGTGGCGGCGGTCGCCCTGATCGCCTTCGTCGCCGTCACGCGACGCCGCGAGGAGCTGATCCCGCGGACCCGCGGCGACGTCGGCGGCATCGTCGCCACCGGGCTGTTCGCCATCGGGCTGACCAACGCGCTGCTGTTCGTCGGCCAGCAGTACGTCACCAGCGGCGTCGCCTCGATCATCGCCAGCCTCAACCCGATCCTGACGCCCGTCTTCGCGGCCTTCCTGCTGGCCGACGAACGTCTCTCGTCGCGCGGCGCCCTCGGAATGGCGCTGGGCCTGCTCGGCGTCGGCCTCGTCGCGAACCCCGACCCCGCGGCGCTTTTGTCCGGCGGCGTGTTCGGCGAGGCCGTCATGCTCGCGAGCGCCGTCTGCGGCGCGCTCGGGTCGGTCCTCATCCGCCGCGCCGACGCCGACCTCTCCAGCACGGTGCGGACCGCGTGGGGGCTCCCGCTGGCCGCGCTCGTCACTCACGGGCTGAGCCTCGGCGCCGGCGAGTCCGTCGCCGCCGTCTCGTGGAACGCCGAGGCGCTGCTCGCCCTCGGCTACGTGGCGTTTTTCGCCGGAGCGCTCGCCTACATCGCCTACTTCGGCCTCATCGACGACGTGGGTCCCATCCGCGCGAACCTGGCGTTCTACGTCGTGCCGGTCGTCGCGACTCTCGGCGGCTGGGCGCTGCTGGGCGAGACCATCTCGCCGCTCGCCGTCGCCGGCTTCCTCGTCGTCTTCGCCGGGTTCGCTATCATCGGGAGCGCGTCCATCGACGGCCCGTGGTTCCGCGGCACTCTCCCCGGCCGACTCGCCGCGTCGGACGGCCTCCTGCCGTTCGACGACTCCTACAAGACCGACAGCGGACCGTCGACCGACGACGGCCCCGCCGCGGCCGGCGACGGCGATTCGCGGTTCCGCTCCGACTCGGCCGGCTGTCCCGCCGACGACTGAGCGGACAGCGCTCTCGACACACGAGCGCTCCTGCGCTCACTCCCCCTCGAACTCGGGCTCGCGACTCGCCGTGAACGCCCGGACGCCTTCCTCGTGGTCGCCGGTCGACGCGGAGACGATCTGCGCGGCGGCCTCGTTCTCGATGGCCTCGTCGAGCGAACTCGTGAGTCCCTGCTCGACGAGCCGTTTGGACTGTTTCAGCGCGACGGTCGGCCCCGAGGCGATGCGCTCGACCGTCCCCGAGACACGGGCATCGAACTCCTCGTCCGGGTAGACGTCGTTGAACAGCCCGACCTCCGCCGCGCGCTCGGCCTCGATGAGTTCGCCGGTGAACAGCAGTTCCTTCGCGACGTTCTCGCCGACCATCCGGGGGAGCAGATGCGACGCCCCGGAGTCGACGTTCAGGCCGACCTGCCGGAAGCCGAAGCTGATCGACGCCGACTCGCTCGCGAGGAGGACGTCGCAGGCGATCGCCAGTGCTCCGCCGGCGCCGTAGGCCGGTCCGTGGATCTTCGCGACTGTCGGCAGGTCGCAGGTCGCGACTGCGCGGACGGCGCCGGCGGTCTCCTCGACGATCCGCTGGACGCGCTCGTGGGCCGGGTCGTCGCCGTTCAGTCCTTCGACCATCGCGTCGATGTCGCCGCCCGCGCAGAACGTCGAGCCGTTGCCCGCGAGGACGACGCAGCGGGCGTCGTCCGGGATCTCGTCCATCGCCGCGATGAGGTCGGTCGCGACGCCGCTGGTCAGCGCGTTGCGCATCTCCGGGTAGTCGAGCGTCACCGTCGCGACCCCGTTGGTCACGTCGAGCGTCACGTGTTCCATGCACACACGGATGGCCGCCTCTGGGTTAATGGTGCGTGTGGCCGGGGCCGTAGCGGCCACTGGCCCCACACTCGTTTGGAGGTGTTTTGAGGGGCCGGACCTGCAAGCACCGTGTATGCGACTCCACTGGCACCGGCGCGACCTCCGGGCCGCCGACAACCGGGGACTGGCCGCCGCGGCGGGCGCGCTCGCGGACGTTCCCGCCGACGGCCAGGTCGTCCCGGTGTTCGTCTTCGATCGGGACGTGCTCGCCCACGCCGGGCCGCCCCGCGTCGCGTTCATGCTGGACGCCCTCGACTCCCTCCGGACGTGGTACCGCGAGCGCGGGAGCGACCTCGTGATCCGCCACGGCGACCCCCGCGAAGCCCTGCCCGCGCTGGCAGCGGAGTACGACGCCGACGGCGTCACGTGGGGCGCGGAAGTTTCGGGACTCGGACGCGAGCGCGACGCGGCCGTCAGACAGGCGCTGGACGACGCAGACGTGGCCCGCCGGAGCGTCGAAGACGCGCTGCTGCACGAGCCCGGCTCGATCCGGACGAACCAGGGCGAGGTCTACTCCGTGTTCACCTACTTCTGGAAGAAGTGGCGCGACCGCGAGAAACTCCCGCCCGCTCCCACGCCCGAGGCCGACGATCTCGCCGACATCTCCAACAGTGAACCGCTCCCGACGCTCTCGGACCTCGGATTCTCAGACCCCGAAGCCGACGTGCCGTCCGCGAGCACCGAGGCGGCCCGCGACCTCCTGAGTGCGTTCTGCAAGGACGAGATCTACGAGTACGACGACCGTCGGGATTACCCCGCCGACGAGTGCACGTCGCGGCTCTCCGCCCATCTGAGGTTCGGTACCATCGGGATCCGGGAGGTGTACGACGCGGTCACCGAGGCCAAGAGCGCCTCTGCGGGCGTCGACTACGACTCCGTCGAGGAGTTCGAGTCCCAACTCGCCTGGCGGGAGTTCTACGCACACGTCCTCTGGAACGAACCGAGCGTCGTCGCGCGGAACTACAAGGAGTACGAGCGCCCCATTGAGTGGAACCACGACCCCGAGGCGCTACAGGCGTGGAAGGACGGCGAGACGGGGTACCCCATCGTCGACGCGGGGATGCGCCAGTTACGGCGAGAGGCCTACATGCACAACCGCGTGCGGATGATCGTCGCCTCGTTCCTGACGAAGGATCTGTTGATCGACTGGCGCGAGGGCTACGAGTGGTTCCGCGAGAAACTCGTCGACCACGACACCGCCAACGACAACGGCGGCTGGCAGTGGGCCGCGTCGACGGGCACGGACGCCCAGCCGTACTTCCGCATCTTCAATCCGATGACGCAGGGCGAACGCTACGATCCCGACGCCGAGTACATCCGCGAGTACGTCCCCGAACTCCGTGACGTCCCCGCCGACGCCATCCACGAGTGGCACGAACTCGACCAGGGACGCCGGGAGCTGCTCGCACCCGACTACCCCGCGCCCATCGTGGATCATAGCCGGCGCCGCGAGCAGGCCATCGAGATGTTCGAGCGGGCCCGCGGCGACGGGTAACCGCGGTCCGATCCGTCGGCGTCTTCCGAGCCGATACGACGAGCGACTGAGGGATCGCCTCGACCCCCGGTGCGATCGAGTTCGGCGGCGTTCGCCGCTCGGACAGCCGTCCGCGAACGTGCGTCTGTGACGCAGTCGCATCCAGTTCCTCAAACTTTAACAGGTATCCAGTCGACCTCCGGATCGGAGGGATATCTTATGCCAGAGCAATCCAATCCCGAGCTGCCACCGCTCCCGTACGACTACGACGCCCTCGAGCCGCACATCAGCGAGCAGGTGCTGACGTGGCATCACGACACGCACCATCAGGGCTACGTCAACGGCCTCGCCTCCGCCGAGGAGACGCTCGCCGACGCACGCGAGTCGGGCGATTACTCCTCGACCGCGGGCGCACTGGGTAACGTCACCCACAACGGCTGTGGCCACTACCTGCACACGCTGTTCTGGGACAACATGTCGCCGAACGGCGGCGGCGAGCCCGAGGGTGACCTCGCCGACCGCATCGAGGAGGACTTCGGCTCTTACGAAGGCTGGAAGGGCGAGTTCGAAGCCGCCGCGTCCGCTGCCGGTGGCTGGGCACTGCTGGTCTACGATCCGGTCGCCAAGCAACTGCGCAACGTCGCGGTCGACAAGCACGACCAGGGCGCGCTGTGGGGCGCACACCCCATCCTCGCGCTGGACGTCTGGGAACACTCCTACTACTACGACTACGGCCCCGACCGCGGCAGCTTCATC
>NZ_JBTJEL010000028.1:0-164189 GCF_054504345.1 Halosimplex yunnanense | reverse complement strand
CACGCACGGCATCGACGAAGCTCCCACTCTCACCGCCCCAGGCGGTGACGTTGTCATCGCCTTCGGCGCTGAAGATGTGGTCGCGCTCGCCCGTGCCGGACATGTACGTGTTCCACTCGACGACGACCTCGCCGTCGCCGTTCACGTCGGCAACCGTCACGTTCGTCACGTAGTTCGTCTCGCTCAGGGTCCCGATCGACACGGTCGCCTGGGCGCCCTCTTCGCTGTCGTCAAGATTAACCGGAATCTCGACGACGTCACCGCGCTCCTCCTCGAAGACGCCGCCGCCGAACGAGGCGGAGTCGGCAGCAGGTAGGCTGTCGACCGTGAACTCACCGGCCTCGACCGTCACACCGGTCTGGACGTCGATGACTTCGACGTTGTACGAACCGTATCCGCGCGCACCCGGCGGTGCGAGGAATCGGATCGTCTCGTCGAACTGACCGCGGTTGTCGAGCATCGTCCCGTTCGCGGTGTCTTCCCAGCTGCCCGCGTCGTCGGGACCGTTCGTCCGGACGACGACCTGCGAGTCACCGCGGATGGCGCTCCCCTCGACGTCGTAGGTGAAGTTCACCTGTCCCGGTTCACTGAGCGGGAGTTCGTCCTTGTAGGTGAACGTCTCGCCGTCCGCATCGATGGACGCCTCGAGTCCCAGGTTGGTGACGTTGAAGAACTTCTTCGGGTACACCGAGTCCGTGATCTCCCACGTGTCGGAGTTGGATGCGAGGGTGGCGCCCTCGCTGTTCTGCAGTTCGAGCGTACCCGTGTGACTGCCCGTGTTCGGGGCATCGACGTCGGACACCGTGACCGTCACCGTGCCGCTCTCCTGGTCGAGCTGGAACCCGTCGGTTCCGACGAGCATACCGGACGAGCTAGCGTAGTAGACGCCCCAGTTAGCGGGATCGGTGTCGTCGCCGTCGATGCTGATCTGGCTGTCGGAGATGGCCGACGGGTCGATCCCGCTCGGGTTGCCGGAACTACCGAACTCGACCCAGAATTGCGAGACCGTATCGCTCGAATCGTACTCGCTCAGGTCGATGTCGAAGGTGAACGTGTTGGCTCCGGGGTCGCCGGGCGACGCCTGGATCGGGCCGCTATCGCCAGCAGCCTTCTCGAAGGCGACCTTGTAGGTCGATCCGGAGTTGAGATCGCCCGTGTCGACGCGCAGGTTGTCACTGTTGACACCCGTCGACCCGTCGAGGACGATCTCGCCCGTCTCGACGTTGATGACGTCGAGCTTCTGGTTGTCGGTCTGGCCCGTGAAGCTGAGGACCTCACCCTGGTAGATTCGCGCCGCGTCCTTTCGTGAGGAGTGAGCCGACTCGAGAACCGAATACGACTTGCTCGGCATGTCGGCGGTCACGTTCTCGAAGGACGCTGTGTAATCGCCGGAACCGACCGACGTCGACGCCGGTCGAGCGCCGTCGACTGACACTCGGATCGTCGTCGCGGGACCGCCGGTCGTCGGCCAGCCCGAGAGGCGGTAGCGCGACCCGCCCTTCTCGGGGGTGACCGAGAACTGTGACCCGTTGACGCTGTAGAAGTAGTTGCCCGTCGAGTCACGGCGCCAGATCGTGAAGTTGTCGGCGCTCAGATCGCTCGCCTCACTGTGCTGTTCGACGTCGTCGTCGAAGACGACGACCAGGTCGCTTCCCTCCTGGTAGACTTCCGTGAGGTCGGGTTCTTCGTTCGCCGCAGCCGCCGTTCCCGCGAACGCGACGGACCCCGCGAAGACGGAGGTCACCATCAGCATCGTCAGGAAGAGGCTGCGAAGCTTCTGCTCTGTACTAGTCATCGTCGATCCACCCGGTTCGCTGCGAACGGTCCACACCCATCGGTCCGTTCCGCAGTGTCGGTCGTCGTTGACCCTGTCATAGTTAGCTATACCCAGTAGCCTCGGCGACGGCGCTACGCCCGGCGTACCGATCCACTCGTGTAACCCGCCCGCGCGTGATAGCCCCGCCGCGTCGGCCAGTGTGTGGTACGGTAATCAGAACTTCTCCACATCCATAAATAAGTTATCATCACCTCTATCCGCGTTAGAGAATCCCATTCTCGGGGAATCAGCGTGAGATTAGGACACGGAGTCTGCCCCGCACCGGCGGGGCACCCGGGAAGCGGTGCGGCCGGACCGTCAGTCGGTGAGCTCGACGGTCGCGAACAGACTGGGATCGTCCCACGCCATGTCAGTGTCGGCGGCCCACGACAGTTTGGCGTCGCGCCCGTCCCCGTCGTCGTCGTCGTTGACGTGGACGTCGAAACCCAGTTGGTGGCCGGCTTCCGGCGACACGCCGAGCACCGACCAGGGGAACGCACACTCGATGCGGTAGCCGTCGTCGGTCTCCGCCCGACTCCATTCGACGGCAGCGACGCCTCGCGGGAAGATTCCCGTCATCTCGCCGTCGTCCCGCGGGAACGAGAAGTGGAAGTCGTTCTCGCCGTCGTAGCTGTTGCCGCCGGAGTTGTCGGCGTCGACGTACACCTCGACGGAGTCGTCGTCGTAGTGGTCCGCCGAGTCGGTCGACCGCTGGTCGTCGGTCACGTCGACGAGGACGTACAGAGCCTCGCCGTCCCAGCGGGCCCGCCATCCCCCGCTGAGATCGCGTTCGCCGTCGACGGTGCCCTGGATGACGTGCCGGAACTCGTGGGTAGTGGCCTCCGACCAGCCGTCGTCGTCACCGTCGATCGTCGGTGCGCTCGCGGTCTTCGCGATCTCGGCGGCCGGACCCGGTTCGGTACCGGTTTCGTGAGTCACGGGGTCCGTTCGGGCCGATTCGTTGCTCAGTGCGTCGGCCGCGCTCACCGAGACTTCGTACGTCTGGTCGGCATCGCCTCCGACGACGTGACTGGTTCCGTCCCGGACGATAGACTCTACGTCTCCATCGAGGTACACGGTGTAGTACTGCGTCGAGGTCTCGGCGTCGGAGACGCCGTCCCACCGGACCCTGAACTCGCGCTCCGAGACGACGTCGGTCGTGACGCCCGCGGGCACCGGCGGCGGAGATACGTCGTCGGGTCCCGCGTAGGCCGCGCCGGAACTCGTCACCGCGTCGGGCGTTCGGTTCGTCCGGTTCTCGAAGAGCTGTCGCTTCATCGTGTGGCCGGCGAAGCTATCGCCGCCGAGGAGGTTCCAGTCGGCGTCTACCAGCGGCGGTCCCCACACCGGGTCGTAACACCAGCCGATCCAGCTCACGTTCTCGTAGGATTCGAGCCACTCGAAGAACGGATCGCCCCATCCGGAGGTGGTCCCCTGGTCGACGTCGGAGTCGCTGGTGGCGTCCCAGCCGAACTCGGTTATCATCACCGGGACGTCCTCGGCGGGGGCGCCGTAGGTATCGTCGAACTCCCCGGGCTGGCCGTTGTCTGGATAGATGTGGCCGGCGTAGACGAGGTTCTTCCCTTCGAAGGGGTCCTCGACGGCCATGTGGGGCAGCGAGGTCCAGCGGGGTGATCCGACGACGAGCGGCGTCTCGGGGGCGTGCTCGCGGACGAGGTCGACCCACGGCTGGGCGATCTCCTTCCAGGCGCTCCAGGCCGCTTCGTCGTCGCCCCAGTGTGCGGGCTCGGTCGGTTCGTTGTACAGTTCGTAGAGGACGTGCGAGTCGTCGGCGTAGCGGGGCGCGACCGTCTCCCAGAAGGTCCGCATCAGCCGGTCGGTCTCGTCGGACTCGTACTCTTTGACCAGGTGGTGGTCGATCAGCGCGTAGACGCCGTTGTCGGCGCAGTGCTCGACGATGGGGTCGAGGAAGCGCTCGGCGTAGGTCTCGATCCCCAGCTTCTCGTACTCGGTCGTACAGGGGATCCGGACGACGCTGGGGTACCAGCCGTTCGACTCGTCGGTGAGTCGGTCGAGACTCTCCCAGTAGTCGGCGCCGCGCTGGTCCGCGTAGTTCATCCCCCAGAGCGGTTCCACGGTCGCCAGCCCGCGCAGTACGACTTCGTTCCCGTCCTCGTCGACGAGCCACTTCCCGTCCGTCGCGAGCGCCGGCAGGTCGCTTCCGGGGCTCGCCGTCTCGGTGTCGGTCTCGGCGTCAGTTTCCGTCTCGGTACCGGTATCCGCGGCCGTCGCCGTGCCGGTCGCCGTCGCGGTGGGGCTCGCGGTCCCCGTGGGCGTTGCCACTCCGGGCGTGTCCACCGGTGTCTCGGTCGGGGCCGCAGTATCGTCCGCGCGCAAGTCCTCCGGGCAACCCGCTACCCCGAGAGAGCCCAGCGCCGACAGCGCCGCCAGAAACCGTCTGCGTTCCATGGCCGTTGTCGCCGATATCCGCTGTTAACCGTTTCGGAATCTGTAGGAGTGTACGGCTGTCGCGGGCGATAGCTGTGTCCGCTGGCGACTGGTTCGACCGTTGCGAAAGAAGTTCGGCCGCGGTCCGAACGAGTGTGTGGTCCCGCCGATTTGCTCCACCCAAACCACCCCGTGTGTCAGAGGGGTCGCCCCTACCCGTCGTGCCGCCCGAACGGCGGGACCGCCAGATGGGTACCACTCGAATGCCGGGTAGGGGTACGCAGACAGCGCTCAACCGCGCGTCCGGGGCCGAGGCACGGCCCCCGTCCGTGGCAAGCCAAATCCCCACTGTGAGTCATGGCAAGGATCTCTGGTTGAGTCTGCCCGCGTTACAGTCGAGATCGAACATCGGTATTAAGTCTTTTGAAGAATCTCTCATATATCGGTCCCGTCTCCCCGTGATTCGGTCCGGGACGCCGACACTCCGCCGGTCACGAGTAGGTGATGTCCACCTCGATCGTCTCGGCGTTTCGCGTCACCAGCTCCGGGATCTCCTCGGTGAACCGGTCGCCGGAAATCCGGGTCACGGGGCCGAGGACGGCGATCGCGCCGAACACCTGTCCGTTCTCCCGGTGGCGGATCGGGGCAGCGACCCCGCGGACGCCCGAAATTCGCTCCTCGCGGTCGAGCGCGTAGCCCCTGTCCCGCACGACGGCCAGTTCCTCCCTGAGTTCGTTCTCGTCGGTGATCGTGTTCTCGTTCCGTGCGGGCAGTCCGTGCTGGTCGACGACCTCCTGGACGTCTCCGGGCTCGTAGTGGGCGAGCATTGCTTTCCCGGCCGCCGTCGCGTGGAGGTGCTGGGTCGTCCCGAGGCGCACGTCGAGACTCACCGAATCCTGACCTTCTCGGCGGTAGAGGACCAGCGATTTCCCGCGGTGTTCGGTCGCGACGAGCGACAGTTCCCCCGTGGTCGAGACGAGGTGGTCGACCGCCTGTCGCGCATTCTGATAGAGCGGATGCTCGTCGCGAGCGGGCCCTCCGATGGTGAGACACCGGAAGCCCGCGTGGTAGCGACCGTCGTCCTTCCGGACGCTCCCCTGGTCGACGAGCGTCCGCAGGTGGTTGTGTACCGACGTCGTCGAGAGGTCCACCTGTTCGGCGACCTCCGTCAGCGTCACACCGTCACCGTTGGCGACGATATCGAGGATCCGATAGCTGGTTTCGACCGCTCCGATCGACCCATCCGGTTTGCTCATACGGGTTCTATTTCTACTTTCCATTAATAAAATTTCTATTTACCGTGATACGATTTCACCATGAGTTGAAGAACTGACTCTCATGGGCGACGATCCTGCTCGTCGCCGGTGGGTAGCGCGATATCGATGCCCTCGATATCCCTCCCAACAGTCTGGGACCGTCTGAGAATTCGGAAAATCGCTGCCTCAACCTCTGTAGATCGGAATTTGAATTACCCAGGAACAGTTTTAGCGTTTCTATCGATGGTTGGCTGGGATCCATCTCTACGTTATCCAAGAACAGCAATACATGCAATACCCATCCACAAGATATCGCTCCTCAGCGCCCCACTGGAGATCGCGACTGGGTTCCACCATGGTCGATTACGGGGATATGTCTGTAATTCGTCTACCTACCCGACCCTCGATAGCCGTCTCTTCGAGCGGGTCCGGATCGGCTTTCGTGACCGCCAATATGTGACCAGAATTCTACTATTGTGCCGTTTACTATTCTATCTGTGGTTTGACGGAACGTGGTAGAAAGTTTCGAAGTGCAGGTATCGAGCAGCCCACAATAAACCCAGATCGATGAAACACTCGGGGATAATTATACAATATTCGTGTCTTGGGGCCGCATTACCGAATATATTTTACTATTCCGTGGACAATTCCGAATCCATCCAGTCCATCCTCAAATAGCGAAAATCCGGCCCGTAACTGCCTCGATCACGGTGAGGATAATCTGAGGTACGAGCGGGTGGGAGTAAACTAATAAAAAGAGAAGGTATTAAAGAGGATTGTCAATTTTGCAGACTCTCTCTCTTCCATCCGCGCTCGGTATCACGAATGAAGACGTGGCCGCCGGACTTTTCGTGTTCGATGTTGTGCGAGGGGCTATGGAGCAGACGGGGCCGATCGAGGTGATCTACGCCGACGGCGACCCGGAAGGGCGTTCCCGGGTCGTCGCCGCGCTCGAAGCGATCGGCGACATCTCGATCGAAGGGGTCTCCGACGGCGACGCGGTGCTCGACGCGATCGTCGGCCCCACCCCGTACGACTGCGTCGTGAGCACCGACCGACTGGCCGACCGGACCGGGCTGGAACTGCTGGAGGCGGTCCGCGACCGCGACGAGCAGCTGCCGTTCGTGCTGTATCCGCGGAACGGCGATGAGCGACTCGCGACCGAGGTGACGGCGTACGGTGCGACGAGTTACTTGCCACAGTCGCTCGACGACGGCGCCGACCGACTCTTCGAGCGCGTAACGGACGCGGCGGGCCGGTATCGCCGCCAGCGGCGGGTGCTGGCGGACGCGTCGATCCTCGAATCGGCGCTGACACACTTGCCGTACTCTATCTACGCGAAAGACGCCGATGGCCGGCACGTCCGCGCGTCGGACTGGCTCGTCGCCTCGGTCCCGGAGGACCCGATCGGCGAGACCGACCGGGAGCTGTACGACATCGAGGAGAGCTACCGGGAGGACATGCAGGTCATCGAGGAGCGCGAACCGCTGATCGGCCTCGTCGAGCAACAGGAGTACAGTGAGGACCACGACCACTGGTTGCACACGTCGAAGGTTCCGTGGGTCGACGACGAGGGGAATATCCGCGGCCTCGTCGGCGTCACGCTCGACGTCACGCATTACCAGGAACGGATTCAGGACCTCACCGAGCGCCTCGCGGAACGCGCCCGCGAGCGATACCCGCTGACGGTCGCCCTCGGCTATCTCAAGGTCGCTCGCCAGCCCGACAGCGACACCGAAGCGGTGCTCGACGAGATCGAACGCGCGCTCCGGGAGATGGACGAGCAACTGGAGGCCAGCGCCGCGTCGAGCGACCTGCCCACGGGGATGCCATCGATCAGCATGAATCGCCTGCGCCGGGTCGCGCAGACCGCCTTCGAGGCCGCCGATACCGACGACGCGACGCTCACCACGAGGATTCCCGAGCGAACGATCCTCACCGGCGACGGCGACCAGCTCCGCGAACTACTGGAAGTGCTGTTCGGGTATTGCGCAGAGAGCGGGGGCGCGCAGACGGCGATCACCGTCGGTCACACCGAGACCGGCTTCTACGTCGAGAGCCAGGGATCGGGGCTTCCGTCGACCGGCCGGGACGGTGCGGTCGGCCGGTCGGAACCGGACTCCGATCTGGCCGTGGTCAACCGGGTGGCGGACGCGCACGGCTGGACCGCGACGGTGACCGACGGGACCGGCGGCGGGACGCGCTTCTCGTTCGAGGGCTGTAACATCATGACGCCCTACGAACGGCCCGACTCGACCGACACCGAGGCGGTCGCGCTCACCGAACGGACGAACGTGGGCGGCGCTTCGCCGGCGGGCAGCGCCACCTACGACGATGCGGCTGAGACGTGGGTGATCGACGGCGGCGGCAGGGACGTCTGGGGCGACGCCGACGAGTTCTACTTCGTCCACGGCGAGACCGACGACGACGTCTCCGTCTCCGGGCGCCTCGTCGGCTACGATTCGGACCACCGCTTCGGCAAACTCGGCCTGATGGTCCGCGGCGGCCTCGACCCCGACGCGCCGTTCTACTACGTCGGCCTGACCGAGGCCGTCGGGACGGAAGTGATCCGGCGGACGGCGGCCGGCGAGAAGGCCTGGGGACACGTCGCGAGAGCGAGGGCCACTCCGCCGTGCTGGTACCGCATCGACCGCTCCGGCGACGTCGTGATGGCCTACGACTCCGAGGACGGCTCCCAGTGGCGGCCAATCGGCCGCCAGACGATCCCCTTCGACGGGCCGATCCACGTCGGACTGGTCGTCTGCAGCCGCTTCCCCGGGGAACGCTGCCGGAGCACGTTCGACCGGATCCAGGCGCTGGAACTGAGCGGCGGCCTGTGACCGACCGCGAGCGCGCTCGAGCCTCGATCCCCTGTCAGGACCACCCACGGACCGTCAACACTCTTACCACCGGAGTCGAAACGTCCGGGCATGGACAGCGCGCACGACGGCGGCCGACTGGCAACGTATAAATCGGGTGCGGCCATCACCGGGAGGTACGACCCATGAGCGAGCGCCCGGAAATGTTTCAGGGAGTCGACGAGCTCTGGATGGACGGCGAGTTCGTCGACTTCGACGACGCACAGATCCACGTCCTCACCCACGGGCTGCACTACGGCTCGGGGATCTTCGAGGGCGTGCGCTGCTACGACACGGTCGACGGCCCCGCCATCTTCCGCTGGGAGGAGCACCTCGAACGGTTCTACCAGTCCGGCAAGCCCTACGATCTGGACATCCCCTTCGAGCCCGAGGAACTCACCGAGGCCACCGTCGACCTCATCCGCCGCGAGGGCCTCGAATCCTGCTACATCCGTCCGATCGCCTTCTACGGCTACAACTCGCTGGGCGTGAGCCCCGGCGACTGCCCGACGCGAGTCGCCATCGGCGCCTGGCCGTGGGGCGCCTATCTCGGTGAGGACGCGCTGGAGAACGGCGTCGACGTGATGGTCTCCTCGTGGCGCAAGCACGCCTCCAGCCAGATCCCGACCAACGCCAAGACCACCGGCCTCTACGTCAACTCCCTGCTCGCCACCGAGGAGGCGAAGGGTAACGGCTACACCGAGGCTATCGTGCTCAACAAGGAGGGCAACGTCGCCGAAGGACCCGGCGAGAACATCTTCCTCGTCCGCGACGGCGAGATCTACACTCCCGGCCTCGCCGAGTCCATCCTCGACGGGATCACCCGCCAGACCGCTATCGACCTCGCGGAGGACCTCGGCTACACCGTCCACGACGGCGCCACCATCTCCCGCGGCGAGCTCTACACCGCCGACGAGCTGTTCTTCACGGGTACCGCCGCCGAGGTCACGCCCATCCGCAGCGTCGACGACAACGTCATCGGCGAGGGAACCAAGGGCCCGGTCACCGACGAGATCCAGTCGCAGTTCTTCGACCTCGTCGAGGGCCGCCTCGACGGCTACGACGACTGGTTCACCTACGTCTAGGCTCGATTCACACGACACCGACCACGCCGCGCTGCGGCGAATTCTCGACTGTCTCCCCGGCTTGCGTCTGCAGGCTGTCTCGTCTATCACGGTCGCGACGGCGCCGGGGCGGACGCGCGTTCGCCCGTGATATCGCGGGGCTCCGGCGGGGAGGTTAAACAGTTAGGGGTAACGGTCACGGGGCTTCTCACCCGATATCTGGTAGATGCAACCGACAAGTCAGCCCAGTAGTCGCGGCCGGCGCGTACGGATCGCCGAAGACGACCCGGCGCCGGGGGTGACCCGACGATGGCACTGACTGCCCGATTGCGCTCCGTCCTGAGCGACGCCCGCGAGCGAGCGGGCCGCACGGAGGAGTCGGACGAGGCCGCCCAGCCCGGTCGGCCCGGCCCCGCCGACCACGACGGGTCGGACGTCCCGGAGACGAGCCTCTACGAGTGCGAAACCTGCGACACCGTCTACGTCGCGGAGGAGAAATCCACCTGCTCGACCTGCGGGAACGCCGTCGAGGAAGTCTCGGCGACGCTCTCCCGTGAGTAACGCCGCCGCGCTGTTCTCCGCCGATCAGTCGCTGTTGCCGGGTCGCTGATCGTCTCGTCCGTCCGCACCGTCGCCGCGGTCGGTGTTCGCGCCGCTACGATCGACGGCTGCGTCGTCGCGATCGACGCTTGCACCGCCGAACGGGTCCGAGGACGGGTCGATCCGCTCGCTCGAACCGTCTTCGGCCATCCGCGCTTCGACCCGTTCGAGCGCTTCGCGCGTCGCACGCAGTTCCGCGACGAGTTCGTCCAGTCGGTCGGCGTTCGCTGCCCGGCGATCGCTGCTCGCGCCGTCGCCGCCAGTGCCGTCCCGAGCGCCGCGGCCGGCGAACTCCCGCTGGGCTTTCGAGATCCGCTCACGCACCTCGCGGGCGTCCTCCACGTCGTCGAACGAGAGGTCCGCTCCGGAGCTGCCGGCGGTACTGATGTCGATGGTCCCGAACCCGAGTTGCGCGCCCCAGAACGACTGGGTGAACTCCGTGTTCTGGATGCGGTCGAGGTCGACGCTCTCGATGTTTGTCGAGAGGATCCCCTGTTTCACGTACAGCGAGCGGTTCGTGACCACGTAGTCGGTGTGTTTGATCGAGAGGTACGAGAACGGCGCACCGAGCAGGACGATGAACCCGATGAAGACCGGGATGAGGATGACCCCGGTGACGACGGTCCCGATCATCCGGAGCTTCGTGGGCTCGCCCGCCCAGATGACTTCCTCGCCGGGTTCCAGCGAGAGCCACTCCGAGACGTCGGAATCGGCCGCGGCCGCCGCGCGGTCAGTGAGAGAAGCGCTGTCCGCGGACTGGTCGTCGCTTCCGCCGGCGTCCGGTCCGCCGCTCATGCGTGGTCCTCCATCCGCTCGGCGACGGCGCGGAGCCGCCGGGCCTCGGTCAGCAGCGCTTCCATCGAATCGCCGTCGAGCGCGGCCCTCTCGTCGGCTGCACGGTCGTCCTCGCGTGCTTCCTCGGCCGCGCGGACCCGCTCCTGCAGCCGGTCGCGGAACGTCTCGGGGTCGTCGAGGTCGGTGATCGCGAGGTCGGCGCCGCCGCTGCCGGCGGTGCTGAGCGACACCGTCCCGTAATCGAAGAGGTTGCCGGTCAGGTCCTTGCGGAGCGTCGTGTTCTGGACGCGGTCGACGCCGACGCTGGTGACCGTCTCCGAGAGGACGCCCGCCTTCCGGTAGATCCGCCGGTTCGTCAGCACGTAGTCGGTGTTGCCCACCTTCAGATACGCCCAGAACGCGGACGCGATCTGCGAGAGGGCGACCAGTACGGCGACGCCCCAGATTACCGCGCTCGAACTGCCCGTGAGCGAATCGATGCCGGGGAGGGCGCCGAGGCTGACGGCGACCGCGCCGCCGAACGCCGCCAGCGTGAGAACCACTCCGACCGCCACCGTCCCTGCGATGCGCCACACCCGGGGCTGGCCCGTCCAGACGACTTCCTCGTCCGGATCCAGCGAGAGCCACTCGTAGTCTGTCATCTCGCGTGGGTGGCACGGTCTGGGAGATAAAACCAGGGGACCGGTACCGGGCCTGCCCTAGATACCCGCCCAGCCGACCCTGAACGACAGGCGGACCTCCGTCCCGTCGACTGTTGCGGTCCCGGAGAGTCTCGTCTGCTCACCGCGCAGGTCGACGAGCCCCTCGCCGTCGAGCGGGTCGCGCGAGACGACGACCGACCGCTCGCCGCCCTCCTCGCGGAGGCCGACGAACAGCGACTCGCCGCGGTCGAGCGACTCCTCCAGCGTGACCGTCGCGTCGGTGTCGTTGTGTCTGAACTCGAACTCGGTGCCGGCGGGGACGGCCGCACCGCTGGTCAGCGTCACGTTCAGTGCGGTCCCCGCGGGGGTCTTCTCGGCGACGCCGCGGGGGACGCTGTCCAACCACGGTGGCCGCGGTGCCGTCTCGACTCCCCACTCGTACTCGTAGCCGTACGCCTCGGCGACCGACTCGTTCTCGCCGACTTCGCCGCGCAGGCGGTGGATGCGGCCGTCGTCGTCGACGAGCAGCCGGCCGGTGTAGTGGCCGAGCGCCGACCCGGCGCCGCGACTTCCGGTCATCCGGAGTTCGTGGAGCGTCCGGCCGTCGACGTCCGTCGTGCCCTCCCACTCGTAGTTGGCCGACGACAGCCGGACGGCCAGCGCGAAGGTGATCGTTCCCCTCGGGTCGGTCGACCCCGTCGTCGTGTTGTGCGCCGCCGACATCTCGTAGGGCGCGCCGAAGAACGTCCGGTTGGTCACCTCGACGCCGTCGCGGTACCAGGTGACGCCGTCGGCCGTCCGCTCGTAGGTGGCACCCTCGGCGTGGACGAGTACGCGGGTGTCGTTGCCGTTGCGGTGGCGGAGCCGCCAGTTCGACTCGTTGGTCGCCTCGACGTGTGCGACAAGCAGTCGGGTCTCGTTGACCGCGCCGGTTTCGTCGACGCCCGGCGGGAGCGACTGCCTGCCAGCCGGCGTCGAGCCAGTTCGTGGCGTGAGCGTCGGCATCGGCGTCTGCGTGGCCGTCTCCGTCCGCGTAGCCGCCGGTGTGGGCGACGCCGCTGACCCATCAGGGGTCGCCTCGACCGACTCGTCGCTCGGTGTCGCGCTCGCGGTCGGCGTCGCGTCCGCGGTCGGTTCCCCTCCGTCCGTCGCCGCTCCGCCAGGCGTAGCGGTCCCGCCGCCGAGCGCAGCACAGCCCGACAGGACCACGAGCGCCGCCACGACCAGTGTCGTCCCCCACTCACGTCTCATGTCCGTCCGGCCGCCCGGGGTGGTATAGTCGGTTTCGGTTCCGTGAGCGTCCTCCAAGGCCGCCACAGCGGGCGACTGCCGCTATCGGCACCGCCACGCCGGACAGTAAACGACATGTGTATAGGTGTCAATTGGAATGTATGGGTGGGTTCACGTTCAGGAGATCCTACGGGGTGCAGTCGCCGGACGACGGGCTGGCGGGCGGGGAGTTCCCGACGCCGCTGGCCGACCGTGACGTGCGGCTGGCGTCGCCGGTCGGCCTCGCGCAGGACCGCCGCGGAAACGTCTGGATCGCCGACGCCGGTAACAACCGACTGCTCGTGGTCGACGACACGCTGGAGCGACTGCTCGGTGTCGTCGGCGGCGCAGGCACCGAGCCCGGGTCGTTCGACCTGCCGCTCCGACTGGCACATCACCCGACCGCCGCGGCCGTCTACGTCGCCGACACGTGCAACGGGCGGATCCAGCGACTCGACTACGCGTACGACGGCGATGTACCGGAGATCACGGGAATCGAGACGTTCGCCGCCGCGGGCGACTTTCACCCGAACGGCGTGGTCGCCCACGAGTACTGGGATGGCGTCCGGATCGTCGCTGCTGACGAGTTCTACCGCGAGGGCGACGACCTGCGCGGTCGACTCGTCGTCTTCGACGAGGACGGGGCCGAACTGCGGTCGATCCGCGCCGTCGGCGAGGACGACCCGATCCCGCTGTACTGGCCGCAGGGTCTCGACGTCGACGACGAGGGCCGTCTCTACGTCGCTAATACGGGCTACGGCGTCCTCCACGACGGACCGACCGGTCCCCCGAAACTCGCGTCCGTGGTCCGCTGCGACCGGAACGGCGACCCGGCGCCGTTCGAGGGCTGCGCCGACGCGGTGCTCGACGACCTCCCGATGCCGCGGGACGTGGCCGTCGTCGGCTCGGGCCGCGACGCCCAGATCTTCGTCCCCGACGCGGGGACCGGGCGCGTCCACGTCTACACCAGCGTCGGCATCCCCGACGGCGTCGTCCCCGAGAGCGACGAGGACCTGAAGGCACACGCCGGCCTCGAAGACGGCGTCGGCCTCCCTCGCGATTTCGGCGAGCGGAGCGACGGCGACCTCGACGCCAGGCTCGGCGGCGATTCCGACACCGTCGACCAGCGGCGATTCCAGGGGCCGATCGGGATCCGTCCGTTCGATGGCGTTTCCGTCGCGGACAGCGACGCCGACGACCCGACGGTGGCAGTCCTCGTCTCGGAAGCGCTCTCCCAGCGGATCGGGGCCTACGCCGTCGACATCCACCGCGAGACGGGTCGCCGCTTCGGCACGGTCGGCGACGCCCGCGACGACCTCGGCCAGTTCTCGGTCCCCACTGGATCCGCGCTCGTCGGCGCCGACGGCGGCCCGCTCGCGGGCTGTGCGCTCGTCGCCGACGGCGCGAACGGCCGCCTCCAGCGGCTCGCGCTTCCCGGCCCGGGAGCGGGTTCCGACGGCTCGCTCGCGCCGGTCGAGCTCCCCGAGACCGGGTTCCCGTTCGGCCTCGCGTTCTGGCCGTCCGTCGGGGGCGGCGGGCGACTGTTTGTGACCGACTACGCCGCCGACTACAGTGAGCGCGACCGCGGACAGATCCACGTCTACGCGGTCGACGAGGCGGTCGGTGGCGGGCAGGACGCCGGTGACGGGCCCGGCGCGGGCGTCGATCTCTCGCTGGTCCATTCGTTCGCTCCGTGGGGGCTGGGCGAGGACGAGGCGAAGCTCCCACGGGGCATGGCGCTCGAGCCCATCGGCGACCAGCGGGCGCGCGTCTACGCGGCGGATTCGGGCAACGGCCGGATCTGCGTCTGGGAGTACGACTGGGTCTGCGACGAGGCCACTCCGGTCGCGGACCGCGGCGGGTTCGGGTACGTCGAGGGCGCGTTCTGGAACCCCTCGGACGTCGCGGTCGGCCGACGCGGGCTCTACGTCGCCGACGAGAACAACCACCGGATCCAGCGCTACGACGGCGCCGAGTGGCACACCGCCGGATCGCCGGGCTACGGGGCCGGCGACGAGTTCCTGCTCCCCATCTCCGTCGACGCCCACGACGGCCACGTCTTCGTGCTCGATCTCGTCACCCGGGCAGTCGACGTCTTCAAAGAGGACGGCGACGCCGACGGCGGGCTCCGCCTCGTCGACTCGATGCGCGCGTTCGGCGGCGACGCGACTGCCGGCGACCTCTGGCTTCCCTACCTGCTCTCGGTCGGCGACGTTTCGGACGCGGCGGGCGTCGACGTGGTCGTGCCCGACTCGACGCTGCACGCCGCTCACCACTACACGTGGACGGCTGGCGAGTGACGGAGCAGCGGCTGGCGGGTACAGCGCGCTCGCGAAAAAACGAGTCGGTGTCGTGAGCCGTTAGGCGAGGTCCTGAATGTTGTCGACGATAGCCTCGGCGTACTCGTCGGTGCCGAGCTTTTCGGCGTCGTCGAGCTGGCGTTCGAGGTCGTAGGTGACCTTGCCCGAGGAGATGGTCTCCTCGACGGCGTCGCGGACGAGGTCGGCGGCGTCCTTCCAGCCCATGTAGTCGAACATCAGGCGGCCGGAGAGGATCATCGCGGTCGGGTTGGCCATGTTCTGGCCGGCGCGCTTGGGTGCGGAACCGTGGACCGGCTCGGCGAGCACGCGGGCGTCACCGAAGTTGGCGCCGGGCGCGATGCCGAGACCGCCGATCTGGGCGCCGGCGGCGTCGGAGAGGTAGTCGCCGTTGAGGTTCGGCATGGCGAGCACGGAGAACTCGTCGGTGCGCAGCTGCATCCACTGGAGCATCGCGTCGGCGAGGCGCTCCTCGACCATGACGGCGTCCTCCGGGATGTCGATGTCGTCCTGGGTCTCCCACAGCGAGTCGGGTGCGGCGAAGACCTCGTCGTCGGGGTACTCCTCCTCGGCCACCTCCATGCCCCACTCCGTGAACTGCCCCTCGGTGAACTTCATGATGTTCCCCTTGCCGACGAGGGTGACCTTGTCGCGGTCGTGTTCGATGGCGTAGTCGATGGCCTTCCGAACGAGGCGCTTGGAGCCGAACTCGGTGATCGGCTTGATGCCGATGCCGATGGGGCCGTCGTGCATCACGTCGTCGAAGCCCATCTCCTCCTCGACGAACTCGCGGACCCGCTCGACCTCCTCGGTGCCGGACTCCCACTCGATGCCGGCGTAGACGTCCTCCGTGTTCTCACGGAAGGTGACCATGTCCATCTCCTCGGGCGCCTTCATCGGCGACGGGACGCCGTCGAGGTAGTAGGTCGGCCGGACGTTCGAGTAGAAGTCGAGCGTCTGGCGGAGCGCGACGTTGAGCGAGCGGAAACCGGCGCCGACGGGCGTCGTCAGCGGGCCCTTGATGGCGACGCGGTGTTCGTCGATGGCGTTGACGGTGTCGTCCGGGAGGTTCTCGTCGTACTTCTCCCGGCCGGACTCACCGGCGTAGACGCGCATCCAGGCGATTTCGCGACCCGTGGCGTTGGCGGCCGCCTCCAGCACCTTCTGGGCGGCCGGACCGACGTCCTTCCCGATGCCGTCCCCGTGGATGATGGGGATGACCGGTTTTTCCGGCACGTCCAGCTCGTCGGCCTCCTCGTCGATGACCTCGATCGGCGTCCCGTCGGACGGAACTTCGACCTTGTCGTACTCGTATCCCATACGCCGCCTTTCAGCGTTCGGGCCTAAAGGACTGCCGTTTTCCCTGAGGGATTTCGGCGGGGGGAACCGGCCCTGTCGGCCGAATCTGTTCGGAATCGCCGAACGGATTTCGACGATGCCCGAGCGGTGTGTCGACGATCCACTCACATCCGACCGGCCTGTCGACCCGGGGACTGAATCCAGCCGCGACCGCAGTTCGCCTGCGGTCGTCCTCGCCGTCGGTCAGGACGTCGACTCCGCGGGCGCACTTCGGAGAGTCGGGGACGGCGCTCGGACGCCGCGGGGTCACCGAACTTATGCCGTCGGCGCGGGCAGGGACGGGTATGCAGATCATCGCCCACGGCGGCGCGGGATCGCCGCCCGACGAGCCCGCGGACCGGCAGGCAGTGCTCGACGAGGCCGTCGCCTGCGGGGCCGAGGCCGACGACCCCGTGACGGCCGTCTGCGCTGCCGTCCGCGTCCTCGAAGTCGACCCGGCGTTCAACGCCGGCGTCGGCGGCGCCGTCCAGAGCGACGGCGTCGTCCGCACCGACGCGGGCCTGATGACCGGAGACGGCGAGGTCGGCGCCGCGGGCGCGATGCCCGGCGTCTGCCACGCCGTCGACGTCGCCCGCGCTGTGATGGAGGAGACGCCCCACGTCATGCTCGCCGGGGAGCGCGCAGTCGCGTTCGCCGACGCGGCCGGCGTCGAGACGGGGATCGACCTCTGGGCCGACCGCACGCGCGAGCAGTGGGCCGACGCCGACCCGCCCGTCGACGACCCGCAGGCCCACCTGCAGTGGGTCCGCGACCGCTTCGCCAGCGACGAAGCGGAGACGGGGGAACCGGGCGACGGCGAGCGGGTGAAAGCGGAAGAGTCCGCACCCCACGCCGATCCGCACGACCACGACACCGTCGGCGCGGTCGCCCGCGACGGCGCGGAGATCGCGGCGGCCACGTCGACGGGCGGCCGCTGGTACGCGCTGTCGGGCCGCGTCGGCGACGTACCGCAGGTCGGCTCCGGGTTCTACGCCTCGGAGGCCGGCGGCGCGAGCGCGACCGGCGCCGGCGAGGACATCGCTCGCGAGGGGCTCGCCCGCCGCGCGGTCGGACTGCTCGAACGGGGCGCCGACGCGGAGACGGCCGCCCGCCTCGCGATCGACGAGTTCGACGACGCTGCCGACGGGGATGCCGGAATCATCGTCGTGGACGCCGAGGGCGCCACTGGCGAGGCGTACGACAGTCCGGCGATGCAGACGGCGCGGACGGACGACTAAAACGACTCGACGGCGAGTCCGTCGACAGTTTCGAAGTCACCGTCCGAGGTGACGACCGGTTCGTTGAACTGCAGACCCGTCGCGGCGACGAGCGCATCGCCGGGGCCGAGTGATGGCTTGCTGTCGCTCACGAGGTGCTGTCCTTCCAGCACACCCGCACGACGCGAGATGTTCGCATCGATGTCGACGATCGGTTTGTTCGCTATCAGCGCCTCGAACTTCCGCGCGTTCTCGTTTGCGTTCTCACCGGCACCGACGGCGACGTATAGCTCCTGCAAGACGATCGCTGGGACTCGCAACGGGACGTCGGCGGTCTCAAGTTCGAGCGCTTTCTCTCTTGCGTCGTCACCTTCGTCAAGTGCGATGAGAAAGTCCGTATCCAGGATCATTCCCCTGCGTCCGTATCGACACCGAGCCGTTCCAAGCGACCCTCGGTCTCCGCCCGCCCCTCACGCTCGGAACGTTCGACGAGTTCTCTATGTCGGTCGGGGTCGATGGGCGAGTCGCCGTCGGCGTAATCGATCAGCGTCCATTCGCTCGTCAGCCGTTCGATAGCGTCCGAAAACGTCTCGTCAGGCTGTTTTCGGCTCTTGATCCGCTCGTAGACATCCTCGTCGAGCCGAACGGTTTTCGTCCCCATACGTATACGTCGTTTACAGACGCTGAAAAAGGTTGGCTCGATTAGTCGTGTTGCCCGTTGCTCGCGAGCGTTCACTCGACCCCGTCCGACACAGAAACCATTTGACCGGCCGGCGCAAACCGACGGACATGAGCGTCGATCTGGAGTCCGAGCAGTACGAGAAGTGTCGCGAGGCCGGCGAGATCCTCGCGCAGGTGCGCGACGAGGCCGCCGAGCGCGTCGAGGTCGGGACCGGCTACCTCGAGATCAGCGAGTGGGCCGAGGACCGCATCCGCGAACTCGGCGGCCAGCCCGCGTTCCCCGTCAACGTCAGCGTCAACGAGGAGGCCGCCCACGGCGCCGCGGGCCCCGACGACGACCGCGAGATCGGCGAGGACCTGGTGAAGCTCGACATCGGCGTCCAGATCGACGGCTGGCTTGCCGACACCGCCGTCACCGTCGACCTCGCCGGCGAGTCCGAACTCACCGAAGCCGCCGAGGAGGCGCTCGACGCCGCCCTCGACGTGGTCGAGCCCGGCGTCCCGACCGGGGAGATCGGTGCCGTCATCGAGGAGACCATCGACGGCTACGGCTACAACCCCGTCGTGAACCTCACCGGCCACGGCCTCGGCCACTACGAGCAGCACACGACGCCGAACATCCCCAACCGCGCCGTCGAGCAGAGCGTCGAACTCGAAGCCGGCGACGTGGTCGCCATCGAGCCGTTCGCCACCGACGGGGGCGGCAAGGTCCAGGAAGGGAGCCAGGAGGAAATCTTCGCGCTCGAACGCGAGGGCTCGGTCCGCGACCGCACCGCCCGGCAGGCCCTCGAACAGATCACCGAGGAGTTCAAGACGCTCCCGTTCGCCGCCCGCTGGCTGGACGTGCGTCGCCCCGGGATGGCCCTGCGGCGCCTCCAGCGACAGGACATCGTCCACGGCTACCCCGTCCTCAAGGAGGAGGACGGCAAGATGGTCAGCCAGAAGGAACACACTATCATCGTGACCGAAGACGGCTGCGAAGTGACGACGCGCAGCAGGTAGATCGGCCGACCGTTCGCTACTCCTCTTTCCACTTGCCCTCCTTGTCCCGGTGGTAGAGTTCGCCCATCGCCTGGCGCTGGCGCGGCCAGTACGCGACGCCGATCGCGGCCAGATAGCAGACCGCGACCGCACCGATGACGACCGTGCCCGGGATGCCGACGATGGCCGCCGCCGCGACGGGGCCGTCCTCCGGCGCGAAGACGGTGATGCGCGCGACCCACGCGGCGAGCAACACGAGCGCCAGCGGGAGATAGATCCGGCGGAGCCGCCGCGCGAACGCCTCCACGAACGGCATCTTGAGCGCCGGGCGGCGCAGGTCGTCGCTGAGTTCGCGCTGCCAGTCGGCGTGTTCGACGCCGCGTTCGGGGTCGACGGCGGCGGCGAAGACGTCCTCTTCGAGCAGGCGCACTCGCGAGCGCCACACGTCGTAGGCGAGGTAGCGCCTCGTGTCCACGAGGTGGAAGATGGCCACGGTCAGCATGCCGATGAGCAGCAGGTAGTGGGGGTTGTCGGGGCTGGAGAACACGAAGGTGATGAGCGCCGCCATGATCGTCACCGCCCAGTTCGTCGTCTGGTCGAGCCGGCCGCGCCAGTTGTTCGCGCGGTCCATCTCGCCGCGATAGACGTGCCCGAGCAGCGACGGGAGGTTCTCCTCGACGCGCTCTATCAGATCGCCGACCGGTTCGGTTCGCTCGGAGTCGGTTCTGTCCGACATACCGATCCGTACCGGCGGCGGACGGGTGGCTGTTGTTCCGCACGTGGTCGCGGGATGGTTTCGGGGTCGAGTCCGGTCACTGATCTCCGGGCGGCCGCCCGAAGGCCGGCGACGAACTGAAGACGGGGGCGGCGCAATCGGGGGTGTATGGGAACGATATTCGTCGCCTACGGTGACGAAGGCCGGGAATCGGTGCTCGAATTCGCGGCCGAGCGCGCCGTCGACGGCGGCCACGGCCTGTACGTCTACCACACGAAGGAACTCGCCGACGAGGAGGCCGCGGAGGTACGCGCGGAGATCGAGTCCGTCCTCGACCGGTTGGGCGTCGAGGTCCCCGTCGAGATCGAGATCGAGACCGGCAAGGGCGAGTCCGACCAGTCGAACGTCTCCTCCCAGAAGCGGCTCACTGACGCCATCTCCGAGAGCGGCCGCGAGTTCGTCTACGTCGTCATGGGCGACGTCGAACACGGCGCCGTCGAGAGCTTCGTCCTGCCGAGCATGACCGAGGCCGTCCTCGAGACGCGCGAGGTTCCGGTTCTGCTCGTCCCCGTCTGATCCGCTTTCTCCGCCTTTATCTGCCTCGCCGCCTTGTGTCGGTGCATGTCACGAGTGCTCGTCACCGGCGGCCTCGGCGGCTCGGGCCGCTGGATCGTCGACCGACTCGCCAGCGACGGCCACGAGGTGCTCTGCGTCGACCAGCGCTTCGCCGAGAGCGAACGCGCGGCAGTCGACGTGCGCGTCGCCGACCTCACCGACCGCGGGGACATGTTCGACCTCGTCGGCGAGTTCGACCCCGACGCCGTCGTCCACTGGGGCGCCATTCCCGACCCGCTCGACCACCCCGGCGGCGAGGTCTTCGAGAACAATATCGTCTCGACGTACAACGTCCTCGAAGCCGCGGGTCGCGCGGGTGCCCGCGTCGTCTGGGCGTCCTCCGAGAGCGCGCTCGGGTTCCCCTTCGCCGCGGAGACGGCCGCGCCCGACTCCCTCCCGATCGACGAGGAACACCCGCTGCGCCCGGAGGACCCCTACGGCGTCTCCAAGGAGACCGGCGAGGCGCTCGCCCGGATGACGACTCGCCGCCACGGCGTCCCCGTCGTCTCGATCCGGCCGTCGTGGATCCAGTACCCCGGCGAGTACGTCTGTCTCGACAACGACGTGCCCGCGGAGGGCGTCGGGAACTTCTGGAGCTACGTCGACGTGCGCGACATCGCCTCCATCGTCGCGGCCGCGCTGGAAACCGACGTGGACGGGCACGAGGCCGTCTTCGCCGTCGCCGACGAGAACTACACTGACCGCCCGACCGTGGAACTGTTCGAGGAGCGCTTCGGCGCGGTGCCCGAGCCCTGCGACCTCTCGGGCGACGACGCGGCCATCTCGAACGCGAAGGCCGCGGATCTGCTCGGCTGGGAACCCGCGCACTCGTGGCGCGAGGCCGCCGACGAGGACGTCGACGAACCGATGATCTGACGGCCGGGGTTGCAGACCGTCGATCACGGGTCAACGCCGTGCGCCCGTTCACTCTTCCGACTCGGCCGGGTTGTGTGCGATGGCGAACAGGAACCCGGAGAGAAAGAGCAGTTCGTTGCCGAGGTACACCGCGAGGATCGGGTCGGCGATCCCGACGATCGACCCGGGAAGCGCGATGCCGAGGACTGCGAGGACCAGCGCGCCCACGGCGGCGATCCCCGCGAAGATTCGCGTGACCGCGCCGCAGACGTAGCCGACGACGAACACGAGGACCGCTTCGAGAAGCCCCATGCTGCGAACTGACGCACGCAGCGGGCAAAGCCGTTCCGCCGGTGGAACTGCGACGGACCTGCCAGCCGTTGCCAGCCCGCGGAAACCGTTTTGGACGGCCGCGTCCACGGGACGCACGTGCCGATCGAAGTCCGCGAAGTGACGACCGACGAGGGGTGGGACGAGGCCGTTCCGATACTTCGCCAGCTGTGGAGCGACGCCGAGGAGTCGTTCGTCCGCGGCTGGCGCGAGGAAGACGACTACCGGCTGTTCGGGCTGTACGAGCGCGACGGCAGCGCGGCTGACGCTCCGGAGTCCGAGACGCTCGTCGCCGTCGCGGGCATCTCGATCCAGCGCGTGCTCCACCACGAACGGCACCTCTGGGTCCACGACCTCGTCGTCGACGAACCCCGTCGCGGCGAGGGGTACGGCCGGCGACTGCTGGACTGGCTGGCCGAGTGGGCGCGCGAGCGCGACTGCGAGAACCTCGCGCTGGCGTGTCACGGCGACAACGACGCGGCGCGAGCGTTCTACGAGGCGGAGGGCCTGGAGGTGTGGGGACAGGTCATGGAGCGGGGGCTGTGACTACTCGATGACGCCCCCGGCGTGGGCGATGTAGACGCCGATGGAGGCGCCGAGCGCGTAGCCGAGGCTGCCGAGCGCCGCACGCTCGACGGAGTCGCCGGCGACGACGACGCCGAACACCGTCACGGCGAGGACGCCCGCGACGAACGCTACCGCGGCCGTCTGGAGGGAAGTCGTCTGGAGGGCGGGTGTCATACGTCAGCCATCTCTCGCCCGGGTGGATACTTTTTTCTCTCTCGTCGTTCGGTCGATCCGTCCCGCGGGACGACGCCGCCCCGCCGGGATTTAGTGCATCCGCCCCACAGGACCGGCATGGACCAGGTCTTCGCCCCGTGGCGGATCGAATGGGTCGAGCGCGAGGGCGGCAACGACGACGTCGACGGCTGCGTCTTCTGCGCCTTCGCCGAGGGCGACCGCGACCGTGACCGCGACCGGTGGGTCGTCGCCCGCTCGGAGCGGTCGTTCGTCCTCATGAACAACTACCCCTACAGCCCCGGCCACGTGATGGTCATCCCGCATACCCACACCGGCGACTACCGCGACCTCGACGACGAGGTCCTGCTCGACCACGCTCGCCTGAAACAGCGGACCTTCGACGCGCTGGAGGACGGGCTCGGTCCCGACGCCTACAACGCCGGCCTCAACCTCGGCGGGAGCGCCGCCGGCGGCTCCATCGACGACCACCTCCACACCCACGTCGTCCCGCGCTGGGAGGGCGACACCAACTTCATGCCCGTCATCTCGGACACGCAGGTCATCGTCGAGGCCGTCGACGACTCCTACGACCGCCTGCGCGAGGCCTTCGCCGAACAGGACGGCGCCGCGGTCACAGGCGAGGACCACGCCGTCGAGTTCTCGTAGTCCGCTCCCGCGGTCGACACGGCTTTGACCCGGGACCGACAATCCCGGACGATGACAGACGACCGGCCGCGAGTGCTCCGGAAGGTCGGCTTGCTCCTGCTCGCGGTCAACGCCGCGCTCGTCGCGCTGAAGGGCGGGGCGTGGTTCGCGACCGGCAGCCTCGCGGTCCAGTCCGAGGCGGTCAACAGCGCCTCCGACACGGTCTACTCGCTGGTGACCGTCGCCGGTCTCTACCTGACGACGCGCCCGCCGGACTTCGAACACCCCCACGGCCACGAGCGCATCGAGCCGTTCGTCGGGCTGTTCGTCGCGCTGGGCATCTTCGCCGCCGGCGGGACGGTGCTGTACCAGTCGGCGATGTCGCTCGTCTCGGGCGACGTGACCGTCTCGCGGGGACCGACCGCGGTCGCGGTGCTGGTCGTCGCCGCCGTCACGAAGTACCTCCTCTACCGCTACGTGCTCGCCGCGAGCGACCGCCACAACTCGCCGGCGCTGACCGCGACTGCGCTCGACAACCGCAACGACGTGCTCACCGCGTCGGCGGCCATCGTCGGCGTCCTCGGCGCCAGCGCCGGCTACCCGATCCTCGACCCGCTGGCGGCGATCGTCGTCGCCGTCGGCATCGTCTACACGGGCATCGAGGTCGTCAACGACAACCTCGGTTACCTCCTCGGTCGCGCGCCGCCCGAGAAACTCCGCCGGGAGATCGTCCGCCGGGCGCTCGCTCACCCCGACGTCGAGGGCGCTCACGACGTGATCGCCCACTACGTCGGCCCGGAGATCGACGTCTCGCTCCACATCGAGGTCGAGGGCGACCGCACGCTGTTCGAGGCCCACGACATCGAGTCAGCCGTCGTCGAGTCCATCCGCGACCTCCCCGAGGTCGACGACGTGTTCGTCCACGTCGACCCGCGCGAACTCGATGAGTGGAAGCCCGACGAACAGGTCGACCAGCTCGCCGGCGACCGCTGGCGCTCTCGAAAGGAGTAGCGGTCCGGACAGCGCCGCCAGAGACTCACCCCTCCCGGCCCAACGGGGAGTATGTCCATGGAGACCGGCTTCGAGCTGGGGTTCGACTCGCTCTCGAACGAGGTCGCAGACCAGTCGCTCGCGGTCGAGGGGTCGCTGCCGGACTGGCTCGACGGCGCGCTGGTCCGCAACGGCCCGGCGACCTTCGAGGTCGGTGGCGAGCGAGTCGAACACTGGTTCGACGGGCTGGCGATGCTCCACCGCTTCGCGTTCGACGGGCGCGGGGACGCGGTCCGCTACACCAACCGCTCGCTCCGCTCGGAGACCTACCGCCGGGCGGCGGAGACCGGCGAGATCACCGGCCAGTTCGCGACCGGGGGTGGGGGCTACCTCCGGCGGGTCCGCCAGATACTGTTCGGCGACCCGACCGACAACTGCAACGTCCACCTCGCCCGCGTCGGTGACGCGCTCGTCGCGATGACGGAAGTCCCGCGGTACGTGGCCTGCGACCCCGACACCCTCGAAACCCGCGGCGAGTTCGCCTTCGCCGACGCGCTCACCGGACACCTCAATTGCGCGCACGTCCTCCCCGACCCCCACCGCGGCGAGACGGTCGGGCTCCTGACCACGTTCGGTCGCCCGAGCGAGTACACGCTCTACCGGCTCCCCGACGGCTCGCGCTCGCGCGAACGGATCGGCTCCGTCGCGACCGACCGCCCCGCGTACCTCCACAGCTTCGCGCTCACCGAGCGATTCGCCGTCCTCACGGAGCACCCGTTCGCGACGACTCCCGCGTCGTTCCTGGTACCCGGCCGGGACACCTTCGTCGACTATTACGACTGGAGTCCCGAGCGCGGGACGAGATTCCACGTCATCGACCGCGAGACGGGCGAGCGGGTCGCGACCGCGACGGCCGACCCGTGGTTCGTCTTCCATCACGTCAACGCCTTCGAGGCCGACGGCGAACTCGTGGTCGACCTCGTCGCCTACCCGAACGCCGACGTCGTCGAGGGGCTCTACCTGTCCGAAGCGAGCGACTGGTTCGAGCACGGCAGCGACGGCCAACTCCGACGGTTTCGGGTGCAACTCGACGGCCGGGCCGTCGCGAGCGAGGCGCTGTACGAGGGCTGTGAACTCCCCCGGGTCGCCCGCGACGACCGCACCAGGGAGTACCGCTACGCCTACGCACAGGGCGCGGCCGACCGGGACGGCAACCACGTCGCGAAGGTCGACGTGACCACCGGCGAGTCCCGCCGGTGGGAGGAGTCGGGGCTGTTCGTCGAGGAACCGGTCTTCGTCCGCGCGCCCGACGCCGAGCGACCGAGCGACGACGGGGTCGTTCTCGCGACCGCCCTGAACACGAACGAGCGCCGGACCGACCTGCTCGTCCTCGACGGCGAGACGCTGGACGAACGGGCGCGAGCGCCGCTCCCGCACGCGGTCCCGTTCGGCTTCCACGGTCGGTATTTCGACGAGTAGGACGCCGGAGTCGACGCGGAAAACGGTCGGCCGTCGTGCGCGCAAGGGACAAACGGGTCCGTCACCTAGCGTCTGTACCTTCACATGCCCGAGTTCGACCTCATCGTCCTCGGCGGTGGTACCGGGAACCTCGTCGCCGCGGCGGCCGCCGACGAGGGGAATGACGTGGCGCTCGTCGAGCGCGGTCGGCTCGGCGGCACCTGCCTCAACCGCGGGTGCAACCCCTCGAAGAAGCTCATCCACCGCGCGAACGTCGCCGAGACGGTGCGCTCGGCCGACGCGCTCGGCGTCGAGGCGTCGGTCGAGAGCGTCGACTTCGAGGGCATCGTCGACGACGTGCGGACGGCGATCCGGGGGGTCGCGGAGGCGAAGACCCGACGCGCCCGGGAGCGCGACAATATCACGCTCTACCAGCGCGAGGGTCGATTCGTCGACGAGCGGACGGTCGAGGTCGACGCCGACGGCGGCGAGAGCGCCGACAGCGACGACGGGGAAGTCGGCAACGACGCTGGCGAAGCCGGCAGCAACGGCGAGCGACTGACCGGCGAGACCGTCGTTCTGGCGGGCGGTTCCGGCCCGATGGTCCCCGACTCCATCGACGGGACCGACGAGACCGATTTCCTCACGAGCGACGAGGCGCTGTGGCTGTCCGAGTGCCCGGACCGTCTCGTGATCGTCGGCGGCGGCTACATCGCCGTCGAGTTGAGCCACTTCTTCTCGCAGATGGGTGCCGACGTCGTGATCGTCGGCCACGGGGGGGTTCTCGTCGACCGCGAGGACGCCGACGTCGCCGAGCGACTCACCGAGGTCTACCGGGAGAAACACGAACTCCACCTCGGCTACAGCGCGACCGAAATAGCGGAGAGCGACGGCGAGAAGCGCGTCACCGCGGAGGACGAGGACGGCGACGAGATCGAGGTCACGGGCGACCGCCTCCTGCTGGCGACCGGCCGCCGGCCTAACTCCGACACCTGGAACGTCTCGGCGGCCGGCATCGAGACGGACGACAGGGGGTTCGTCGAGACGGACGAGTACCTGCGAACGTCCGTCGACGGGGTCTACGCGATGGGTGACATCGCGGGCAACCACATGTTCAAACACTCCGGCGACAAGGAGGCGAAGTACGTCGTCGAGAACGCCGTGCGAGGGGCCGAGGAACCGGTCGAGTACCCCGGGATGGCCCACGCCGTCTTCGGCTCCCCGCAGGTCGCCAGCCTCGGGAAGACCGAGGATGAACTCGAAGGTGACGAGGAGATCAGCGACGACGAGTACGAGGTTGGCACGTACGCCTACGACGACACCGCGCTCGGGTCCGCGCTCGACGACGAGGGCGGGTTCGCGAAGGTCCTCGTCGGCGCCGACGACGAGGTACTGGGCTGTCACGTCGTCGGCCCCGAGGCCTCGACGCTGATCCACGAGGTGAGCACGGCCGTCGCCGCGGGGGCCGACGCGGCGACCGTCGCTTCGACCATCCACGTCCACCCCGCGCTCTCGGAGGTCGTCCAGGGCGCGTTCCGCGAGGTGTGCGACGTGGCGCCGAGCGGGATCTGAGTCGGTCTCGCTTAGAGACGACGGTCGAGGAAGTCCGCGACCGTCTCGATCCCGCGGTCCTGCCAGTCTTCGGGGTCGACGACGATACCGTGGCCGCCTCCGGGGACGATACCGAGTTCGACCGGCCGTCCCGCTTCGGCGAGCGCCTGCGCGTACTCGCGTGCGCCGTCCGCGGGCAGCAGGTCGTCGTCGTCGCCGTGCAGGACGAGCGTCGGCGGCGTCGCCTCACTGACGTGGGCCGCCGGCGACACGCGCTCGTAGCGCTCGGGCACCTCGTCGGGGCCGCCGCCGAGGAACTGCCGTTCGAGGTCGTTGGCCGCCTCCGGAGTGCGGTCGCGCAGGTCGTAGGCGCCGCTGATCGGTGCGTTGGCCGCAACCTTCGAGGAGACGGTCGCGTCTTCGGGGTCGAAGCCGCCGTCGGAGGCGGCGACCAGCGCCGCGAGGTGGCCCCCGGCGGAGTGACCCGTCGTCGCGACGCGGTCGGGGTCGATGCCGTACTCGTCGGCGTGCTCCTTCGCGAAGCGGACCGCCGCGGCGCCGTCCTCGACCGGCGTCGGGAACGTCGCCTCGCCGCTCAGGCGGTAGTTCGCGTCGAAGCAGACGTACCCGCGCTCGGCCAGCCCGCGTTCGAGCGCTTCGAGTTGGCCCTTCTCGCCCTCGATCCAGCCGCCGCCGTGGTAGACGACGACGGCCGGGCGGTCCGTCCCGCCGTCGTCGGGCCGGTACACGTCGAGTTCGAGCGGCGAGTCCCGTTCGGGCGGCCGGTGGAAGACGACGTCTCGGTCGACAGTCACGTCGGTCATAGCCGGTGGTCGCCCGGTGTCGGAAAACGGTTTTCGGTCGCGGCAGTCAGGCCAGCGCTCGGTGCGTGGACAGCGCCGTCCACGGTCACCTCACTCCCGATACGTTTCGACGTCGACGACCCGTTTCGTCGCCTCGTGTGTGAGATCGTCGTCCGCCGACACGACCGGCGCGTCGAGTTCGCGACCGACGGCGGCCACGAGCGCGTCGACACCGTCGAGATACGGTCCCTGTGGACCGATTTCGTCCGCGATATCTCCAGCGAGGGCTGCTGTCTGTTGGTCGGTTTCGTAGACCTCTCCCCACGAGAGATCCGCTTCCGCCTCGGCTACGTTGCCGTCTGGGGCGTTTCCCTCTCCCACCAACACTTCGGCGTAGGCCGGCGCCGGGAACACGAATCGCTCGTCCTCGTTTGCGAGCAGGTACTCGGCGGTCGCGTCGACACCGCCCAGGTAATCAATCAGAAAGTTCGCGTCCAGCACCTTCATCCGTCGTCCGCCAGTCGTCGCATGCGCTCTTTCGACTTCGATCGCTCGGCTTCGCGTGCTTCGCGAACGCGCTCGGCGTGGTCTTCAGCCCATCGCCCGAACCCAGCGAGGAGGTCACGGTCGTCGTCTTCTGCCAGTAACCGCTCTAACACGTCGTTGTACGACTCGCCCTCGCGCCGGTGTCGGTCGAGTTTCGCTTTCACTCGGTCGCTGACCCGGATCTGTTCGTCCGCCGTCGCCATCGGTACGTCAACGTTCGCGTTGACACTGTTTAGTCCTTGGGCCAGGGTGGCCGCAGAACTCCACTGATGCGAGCGTCTACGCCAGTTCGCCGAGCGCGTAGACGGTGTTGTGGCCGGTGATCTCGACGTCGACGGTCTCGCCGACCGCGACGCCCTGGGTCTCCGCACCCGGGATCGCCACCTGCCGGTAGGCCCGATCGTAGCCGACGAGCGACTCGTCGGTGCCGTCCTCGGTCAGCAGCACGGAGCGGGTGTCGCCGACCATCGACCCGTAGACCTCCTCCATGAGGTCCATCTTCGCGTCGGTCATCGCCGAGGAGCGCTCCTTCTTGACCGTGCCGCCGAGTCCCTTCATGTCGGCGGCGTCGGTGCCCGGTCGCTTGGAGAACCGGGTCACGTTGATCTTCTCCGGGCGGGTCTCCCGCAGCAAGGCCATCGACTGCTCGAAATCTTGCTCGGTCTCGGTGGGGAAGCCGACGATGAAGTCCGTCGAGAGCGTCCACTCGTCGAGGTACTCGTCGAAGGTCTCGACGACCTCCACGTACTCGCCGACCTCGTGCTGGCGGCGCATGTCCGCGAGCACGTCGTCGCTGCCGGACTGGACCGGCGCGTGCAGGAAGTTGTAGATCTCCTCGTTGTCGGCGAAGACCTCCGCGAGTTCCTCGCGGACGCCGTGGACGCCCTTCGGGTTGGCCATGCCGACGCGCACGCGGAACTCGCCGTCGATGTCGCAGATGCGGTCCAGCAGTTCGGGCAGGAGGCTCTCGCCCTGGTTGCGGTCCCAGCCGTAGACGCCGGTGTCCTGGCCGGTGATGCGGATCTCCTTTGCGCCGGCGTGAACCAGCGCGCGGGCCTTCTCGACGTTCTCCTCGACGGAGGGGGAGTCGATCCGGCCGGTCGCCTGCTTGGTGATGCAGTACGAGCAGTCGCTCATGCACCCGCGGGCGATGGGGAGGATGCCGACGACGCCGTCGAGGACGGGTTCGGTGTCGGGCGTCGTCGTCGGGCACTCGCCGTTGCGGACGTACTCGGGCACTTCGTCCCAGTGGAGGATCTCGGCCTCCAGGTCGGCCTGCTGGAACTCCTCGCCCTGCGCGAGGGCCATACAGCCCGTCACCACCAGATCGGCAGGCGTCTCGGCGTCGAGTTCCTCGGCCCGCCGGAGCATGTTGCGCTCCGTTTTCTCGACCACGGTGCAGGTGTTGAGGATCGCCACGTCGGCCTCCTCGGGGCCGTCTGCGGGGTGGTGGCCGCCGTCGCGGAGCGAGCGCTCGATCTGGCGGCTCTCGCCCCGGTTGGCCGTGCAACCGTAGGTCTCGATGTGATAGCGGGCCATCTCGTTATGTCTCCCTTGGCGCTCGCGGCCAAAAGCGCGACGGATCGGGTCGGTCCGGCGACGGTGACTGCGAACGGGGCTCGTCGCCGAAGGTGTCAACTCGATCACTACATTGATGGTGGGTGGCTAACACGTACGTGTCGTGACTCCACGCCACTCCTCGACTCGACGGAAGTTCCTGACGGCTAGTGCGGCCGCCGCGGCGGCGGGAGTCGCGGGTTGTTCGGGGTCGAGTGACGCGGGCGGGAGCGGTTCCGGCACGGCGTCGGGAGCATTCGACCCCCGTACCGAACCGGCGCGCGTCTGGACCACGGACGGCGCCGACTTCTCGGCGGCCGGACTGCCGGCGGCGACGGAAAGTCACGTCGTCGTCCCGTCCGGGAGCGAAGTAGTCGCGCTGGACGCGGCCTCGGGGGCCGTCGAGTGGCGGATCACCGACGACGAGGCGGGAGCCGTCTTCCGGGCGCGGCCGACTATCGTCGACGGGACCGTCTACGTCGGTGACCTCCGCAACCGGGTCAGAGCGTTCGACGCCGAGTCCGGCGACGAGCAGTGGACGCGGACGCTCGACGCCGGCGTGGTCGCGGCGCCGGCCGACTCGACCTACGGACTCGTCGTCGGGACGACCGAGGGGCACGTCTACGTACTGGACCGGGAGACGGGCGAGACGCACTGGCGGACCGAGGTGTTCGGCGGCGTCGAGGCGTCCATCGGGGCCGACCAGACCCGGTTGTACGTGCCTACGACGGCCGGCGAACTGGTCGCACTCGGTCCGCGCGGGGAAGGCGCCTGGCGGCGCCGCCTCGGGGCGTGGCTGAAGTGCCCGCCGGTCGTCGACGACGGCCGGGTCTTCGTCGGGAGTTGGGACGAGAACGTGTACGCGCTCGACGCGCAACTCGGATCGATCGACTGGCAGACGTCGGTGGGCGCGTTCGACCGGGACGGGGGTCTGGCGCTCGCCGCCGACGCCGTCTGTTACGCCGCCGGCCGCGGCGTCGGCGCGCTGAACCGCGACGGGTCCGAGCGGTGGTCGGTCACCTTCGACGAGTCGGTTGAGTGGCGTCCGGCCGCGTTCGGCGACACGGTCCTGGCCGGCAACGCGGGTGAACTCCGTGCCTTCAAATCTGACGGGGCCGGCGGCATCGGCCCGTTCGGCGGTGACCGCACGCGGTGGACGCGGACCCCCGGCGACCACCTCGGGCCCGGCGTCGCGGCCGCCGACGGGAAACTGTTCGTCCCCTTCCAGCGCGACGGCGCTGGAGCGGTCGTTGCCTTCGAACCGCAGTGACTCGCCTTGGCCGTCCGTGAACTCGGCGACGTCTCTTCTCTGTCCGTTCCGATCGTTACCGTCTCCGCCGTCACCGTCTCGTCTGCCCCCGTTCTACGGTGCATCTACTCCCACCCGCTCACGTCCTCGCGCGTCGCCGTCTCGTGCTGGTCGAGGAACTCGCGGGCGATCACGTCCCCGCTCGAAGCCCCGATCCGCTCAGCCCCGGCGTCGAGCATCGCTTCCATGTCGGCCCACGATCCCACGCCGCCGGAGGCCTTGACGGGCATGTACTCCGCCAACAACTCTACGTCGGGCACCGTGGCCCCACCGTCAGAAAATCCGGTCGCCGTCTTCAGGTAGTCCGCGTCGGCTTCGAGCGCACACTCGGCGGCGCGGCGTTTCTCGGCCTCGTCGGCCAGAAGCGGCGTCTCGACGATGACCTTGACCGGGATCGGCACTGCCGCGACCACTTCCTCGATCTCCTCGGTCACGGTCTCGTGCTCGCCGGCTCTCAGCCGGCCGACGTTGATCACCATGTCGAGTTCGTCGGCGCCCTCGTCCCAGGCGTCGGTGGCCTCGGCGACCTTCGTGGCGATCGTGTGCTGGCCGTGGGGGAAGCCGATCACGGTCGACAGCGGCACCGACGGCGCGTAGCCGGCCGCGAGTTCGAGGTAACAGGGCGGGATGCACGCGCGCATCCCGTACTCGATGGCGGCGTCCAGCACCGCGATCACGTCGTCCGGCGTCGTCTCCGGCCCGAGGACCGTGTGCTCGATGCGGCCCGTCACCTCCGCCGCGTCCGTGTTCATGGCTCACCCCTCTCATCCCCGCGTAAAAGCCCGTTCGGATCGGCGGGGGATCGTTCGGCTGTCCCGCTCTCCGTCGGTCGCCCCTATCCAGCCTGAGGCAGGGCTGTATCGACCGGAACCCTTTCGGCGGTCCGCGTCCCGCCACAGGGTATGCAGTTCCTCCCGAGCGGGCTGGCGATCCCACCGCTGCCGTACGCGATCGTGTTGGTCGTGCTGACGGCGGCCTCGCTGGCCGGGCTCTACCTGCTCCGGCCGCCGGTCACGACGAAGCAGGTGATCGCCTTCGCGCCGTGGATGGTCGCCGGCGGTGCCTTCCACGCGCTCTACCAGGCGGAGCTGATCCCCCCCGTCGCCGACCCCTTCTTCGCCGCGCCGGCGGTGTACGTGACGACGTTCGTCCTCACAGCGGCGGTGTGGCTCCCGTCGATCATCCGCGCCCAGACCGTCGACGACGTCGGCCGGATCGCCCGCAACCTCGGCGTCGCTGGCGGGTTGCTCGTCCTCGGGCTGACGGTGTTTTCCTACACCTACGCGTTCGGTCGCATCGAGGCGAGCGTCTCGCTGGTCTGGCTGCCGCTGGGATTTCTCGGCGCCGCCCTGCTCACGGCGCCGTGTTACTACCTGTTCGCCATCTGGCGGACGGCGACGGTCGACCACGCGAGCTGGGGCGGCCCGCTGGTCGTCTTCGCCCACGCGCTCGACGGGCTCTCGACGGCCATCGGCGTCGACGTGATCGGCACCGGCGAGCGCACGCCGATCCCCCGGCACATCATGGACTTCGCCGAGACGCTGCCAACCTACCCGTATCTCGGCAAGGGCTGGCTGTTCGCCGTCGTCAAGCTCGGTATGGCGATGTTCATCGTCGCCATCGTCGCCGACATCGTCGACGAGAACCCGACAGAAGGGAACGTCATCCTCGCGTTCGTCGCCGCCGTCGGCATGGGGCCGGCCGCGAACAACCTCTTCCTGTTCCTGCTCGGCCCTGCGATCTGATCGATCGGTGATCAGTGACGGACCGTTCTCCCGCGCGGTCCGTGCCAGCCGAACCCCTTCCTTTCGCGTGGAACCGCCGTTCCATCACGCGATCCGTCCCGTTCCGACCGCTCGCGAAATGCACCCCTGTCGGACTCGTGAGCGATAGGGAGCGCTCAGTAGGCCCCGGGAGCGGTCGGTTTCGGTCACCTGAGACACGGGGTCGTCGCCGACAGCTCGCGACGCAACCCCCTTCTTTCGCGTGGAATCCGTTCACAATCCGGCGATCCGGTCGGCGCGAATCGCTCGTGAAACGCACCCCCGTTCGGCTGTCGAGCGCTCGGGAGTCCTCCGGACGGCTCCGGAGTCGCGGCCGGCGAACGAGTACCGTTTTGCCGCTGCCGGTCCCACGGGCGCGTATGGCGAAACAGCCGCATCTGCTGGTCGAACCGGGCGACGTCAACGACATCGCGCTGATCCCGGGCGACCCCGGACGCGTCGAGCGCATCGCGAACCACTGCGAGGACGTCGAGCAGGTCGCCGAGAACCGCGAGTACAAACTGGTCAACGCCACCTACGAGGGTCGGGACCTGACCATCTGCTCGACGGGGATCGGCTGTCCCTCGGCCACCATCGCGGTCGAGGAACTGGCGAACGTCGGCGTCGAGACGTTCGTCCGCGTCGGGACGATCGGCGCGCTCCAGTCCGACGTCGAGATCGGCGACATGATCGTCGCGACGGGCGCCGCCAAAGACGAGGGGACCACGAAGCGCTACGAGAACGTCGAATACCCCGCGGTCGCCGACTACGAGACGCTCTCCGCGCTCGTCGACAGCGCCGAAGCCAACGACGAGGACGTCCACGTCGGCCCGATCGCGACCGACGACGCGTTCTACGCGGAGACCGACGAGTACGTGAACGACTGGGAGCAGGCGGGGCTGCTCGCCGTCGAGATGGAGGCGGCGGCCGTGTTCACGCTCGCCCGCCGGAAGGGCCTGCGCGCCGGCGCCATCTGCACCGTCGACGGCAACCTCGTCGAGGGCACCCAGAAGGGCGAGACCGACGAGGAGGAACTCCCCGAGAAGGCGAAGAACAACGTCGAGCGGGCCATCGGTATCTCGCTGGACGCCGCGACGCAGCTCTAACGGTCGTCGGTAATACGGTTTCTCTGTAAGCAGAGTCGACCGTGTAACTGGCGTTCAGTATCGCGTGCGCATCTTGCAATGTATTACTGAATATTCGGTTAGTGGTAAAACCGCTATTAATTTCACCTGTACTGAACGTAGATGCTGGTCATGATGCGAGTGGACCGTCCGAGAGGCGAGACTGAACGCCTCGTCGAGGATGCGATGCGTGCCGCCGGTATCCCGGATCGGGGGATCGGCCGCGACGACCGCGGGCGGATTGAGGGCAGAAAGACGGCGATCTCGGCGACTGGAATCGTCCTTGCTGACATTGCGGCACTGCCCGAACGGAACGACAGTTGCTACGTCTGTATCGTTGTCGGTACAATTCGCGGTCACAGATCCCCTCCCTGCTCGGACGGCAGTCACCGAAGATAACCCAGAAAGTGAGATCGGCCCTACGCGGGAAAGCCGGAGATGATCTCACGGTTCTGTAGGGGTGGAGCTGACATACTATCCGCCGCTCCCTCGAGCTCTTTCAGGTACCGTCGTAGCGAAAACTGTCCGCGCGAAATGTACCCTCAGTACTGAGCAGACCCGATTCCGGGAGTCGAGCCGGGCACTAATTTCAGCCGTCTACTTGGCGAATCGTCCGTTCACTTCAGCCTGCTCGCTTATCAGTTGTTTCGTGGAGGCGGGTCGTGGAATAAAGTCGAATGACAGCGACCGCACTCACTGGGGACAGCAAGCGATGAAAGCCCTCGGCGCGCTCGCGGTCGCTGCGCGGGATAATCCGCGCTCTCCGCACCGCCCGCGCGGATAGTGCCCGCTCAGGCGACTGAATAAACGCGAGCGCACCTCGCCCTTTCAGTCCGCCAGGAGACGGCAACCGCACAGCACCGCAGACTGCCACACACCTCCCCAGCCGATTCGCTCGCCTTCGGCTCGCTCATCCCTCGCACGATGCTGGCGCGAGACGAGACTCGCGCCAGCGCGCGCCACGGTGGATTGCTACGTCCATCGCCTGTACTTACCGAATTAACGGTTCAGTTTCCGCTCCTCGAACTGAGAAGGAAATCGCGCTACTAGCTACTCACCCGTCGGGACCGCCACCGACGCCAACCGCGAGCGCGGCGCCGACGGCCGTGGGAACGCTCTTTTGTGCGGTGACGGGGATAGTAGCGACCATGCGCGGGCCGCTCAGGGACCGGCTGTACGGGACGGTCGCCAGGCTTCGCCGGCTCGAACGCCGCGAGGCGCGGGCGTTTCGCCGGTGGGTCGAGCGGACGCGGACGCTCGTCCACCTGTCGATCCTCGTGTTCGTCCCGCTACTCATCGCGCTGGTGACGGCGCTGTCGAACGTCGAGCCCCGGCTGTCGTTCCTCCTGTTTCCCCCGCTGGCGTCGGGGACCTACACGCTCTTCGCGAACCCCGAGGGGCGGTACGCCTCGCCGTCGCGGTTCGTCGTCGGGCTGACCGTCGGCGCGCTCTGCGGCTGGGCGGCGCTCGGGGTGACGACGACGCTCGGCGTCGCGGGTGGCGGCGCCAGCGCGTTCGCCGTCGGCGCCGCGGAAGCGGCCCTCGCGGTCTTCCTCGCGGGGGTGGCCACGTGGATGCTCGACGTCGAGGAGCCGTCCGCATATTCGACGGCGCTGCTCGGGCTGCTGGTCCGGCCGGGCGCCCAGTTCGAGTTCACGCTGAGCATCCTGCTCGCCAGCAGCATCGTCGCGCTCGTGTTCACGGTCTGGCGCGAGCGGTTCTACGAGCGCCGGGCGCAGTTCCTCTACGAGTCGACGCGGGGCGACGACCACGTCCTCGTGCCGATGCGGGGCGAGAACCCGGACGCGACCGCGATGCTCGGCGCCCGGCTCGCGGCCGCCCACGACGCCGGGAAAGTCGTCCTCCTCGACGTGGTCGACGACGCGACCGCCGCCAGCGCCGAGCGGGACGCGCTCGACGACAGCCGCCGGTTCGACGGCCGGCTCGCCAGCGACGGCGGCGAGGCGACCGAGGAACGCGACGAGGCGGGCGTCGAGCCCGACGGCGGCTCGGATTCCCCGTCCGAACGAGAGCCCGATCCGGCCGTCGTGGAGGCGGCGGACCGCCTCGAATCGCGCGCGGACAAGATCGAGCGGCGGGTGGGCGTGCCCTGTCAGGTGGTCATCGCCGTCGGCGGCCGGTCGCCCGCGGCGACGGTCCTGAAGACCGCCCACGAGGTCGACTGTGACCTTGTGGCGGCCGCCTACGAACAGCGCCACGGCGCGCTCTCGCCGTACCTCCACGACCTCTTCCGCGGCGACGTCGACGTGCTCGTCCACCGGTCGTCGGCCGGGCGGACCCACTGGAAGCGGGTGATGGTCCCCGTTCGACGCGCCAGCGACGTGGCCCACGGCATGATCGACTTCGCGATCCGGCTCGTCGGCCGAACCGGGCGCATCAGCGTCTGTTCGTGCGTTTCGGGTGAGCGGGAGCGCCGTCGCGCCGAGGAGATGCTCGCCGACCTCGTCGAGGCGTTCGACGGCGACTTCGAGACGCGCGTCGCGACCCAGTCGATCGAACGCTACCTCGCGGAGAACGCCGACCAGTTCGACCTCGTGTTCATGGGCGCGAGTACCGACCGCAGCGCCGCCTCGCGACTCATCTCGCCGCCGACGTTCGAGCGCATTCAGGATCTGGACACTGACGTGGTGATCGTCGACCGGTCGTAGCGACGGGAGTCCGGACGGACGAGCTGTGGCCCTCGCGATCCGAATCTGTGTTCAGTCGCCGTCCCGCGCCGCTCCGCTGTCGACGTCGAGGAGGCGCTCGGCCAGTCCCTCCACGTCGGCGTCGCCGAGTGCGGATTCGGCGAGGAGGTGGCCGCCGATGAGTGAGGGGCTGATGACGGCGTCAGCGCCGGCCCGGCGGAGCTTCTCCGTGTTCTCCCGGTCGGTGGCGGCGGCGACGATCCGCAGTTCGGGGTTCAGTTGCCGGGCGGTGAGGATCGCCAGCGCGTCCTGTGCGTCGTCGTTCGTCGCGGCGATGACGGCCCGAGCGTGTTCGATCCCGGCCTGTTGCTGTGGCTCCTCGTCGCTGGGGTCGCCGACGACGACGCGGAGGTCGCGGCTCCGGAGCGTCGTGGCCCGCTCGGCGTCGGGAGTGATCACGACGAACTGGGCGGCGTGGGAGAGTTCTTCCAGCAGCGGTTCGGTCAGGTCGCCGTAGCCCAGGACGACGACGTGGTCGTCCAGGAGCTCGATGTCGGATTCGTTCATGGTACCGAGTGCTTGCGAGAGGCGCGCCTCGATGGCGGGGCCGAGCAGCGACCCCAGCGCGACGGTGAAGCTGGCGACGCCGAGGACGACGACGGTCATGCCGAACAGCTTCGCCTGCGGGCTCCGCGGCGTCACGTCGCCGTAGCCGACGGTGCTTGCGGTGACGATGGTGTAGTAGAAGGCGTCGGTGAGCGTCGAGAGGCCGACGAACTCGTCGCGGAGCTGATAGGATCCGACGGTGCCGTAGACGAGCGTCCCCGTGAGCGCGGCGCCCGCGGCCAGCTGCGTCGTCGAGAGGTCAGTCTTGCGGTCGAACCGCCGGTAATTCACCAGTACCGTCGGAAGCGACAGCAGCGACAGGACGACCATCGGCAGCGAGAGCCGACTCGCCTGGACCAGCCCCTGAAGCGCGGTCATCGGGAGGAGGACGACGGTCGAGAACCACGCCGCCCGCAGTCGGTGGCGCATCCCCGTGGCGCTGACGAGCATGAGGAACCCGGTCAGCGCGCCGGTGAACCCCGCGGCGCGCTGGACTGAGGGGGGGATGTCGACGTACGCCGCCAGCGGCCCCTCGACGCTCGTGACGCTGATGTTCGCCACGCCCGTGGCGAACGACAGCACGGCGACGAGCATCGGCAGCCAGATCGCGGCGCGAGTTCCGACGACCACCGTCTGCGGGTGGCGCAGCGCCCGCCTCGGGTCCATAACCCTCCGGAGGACGGCGACCGGCTAAAATCCCCCCGACACTCGCTCGAACGTGTCGGAACGGTCACAGTCGGGCCGGACGCGCCGAATCGACGGCCGGCCCTGTCGCACCGGCGGAACGGATCCGCCGGTACACGTTTAAGAGTGGATTCCGTGACACCGTGCATGGCTGCGTTTCCGGTCGAACTGCTGTTCGGCATCTATCTCGGTATCCTGACGGGCGTCATCCCGGGGCTCGTCGCGTGGTCGCTGGGTTTTCTCTTCAAGTACTTCACCGGCGTCACCATCCCCGGGTTCGGTGTGGTCGTCCTCGCGGTCGCGCTCGCGGGCGTCAACGGCGGCCTGCTCGCACTGGCGGACCCGACGATCACCCAGAACGCCAACGCCGTCACGATCACGACGGCGATCATGGTCGTCCTGATGATCTCGCTGTACGCCCACAGCCGCGGCGACCAGATGGGGGCGACGTTTCCCAAGCGCCTCTCGCTGAAGCAACTGCGCGAGAAGACCCTCGCCGCGGACGTCCGCGGCGCGCTCGCCGGCCGCGACGAGGCGCGCATCCGCGTCGTCGGCGAGGTCGCCGACATGGAGGGCTACCCGCCGCTCGCCGACGACCTGCGGGCGGAGATCCGCGGCAGCGAGTGGACCTTCCCGGCCGACCTGCGGATCTCCGAACTCGAAGCGCGTCTCGCGGAGCGGCTCAAGACCGAGTACGACCTCGGCGACGCGGCGGTGACTGTCGACGAGCGCGGGCGGGCGTCGGTCGTCGCCGCACCGCCCTTCTCCGGCCTCTCGAAGCGCATCCCCGACGGCAAGCGGGCCGTGTCGGTGAACGCGCTCGTCCCGACCGGCGTCGCCCGCAACGACGAGGTGACGCTCATCACCCCCGACGCACAGGTCCGCGGGACGGTCGTCAGCGCGAAGACGCAGAAGGCGACCGCTTCCGCCGGTCCCGATCCGTCCGCCAGCGCACCCGCGGACGACGCGGACGGCGCGAGCGACGACGAGGAAGACCACGTTCCCCAGCCCGTCAGGGCGCCGACGACGACCGGCGGCGAGGGTCGGATCACCGTCGCGGTGACGCGGACCGACGCCGACCCGCTGCTGAAGGCCGACCGCGCCCGGGTCGTCGTCGAGTCCCGCGGCGTCCGCCGCGAGTACGAACTTGTCTCGCTGCTGCGGCGGGCCGGCCGGCGCTTCCAGCGAATCACGGTCGGTCCGGACGGCGCGCTCGACGGCGCGACCGTCGGCACGGCGAACGTCCGCGACACCTACGGCGTCGCCGTGATGGCCGTCCGCGGTGCGAGCGGCTGGGTGGTCGCGCCCCGGGGCGCGACCACGCTCTCGGCCGGCGACGAGGTGTTCGCCGTCGGGACGCGCGAGCAACTCGACGCGTTCCGGGAGGCGGTGGCGTGAGTGGGATCGACGCGGTGCTCGCCGATGGAGCGACTGTCGTCGCCCAGAGCGGGTCGATCACCGAACGGGCGCTCCTCGCCATGGCGCGCGTGCTCGGTTACTCCCTGATCGCTGCGGGCGTGGCGGCGGTCGTCGCCATCCTGTATCGCTGGTACGTCCGCGAGCGCGTTCCCGGCAGTCTCCCTGCCCTATTCGGACTCAGCGCGGTCGTGCCGCTCCTCGGCACCAACAAGTTGCTACAGAACGTCATCAACCCCACCACGGGCACCGACCCGTTCAACGAGGCGACGGCGCTGTTTAACATCGCCGCGTTCCTCGTCGCGCTGGGCGCGACGCGCGTCGGGACCGACATCGGCGACCACATCGGGACCGACGTGTCAGTCGCGACCGGCGAGCGCGCCGTCGAGGCGGAGGTTGGCCGCATCGTGCAGGCGGTCGGGCGCGTCATCACTATCGAACTCCCCGAGGAGATCGAGGACATCGTCGGCTACGACCCCGTGCCCGACGAGACCAAGGAGGATCTGGCCGGCACGACTTTCGTCTTCCCCCGCCGGCTGACCGTGGCGGAACTGCGCGACCGGCTCGTCACCCGCCTGAAGGCCGACTACGCCGTCGGCCACGTCGACGTGGAACTGGCCGACGACGGGACCGTCGAGTTCCTCGCGGTCGGCTCCCGCGCCGCCGGCATCGGCCCGACGCTCCCGCCCGAGACCTCTGCCGTCGCCGTGCAGGCCGACCCCGCCTTCGCCGCCAGCGCCGGCGACCTCGTCCAGGTCTGGAGCACCGACCCCTACGAGCGCGTGCTCACCGCCGAGGTCCGCGGGACCGTCGACGACGTGGTGACCCTCGCCGTCGACGCCGCCGACACACGGAGGCTCGACGCGGAGACGCGCTACAAGCTCGCGACGCTCCCCGTCGAGTCCCGGCCCGACCGGGAGTTCGCTTCGGTGCTCCGGGCGGCCGACGAGACGATGGCCGCCGTCACCGTCGCCGGGTCAAGCGCGCTGGCGGGCCAGCCCGTCGGCGCGCTCGACGTGACCGTCGTCGCCATTCGCCCCCGCGAGGGGCCGGTCGAACCGCTGCCCGGCCGCGACCGGATCCTGGCCGGCGACGACGCCCTCTATCTGGTCGCCGCGCCGGAGGCCATCCGCAAGGTCGAGCAGGCCGCGAGTCCCGCTACCGGCCCGGCGGCGGATTCGACGGTTCCCTCGGCGGAAGGCGGCGCTCGGGTCAGCCCGGACGAACGGGTCGACGCGACGACCCCCGTCGCGGGCGAGGGGGCCGACGGCTTGACGACCGAGGCCAGCGAACCGTCCCGCGAGCCGGACGAACCGTCCGGGGTCGACGACCTCTCCGACGCGGACGCGCCGGGCATTCAGGCGCTCGAAGACGAGGTCCCGGACGAGGCGGTCGAGGCCGAGAAACCGGCGGACGCCGAGCGGTCGAGAGACGCCGCGTCGCCGGGTGAGGCACCTGCGACCGACAGCGCCTCTGACGAGGTCTCGGTCGGGGACGACTCGCCGGACGAGGGAACGGTTACCGACAGTTCGGACGCGGAGTCGCCAGTCGAGGACGGGCCGGCAGCGGAGTCACCGGACGCGGGCGATTCGAGTGCGGCGTCACCGCTGGACGACATGCCGACTGAAGAATCACCGCTCGAAGACGATCCGCTGGAGGAGATGCCGGCCGAGGGTGAGTCGCCGGACGACGAACCGACTCGCGCGGATCTGGAGGACCTCGCTGGCGTCGACGTGGACGACCTGACGGGGACCGACGTGTCGGTCGAGGCGAACGGCGAACCCGACGAGTCGCCGGCGGAATCCACCGACGAGACGGACGGCCTCGACGGGCTCCCGGACGCCGACGAGAGCGAGTCGGTCGGCGAACCCGACGAGTCGAGTGATGGGACCGACGATAGTGCCGACGACGCTGACGACACCGACGACGGCGGCGATACGCCCGCGATCGACGACGAGAGAACCGACGACGATGACGGTAGCGGTTGGACCGTCGCCGTGGACGAACGCCGTGACGACTCCGACCGGTAGCGAACGGGTTCGGATATTCCCGGGCGGAAGCCCGGACGAGCGCGCCGAGTGCGGAACGCTCTTTGAGTATCGGTGTCCATCCACGGATATGCACTGGCGGCTCTTTGCCACGCTGGCCGAGACGGCCGGGGACACGGAGATCGAGGTGGACGCCGACGGCGCGACCGTCGGCGACGCCTTCGACGCGCTGCTCGACGCCCACCCCGAACTCGAAGCCGAGGTCCTCGACGAGGACGGCGACCTCTACGAGCACGTCCGCCTGCTCCACGAGGGCAAGAACCCCTTCGCCGAGGAAGACGGCTTCGAGACCGCAGTTTCCGAGGGGGACGAACTCGCGCTGTTCCCGCCCGTCAGCGGCGGATAAACGACGTTACTTCTCCCCCGGATCTCCGACAGCTGACTCCCGCTCGTCGGCGACGTGGAGGAGCACGAACCCGACGAGTCCCGACGCGAGCGCGGCCTGAAATCCCCATTTCGCCACGAGTTCGAGCACCGGAGTGATTGCATCCAGTCCGGTCGACCGTCCGACGGCGTCTGGACCGCCGAGCAACACGACGATCAACCAGCCGGCGAACGTGACGTGCGCCAGATCCCACCAGCGCCGCCAGCTACCGACTGCGCGGCGGAGCGGCGCGGCACTCATGGAGAAGTGTTTCCTGCACTATCATTTTGTCCTGCCGATGGCGGGCAGGATGGAACGCCGATCAGGCGTCGAGCATCTCCAACACGCGCAGGACGAGCTGGAGGATGTGGATGAACACGCCCATCACGGCGATGTAGATGCCGATGGCGCTGCGCAGGTCGCCGTACTTGCTCTCGCGGACTGCCCAGATCTCGTAGGTCAGGTCGACGATGAACCCGATCAGGAACAGCGCGCCCGCGACGAGCATCAGCATCGGGTTCACGAACACGCCGGCAGCCCCGACGACGAACCCGCCGCCGAAGCAGACCCACGAGTACATCTGCCAGCGCTCGAAGGAGTGGTCGGTCTTGAAGACGACGGCGGCAACCACCGCCGTGATGAGGCCGGTGATCACCGCCGTGATGCCGAGGGCGGTGACCCGTGTCGACATCCCGACTCGAAGGAGGATCGCCGACCCGAGCAGCGCGTATCCGAACTGCGACAGCGCCACGCCGACGCCGGCCAGTCCCATACTGCCCTTCTCGATGCCCGTGTTCGCCAGCCAGTAGCCGCCCCCGACGGTGACCATGAATACGGCGATGCCGATGAAGAAGTTCCGGAACAACGCCGCACCCAGCGGGGCGACCGGCGTGTAACTCAGCGCCAGCATCAACACGATGTTCAGCGCGACCAGTCCCGCCCCGATCCCCGCGATCCGCGAGACGCTCCGCGAGGCCGTCGACTCCACTCCCGGCGCGTCGTATTCGATCCCGCTCATGTTCGATACCTGATTGACGGTTCCGATACATGAACGTTACCGTTCATGACAGGGTGCAGACTGTCGGGCGCCACGATCGACTGTGAACCTGCGAACGGCAGAAAAGCGACATTCGGCGACTTCAGGCGTTGGCGACCTGCTGGAGCACGTCGGGGGCCTCGTCGAGCGCGTCGTCGAGGGCGTCGACGTCCGGACCGCCGCCCTGCGCGAAGTCCGGCGGGCCGCCGCCTCCGCCGCCGACCTTGCTCGCCAGTTCGCTGACGACTTCGCCGGCGTTGACGGCCGAGCCGTCGGGGACGGCGACGACGAAGGTTGCGCCGTCGTCACCCGAGCCGAGCACGGCGATCTTGCCCTCTTCGACGAGGGCGTTCGCGGTCGCGCGGAGCTCGTCCATGTCGCCGTCGAGGCGCTGGACGACGGCGGTCTCGTCGCCGACTTCGACTTCCTCGCCAGCGTCGCCGCCGGCCGAAGCGCGGACCTCGGCGAGTTCCTCCTTGAGCTGCTCGATGGTCTTGCCGCGCTCCTTCCACTCGGTGAAGAAGCGCTCGGCGGTCTCGGGCACTTCCTCGGGCGCCACGTCGAGGACGTCGGCGGCCTCGTAGAGGGCGTCCTCGGTGTCCTGAGTGGCCTGAACCGCCGCGTCGCCGGCGGCGAACTCGATGCGGATGACGCCGTCCTGAACGCGCTCGGTGCCGAGCACCTTGATCGTCCCGATGTCGCCGGTGCGGGCGACGTGGGTGCCTCCACAGGCCTGCACGTCGTCGGCGACGTGGATGAGGCGGATGTTCTCGCCGGCCGGGATACCGCCCTGGTAGAGGTCGAAGCCGTGTTCGTCCTCGGCCTCGTGGCGGTCGGGCCACTCCTGTTTCACCTGCACGTTCGACCGGACGATGTCGTTCGCGCGGTGTTCGATCTCCCGGACCTGCTCGCGGGAGACCGACTCGTAGTGGCTCACGTCGATGCGCGAGGACTCGACGCCCTTCTGGGCGCCGGCCTGGCGGACGTGCTCGCCGAGTACCTGCCGGGCGGCGTGGACGACGACGTGCGTCGCGGTATGGTGGGCCATCAGGCGCTGGCGGCGCGTGGCCTCGATCTGCCCGCGGACGAACTCGCCCTTACCGGGGTCCTCGTCGGCGGTGTGGAGGATGACGCCGTCGACGATCTGCACGTCCGAGACCTCGGCGGTCACGTCGTCGGTCGAGAGCGTCCCGTGGTCCGGCGGCTGGCCACCGCCCTCGGGGTAGAACATCGTCTGGTCGAGCACCACGTCGTAGGTGTCGTCGTCGCGCTCGAACACTTCCAGCACGACGGCCTCGAACTCCGTCCGCTGCTGGTTCTCGTAGTACAGCCGGTCGGTGTCGGGCAGTTCTTCGAGGCGGTCGGCGTAGGGCCGCTCCTCGTCCTCGTCGAAGGCCTGCCCGCTGCCGTGCCGGTCGGCGACGAGCGCGTAGAAGTCGTCCGGCGTCTCCACCGCGACGCCCTTCTCGGCGGCGATCTCCTCGACCATGTCCGGCTGGATACCGTGGGAGTCGTAGAGTTCGATGAGTTCGCGGACGGGGATGGGCTCGCCCTGTTCGGCGTAATCGTCGGCGAGTCGGCGGACGCGGCGGCCGCCCTGGTCGAGCGTCTCGCGGTACTTCTCGACCTCGGTGCGGACGATGTCGCGGATGGTGTCGCGGTTCTGGTAGCCCAGCCGGTCGGCCTGCATGTCGACGAGTTCGTCCAGCGGGGCGTCGACGCCGACGTTGTCCACGAGGCGCTTGGTCCGGCGCAGGACCATCCGGGCGAGATAGCCCGTGCCGACGTTGGAGGGGACGATGTTGTCGCCGAGCATGTACGCGAGCGTGCGGCAGTGGTCGGCGATGGCGTAGATGTCCTCCAGCGGTTCGAGCAGGTCGACGAGTTCGCTCGTGGAGACGTCGAGCTTGTCGGCGATGTTGTCCCGCGCGGACTCCATGTCCTCGGCCTCGTCGATGTCCATGTGGCCGGCCAGCGTGGCGGCGCGGTGGACGATCTCGGCCTCCCGCTCGGAGTAGTCGAGGCCGGCGTTGTCCTTCAGGAAGTCGATCATCTCGGGGTAGATGGCCTCGTAGACGGTGGGGGTGCCCTGGGACATCCACGTCCAGCGCTCGATGCCGTAGCCGGTGTCGATGACCCGGCGGTCCATCCGGCTGTACGTGTTGCCGTCCTTCATCTCGATGTCGCCGTCGGGGTCCTGCTCGAAGCACATGAAGACGAGCGTCGCGAGTTCGAGCCCGTTGTAGATGACTTCGAAGGCGGGGCCGGCGTTGCCGCCACCCACCCACGGGTCCTCGATGAGGGTCACGTCCTCGCGGGGGGCGCCGACCTCGGCGAGGAGATCCATGCAGTGCTCGACGCACTGGTCCTTCCAGTAGATCTCACCCTCGTAGGCGTAGTCGGTGCCCTCGTCGGCGTTGAACGCGTGGTGGCCGCCCATCTCGAAGGCCATCGTGTGGCGGCCGGTCTTGCCGACGTTGTCGATGTCCTGCATCCGGATGCACGGCTGGGAGACGACCAGCGGGTTCGCCGGCGGCGGCGACTCGCCGCTGGTGACGTGCGGCTGGAAGTCGTAGATAGACGCCTGGGTCAGGAGGACGTCGTCGCGCCAGCGGTTGGCGGCGACGGGATAGGGGTCGATGCGCTCGTGGTCCCGCGCCTCGAAGAAGGAGAGGAACTGCTCGCGCATCTCCTCCAGCGAGAGCTCCTCGTCGAAGCCGGGGTCGTCGATGAAGCCGTACTCCTCGCATGGCGGCTCGCCGCAGGTCGCCCGGTCCCCGTCGAGCGTCCAGAAGTGGGCCCCACACTCGGAACACTGCTTCCGGTGGAAGCCGTGCTCCTCGAAGTAGTCGAGTCGATACTCCTGTTCGAGGTCGCTCATTCGTTGCACTAGGTTGGCCCAGCGGCGCGTAAAACAGTTCCGAAGGTACGGCCCCGTATACACGGCACTCGGCGGCTCACGCGCGGCTGCCGCCGGCATCGTCAGTGGGAAAGCACATGTCCGTGTGGGATGACGAGCGACGTATGCGCCGCTTCGCCATCGCCGGGATCGTCCTCCTCTTTGCCATCGTCGGCGGTGCCACCGTCGCCCTGTCCGCGCTCACGTCCGAAGACCGCCCCGCGAACGCGACCGTCTCGACCTTCGAACCGCGTGTCGCCGTGGGCAACGAGTCCGCGGACGCCGTCGCCGGGTCGGGCGAGGTCGTCACCTGCAACGAGCAGGGGCCGATGCCGGGCAACGCCGGGCTGAGCGGGTCGCTCGTCCTCGAACGTCCTCTCGGCGACGACGGACCACCCGACGCGTCGTTCGGCGTCGATATCGCCGTCGGCGACGGCTCGCTCGCCGAAACGCACACCGTTCAGCTTTCGCCGGGCGACTCCGAACGGCTGACCCTCTTCACGGTCGTCGAACAGCCGTCGTCGCTGAACGGTGGCGACTCGGTGACGGTTCGAGCGACCGTCGCGACCGCAAACGGCACCGCCGAAACCGAAAACAGAACCGTCGCCACGGTGACCCGAACCGTCCGGGTCACCGAGCGGGACCGTCCCTGTGCGGACGAGCGCGGAAACTGAGTGTCGCCGCGGAACCTATTGTCGCGGGACCGCTCTCGCGCCCGTTAGCCGTCTCAGTTGTCTTGCCCGTTCCCGGCGCCCTCGTCGGGGCTGTCGTCGGAGTCACCGTTCTCGGACCCGTCGTCTCCGTCCTCGAACTCCGCTTCGAGTTCGGCCTCGGCGTCGCCCGATTGGACCTCGATTTCGAGTTCTTCGGCGTCGCTCGGCACGCTCACGACGTACTCGCCGTCGGCGTCGGTCGTGCCCGTCGGCCCGTCGTCGACGGCGACCGTCGCGTTCGCCAGCGCGCTGCCGTTCTCGGTCACACGCACGGTGACGTTCTCGCCGGCGGTGACGTTGCCCGCGAACGCCGCTTCGATAGCGCGCTCGTCCTCGTCGTCGCCGTCGCGCTCGTCATCGTCGTCGCGGTCGTCGACTCGCTCGATGGGCACGTCAGTCCCGGACTCGCCCACGACGGGCTTGAGGATGTACTTCCCGCTGTTGCCCGCCTCGTGGACGGTCACGTCGTAGACGAAGTCCACCTCGGAGCCGTTCTCGACGGTGAACTCGCTGTTGAGCTGGAGCTTGTCGCTCGGGAGCTTGACCCGCTGGTCGTCGCCGTTTTTCAGCGTCCCTTCGACCTCGCTCACTTCCATGTGGACCTTGTTGTACTCGCCCGCGGGCAGGTCGAACTGCTGGAGGAGCGTGGCATTGGCACCGCGCAACTGCGAGAGGTCGACCTCGGTCGCGTTCACGTCACGCGTGACCCAGCGACCGTCCTCGCTCTCCTCGTCGTCGTCCATCTCGTTCGCTTCCTCGCGCTCTTCGTCTGCATCAGTCTCGTTCGTGTCTGTCGCAGTCGCGTTCGCGGCCGTGGCGGTCGTGTTCCCGACCGTGGCGGTCGCGTTCGCGGCCGTCACCGTGGACTCGTTGCCCACCTCGGTCGACTCGTTGTCGGCGGCCTCGACGAGGTGGAACTGAACGCTCGTGATCGTGACGTTCAGGTGCGCGAAGTCGTCCATGTCGTTCGGCTCGTCGCTCACGTAGAAGTTGACCGCCCCCGAGTCGGCGTCCGCCGTGTCCGTACCGTCGGCTCCATCTCCGGCGGCGCCGTCGTCACCGTCGAGGGCGGTCGGCGTCCCCGTGCCGGGCGTCGCCGCACATCCGGCAGTGACGATCAGAAACGCCGTCGCGAGCGCGACGATGGCGCGTTTCATGCCCACACCTCGGGCCCTCGCGTTCGGCGTCCGCTCGTCGGTCCGCGCTCGGTTCGTGGTCGCTCTAGCTGTGACATCGTACTTCCCGGTACGACCCCGATACTCATATATAAGTGCGACTTCGAACCCGGATCAACACCGATCAACTCGAATTACAGATCGTACTGATAGCCGCAATCGGTCGCGTTTTCGCCACGAACGGGAAACACGCTGAGATAAACGAACGAAAGGCATTTATATCATGCTTACCGGCGACCGATCCGTCGGATGTCGACGACGAGTGGTCGGCGAATAGTTTGTAGCGGTGAACGGGCCGTGGTCGGCGAGCGGTCGGGCGGCAGGTCGGTTCGACCCGCGGATCGGGATCCGACACGCGTTTACCGGGCGCCCGCCGAGAGGCGGACATGCGCGTGACGTTTCTCGGGACGAGCGGTGCGGTCCCGACCACCCAGCGCAACACGAGCGCGCTGCTGGTCAACCGCGACGGCGACCGTCTCCTCTTCGACTGCGGCGAGGGCACCCAGCGCCAGATGATGCGTTTTTCCACCGGGTTCGACGTCGACCACATCTTCGTCACGCACCTCCACGGCGACCACGTCCTCGGCATCCCCGGCTTCCTCCAGACCCTCGATTTCAACGACCGCGAGGCCCCGCTCGCCATCCACGCCCCCAGCGGTACCCGCGGCCAGCTCGAGGATCTCGTCCACGCCGCCGGCACCGACCCAGCCTTCCCCGTCCGAATCCACCAGATCGACCCCGGCGAGGTCGTCCTCCACCGCTCGGAGTACGAGGTCCGCGCCGTCCGCACCGACCACCGCACCAACGCCGTCGGCTACGCTCTGGTCGAGGACGACCGCAAGGGCCGCTTCGACCGCGAGAAGGCCGAGGAGGAACTCGACATCCCGCCCGGTCCCGAGTACTCGAAGCTCCACCGCGGCGAACCCGTCGAACACGACGGCCGCACGGTCCAGCCCGAGGAAGTCGTCGGCCCGCCGCGACCGGGCCGGACGCTCGTCTACACCGGCGACACCCGGCCCACCGACGCCGTCGTCGCCGCCGCCGAGGACGCCGACCTGCTCGTCCACGACGCCACCTTCGCCAGCGACTGGGCCGACCGCGCCAAGGAGACCGCCCACTCGACCGCCCGCGAGGCCGCCGTCATCGCCGACCGCGCCGGCGCGAAACGGCTCGCCCTGACCCACATCTCCACGCGCTACGCCGGCGACCACACCCCGATCGAGCGCGAAGCCCGCGAGCACTTCGACGGCGAGGCGTGGGTCCCCGACGACGGCGAGGAGTTCGCCGTCCCGTTCCCCGACGAAGCCGACGACGAGTGATTCTCCGCGACCTCGGACGACGGATCTGCTGCGATGGCGCGCGCTGTCGAGCGTGCCCGCCGCTTGGCGGGCCGCTCGAAATAGCCGTGCGAGGGATGAGCGAGGCGACGGCGAGCGAATCGGCTGGGGAGGCTAGTGGCTGTCTGCGGTACTGTGGTGGTGCGGTTGCTGTCCCTGGCGGACTGAAAGGGCGAGGCGGGCTCGCGTTTATCTAGTCGTCTGAGCGGGCACTATCCGCGCGGGCAGTGCGGAGAGCGCGGATATCCCGCCTCAGCGACCGCGAGCGCGCCGAGGGCTTTCATCTCTCAACACATCCTGCGGTTGCGGTCACTACAACTGCTAGCGAGCGCGTCGAGGGCTGTCAACGCTCAGTAGTCCCTGCGGTCACTCTGACCTGATTTCCTCGCTCAACTCCGCGTTCAGAACCAACGGCGACGCTCGTCCCGGAAACGGCGCCGGTTCACCAGTCTTTGCAGTCGGGGCAGACGAGGTCGTCGTCCTGTCGCCAGCGGCGGTCGACCGTCTCGCCGCAGGCGTCGCAGACGCCGCCGTCGCCGCTCCACGTGTAGGTCGACACGGCCGGTTCGACTGCCGTCGCAGAAACTGGTGGCCCGTCGCTCTCGCTAGAGTCCTCTGAGGTGTCCGTCTCCGCGTCGCCACCACTGGTCTCCTCGGAGGAGGCGTCACCTTCGCTATCGCTCGCGTCGCTCGCGTCGTCGTCCACCGACGAGCCCACGGGGTCTCCGGACTCGGCAGCGGATGCTCCGGGTTCGTCGGCAGCGTCCGCGGACTCGTCGGGGGAACCGTCGGATTCGCCACCGCCCGCGAAGTCGTCGAGCGACCGATTTCCCATGGAATTCACTGGTCGGTCGCGCCTCTTATCGGTGACGGGACGCGCCGGAAAGCGACCGGCGGCAGAATACGGTCGCTACGACCGGGCGTCTTCGACGGCCTCGACGAACGCCGCGGCGGACTCGCGGACGCCGTCCCAGTCGTCGCTGGCGATGGCGTCGTAGTCGACGAGCGCGGACCCGGCGCCGACGGCGACCGCGCCGGCGTCGAAGTACTCGGCGACGTTGTCGGTCGAGACGCCGCCGGTGGGCATGATGGGGACGTCGCCCAGCGGGCCCTGCAGCGCGCCGATGTGGCCCGGGCCGACGGTCGAGGCGGGGAACATCTTCAGGATGTCCGCGCCGGCCTCCATCGCGTCGGCGGCTTCGGTGGGCGTCATGACGCCGGGGATGGCGACGACGCCCTCGCGGTTGCAGACGTCGATGACCTCCTCGTTGAGATTGGGGGCGAGGACGAACTCCGCGCCGGCCTCGATGACGTTGCGCGCGGCCGCGGCGTCCATCACCGTCCCCGCGCCGATGACCGCGTCGGTGCCCTCCAGCGCGCGGTCCACGTCGGCTATCATCTCGCTGCAGCGCTTTGCGTCGGCCGTGATCTCGATGGCCGTGACGCCGCCCTCGTGGACGGCCTCGGCGACCGTGACGATGTCGTCCTCGTCGATGCCGCGGAGGACTGCGGTCACGCCGCTGTCGATGATCCGGTCCAGAGTCTCGCCTTTCTTCGTCATGTCCCTCCGTCCGAGCGGGGGCCCCTAAAGGGTATCCAGTCGCGCTCACTCCTCGCCACTGTCGCCCGGTTCGTACGGATGGGCGATGTCCGATTTCGGCGCGCCCGTCCCGAGCACCCGCACCGACCCCTCGGCGCCTTCGGGATTGTACGCTCGATGGGGGCTCTCGGGTTCGGCGACGAACACCTCGCCCTCCTCGACGACGTACTCCTCGTCGGGCGTCTCGACGTGCAGTGTCCCCGAAATCACGTAGAACGCTTCCTCGCGGCGGTCGTGGTAGTGGTACACCCGCGGCAGTTGCTCGCCGGGTTCCATCTCGTAGGTCGCGAGGTGGAGCGCGGCCAGTTCCGTCGCGTCTGAGACGCCGCGGCGGTCGCAGGGGTAGTCGGGCGTCGCCGATAGGTCGTCGGGGTCGACGTGGTGGTAGGCCATGCCCGTCGATGGGGCGCGAGCGCTGATAAAATCCGGCGAGTTTCGCGGCGACCGCGGGGCTACCCCATCACTTCGAGGATGAGCGCGACGGTGCCCAGCGAGGCGAGCGTGGTGGCGAAGACGTTGAGCGAGGCGAGTTGGGAGTCACCGCCGAGTTCCGTCGAGTAGACGTACGTCGAGACCGCCGAGGGCATCCCGAGCATGACGACGACGGCCGCGGCGGCGGTCGCGTCGACGGAGAGCAGCGTGAAGACGACCCACGCGACGGCGGGCATCAGCCCGATCTTCATCGCGACGACCGAGCCGGTCAGCCCGTAGTCCACGTCGGCATCGACCACCTGGAGCGAGGCGCCGACGCACAGCAGTGCGATGGGCAGCGCGAGTTCGGAGACCCAGCTGAGGCCGGTCGCGACGGTGCCCGGCGCGCCCAGTCCGGCGGTCGAGACGGAGAGTCCCGCCACGAGCGCGATGAGGACGGGGTTGGTCGCGACGCCGCGCAGTTCCGTCGCGATGTCGGCGTCCGCGTCGTTGATGGCGATGAGCGAGCAGACGGTCAGCGGCGTCTGGACGAGGATGCCGACGCCGAGGACGACGGCGGCGGTCCCGCTGGCGGCGTCGCCGAGCGTCGCCTTGACCAGCGGTAGGCCGAGGAACCCGAGATTCGAGTGGTACGACTGGACCAGGGCGACACTCCGGCGGGCGCCGGACGGCCGGCGCCGGTGGACCAGCCACGCGAGCCCGATGATCGTCGCGAACACGACGAGCACGCCCGCGACCAGCGCCGGCGAGACGAGTTCGCCCAGCGCCCGATCGTAGGTCGAGGAGAACACGAGCGCCGGGAGCGCGACGTAGAACGCGGCGTCGTTGAGCCAGCCCGTCCGCCGCTCGGTCAGGACGCCGACCCGGCGAGCGCCGACGCCGACGCCGAGCAGCGCGAGCAGGTACCCCAGCCGCACGAACACCTCCATACCCTGTCCGAACCGATCTGTCCCTTTGAGCGTTCGGATTCGGGCGGACTTCGCCGGCAGCGGCGCTGTGGCGTGCGGTATCGATCCGCACGTTCACCGCAGCTCGCCTACCCCGCTGCCCGTTACCGCAGCGAGCCCATTCCGTTGCCCGTCACCGCAGCGCGTCTTTCCGTTCTTCTTCGGAGAGAGCGACCTCGCCAGCGATGTGGCGGCTACAGCGCTCGCACTCGTAGGAGACGCCGCCGCTGTCGTAGGTCCGGATCGCTGACCCGAACAGGAAGAAGGCGTCCTTCTGCCGGCGGGCGACGACGGCGTCGGCGTTCTCGCCGCAGTGCGGGCACCAGTCCTTGTCGGGGGCCGGCTCCTGCCAGGTGATCCGGTGGCGGCCGAAGGTGGCCTCGCCGTGGGCCTCGTCTTTCGACGTCTCGATCACGGCCTCGGGAGGGATCGGGTCCGAGTCGACTGCGTTGTCGAAGCCGCTCTCGGCGGCGGTCGTGACCGAGACGTACGGGCCGACGCTGACGCGGTTGTCCCGGCCGACGAAGTAGACGGTCGCGTCGACGTCACGGCCCTCGATCCGCACTTCGTTGTCCCAGCCGACGACGTAGACGGTGAGGTCGTGTTTCCCCTCGCCGACCTCGACGGTGTTCTTCGCGCCGCGGACGGCGACACCGTCTCGCGGGTCGCGGGCGTCGCGCGAGTGGTTCCACCCCGTGACGGTCACGTCGTAGCCGTCCGGCGAGTCGGTCGGCGTCCCAGCGCCGTCGTGGAAGACCTGCTCGGCGCCCGCCGGGTTGAGCGCGTCGGCGGCCCCCGCGGCCACGAACACGTCGTCGACGTCGCTGACGACCACGTCGCCGGCCACGTCCTCGACGTAGCCGTCTTCGAGGTCGCCCGTCACCTCGGTCGCCACTGCCGGTGTGTCCGGGCTTGCGCCGCCACTCGGGGCCGGTACGTCCGTGAAGACGTACTCCGCATCGGCGAGCCGAAGCGTGCCGTCGACCGACTCGGGGCCGACGAAGACGTCTTCGGCCCCCCGGAGGGCGACCGGCGGGTCGTGACTGCCGGCGAGTCGCACGTCGCCGGCGTAGCGTTCCGTGTCCGCGTCGAACGTGTCGCTCATTCGATCGTAGCCTCGTTAGCCCACTCCTACCGTCGGTCGTCACTTGAAGGGCCGCCATGCCGACCGGAGACCGCCGCGGGGTCCGGGTCGCCCGCGACGCCCGGCCGACTGGGCCGCCGACATCCCGAGCGGGCCGCCGCCGTCCCGAGATCGCGCGAGCCCGATATCGTCACGACGCGATAACATAAAGATACTTACCGGATGCCCGATGCGATACAGGGTATGAAGCGTAGACGCTTCCTTCGTGGAGGTACCGGCCTGCTGGCCGGTGCCGGCCTGGCGGGCTGTCTCGGCGGGAACAACTCGCCCCCGCCGCGGAAGTCGAGAGTGTTCGACGACGTGAATGTGCAGGGGACGACGCTGGCGATCCAGCTGGTCTCCGACGTCGAGGTCGAGTCGCGACTGGAGAACCAGGGCGACCTCGGCGCCGGCGTCGCCGGGCTCGCACCCGTCGGCGTCGCCAGCGCGGCCAAAGGCGCCAGCGGGCGCGCCTCCGGGGGCTACTCCTCGGCGCCGAGGCACTCCCGCCACCGCACCTGGGCCGTCTGGCACGGCGGGAGCTACACCGACGACTGGCGCGACGACCACGACGACGAACTGCGGATGTACGACGCCGTCGTCGCGACGCTGGCGGTCTCCTATCTCGGCAGCGAGCAGAGCTACGAGAACGACGCTCCCGGCCCCGGCCCGGGCGACGTCTCGTGGGACGAGACCTGGGATCAGCCCGAGGAGGGGACCGAACTGACGGCCGACCTCACCGCGGTGTCACCGGGCGACGGCGTCCGCGAGGGCTGGTACCGGATCGGCACCGAGCTCGTCTCGGAGGACGGCTCGATGGACTTCGGCTGGCAGGCCGTCGACATGGAGATCGACGCCAACGGCGACAGGGTACAGACGGGCGAGACCTGGTACGTCAAACCGAGAGTGTGAGCGTCTGACCGCCGATGGCCTCCGATAGCGACGACCGCGAGGCGGCCACTGCGCCCACCGATTCGACCGACCGGGAGCCGCCGCTGTCGGGACTCACGGACCGCCGGGTCCTGCTCGGGCTGACCTTCGTCGTCGCGTTCTGTTCGATCGCTTACGAACTCGTCTACTCGGAGCTGTTGACGGTCTTCTACGGCGGGACCGTCCTCCGGTACTCGATCACCATCGGCCTCTACCTCTTCTCGATGGGCGTCGGCGCGTTCCTCTCGGCGCACCTCGACGACCCCGGCCCGAACTTCCTCCGGACGGAGCTGTACCTCGCGTTCGCCGGGCCGGTCGGCGCCGGGTTCGTGATCGCCCTGAACTCCTTCCCGGACGTGGCCTTCCAGTTCAAGGGGCCGGTGACGCTCGCGCTCGCGCACGTCCCGATCCTCCTCGTCGGGCTGCTCTCGGGGTTCGAGATACCGCTGTTGAACGAACTCGTCGACCACCGCGAGCGGACGGTGTTCGCTGCGCTCGGCGGTATCTACCCCCGGCGAATCATTCGCGGGATCCTCGGGGCGTTCTTCTCGGTCTCGGAGGCCGAGGGGCGGTCGTTCTCCGAAGTACTGGGGGTCGACTACCTCGGGGGGCTGGCGGGGACGGTCGTCTACGCGCTGGTGCTGTACCCGCGCTACGGCCTCGTCGTGACGGTGCTCGTCCTCGGCCTGCTGAACGGGCTGGCCGCACTGGTCTTTGCGGCCTGGTCGGCTCGCGGCACCGAGCGCACGAGCGGCCGGTCGCTGTCGCTCGCCCGCTGGCGCGGCGTCGTCCTCGCCTGCCTGCTGCTGACGGGCACCTACGGCGGGCTGGTCGCCAACGCCGGCGCGGTCGACCGCGCGGTCACCGGCGCGTACATGGGCGACCGCATCGAGAGCGAGTACCAGCCCCAGAGCGCCGGGCACGTGACCGACCGGGCCGAGGTGACCGTCGAGTCCTTCGAGCGGACGCGCTACCAGCGGATCACTACCTACGAGCGCGACCTCGCGGGGAACGGCGCGAGCGAGACCTGCCTCCATCTCGACCAGGCGATCCAGCTCTGTGACAGCTGGATCGATTCCTACCACAGCGGCCTCGTCGACGTGCCGATGTCGGCGCTGGCGGGCGAGACGGGCGACGTCGCCTCGCTCGACGTGTTGATCGTCGGCGGCGGCGACTACATCGCCGTCGACCACTTGCGCGAGTACAACGTCAGCGTCGACCAGATCGACATCGACGGGGAGTTCCTCGCCTACTCGAAGGAGGAGTCGCGGTTCTCCCGCTACCACGACGACGCCGACGAGTACGGCCGGCTGAACACGACCGTCGGCGACGCCTACGACTACCTCCGCGGCTCCGAGAAGCGCTACGACCTCGTCCTGCTGGACGTGCCGGGCGCTCGCAGCGACGACTCGCTCGCCCTGTACTCGACGGAGTTCTACCGGACGCTGCGGAACCACCTCAGCGACCGCGGCGTCGTCGCGACGTGGGCCTACTCGAAGTACTGGTTCCCCGAGCACCACAAGGCGTACGTCAACACCGTCCGTGCGGCCGGGTTCGACCGCTATCTCCCCTACTCGGCCTACGAGGACCACGACGAGGACGGCGAACTCGAGCGCGGCGAGCGCTTCTACCTGCTCTCGGACGGTCCCCAGCCGGTCCCGAACGTCTCCCGCGCACGCAGCGACTACCTCGACGGCGTGGCCGACCGTTACGACGGGCTGTCCTGGCGGTCGATCCCCTCCTACCGCGGCGTCGAGCCGAACAGCGTCTTCGACCCCAACTACGACGTGATCGTCGACCCATGACACGAGACACCCTCCAGTTCGTCCACAGTACCGCCCCGCCCGCCGGCGATGTCCGGGTGTTCGACTCGCTCACCCGCGACCTGCTCGGCGCGACCTTCACCTTCCGGGTCATCGGGAGTTCCCACTACGTCAGCGCGCCCGCCTACGACTTCCACGAACTCGCCTCCTGCGAGCCGGTCGACGCCGAGGCGACCACGCTCCGCCTCGACGGCGCGACGACTGCCGACCCGCCGGACGCCGCCGCTCGCCGTCGACTCGACTACGCGGCCGGGGGACTGCGCTGCGCCACGGTCGTCGAGCGGCGTCCGCTGGCCGCGTTCCCGGCCGACGACTCGTTCGATCTCGCCTACCGGTTCGACCCGGACGCCTACACGACGGTCGACGTGACCCCCGACGGCTACGAGACCTACCACACGTACCCCGAGTTCGACCTCGCGCTGTACACGCGGACGGCCTTCGAGTCGGTCCCCGGCGGCGACCCGGTCGGCGAATCCGCGGACGGGACCGGCGACTACGCCGACCACGTCGACGAGATCGACCGCAGCGGCTTCCCGGACGACCGTGCCGTCGAGCAGGCCGGACAGCCGACCGACTGAGCGACGCCGGCGCCCTGCTGGTCGAGAGTAATATTTATCCCCGGTGGTTGTCCTGTTGGGTAGTATGACAGGTGGACGCGGGGCAACGGGCGAGACGGGCGCCTCGGCGGGGCAGATGGCCCGGTCGGTCGACGACTCGGTCCTGCACCTCTCGCCCGACGAACGCGAGCAGCAGGGGGTCACCGACGACGAGGTCCGAGAGGCGTTCCTCGCGGTCCTCCGCGAGGGCGACGCCGACCAGAAGGACCTGCGCGGCGTGACCCTCCCGGCGATCGATCTGGACCGCCGGACGATCGAGGGGGTCGACCGGCACCCGGTCGACCTGCGCGAGGCGACGATCGAGTCGCTCTCGGCGTCGTTCGCGTCGATCCGTCTCCCCGTCCGGCTCGACGACGCGACGCTCGGCGACGTGACGCTGGAGGAGGCCCACTTCGAGTCGGCGCTGCTGGCCGACGGCGCGACCGTCACCGGCGACTTCGACGCCTTCGAGGCGCGCTTCGACGGCGACGTCGAGTTCGAGGGCGCCACGTTCGAGGGGCGGTTCCACGCCGACGAGGCCGCCTTCGCCAACGACGTGAGCTTCGACGACGCGACCTTCGAGGGGGTCGTCGAGGCCAGAGGCGCGGAGTTCTACGGCGACTCGAATCTCTTCGACGACAACACGAGTTTCACCGGCGCGGCCTTCGAGGCGGACGCGGACTTCCGGCAGACGGAGTTCGGCTTCACGCACTTCGAGCGAGCGACGTTCGCCGGCGAGGCCGCCTTCCAGGAGGTGACCGTCGACGGCGACGCCGAGTTCGACGCGGTCGTCTTCGAGGCGCTCGCGGACTTCGACGAGGCCCGCTTCGACGGCGACACCTCCTTCGCCGAGACGACGTTCCGCGGCCCGGCGGACTTCCGCGGCGCGGCGTTTTCCGGCCGCGAGCGCGCGCTCGACGAGGACGCGACCTTCGAGGGGTCGACGTTCCGCGAGGGGGCCGACTTCAGCGACGCCCGGTTCCGATACGTCTCGTTCGTGGACGTCGGGTTCGGTGCGACGGTTCACTTCGAGCGCGCGGCGTTCGACGCCGACGCCGACTTCCCCGGCGCCCGCTTCGACGGCGAGGCGGACTTCGACGAGGCGCGATTCCACGAGGACGCCGACTTCTCGGCCGTCGAATTCGCCGACCGCTGTGTCTTCCGCGGCGCGGAGTTCACCGGCGGCGCCAACTTCCTGGAGGACGACCTGACCTTCGAGGGCGCTCACTTCGGCGACGACGCCGACTTCCACAACGCCGAGATCAGCTCGGCGAACTTCGAAGACACCGGCTTCGCCGGGCAGATCGACTTCGAGGGAGTCGTCGTCTCCGACCGCATCGACTTCGAGGCGACCCAGGTCGCCGAGGACGCGTTCGTCGACTTCACCCGCGCGAAGATCCGCACCGGTCGCATCGCACAGCCAGCGGACGACTGGGTGCGCTACGACCTCACCCTGGCCTCGCTGGGCGACGTGGAACTGGCCGCCGCGGCCGACGAGGACTACCGCCGCCTGCTGGATTTCTTCCGGTTCTGCCGGACGGAGTTCACCGAGTTCGACGGCCACGAGTTCGACTTCAGCGCCCACCGCGAGTACCTCGACCGCAACGCCTGGGCCATCCACGAGTTCCACGAACCTCCGGCGGCCGACCCCGACTACGCCCTGGAGATGACCCCCGAGGTCGTCGAGACCACCTACCTCAAGGCCAAACAGAGCGCGGCGGGCGTCGGCGACATGAAGGCCGCCGGCGAGTTCCGCGTCAAGCGCCAGCAGTACAGCCGCGCCGAGAACCTCGAGGTCGCCCGCGACCGCTCGCAGGACCTCTGGACGCGATTCAAGAACCTCGGCCGGGCGACCGAGAACTACTTCCTCGGGATCACCTGCGGCCACGGGATGCGCCCCATCAGGATCGGCTTTTCCTTCCTCCTCGCGCCGCTGCTGTACGTCCCGTTCTACGCCTTCGGCGGCTCCCTCTTCGAGACGCAGGCCGGGCAGATACCCCTCGGTGAAGCGCTGACGACGAGCGGTCTGGAGACGCTCTTCGAGATCGCCCGCTTCAGCTACGTCTCCTACACGACCATCGGCTACGGGTTCATGGGCCCCGTCGGTCCGGCCGCGGAGGTCGCGGCCGCCAGCGAGGCGTACCTCAGCGTCGTCCTCTCGGCGCTGCTGGTCTACGCGCTGGTCAAGCGCTCCGAACTCTGAGTCGCGACGAAGACGGTCCGACCGTCTTCCGGTCCGTAGCCGTCGCGGGTTTCGACGGCGAGACCCGCCGCCTCGAGCGCGCCGGCGACTTCCGCGTCGCTAAACGGCGTCATCGGCCGGCTGTTCGTGAACACCTCGCCGGCCTCGGTGAACGTGGCCGACACCCAGTTTAGCCGGTCGTCGGGCCGTCTCTGCATCTGCGCGACGCGGACGTAGCGCCCGCCGTCGTACTCGCCGACGTGGTACGCGGGGTCGTTGCCCTCCGGCGGCAACGGCGAGTTGTCGAAGACGAGGACGCCCCCCGCCGCGAGGTGGTCGCACATGTTTCCGACCGCGGGACCCAGATCCGCAGGCGGCAGGTGGTTGATGACTCCTCTGATGGCGACGACGGCGTCGAAACGCCCGTCGATGTCGATGTCGGGAAGCGCGCCGCGGCGGAACGTGGCCCCGTCGCCACACTTCTCGCGTGCGCGTTCGAGCATCCCCTCGTGGGGGTCGATCCCTGTCACGTCGAAGCCGGCCTCGGCGAACCGCCGCCCGTGCTCGCCCGTCCCGCAGCCCACGTCGAGGACGGACGGGTCACCCGCGGCCGCCCGCTCGGCGACGAACGACACGTCCCGGTCGTAGTCCCACTCGCGCTGGATCGCGTCGTACAGATCCGGGTGTTCGGTGTAGAGCCGCTCGGTCATCGCGTGGACCGGTTCATCGGTCCTCTCGCGGGTAGTCGTTTCGCCGACCACGTTCGCGCCGCACCCCTCGTGATCGGTGACCGCGCGTCGCCCCTCACAGCAACTCGGCGACGAACTCGCGGTAGTCTCGTTCGACCACGTCGGCGTTCTCGGGCCCGACTCCCCCGTCGACCCAGTTCATGATCTCGGTGACGAACACGAGCCGGTAGAGCCGGCGGCGCTCCTCGAAGCCGTCGCCGGGCGAGTGACCGGCGGTCCGGTCGTACCCCTCGTAGAGCCCACTCCGAACCCGGTTCCGTCGCTCTGAGTCGAGCGTGTCCGTGCCACAGAAGCCCTGCTCGGCGCAGACAAGTTCGTACTCTGGATGCGTCGTCCGTGCCAGCTCCCAGTCGAGCAGCCCGGTCACCGTCCGCGACCCGCGGTCGACGACCAAGTTCCTCGGGTTGTAGTCGATCCGGGCGATCGCCGGCCTCCCCGTGAGGTCGAGACCGTCGCGCTGCCGGTCGATCGCCGCGCGCAGCTCGGACGCGAGGTCGCGAAATCGAGTGTCGCCGAGGCGCTCCAGTGCCTCCTTCGCGGTCGCCTGCAGCCGGGACGCCCAGCTTTCGTGGGGATCCTCGAGCGCCAGCCCGTACTCGGGGGCGAGCGGCAGTTCCCCGCCCGCGTCGGTCGGGTCGACGCGCTCGGCGTCGACGATCGGCCCGTAGGCGTCGAACGCGTCGAGACAGTGGACCCGGCCGAGCGAACGGCCGACCTGGCGGGCGTACGCAACTAGCTCGCCGTCCGGAACCGTCGACACGTTCGCGGGTAGGGGGTCGCCGTCGGCCCGTTCCATGAGAAAGAAGGGCGCCGGAAGATCCGGATGGCCGTCAACGATACCGTACACTTCGGGGACGGGGACGGCCGTCTCGGCGCCGAGCAGGCGGAGGAGCGTCGCTTCCGCGGCGAGTTCCCCGCCGCCGTTCTCGTCGTCGGTCGCCTTGAGGACGCACTCGCGGACGCTGTCGCCCGTCTCGACGGTTACCGATACCGTCTCGCTGCCGCCGTCGTCGATCCGAAACGCCTCGCGGACGTCCCAGGCGTCGTCGACGGCGGTGATCATCCGTTCGACCGTCGTCGCGTCGAGCGCGTCCGACGCCGATACCCGTTCGTCTGTAGCCACGTGGTCGCTCACGTTCGACCAGCAGTTAGGGTTTCTCCTGCCCGGTCCAGCTGTGACCGGTGCGATGGAACCCGCGGAACGGAGAACGGGCCGACATCGACCCGACAGTGGAACCGCTGGTCGCCCGACGATTTACATAGATGCGCACACGGCTGTGTATTGATGGCGGCCAAGACGATCTCGCTCGACGAGGAGGCATACGAGCGGCTCGCTGCCGAAAAGCGAGCGGGAGAGAGCTTCAGTGACGTGGTGAAGCGTCTGGCAGGTGAGCGGTCCTGGAGCGAAGTCGCCGGCATCTGGAGCGATGGAACCGAGAACATCGAAGCGGCGATCGAGGAGGGACGCGACCGGTCGCGTACCCGTCGGGAGCGCCTGGGCGACGAAATACCCGAATAATTCACGCCACCTCCGTCGTTCTCGACGTAGAAACGTATTGAGCGGATCGGCGAAAAAGACCGCCGAGACCCGCGTTCAGTGCTCGGCTTCGTGCGGGTTCAGTTCGGTCCCGTAGTTCTCGGCGTGCTCGGTGTACTCGATGAACCGGGGCGCGTCCGGGTCGAAGGGTCGCTGCAGCGAGTCGAAGGCCTTCTTCTTGTCCCACGACTGCAGGCCACCGATGGCCGAGCGGTCTTCCAGGTCGTGGTAGTCGAGGTCGTCCTTGGTCAGGTTCCAGGCGTCCAGCCCCTGCTCGGTGCGGACGATGACCGAGGAGTACTCGTCGCTGGAGCCGACGGAGCCGACGGTCAGGTCGGCGCAGTAGCCGGTGAAGTCGGCGCACTCGTCACAGCCCTTCAGCGCGGCGTCGTGGAACTCCTCGACGTCCTCGTCGACGATGAGTTCGCCCTCGTGGTCGTAGGCCATCATCCGGCCGTCGAGGACGTCCATCTTGCCCACGTCGTCCAGATCGATGTCGCGCTCTTCCTCGAGCTTCTCGCCCATGAGCTTCTCGTAGTTGAAGTTCTTCGTGCACATCAGGGCGATGGCGTAGTCGATGGAGCGGACGCCCTCCTCCTGACTGGCGTAGTCCCACTCGAAGTCCTGCAGGGCGCGGATGCCCTCGATCTCGCAGGGGGTGCCGACGAGCGCGAGCGAGGCGTCGTCGATAGGTACGTCGAGCTTGTGCTCCCACCGTTCGAGGTCGAGGTTGCCGAGGGCCATCGTCTGGTTGTAGAAGCTCCCGGCGTTCTCGATGCACTCCTCGGGCGTGGTGGCGAGGAACGACTCGGCCTTCCACGGCTCGTCGTCGCTCTCGGTGGCGATGAGCGCGCCGTCGATCTCGCCCTCCTCTAAGAGCTTGCAGAGGACGGCGGTGACGAGGCCGCCGTCCTGGGCGTTTTCGCGCCAGTCCTCGTCGACCTTCGCGGAGAACTCCGTGATGGGGTCGCCGGCGCCGGAGACGTTGTCGTCGCCGCCGGTGATCTTCCACTGGCGCTCGTAGCGCAGGCCGCCGCGGGGGCAGAAGTCCCAGCACATCGAACAGCCCGTGCACATCTTGACGAGTTCGGGCAGGCCGTCGTCGCCGATGCCGATGGAGTCCGACGGGCAGGAGGCGACGCAGGTACCGCACTGGATGCAGCGGCCGGCGTCGATGACGCCCTCGTCGAGTTCCATGAACCACGTCTTGTCGTCGGGCGTCTCGATGTCGTTCATCTGCGACCTGATCTCGTAGGAGGGGGTGTCGAGAGCCAGATCCTCCTCGCCCGGGCGCTGGACGCGCTGGTCCGGCGCCGTCTCGTAGACGTCCTGGCTCTTGCCCTCGGCCGGCGCGGTGAACTGGACGTCCCGGAGCTTGCCGTTCTCGTCGACGTTGGCTGGCGTGGCGCCGCCGTCCGGGACCGCGGGCGATTGCCCACCCGACTGCCCGCCGCCGTGGGTGTGCGAGTGTCCGCTACCGTTGCTGTGCGAGTGACCGCTTTCGGAGTGGCCGCCGCAGCCACAGGAACTCCCGCAGCCGCAGTCGTCGGCGTCGTCGCTTCCCACGTCCGGGACGCCGGGCATCGGCCCGTCGCGTCCCCCGTCGGTCAGCAGCCGCGAGTCGTCCAGTTCGACGTCGTCGCCCTCCGTCTGCTCGGTGAGTTCGGGCGCGGCGTCGGCCGGGGCCACCTGTTCGTGGTCGTCGCTCCGGAGGTCGCGCTCGCGGCGGTCCCACGGGCGCTCAGTCGCCATGGGCGACACCTCCGGAGACGTTGGCGTCCGCACGCTGCATGATCTTCCGCAGGCGGTTGTTGCCGACCCGGCGGGTCCACTCGTAGAAGCGCTCGCTCTCCTCGCGCTCGTCGACGTAGGCCTCGAACAGCTGTTCGATGGCCGGGATGACGGCGCTGGCGGGGACGGCGTTCTCGACCCAGTCGATGAACTCGTTGTCGGCGCCGAGCGCGCCGCCGAGGCCGAAGTCCATGCCCTCGACGATGTTGTCGCCTTCCTCGTTGGTCGTCGTCTCGGGGTCGTCGACGTTGACCGTCTCGCCGCGGAAGCCGATGTCGGCGATCTGCGGCTGGGCGCAGGAGGCCGAGCAGCCCGACATGTGCATCCGGACCACGTCGAGGTCGTCGGGCGTATCGATGCGGCGATCCAGGGCCTTCGCCCAGCGGTACACCCGATTCTTGGTCTCGATGATGCCGTAGTTGCAGAACTCCGAGCCCGTGCAGCCGACGGCGCCCCGCGAGAACGGACCGGGGTCCGGGCTGTACTTGCGGGCGAACGGCTCGTTCAGCAGGTCGCCGACGTTCTCCTCGGGGACGTGCGTGATGAGGAAGTTCTGGTCGGTCGCGAGGCGGATCGAGGTGTCCTCCGTGCCGTACTTCTCGGCGGCGCGGGCGGCCTCTGCGAACTCGTCGCCGCCCATGCGGCCGGCGATGACGTTGAAGCCGACGTACTTCAGCCCCTCGCCCTTCTGGTCGTGGACGCCGACGTGGTCGCCGGTGTAGCCCTCCGTCAGATCGGTGCCGCTGGTGGGCAGGTCGACCTCACAGCGGGTGCGGACCGCTCGCTCGAACTTGTCGGTGCCCATCTGCTGGACGAGGTAGCGCATCCGGCAGACGCCGCGGTTGTTCCGGTCGCCGAGCTCCTTGAACGTCTGGGCGACGGCGCGGCAGAACTCGACCGTGTCCTCCGGCGGGACGAACACGTCCATCTGCGTCGCCATCCGCGGGCCGTCCGAGAGGCCGCCGCCGACCTTGCAGTGGAAGCCGTAGATCTCCTCGCCACCGTCGGACGAGTCCGACGAGCCTCCGGCGGAGCCGGAGACATCGACTTCCTTCCGGGCCGGGGTCAGTCCCACGTCGTTGATCTGCGACTGGCCGCAGTCGTGCTTGCAGCCCGTGATGGTCATCTTGAACTTCCGGGGCAGGTTGGCGTACTCGCGGTTGCCCGTGAAGTAGTCGGAGACGGCGTCGATGACCGGCTGGGCGTCGAAACACTCGTGGCCGTCGAGACCGGCTGCGGGGCAGCCGAGGACGTTGCGGGCGCCGTCGCCACAGCCCTGGATCGTCGTGAGGTCGACCTCGTCGTAGGTGTCCCAGATCTCGGGCACGTCCTCGACCCGGATCCAGTGCATCTGGATGTCCTGGCGGGTCGTGATGTCCATGAACGCGTCGCCCCAGATGTCGTTCTGGTCCTCGCCGCCGTACTCCTCGGGGGCGACGGCGTACTCCTCGGCGACCTCGCCGATCACCTCGGCCTGCTCGGGCGACAGGTAGCCGCCCGGAACCTTGGTCCGCATCATGAAGTACCCCTCCTTGCGGCCGTGGGAGTACATCCCGGCCCACTTGAGCCGTTCCCACTCGCCGCTGCCGGCCCGCTCCTCGATCTCCTCGAACGAGAGGCCTTCCTCGGCGTACTCCTTGACGTCCTCGACGACGTCCAGCGGGTGTTTCTCCTGTTTGTGCTGCTCGACCGTGTTCACGTCGAATCCCTCCGCGTTCCAGAGGCGAGTCTGTCTGTCCCGTTCATGAGTGAGAGCCTGCGCGGCGATTGCGCGCGTGCCTAGCGGCACAACGTGATCATCCATGTAAGTCCTCGTCACGGACAGGTCTGCCAGGGCTGCGGGAAACCCCCACCTGATTGCCGGTACCTGTGATGGATCGCGAGCGCTGACAGGCCCCCCTGTTTCACCTGCAACGTCCCGGCGACCCGAGTTCGCGGGACCCGATACCACCGATCCGGCGTCATTTGCCGGTGGTCTCGAGAACCCGTCTCGCTTCCTCTCTCTACCCGAATCAGCCCGATCGGAGCTCACCGGGATCCGGAGATATTTGTCGCTTCCGGGCAGTGACGGCGAGGGGTGCACGGATGTGGAGGTTTATACGTAGTGGGTCCTTGGAACTGAACAACCAAATGACCGACACGGCAAACGTGCAGGCGACCGACGAGGATGCGCAGGTCGAATCGGACGAACGAGCTCAGGACGTCGACACGTCTCATCTCGACGACGTCGAGGACGGATGCGGCTGCGCCGAGGTGTGGGAGCACCTCTCCGACGAGCGCGACGAGTAACGCCCCCAAGGGGCTCCACCGGCGAGACGTTTATGCGCCGGCGACGCGAATTCCGCCTGTGTCCATCATCGGCGAGTTCAGCGTCCCGGCGGCCGTTTTTCTCCTCGATGACGCGCTCGACGCGGTGGAGAGTTCGGTCACCATCGAGCGCATGGTGTCCGACGGCGACGAAGCCGTCACGCCGTACGTCTGGGTCGCGACGGGGGACTTCGAGGCGTTCGAAGGGGCGCTGCGGGAGGATACCTCGGTCGATGAGTTCGAGACCGTCGAGCGCTACGACGAGGAGGCCCTCTACCGGGTCACGTGGCGCGAGGACGGCATCGACCTGCTGGCGGCCCTCGAGGACGTGGCGGCGACCGTCCTGACCGCCGAGGGCCACGGCGACCGCTGGGTTCTCCGTGCGCTGTTCGCCGGCCGGGAGGCCGTCTCGGCGTTCGACGACCGCTTTTGCGCCGCCCACGAGCGGGTCGAACTCGCCCGGCTCTATGGCAGCGACGATCCCTCCTCGTACGGGAAATTCGAGGTGACCGACAAGCAGCGCGCGGCGCTGACGACTGCCCGCGAGGCGGGCTACTTTGCGGTCCCCCGGGAGTGTTCCCTGCAAGACGTCGCCGACGAACTCGGTATCTCGCGCAACGCGGCGTCGGCGCGACTTCGCCGCGGACAGGACGCCCTCGTCGGCCACACGCTCGACCACGACCACCGTGATCCCCGCCGGCTCTGACGGTTCGCAACAGTCGGCCGCTGGCGTCTCCAGCAGCGGACGCCGCGAGTCACGGTCGGTGCGATCAACGCGCCGTCGAGCACTTAATACCCGTGACGCGTCACACCGAGGACTGATCCCCGTCGCGGCCCAACGCGCCAGTGGTGGTACTGTTCGTACAGCGACCGCGACGGTCGTACCAGTGGAGGAGTGAGTATGGTTCGTGAACAGCAGACCGACGGCGGCCACGCGGGCGGATCGCCCGACGCGATCGACGCCGTCTCGGTGGCGGTCGTCGAGCGGCTCGCAGCGGCGAAAGGGTGTGACCCCGAGGTGCTCCCGCCGCTGTACCGGTCGGTCGACCCCGACGCGCTCGAACGCCTCGTCACCCGCTCGAAGGGCGGGCTGTCGCGAATCTCTTTTTCACACGCGGGCTGCGACGTGACCGTCACCGGCGACGGCGACGTGTCGGTCTCCGGGTGAGGTGTCCGCACCGCTCCGGCTGAGCGGCGCCCGCGAAACGACCGCAGAAAGCCGGCTCAGTCTTCGCCGATGAGCCGGTCGACGATCTCCTCGGGGTCGAACTCCGTGAGGTCGTCGTAGTCCTGCCCGGTACCGAGAAAGAGGATCGGCTTGCCGGTGACGTGGGCGATCGAGATGGCCGCGCCGCCCTGCGGGTCGGCGTCGGCCTTCGTCAGCACGGCGCCGTCGATCTCCGCGGCGTCGTTGAACTCGCGGGCGCGGTTGACGGCGTCCTGCCCGGCGACCGCTTCGTCGACGAACAGCGTCAGGTCCGGCTCGACGACCCGGTCGATCTTCGAGAGCTGGTCCATCAGCCCGTCGGAGGTGTGGAGTCGGCCGGCCGTGTCGCCGAGCACGACGTCGACATCGTGGGCCTTCGCGTACTCGACGGCGTCGTAGATCACGGCGGCGGGATCCGAGCCCTGCTCGTGGGAGATGACCTCCTTGTCGAGGTTGTCGGCGTGTTGCTGCAGTTGCTCGTTGGCTCCCGCGCGGTAGGTGTCGCCGTTTGCCAGCACCGTCGACAGCCCCCGGTCCTCGAAGTACTGCGAGAGCTTCGCGATGGTCGTCGTCTTCCCGACGCCGTTGACGCCGGTGAAGATGATGACCACGGGGCGGTCGGCCTCCGTGACCCGCTCGTCGAAGTCGAACTGCCCGACGCTGATCACGTCGTACAGCGCTTCCCGCAGCGCGTCGCGGACGAGGTTGCCCGTCGAGGACAGGCGCCGCCGCGTCTCGCCGACGAGGTTCTCCTCGACGCCATCGAGGATCTCCTGGGCGACGCCCATCTCCACGTCGCTCTGTAGCAGGGCCAGCTCGAGGTCGTCGAGGTGGTCCTGCAGGTCGTCCTCGTCGATGACCGTCTTCCCGGTCGCGAGGATCTTCGCCCGCTCGCCGAGGCTCCGGCCGTCGTCCTCGTCGTCTTCGTCCGCTTCGTCTTCGTCCGCTTCGTCTTCGTCGTCGGATTCCGGCGTTTCCTCGACCTCGGCGTCGTCCTCGATCTCGTCCGTCTCCGCGTCGAGGTCGTCCACGTCTGCGTCGTCGGTTTCGACCTCGGTAGCGTCGGCCTCCTCGGTGTCGTCGACCTCGGCGGCTTCGGCGTCCGCGGCCGCGTCGACCGTATCGGCATCGTCGACGGCTTCGCTCTCGGCGGACGCTTCGCTGGCTTCGGATTCCGCCGCGGCTTCGGGATCGGCTTCCTCGGCGGCAGCCGGCTCCTCCTCGGTCGCTTCCTCGTCGACTGCGTCCTCGTCGACGTCCTCTTCGACGTCGCTGCTGAAGCGGCCGAGTTTCTCTTTCAGTCCGTCGAACATCGCGCCTTACTCGTCGTCCTGCTGCTGCTGCATCTGCTGCATCTGCTGCATCTGCTGTTGCTGCATCTGCTGGGCCTGCTGTTCGAGCTCCTCGCTCTCGGTCTCCAGCTCCGCGATGTCCGAGCGCACGTCCTCGATGCGATCGTCGAGGGTGTCCTGCTTGTTCTCGAGGACGTCGATGGCGTCGTTCTGCTCCTGCTCGGCGGCGTAGCCGGCGCCGAACTCGACGATGACCTCGTCGATGTCCTGGACCTCGGCGCGGACGTAGGCGTCGCCGCCCAGCGGGACCTGGACCGTCGAACCGGATTCGAGGGCCTCGATGGCCTCGATGGCCTCGTTCATCTCCTGTTTCTCGGTCTGGAGGTCGTCGATCTCGCCCTCGAGGGCCTCGATCTGCTCTTCGATCTGTTCGATCTCCTGTGCGATCTGCTGGAGTTGCTGCTGGGCGCCGCCGCCGCCACCGAGGCTCATGCGTCTACCCCCTCGATGTCGACCTGCGTGCGCTTGAGTCCGTGCTTGGAGCCGAACTCCGCGAGGACGTGCTCGCGGGCGACGTCCTCGTTCTCGGCCTCGATCTCCTTCTCGAAGGGCTGCCAGCCGTCGCGGGCGCTCCACTGCCCGGTGACTGTGAATTCACTCATGTGTCCCGCTGGGAGAGCGAGCGGGAAGTACCTTCCGCAACGAACTCTCCGCACGCCACAACCGGCCCCGCACCCATCACGTACCGGCCTGTTCGACGGTACCGTAACGGTCGTCCGAACATTTGATAACGAGATAACAGTTATGTGTGGCCCGCGTGAACACGTGAGTATGATCGGGGCCTCGGAAGTACTCGGACTGCTGGCGAACGACGTCCGACGGCGACTGCTGTTGCTGCTGTGCGAACACGAGTCGGTTCGCGTGCCCGACGCCGTGCTGGACCGCGACCCGCGTTCGTCGATGACCGAGACGGCCCTCGACGGACTCCGGTCGCGCTCGCGAGAACACGCGGCGCTCCGGTTGCAGCACGTCCACCTCCCGAAACTCGCGGAGGCCGACGTGGTGGAGTGGCACCGCGAACGCGACGTCGTCGCCCGGGGGCCGCGGTTCGGCGACGTCGAACCGATGGTGGCGGTGCTCTCGGAGAACGCGACGCGGGTCCCGCAGGAAGTCTTCTGAGCGCCGCGACCGGTCAGTCGATGTAGCCGAGCGCGGACTCGATGCGGCCCAGTTCCGGGCCGGTGGTGTCCTGACCGACCACGTAGCCGTAATCGTTGGCGACGAGGCCGGAACCGACCAGCGGCGCGCCGTAGTTCACGGTACCGATGTCGGCGGGGACGTCCAGTAGCTCCTCGAGAAAGTCCAGTTCCGCGTCGGTAGCGTCCGGGTGACAGAGGACGCCCGCGTTGGTCGCGACGGCCGCGGTCCCGACGGTCCGCGAGCCTGCGAGGACGCCTTGCTCGACGGGCACGTCGAGGGTGTCCTCGACGGCGCGGACCGCCTCCGCCGAGAGGTCCGGGTGGACGTACGCCCCGGTGTCGTTGGCGAGGACGACGTTTCCGGCGGCGTTGATCCGGCCGGGCAACTCTCCGATCGGGACGTCCGCAGCCTCGGCGATCCGGTCGCGTTCACGCTCGCGGACGCGGCTGCTGACGAGCAGCCCGTTGCCGTTGCCGGTCGCGAGGGCGCCGACGGTACCGGATCCGCCGACGGTCGTGGGGACGACCGGGACCTCCAGTTCCTCGCCGAGGTCCTCCCGGAGGTCCTCCTCGACGTCGGGGCGGACGAGCAGACACTCGTCGGTCGCGCGTGCGAACACGCCGACGTACGCCGAACCGGAGAAAGCCGCGCGGAGCAAGTCTACTCTGCCGTCTCGGCTTCGACGATGCTCTCGCCGTCTTCCTCGAAGCGGGCGGCGCGGACCCGGAGCTTGCGCGGCGGGTTCGACCGACCGTTCGCCCAGATCGCCTCGTTGATCGAGGGGTCGAGCCTGATGGCGTCCTCGTCGACGGCGAAGTGCTTGGCGAGGTGCTCGCGGACGATGGACATGGCCTTGTCGGCCTCCTCCTCTTTCGGCGCGGCCTTCGTGTCGCGGAGCGGGACGGTGACGACCCGTTCCTCGAAGTCGCCGGCGCTCATTCGTCCGTGTCGCTACGGCGCCAGTGGCGCCGCTTCGGGTTGCGTTCGACGTTGCGGTCCGTCTTGAGCATGACCCACGGCGGGACGCGCGTGTTCTGGCGCTCGAGTTTCCCCAGGCGCTTCTTCTTGGCTTTCGATTTCTTACCCATAGTGTCACCCTCTTCCGTGCCGGCGTTTAAATTCCTGTTCCTTTCGCCCGGGGCGGGGTTCGCTGCCGAACGCCAGCCGCCTGCCGGCAGATCGCTATCAGGATTGATTGTCCGGCAGGTACCTCTTTATACCAAAATTCGACACCTACCGCTATGGATCGGCGAGCACTCCTATCGACGGCGGCGCTGGGGCTGGCCGGCGGAGTCGCCGGCTGCGTCGGGGGCGGTGGCGAGGTCGTGACCACCGTCCAGCGGACGGTATCCGTCCAGCCCGGACAGGGCTGGGTCGAGGAGATTCCGGACGTCTCCGATCCGGGCGGCGCGATCCGCTACCGCGCCAGGGCCGACCGCCCCTTCGACGTCTACTTCTTCCCCTCTGAGGAGTCGTACATGTTCTACGACACCTACACCGACGGCGACGAGCCGGCACTGACGCCCGCGGGCAACAGCGACGTAGGTGCGAGCGCAAAGCAGATCGCGGAAGACACCTTCGAGGCGCAGACCCAGAAGGGCGGGGCCCGACAACCGATCGACGCCAGCGGACCCTACTACTTCGTGGTCGACCACTCGGCGTACCGCGGTGAGTCCGGCCCGGACGACGATCCCGAACCGCTCGACGTGTTCGTCGATCTCACCGTGACCCAGCGGAAACTGATCTGACGGGCGGCGGCCGGTAGCCCGGTTCGGGCAGCGATTCAGACGAACGCGAGCGGGACCATCAGGAGGACGCCGGCGGCGGCGCCGAGAGCGAGTTCGCGCTGGCCGCCGCCCGGCAGTCCTTCCCCCCGCTCGAGCGCTTCCGGGACGAACTCCGTCGCGACGAGGTACACCATCGCGCCCGCGGCGAACCCGAAGCCGAAGGGGAGCAAGCGCTCGGCCAGGGTGACGAAGTAGTAGGCGACGACGGCGCCGATCGGTTGCGGGAGACTGGAGAACACCGCCCACCAGACCATCCGCCACTCGCTGACGCCCATCGAGCGTAGCGGGATGGAGACGGCGACCCCCTCGGGGACGTTGTGAATCGAGATGGCGACGGTCATGAACACCGCCAGCACCGGCAGGGAGAGGCCGGCGAGCGAGACGGTCGCGAGGCCCGGGTCGTCGATACCCAGGTCCGCGAAGGAGACGCCGACGGCGACGCCCTCGGGGAAGCTGTGGACGGTCAGGATGCCGAGGATGAGCACGAGCTTTCGGAAGTCCGCTTCCTCGTACTCCTTCGCGTCGAACTCCGCGTCGGCCAGCACCTCGTGGCCGACGACGACGAGCGCGACGCCGGCGAGGACGCCCGGGCCGATAGCCATCGCCGCGGCGACGGCACCGCCGTCCACGACCGCCAGCCCCTCACCGACCAGGCCGAACAGCGACGCCGCGACCATGATCCCCGAGGCGACGCCCCACAGCACGACGTTCCAGCGGTCGGAGATGTCCTCCACGAGGAAGAAGGGGACTGCGCCCAGCCCGGTCGCCAGCGCCGTCACCAGTCCCGCGACGAACACCAGTCCCAGGTTCGCGACTGCGACCATCTCCCTGAAAATCGTCTCCCCGTCCCCCTAAGTCTTATCACGAATCTGATTATTTTTGGCAGACCTAAAGCCGATGGCGTTGTCCGAGTAGCGATACGAAACGGGATTCACACCGGCCCAACGCTCAATTAATGGGCCTTATACGCATTATGAATATACTCTCTCCTATGCGGTGAGATATAAATACTGTTCAGCCGAAGAATACAGTATGTCAACCACGACGCGCACGACCGACGCAGAGGCGGCGAGGACCGAAGTCGAGGCCCATCGGGTCGTCGACCCGCTCGACGGTTCGGGACGGATGACCGTCGAGACGACCGACGGCGAGGAACTGACGGTCGTCGAGTGTGTGGACGAACTCGTCGCGGCACGGCTCGCTGACCGGGCGCCCGGGTCCACCGTCCGCATGGAACTTTCGCCGACGCCCGCGGGAGAGGGGTACGTCGCGGCGCGCGTGCTTCCCGGCGGTCTCCCCGCGCTGTAAGGCCGCTCGACGACGCCGACGTCGCTACAGCGGGAACCGGTCGACGGTCTCGTAGGTCGGTCCGTCGGGACCGAGCGTGCTCTCTTTCAATCTGAGTTCCTCGACGCCCAGCGTCCCGACGTCCGGGTCGCGCTCGCGGACGACTTCCTGAACCAGGCTCTTGCCGCCGGCGTGTTCCATCCGCGCGACGGTGACGTGGGGCGTGAACTCGTGGTCTTCCGCGTCGAAGCCCATCGCCGTCGTCCGCTCCTCGACGGCCTCGTGAAGCCGCGTTAGCGATTCGCCGCCGGTCCGCGTGCCGACCCAGACGACGCTGATGTAGTCGAGACTCGGGAAGACGCCGAGCCCGCCGAACGTCGCCTCGAAGGGGTCGACGCCCGCGTCGGCGACCGCGGCGTCGAGTTCGTCGCGCAACTCGTCGATCCGGTCTGGGTCGGTGTCGCCGAGGAACTTCACGGTGACGTGGGCCTGTTCTGGGTCGGTGACGGTGAGGCCCGACGCGTCCGCGAAGCGTTCCTGGACGGCCGCGATCTCGTCGGCCAGTCCGTCGAGATCGACGCTGACGAACAGTCGCTTGCCCATGTGCATGGTTCAGTCGCCAGCGCCTTCAGGTCGTCTCCTCCGGCGGGTGGCTCGTCGACGCCCGCTGGCTGCCGAAAGACAGTTTCAAGCGACCCCTACCCGAACGACGTGGTATGTACGAGGGACTGAAGGGGTTCACCGACTTCTACCCCGCGGAGCTGGCCCCGCGCCGGGAGGTCATCGACACGATCGAGGCGACCGCCCGGGCGTACGGCTTCCGCGAGACGGCGACCCCGGCGCTCGAACCCGCCGAGATGTGGACGGACAAGAGCGGCGAGGACATCGTCGACGAACTCTACGACTTCGAGGACAAGGGCGGCCGCCACGTCACGCTCACGCCCGAACTCACGCCGACGGTCGCGCGGATGGTCGTCGCCAAACAGCAGGCGCTGTCGAAGCCGATCAAGTGGTTCTCGACGCGGCCGTTCTGGCGCTACGAGCAGGTCCAGCAGGGCCGCTACCGCGAGCTCTACCAGACCAACGCCGACATCTTCGGCTCCTCGGAACCCGAAGCGGACGCCGAGGTGCTCGCCTTCGCCGCCGACTCGCTCAGCAACCTCGGCCTCGACGGCTCGGAGTTCGAGTTCCGCGTCTCCCACCGTGACATCCTCGGTGAACTCCTGCGGTCGTTCGACGCCGAGGTCGACACCGCGGCGGCCATCCGCGCGGTCGACAAGCGCGCCAAGGTCGAAGACGAGGAGTACCTCGGCCTGCTCTCCGACGCGGGGCTGTCCTACGAGCAGGCGCGGGAGTTCGACGACCTGCTCGTGGCGGGCGACGACGACCTCTCGGCGCTGACGGACTTCTCGGACAGCGACGACCTCGCCGCGGCCGTCGAGAACCTGGAGAACGTCCTCGCCGCGGCCGAGGACTTCGGCGTCCGGCAGTACTGCGACGTGAGCCTGACGACCGCTCGCGGGCTGGATTATTACACCGGCGTCGTCTTCGAGTGTTTCGACGCCTCTGGCGAGGTGTCCCGCTCCATCTTCGGCGGCGGCCGGTACGACCACCTCATCGAGGAGTTCGGCGGCCAGCCCACGCCCGCCGTCGGCGTCGGCATCGGCGTCATGAACTCGACGCTCCCGCTGCTCCTGCAGGTCCACGACGCCTGGCCCGGCGAGGGGTTCTCGACCGACTACTACGTCCTGCAGGTCGGGGACGTGCGCCCGGTCGCCTCGCGGATCGCCCGCGAGTTGCGCGAGCGCGGCCACGTCGTCGAGACGGACGTCAGCGACCGGTCGTTCGGCGCGCAGATGAACTACGCCGACTCCATCGACGCCGAGACGGTCGTCATCGTCGGCGAGCGCGACCTGGAGAACGACGAGGTGACGATCAAGGACATGGAGAGCGGCGACCAGACGAACGTCCCCGTCGACGAGTTCCCCGGCGAAGTCGAGCGGCCGACCTACGACGACGTCGCCTGAACAGTACGAGTACGCCACCGCGCGGATCCCGTCGACGCGCCCGAACTCCGGGACGTTCCGGGCGAGGTCCCGGCGGGAGTCGAGGACGGACACCGACGACACGCTTTTGGCGTCGTCGACCGGACTCCTCGGCATGGCTGACGGTCGCGAGGCGGTGGTCGACAACGTCACCGAGGTGCTCATGTTTCTGGGCTTCGCAGTGCTGTTCCTCGGCAGTGCTATCGGCGTCGAGGTCGTCACCGTGCTCGGCATCGTGACGTTCTTCGCGGCCATCTTCCTCTCGGACCCCATCGAGGCGCTGCTCCGGTCCGACGGCAGCGACGATGACGACGCGGCGACCGACCCCGTCGACGAACTCCGCCAGCGATACGCTCGCGGCGATATCGACGACGTGGAGTTCGAGGAGCGTCTCGACCGCCTCCTCGAGACCGAGGACGTCGAGGTGGTCGGTGACGTCGAATCGGTCGAGGAACGGGACCGCGATCGGGTGCGGGACCTGGAGTGATGCGCGCCTACCGCGTCGCCTACGACGGCCGGCCGTTCCACGGGTTCCAGCGCCAGCCCGACGTCGCCACCGTCGAGGACGCCGTCTTCGACGCGCTCCGTGATCTGGGTCCGCTCGACGACGATGCCACAAAACCCGAGGGCTACGCCGCCGCCGGTCGCACGGACGCCGGGGTTTCGGCACGGGCGCAGACCGTCGCGTTCGACGCCCCCGAGTGGCTCTCGCCGCGGGCGTTCAACAGCGAGTTGCCCGCGTCGATCCGCGCGTGGGCAAGCGCGGCTGTCCACCCGGATTTTCACGCCACTCACGACGCCGAGCGGCGAGTCTACCGGTATTACCTCTACGCCCCGCCAGCGGGAGACGTCGACCGGTCGGCGGTCGAGGCGGCGCTGGAGCGACTCGCGGGCGAACACGACTTCCACAACCTGACGCCTGACGAGGACGGGACGGTCCGGGATCTTGACGCGTCGGTCGAGGACGAGGGGGACTTTCTGGTGGCTCGACTGGAAGCCGGGGGGTTCGCCCGCCAACTCGTCCGGCGTGTGGTCGGGTTGGCTGTGGAAATCGGGCATGGCGAGTCGGGTCTGTCGAAAGTCGATCGCGTGCTGGACGAGGAACCGCTGGACGGTCCCGAGGGCGTCGCACCGGCGCCGCCGTTCCCGCTCGTCCTCTGGGACGTGGCTTACCCCGGTGTCGAGTTCTCGGTGGACGAGGACGCTGCCGGGAGTGCACGTGAGGTGTTCGGGGCTCGCCACGCCGAGTTCCGGACGATCGGGCAGGTCGCTGGCGTGATCCGTGATTCGCTGGAGTGAGTTGCAATCGTAGAGTGCGGTGAGCGTTGCAAGTCCTCGCCGCGCTCGCTAGCAGTGACTGCAACCGCAGGGAACACTGGGAGTTGAACGCCCTCGGCGCGCTCCTAGCTGGAAGAGTGACCGCAACCGCAGGGAACACTGGGAGATGAACGCCCTCGGCGTGCTCGCGGTCGCTGAGGCGGGATATCCGCGCTCTCCGCACCGCCCGCGCGGATAGTTGCCCGCTCAGGCGACTGAACTGGACGCGAGCCCGCCTCGCCCGTTCAGTCCGCCAGGGACCGCCCCGCGACCGTACCGCACAGCACCGCCGACAGCCACACGCCTCCCCAGCCGATTGCGCTCCGCGCGCCTGCGGCGTGCGGTGCTCATCCCTCGCACGACTATTTCGAGCGGCCCGCCACGAGGCGGGCACGCTCGACAGCGCGCGCCGTTCCGATTGTCCACCAGATCACAGCGCCGGGAACGCTTCTCGTTCCCACACAAGACCTATTCTGGGGGACCGAAATCCCACGCGTATGACCGAGGAAGTCCGCGAGTGGTGGGAGCTGACGGCCCGCTGGTTTCAGGAGGACGCCGATCTCGACGTGGGGGTCAACTGGACGGGGCTGGGGACCGACGACGACCTGACGCTTCTGCTCGACGTGGCCGGCAGGGACGTGCTGGAACTGGGCTGTGGCGGCGGTCAGTGCTCGGTCGCACTCGCCGAACGCGGCGCGTCCGTGACGGGGCTCGATCTGAGCGCCGAACAGCTGGCGTTCGCCCGCGACCTCGCCGGCGAACGCGACGCCGACGTCGAGTTCCTGCAGGGCGACGTGACCGACCTCGGGTTCGCCGACGACAGCTTCGACGTGGCGTTCAACGCCTACGTCTTCCAGTGGGTCGGCGATCTGGCGGCCTGCTTCCGCGAGGCCCACCGGGTGCTGCGCCCGGCGGGCCGGTTCGTCTTCTCGATGCCCCATCCGGTCTACGGTCTGGCCGACGCCGAGTCCCACCGCGTAGAGGGGAGTTACTTCGACACCGGACGGCAGGTGACGCCCCAGGACGACCTCGACGTCGACATGGTGACCTACCGCCACACGGTCAGTGAGGTGCACAACGCACTCGTCGGCGCGGGGTTCCGCGTCGAACGCCTGCTCGAACCCGGTTCCGACGACCCGGACGACTACGAGGAGGGGCCGTGGGGCGAACGGAAACCGGAGCTACTGGCGAAACTGCCGTCGACACTGATCTTCGAGGCGCGCGCTGAGTGACGCCGGGGCTCGCCCCGCCTCCGGCGTCGCGGAAAACCTTTGCTGCCGGCGGCGGCATCCACCGTCGATGCCCTCCAGATTCGACCGCGCGGTCGAGGTCACCTCCGAGTCGCTCTCGCTCGCCTGGGTGCCCGTCGCGGCGACGCTGCTGTCCGGGTCGAAAGTCGCCCGCGCGCTCGCGGCCGACGGCGGTGGCGGCGTCACCTTCCCGTTCCCGAGCGGACTCCCGACGCTGTGGAACTACGTCTCGTTGCCGAGCGGCCCGAGCGGCGTCGGGGTCAGCGGTCCGCTCTCGGTGGCCACGTTCGTTCCGCTCTTCGTCGTCGGGCTGGTCCTCACCTCGGCGCTGGAAGCCGGGTTCCTCGGCGCGCTCGACAGCCGCATCGACGGCGGCCCGCTGGCGTTCGCCGACGGCGTCAAGCAGTTCACCGGCCGCATCGTCGGCGTGAACGTGATCCGGTTCGCGGTGGTCCTCGCGGCGCTCCCCGTCATCGTCCTCCCGCCGCTGGCGATACTGGTCGTGGTGGTTCTCACCTATCTGGTCTACGGGCTTCCCTTCGCGGTGGTCGTCGGCGACCGCGACCTCTCGACGGCGCTCGACTCGACCATCGAATTCGCGAAGTCGGGGAACGAGTACGCGTCGTTCGGCCTCACCCACCTCGTCGCCGGCGCCGTCGGGTCGTACGTTCTCTCGGGCGCCGTGCGGAACCTCGGTGCGTTCGGGATCCTCTTCGGGACGGCGGTCGTGGCGGTCCCCGCGCTCATCGTGAGTACGTACGGTCTGCTGCTCTTCCGCGAGTTCGACCCGGACGCCGGCTGGAGCGAGCCCGCACCCGGTGCCGGCGAGCCGGGACCGTTCGACGCCGGCGACCCGTCGGCGCCCGAGTTCGTCCACAGCCCGCCGGAATCCGATGCGGGCCCGGACGATGACGACGAGGGTCGCGACCGCAACGACCGCGGCGGCAACGGCGACTGAACGACCGCGTCACCCCCATTCTGGTGGCCAGATCTCGGCGGCGCGCATGCCCTCGTCCGAACCGGCGTCCACGAGTGCGTCGCGGACGTCCTCGGGGTCGAGTCGCCCCACGTCGGTCGCGGCGATCTCGCGGACGAACAGCGCGGTCAGCATCGCGTGCTCGCGGAGGTTCCGCCGGTCGGCCTTGTCGCGAGTGTCGGCGCGGGTGTGGGTCCACCCGCGGTCCCACGTCCCTTCGGAGTCGGGCGCCGAACTGTGCAACTGGAGGACCGGCACGCCCTCGCGCAGGAACGGCCAGTGCTCGCTGTAGGGGTGGGGACGCTCCTGCACGGTGACGGGGTGGCCGGCCGCGTCGGCGACTCGGTCGACGAGGTCGGCCATCGCCTCCGAGGCGTGGACGAGCGCGTTCAGGTCACGGTAGCGGCCGGCGCCGTCGACGTTGACGACGGCGTGGACGCCGTCGAGGTCGAGCGCGGCCGCGAGCGCCTCGCTGCCGACCAGTCCCAGTTCCTCGCAGCTCACGCCGGCGATCCGGACCGGCCGATCGAGATCCATCGCGGCGAGGATCCGGGCCATCCCCGCGACGGTCGCGATGCCGCAGCCGTTGTCGAGTGCGCCCTCACCCACGTCGTGGGCGTCGAAGTGGGCGAGGACGACCACCTCGTCCGCAGCGGCGGAGCGGTCGTCCCGGCCGCTCTCGTCCGCGGGGTCGTTCGGGTCGGGACCGACCACGCCGACCACGTTCCGACTGGTCGCGGGCTCGGTGTCGGCGTCGACGCGGACGTGCGCCCGGGCGCCTTCCGCGGCGTACTCGCGGAGCCACTCGCCGGTCTCCCGGCTGACGCCGAGCCCCGGAATGGCGGCCTCGCCGTTGAACCGGAGCGACCCGGTCGGCGGGAGCTGCCCGGGGACGTGGTTGGTGAAGACGAACGCCTCCGCGCCGGCGGCCGCGGCGTGGCCGACCTTCTCGGCGCGGTGATAGGGGCGACCGAAGTCGGGCGGCGTCGCGGTCTTCGTCACCGCGACCGCGCCCGCCACGTCGGCCTCGTCCAGTTCCCGGGGCGTCCCGTAGCCCACGTCGACGAGCGGCGCCTTACCCTCGTAGGCGGGCGAGTACGGCAGCGCCACCGCGTCGAACGACCGCTCGACGCCCCGCTCGGGGACGGCGATCCCGAGTTCCGTCCGCCCGCGCGTCCAGCGGTTGACGTCGAACGATTGCTCGCGGGCGTCCCGGACGCCCGCCCGCTCGAACGCTTCGGCGACCAGTTCGGCGGCGCGACGGTCGCCGGGGTGGCCGCCCAGCCGGTCGTCCAGTTCGGTCAGCCGGGTGAGCAGGTCCCAGCCGTCGTCGGCCAGCCACGCGCGGCCCAGCGCCGCGGCGGTCGCCTCGTCCGCGTCGAAGTCGTCCATGGCGGGCCATCGGGCGCCGCCGGCAAAAACTGTGTAACCGCGCCGGGGTTCGCCGACCGACGCCAGCCACCCGGGATCGACGCCTTCGAATCCAGCTGCTCGGTGGTGTGAGCCGGCAGTTGAAGGCGCTGGAGCCCCAACCCGTCGCATGCGCCTCGTCCAGCTCGCGGTCCCGGAGGAGTCGGTGTCCGCGATCGAGTCCGTCCTCGACGAGGAGGGGCTCGACTACTACTGCACGGACGAGCGGAGCCGCGAGGGGTACGACGTCATCGTCTCCTTCACCGTCGATTCGCCGGACGTCGAGCCGGTACTCGACCGCATCTACGAGGCGGGCTTCGACAGCGACGACCACGGCGTCATCGTGGACATCGAGTCCGACCTCTTCGAGGAGATCGAGCGCGACCAGGGGTCCGAGTCGGAGATCGGCCACCACGCGCGCATCGCCGACGCGGAGCTGCGCGCGGAGGCCGGCAACCAGATCATGGACCCGTACTCCTTCGCGCTGATGACGGTCCTGAGCTCGCTCGTCGCGACGGTCGGGCTGATACTGGACTCGGCGGCGGCTATCATCGGCGCGATGGTCATCGCGCCGCTGCTCGGCCCGGCGCTGAGTTCCACCGTCGGAACCGTCGTCAACGACCAGTCGCTGTTCCGCAAGGGCGTCGCCTACCAGATCGGGGGCGGCCTGCTGGCCGTCGGAAGCGCGACGCTGTTCGCGTGGCTGCTCCGCATCACCCACATCGCCCCTCCCGGTCGGGCCGTCGCCGACACCGCGCAGATCGCCGAGCGGCTCTCGCCGGACATCCTCTCGCTGATCCTCGCGCTCGGCGCGGGCGCCGCCGGCGTGCTGAGCCTCGCGACGCGCACCAAGAGCGCCATCGTCGGCGTGATGATCGCCGCGGCGCTCGTCCCGCCGGCCGCGACGGCTGGCGTCGGCCTCGCGTGGGGCCTGCCGGTCGTCGCCATCGACTCGGGCATCCTCGTGGTCGTGAACCTGCTTGCGATCAACCTCGCCGGGCTGGCCGTGTTCTGGTACCTCGGCTACCGCCCGCCGACGTGGATCGGCCTCGAACGCGCCCGGAGGACGCTGCTGAAGCGGTCGGCCGTCATCGTCCTCGCGCTGCTGGTGATCTCGGTCCCCCTGTTCGTCACGACCACCGCGAAGATCCAGGGATCGCAGCTCGAAGGCCGCATCGAAGGCAGCGTACAGGAGGCGATCGACCGGCCCCGGTACGACGAGGTCAGCGTCAGGAGCGTCCGCGTCGTCAAGGACCCCACGGACGTGACACACCCGCCCGACCACGTGGTCGTCGTCCTCGACATCCCGCCCGGGGAGCACTACGGCAACCTCACCGGCGCGGTCGGCGACGCGGTCACCGACGTCTCCGACCGGGGTCTCGGCATCAAGGTGGAGTACGAACAGGTCGACGAGCCCGACACCGGCGAGGAGATCGCCACGACCGCCGTCGGACAGGGGTGAGAGGAAGCGGGGAATGCACCGAACCCCGCTCGCGGGTCGCGTTCTCATGAAACACTTACGGCGGTCGCTCGCCAACCGGGAGCCATGAGTTCGGTACCGGAACGGAGTGACATCGACGAGGAGTACAAGTGGGAACTCGAGTCCCTGTTCGCCGACGACGACGAGTGGGAGGAGGCGTTCGACGCCGTCCGGGAGCGGCTCGACGAGCTCCGGGCCTTCGAGGGGCGAGCGACGGAGGACCCCGAGACGCTGCAGGAGACGCTCGAGACCTACGAGTCGATCATGCGCGAGGTGGCCAACGTCTCCGCCTACGCCCGGATGCGCAGCGACGAGGACACCGCCGACAGCCACTACCAGGCGCTCTCGTCGCGCTCCCAGTCGCTGTCCTCGGAGGCCTCGAGCGCCGCGAGCTTCCTCGAACCCGAGATCCAGAGCCTCGACCGCGAGACCGTCGAGGAGTACGTCGACGAGAACCCCGATCTGGAGGTCTACGACCACTACTTCGACGACGTGCTGCGGATGAAACCGCACACCCGTTCCGCCGAGATCGAGAACCTGCTCGCCGACCTCGGCGAGGTCCTCGGCTCCACCGGCGAGGTGTACAACATGCTCGCCAACGCCGACATCGAGTTCCCCGCCGTCGACGACCCCGACGGCGAGCCCCGGCGGATCACCCTCAACAACTTCACGACGCTGCAGGAGAACCCCGACCGGGAGTTCCGCCGCGAGGTCTACGAGACGTTCTACGACGAGTGGGAGGACTACCGGAACTCCATCGCCTCGGCCTACAAGAACAGCGTCAAGACCGACGTGAAACTGGCCCGCGCCCGCAACTACGACACCGCCCGCGAGGCCGCCCTCGACGGCCCGAACGTCCCCGTCGAGGTCTACGACACGCTCGTGGACACCGTCGACGAGAACCTCGACGTCCTGCAGCGACACGCCGACCTCAAGCGCCGTTCCATCGACGCCGACGAGCTGAAGATGTGGGACCTATACGTCCCGATGGTCGAGGGCGAGAGCCCCGACGTCGAGTACGACCAGGCCCGCGAGTGGGTCACCGGCGCCGTTGAACCGCTCGGCGAGGAGTACCAGTCCCGACTCGCCGAGGGGCTCGACTCCCGCTGGGTCGACGTCTACGAGACCGAGAACAAGCAGTCGGGGGCCTACTCCGGCGGCACCTACGACTCCCAGCCGTTCATCCTGATGAACTACCAGGACGACGTGGCCTCGATGTACACGCTCGCCCACGAGCTCGGCCACTCGCTGCACTCCGAGTTCACCAGCGAACACCAGCCGTACGTCTACAGCGGCTACGAGATCTTCGTGGCCGAGGTCGCTTCGACCGTCAACGAGACGCTCCTCACGCACCACCTGCTGGACGTCGTCGAGGACGAGACCCTGCGCCGGCACGTCCTCAACCAGTACCTCGAACGGTTCCGCTCGACGCTGTTCCGCCAGACCATGTTCGCGGAGTTCGAACACCGGGCCCACCGGCTCGAAGAGGAGGGCGAGGCGCTCACCGCCGACCGGCTGGACGAGATCTACCGCGATCTGAAAAGCGACTACTACGCGAACGCCGCCGTGGACGACCGCATCGCCCGCGAGTGGATGCGCATCCCGCACTTCTACCGGGCGTTCTACGTCTACCAGTACTCGACCGGTATCTCCGCGGCCGTCGCGCTCGCCGAGGGCATCCTCGAGGAGGGCGAACCGGCCGCCGAGCGCTACCGCGAGTTCCTCTCCAGCGGCTCCCGCGAGTACCCGCTCGAACTGCTTGAGACCGCCGGCGTCGACATGACCACCTCCGACCCGATCCAGTCGGCCATCGACACCTACGACGAGTTCCTCGACGAGTTCGAGGACCTGATCTGAGCGCGGCGGATCTCCGTCAGTCCGCTCTCTGCCTGACGCCCTCGTTTCGACTCGAACGACCCCCGACAGAATTCCTTTCCGCGTCAGCGCCCTACGGGGATCCATGTCGACACCGAACCGACCATCGGCCGACGCCGCGGCGGTCGCCGAGAAGATCGTGATCTCCTACCCCTCCGACCTGAGCACGTGGGGCCGCGACATCGTCGACGGGCGGCCGTTCCGCGCCTACCTGCAGAAGACCCTCGGCGAGGTCGAGGTCGGGCAGGTCACCGAGGAGTTCACCGGCGTGGGCTGCTGCGGCGACACGCTCGACGTGCCGCTCGCGATCGAGTCGATCGAGGGCGGCGCGCGCGTCGACGACTCGACGGCCATCGAGTACACGGTCCGCGACAGTTGCGAGGTGGAGGGCGGCTGGCGCGTCCAGAGCGCCGGCGGGCCGACCCAATGAGAGCGGGTTCGCGCTGCGTTCTCAGGGGAGGTAGCGCACGCTGACGACGCCGGGTTCCGAGCGGATCTCGACGCGCTCGACGCCGATGCGGGCGGCGCGCTCGACGGTCGCCTGATCGTCGCGCACGTCGGCGACGGCGCTCTCCGTCTGCTCCTCGGGGACGGTCAGCACGTGGACTTCGCCGGTGCCGGCGCGCTCGTGGGTAGTGACCTCGCCGACGGGCTGGTCGGCGGCGGTCTCGCGGGCCCGCTCGGTCGGCGGCTCCTCGTGTTCCTCGACGGAAACGGTGAACCGGCGGGTGATCTCCTCGACGGTCCAGACCACGTCCATCGGGGGTTCGGGCGCGAGCGTCCCCTCGATGGCGTCGCCGACGGACAGGTCGGGATTCGACGCCAGCGTGTGGATCTGGCTGTCGCTCACGTCGCGCAACACCGCCGACTCGGCGTCGGCCTCCGTGACGACGAACGTCCCGGTCTTCATGGGTGGCGATACCCGGTCGACCCTCTTGGATGCCGCGGTCCCGGACGGCCGCCCGCCGAGGCCGAGGTCCGGTAACGCCCCAGGCCCCCGAGCGCCCGATCGCAACCGCTTAGGAGCGACGCGGTCGTAGCGCCCCTATCAGATGCAGGGACACGCCCGGGCCGCGCTGGTCGCCGTCGTCGTCGCCGCGCTCCTCGCGGGCTGCGGATCGGCGGTCACGCCGCCCGACGAGGTGGCCGTCGACAGCCCGGACGCCTACGCCGTCGAGGACGTGAACGTCTGGACCTCGGGCACGACGACCGAGTACAGGTCGCAGGTCGTGGTCTCGGGGACGCTCCGCTCGACCGACGCCGCGACGGGCAACGTCTCGATCCCCGAGGTCAGCGTCCGCTTCGCGACGGCCGACGGCGAGACGGCGACCGCGGCGGCGGTGTACGAACTCGACCGCCGACAGACCGCGTTCGAGGATCTGGGCAACGCGACGCTCGCCCCCGACGAAGGGATCCCGATCCGGGCGGTGTTCGACCCCGCTGGGGACGCGACCGTGCGGAACGCGACGATCCGCGTCGCGGCGTGAAGGCCGGATTTCTCCCGTCAGCCGCTCGCCGCGTCAGCGCCGGGTACGCTGGTGGCGAATCGACGGTGGGCGAGAATCATGACGCCAGCGACGACCAGCGGCGGGACGACGCCGATGACCGCGGGCAGGTCGTACAGCAGTGCGACGACCGGGCCGAACGCGCCGGCCGGCGGATCTTGCTGCTGGGCGGGGATACTGATGACGAGCATCACGTACAGCGCGGCGAGGAAGCCGTAGCCCGCCAGCGCCAGCGCGCGGTCGTAGCGCGCGTCCGAGCCGGTCCGGCGGTGTCGCCGGGCGACGAGCAACACGGGCGCGACCAGCGGCGCGACGACCAGCAGCATGAGGAAGAGGAAGAAGGCCCGCGAGAAGGTAAAGGAGCCGCCGGGGACCGACGCCGTGCTCCCGAGTAGCGTCACGACAGCGAAGGCGAACAGCAGCACGACGACGGCCGTACACAGCCCGCCGAGTACCGCGTACGAGCGGAACACGCGCGAGTCGCTCGCCCGGAACGCGTAGGGGAAGGCGGTGAGGAGCCCCCGATACGTGCGCTCGTCGGCCGATCCGTCGCTCATCTGCCTGCTCGTTCGCACCCGCTGGGAATAAAGCACCCGTTCGCTCCCGGGAGCGTATCGGCCGCCTCGAAAAGGACTATCCCCCGGCCGGGAGAGCATCCGGACATGCGAGTCGACATCGGGAACGCGCTGGCGAGCGAGGCCGACCCCGGAATCGGAGGGGAGGCCCTCGACGACCTCGACGAGCGCGTCGCCGACGCCCACGACCGGATCGCCCGCGGGATGGCCGACGACGAGTTCGGCTACGCCGCGCTGAACCTGCCCGAGCGCACCGACGCCGATGCCATCGAGGCCGCTGTAGACGGCTTCGACCCCGACGCGGTTCTCACGGTCGGTATCGGCGGAAGCGCGCTGGGCGCCGTCACGATCACCGAGGCGCTCGCGGGCGACTCGCCGGTCGACCACTACGCGCTGGACAACGTCGACCCGGCGCACGTGAACCGCCTGCTCGACGAGTTGCCCCTCGACGAGACGGTCGTCCACGTCGTCTCCCGCTCGGGGACGACCGCCGAGACGCTCGCCAACTTCCTCGTCGTCCGCGAGGCGATGGACGCGGCGGGCGTCGACTGGACCGAGCAAACCGTCGTCACCACCGGCGAGTCCGGCCCGCTCCGCGAACTCGCCGAGACCGAGGGACTGCCCGCGCTCGACGTGCCCGAGGGCGTCCCCGGTCGGTTCTCCGCGCTCTCGACGGTCGGACTCGTTCCCGCTGCCATCATGGGCGTGGATCTGGAAGGCCTGCTGGCGGGCGGTCGCGCGGGTGCCGACGCGCTCGCGGGCTCGCTGTACGACTGCCCGGCCTACGCCTACGGCGCCGTGGCCTACGCGCTCGACCAGCGCGGCGCGAGCGTCAACGCGATGGTGCCCTACGCCGAGGGGCTGGAGTCGTTCGCCGAGTGGTTCGCCCAGCTGTGGGCCGAGAGCCTCGGGAAGGACGGCGGCGGCCAGACGCCCGCCCGCGCGCTCGGCGCGACCGACCAGCACTCCCAGCTCCAGCTCTACCGCGCCGGCCCGCGTGACAAGCTCGTTACCCTCGTCCGCCCCGCAGCGCGGCCCGACTGTCCGATCCCCGAGACCGACGTTGCGGACCTCGAATACCTCGGCGGTCAGGACCTGGGGACGCTGCTCGACGCGGAGTTCGAGGCGACCGAGGCCAGTCTCGCCGCCGCCGAGCGCCCGTCGGTCCGGATCGAACTCGACGCGATGGACGCCGAGAGCGTCGGCCGCCTCCTCTTCGATATGGAGGCCGCCTGCGTCCTCGCGGGCGAACTCTACGGCGTCGAGACGTTCACCCAGCCCGCCGTCGAGTGGGGGAAGAAGGCCGCGCGCGGCCTGCTCGGCGGCGGCGAGTTCGAGGAAGCCGAGGCCGTCCGCGAGAAGACGGAACTGGTCGTCGAGTAGCGCGGTCCACGCTGGCGTGGCCGGGCGACGGGACCGGTGCAGTGAAACGGACGGGCCGCGAACTCGCTGTCGATCAGATGGCCTCCGAGTACTACCGCGCCGCCGACCTGGAGACGCGCGTCGAGAGTCTGGTCCACTCGGTGGCGCTCGTCGTCGCCGCGTTCACCTTCGGAACGCTGTTTCTCCTCACCAGCGCCTCCGTCCTCCGGGCGTTCGGGTTCGAGGTCGAGACCATGGCCGCCCTGCCGCCGCTCCAGTACGCCGCGCTCACGGCTACCCAGTTCGTCGGCTTTTTCGCCGTCATCGGATTTTACGTCAGGTTCCACCGCGGCGGTGAACTGTTCTCGATCGAGGTGCCGTCCCTGCGGGCGCTGCTGTGGATCGTCGGCGGCTTCGTCGGCCTGTTCGCCGCCGCAACGGTGCTCTCGGCGGTCTTCCAGGCCATCGGCGCCGACACGGCGGTCAACCAGGTCTCCAAGCAGATCAGCGACCACCCGGCGCTGGTCTTCTACATGATCCCCATCACCTTCCTGTTCGTCGCGCCCGCGGAGGAACTGCTGTATCGGGGTCTCGTCCAGGGGCTGTTCCGCCGGGCGTACGGCGTCGTCCCCGCCGTCGTGCTTTCGAGCCTGCTCTTCGGCGCGCCCCACTACTTCGCGCTGCTCGGGCCCGGCGACACGAAACTGCCGACCATCGTCCTCATCACCGTCCTCGGCCTCGTCCTCGGGACCCTCTACGAACTGACGGACAACCTCGCCGTGCCCATCGTCGTCCACGCCTGCTGGAACACGTTCAGCTTCATGAGTCAGTACGCCGACGCGACCGGGATGCTGTGATCGGTCCGCAAACCTGTCGGACGACTGTCTGACGGGTTATTAAGCCAGTTGTCGGGAAACTCGGTGCTATGCCGACCCGCTACACGGTCGTCTGTGACGACGACCGCGCCCGGGAAATCAAGGCGATCGCCCGGCAGTACGACCTCACGGAAGAGGAAGTGCTCCGGCAGCTCGTCGACGCCGGGCTCGAACACCTCGAAGAGCACGCACCGTAGCGGGTGGGAGTGGGACGACACCGAACTCACGGAACGACCCCGCAGCGGCGCTTCGGTGGCCGACGAGCGGTGGCAGTCGAGACAGCGGCGACGGCTTCGGAGCGGGGTCCGTCGCCGGCACAGAATCAGGCGCTAGAGGGGTTCTTGCGCGAGAGTTCGCTCCCGCAGATCGGACAGCGGTCGTGGTTCTCGTCGAACTCGCGGCCGCAACCGGCGCACTGGAACTGCCAGTCCCGTTGCTCGCTAATGCCCTCGCGGGCGATGAGTTCGACGGCGACCTCCAGCTTCTCGGCGACGTTCTGCATGGCGTAGTCGTCGGTGACGAGGTGGCCGTCGAGTTCGAAGGCGGCGGCGACGAGGCGGATGTCGGTCTCTGAGAGGGTGTCGAGGTCGCCCGTCTCGCGGGCGGCGCGCTCGATGCGTTCGACGGTCTCCTCGTCGGGGATGTGGATGTGCATGCCCGAACCTTCCATGGCGTCGTAGCGGTAGGCGCTCTCGTCTTCGAGCTCCTCCCGCACCATGGGGACCGTCGCCTGCTGCTCGGTCGTGTGATACTCGTTGATAAAAGCCGAGGCGTCGAGGACGTACATTTAACGCTGGACGATCATCTGGTCTTTGACTGCCTGGACGCGATCGACCGGGACGAGGAGGTGTCCTTCCTCGTCGACCTCGAACTGCGAGTTGTCGAGGTGTTCGTTAGGCTCGATGATGAGGTTCTGGAGTCGACCAGTCTCGAGATCCATCGTGATGTTGTACAGCATGCCCATCTCGGCGCCGTCGGTTCCGGTGACGGCCTTGCCGGAGAGGTTCTCGGCGAGTATCTCGGCCATGCTCCCGACTACCGAGTCAGTCCCCATAAACGCCACGGGCGCGTCTGACACCTGCGTGACGGTGCGCGGCCGAGACGATCGCTCGCAGCGAACTATCCGGGCCCGATCGGCCCCGCGGGATCACCGGGACTAAAGTCGTCGTCCCGCAACGGACCCTCCATGGATCGCCGAGGATTCCTTCGGGTGGGTGCCGCGGCGTTCGCGGCGAACGTCGCTGGCTGTACGTTGGGGACGGGCGACGGGACGCAGGCCGATGCTGGCGACCCGTCGCCGACGCCGACCGAGACGCCGACTCCCGAACCGACGCCGACCGCCACGCCGACCCCCGAACCGACGCCGACCAGCGCGGACCCCGCGGACGCCGCACAGGTCGTCGCCGTCGCCGACGGCGAGCGCACGTTCGACCCCAAAGTCTTCGAAATCGAACGGGGCGAGACCGTCGTCTGGGTGTGGCACAACAGCGGTCACAACGTCCGCGCGACGGCGCGGCCCCGCGGGTCGGACTTCACGGGGACGGCCGGCGGCGACGAAGACCTCTACGGCGAGGGCCACACGTTCTCGCACACCTTCGATGTCGCCGGCGACTACGAGTACCGCTGCTATCCCCACCGCAACATCGACATGACCGGGTCGTTCACCGTCGTCGAGTAAGCGTCCGAACGGGCGATCAGCGTGGATTTATCCGCAGTCAGACCGAAATCTCGGCATGAACCGACGACACGTGCTCCGGGCCGGCGCCGCGGGGCTCGCGGCGGCTATCGCCGGGTGCGGCGAGGGTGACGGGACCGAGACCGAGGCGCCGCAGGACGGCGGGGGTGGCCAGTCGACGCCCACTGCGAGTGCTCCCCCGGCCGACGGGTCCGAGACGACGGCTCCGCCCGCCGAGACGTCCGAACCCGAACCGACACCGGCGGGGGACACGGGGACGCCGACCCCGGAGGCGACGCCCACTGCGACGACCTCGCCGACCGCGACGGCCGCGCCGACCGCCACCGCTACGGCGACGCCCCGGGACGCCGCACAGGTCGTCGCCGTCGCAGACGGTGCGCTCGCGTTCGCCCCCGACTCCTTCGAGATCAGCACTGGCGAGACGGTCGTCTGGGTCTGGCACAGCAACGGGCACAACGTCCGCCCCGCGTCGACGCCCAGCAACTCGGAGTTCTCGGGGACCGAGGGCGGCGAGGACACGCTCTACGACGAGGGCCACACGCTCTCGCACACCTTCGAGGTCGCCGGCGAGTACGAGTACTACTGCGATCCCCACCGGAGCGCGGGGATGACCGGATCGTTCACGGTCACCGAGTGACCGCTCGCGGAGCGACCACTGGGGCTGAGCGGCGGGGCAGTTCTCGGTCACGCGCGCTACAGCAGTTCCGGCCGCGCGCGGCGCGGGTGCGCGGAGATGAATGCACTTATCCCGCGCGGAGGGCTGATCTCACACAACCGGCCCTTCTCAGGTGATAGGATGGTAGATTCAGAACCGACAGACACCGACGACACGTCCGGGGACACGCTCCGGACGCCGATAGTCGCCGTACTCGGCCACGTCGACCACGGCAAGACCAGCCTGCTCGACGAGATCCGCGGCTCCGCGGTCACCGAGGGCGAGTCCGGCGCGATCACCCAGCACATCGGCGCGACCGCCGTCCCCCTCGACGTGATCTCCGAGATCGCGGGCGAGCTCGTCGACCCCACGGACTTCGACCTGCCGGGGCTGCTCTTTATCGACACGCCCGGGCACCACTCCTTCTCGACGCTGCGGTCGCGCGGCGGCGCGCTCGCCGACATCGCGATCCTCGTCGTCGACGTCAACGACGGCTTCCAGCCCCAGACGCTCGAAGCGGTGGACATCCTCACGCGCACGCAGACGCCCTTCATCGTCGCCGCGAACAAGATCGACACCACGCCCGGCTGGAACCCCAACTCACACGCGCCCAGCAAGCAGACCATCGACGCCCAGACCGACCGCGTCGAACGCGACCTCAACGAGAACCTCTACGAACTCATCGGCGACCTCTCGGACAACGACTACTCCGCGGACATGTACTGGCGCGTCCAGGACTTCCAGAACAACGTCGGGGTCGTCCCCGTCTCCGCCGAGACCGGCGAGGGCATCCCCGACCTGCTGACCGTCATGATGGGCCTCTCCCAGCGGTACATGAAGGAGGCGATGGCCGTCGACGTCGAAGGCCCCGCAGCGGGGACGGTACTGGAGGTCACCGATACTCAGGGCTTCGGGACGACCGTCGACGCCATCATCTACGACGGGACCATCCGCGCGGACGACCGGATCGTCGTCGGCGGCGTCGAGGGCCCCATCGTCACCGAGGTCCGCGCGCTGCTCCGCCCCCGCCCGCTCGAAGAGATCCGCACCGAGGGTCAGTTCCAGCAGGTCGACTCGGTCGCGGCCGCGGACGGCATCAAGATCGCCGCCCCCGATCTCGACGACGCGATGGCCGGTGCGCCGATCCGCGTCGTCGGCGACCGCGACGTCGACGAGGTCATCGCGGAAGTGCAGTCCGAACTCGCGGACATCGCCGTCGAGACCCAAGAAGAGGGCGTCGTCGTCAAGGCCGACACCCTCGGCAGCCTGGAGGCGCTCGCCTCGACCCTCGAAGAGGCGGAGATCCCCGTCGTCCGCGCCGAGGTCGGCGACGTCGCGCCCCGCGACGTGCGCGTCGCCGAGACGGCAAACGAGGAGAAACACCGCACCATCCTCGCCTTCGGCGTCGAGGTGCTGGATGACGCCGTCCAGCTGGCCGACCAAGAGGACGTCAGGATCTTCGACCACGACGTCATCTACCGGCTCATCGAGGAGTACGAGGAGTTCGTCGAGGAGCGCGAGCGCGCCCAGCAGGACCAGGTGCTCGACAACATCACCCGGCCCGCGCGCTTCCACATCCTCGACGACCACACGTTCCGTCAGTCCGACCCCGCGGTCGTCGGCGTCGAGATCCGCGGCGGGTCGCTCCGGCGCAACTCCCACGTCGTCAGGTTCGACGGCGACGAGCCCGAACGCGTCGGGATGCTGAAATCCATCCAGGACGAGGGCGAGGACGTCGACGAGGCCCGCACCGGCGAGCGCGTCGCCGTCTCCATCGACGGCCCGACGGTCGGCCGCCAGATCGAGGAGGGCGACGAACTCTGGACCGAGATCCCCGAGAAACACGCGAAGATCCTCGAACAGGAACTCTCAGAGGACATCCCGGCCGACGAGATCGAGACGCTCAACATGTACCTCGAGAAGCGGCGCAACCGCGACCCCTTCTGGGGCAAGTGAGCGGCCAGCCCCGTCGGGCCCGCTCACGCAGTAATAATATTTAATTACGTCGCGCTCGACGGTTGACACGTGTTCCGAGGAGCCGAGCGCGACACGAGGGGGGTGCTGTCCGTCCACGACGCGGTGCTGGCGCTGATCCCGGCGATCCTCGTCGGCGCGGCGCTCGTCGGCGCGGCGCTGTCGTGGTCCTGGGGAACGGCCCTGGCCGTCGGGAGCGTTCCGGCCAGCGGGACCGTCGGCTACGCGCTGTTTTTCAATCCGCCGGCCGGCGCCGGCGAGCGGCGAACTCGCGAGCGGTGAGTTTGGGCCCAGCGAGTCAACGAACGTGCCGTTCGAGCGGTGAGTCCGTGAAAGACGGTACGTCGCGAAAAACGGGGTAGTCTATCGGGCGGTCGGGCTGGTGCTACCGGAGAGTGTCTGTTTGACCTGCAGCGCTGCGCTCGCGGCCAGCCCCTGTGCGAGGTCTGTTCGTTCGTCCTCGGAGATCGTCGCGTCGGCTTCCTCGGGCGTGTAGCCGGCCGAGACGACGGGGCCGACCGGCGGGCGGACGGCGACGGTGGCCTCGGGGCCGTCGGAGCCGGCGGTGAGGTCCGAGCCGACGACGAATTCTGCGGGGAGGAGTTCGCGGGTGTGCTGGGCGACGAGCGAGAGGTCCCGCTCCAGCTGGCGGCGCTGGTCGGCCGAGAGCGACTCCGGGTCCAACCCCTCGTCTCCGAACTGCGTGTTTCCGTACATGAAGCTCTTCGCCCCTCGTACTCGACGCAGGGCCTTAACCCCTGTGTGTCGCGGAGGCGCCCGCCGATTTCGTGTCTCCGACGAACAATTCAGTCGAGTAACGGTTCGCTGGTACCGTAGGCGGCGACGACGACGGCGGTCGCGTGTTCCTCCGGGTCGGACGGGACGGATTCGACGACGACCTCCGGTTCCTCGTGGAAGGTCCACTCGCGCAGTTCCATACCGCGGCGCAGTCCCGACTCGACCGCGTCGGCCACGGCGTCGGCGTCGGTGCCGCTCGCCTCGTAGAACAGTCCGCGGTCGGACTCGCTGCGGACCCACCCGAGGCCGGCACAGGCCTCGCCGTCGGCGCCCGGGATCAGCGTCTCGCGGCCGACGACGGCGTACAGCGCTTCGCCGGCCGGCCCGAGGTCCGGCGCCGTGCCGACGGATTCGAGGCGAGCGTTCGCGGGGATGACCGAGGAGAGCGTCACGAGGTTGTAGTTGTGCACGCCAGCCTCGGCCAGCGCCGTGTCGAACGACGACATCGCGGTCGGGCCGGTGGCCGACCCCCACGCGACCCGGATGGTACTCATACCTCCGTCTCCGGTACTCCGTCGCTAAGGGGTTTCGTTTCGGGTCGAACCCGGCCGCGAACGAATGTCTGGCGAGAAGACATTTACCGCAACCGGCCGCCGTCGCTAGCGATGTCCCCGACTCGACGCTCGCTCCTCCGGGCGCTCGGCGCGGCGGTCCCGGTCGCGGTCGCCGGCTGCGGGTCGACCGACGAGGACGATCCGGACGAGGATTCATCTCACGCGCCGACGCCGACCTCCACACCCCACGGCGTGACGGCAGTATCCACACCGACGCCGACGACTGCCGTGTCCACGACGGATCAATCTGCGATGACTGTCCTTCCGGAACCCGGTAACGGATGGACGCTCGCAGAGACGCGGCGAATGGCCGCTCGGATGTTAGGCGCCCAGACGGGCATCGTCGGTAAGTACGAGAGCCCCGACGGGACGCGCTTTCGCGCCGTCGTGCTGGAGCGGTTTCCGCGCCACGATCCCACCTACAAAGCGGAGCGCTGGGCCTGTATCGGCTGGGACGTCGCCGTCGCGTACGAGCGGTTCGCGTTCGCTGCGGGCACCGGCACCGAACAGCGGAACTACACCCCCGAGACGCCGCCGCACATGGACCGAACCGCGATCCCGGGGAGTACCGATCGCTCGCGGGATCTGCTCGCGCGGTCCCCGATACTCTCGGCCGAACTCGTCGAGGAGAACGCGGTCGATTGCGGGCAGTGACCGACTCCGGATTCACAGCCTGCTGGCCAACGGGGCGAGATGCAGTGGCGCGGACCCTTCCGATCCCTCGCCCCGCCCGTCGATCCCCGGCGTCGGTGGAACCGCGCGCTTGTGGAGCGAATCGACGTACATGCGGGCGACCGTCTCGGCCGTCTCGCGGTCGACGTCGAGCGCCTCGACGGCGTCCTCGACCCGTTCGCTGCGGTCGACGATGTGGCGCAGGACAGGGTCGATATCGGAGTACCGGGCGCCGAGGTCCTCCGCGTCGGTCTGGCCGGCCCACAGGTCCGCGGTCGGCTCCTTGGCGATGATCCGCCGCGGGACGCCGACGTGCTGGGCGAGCGCCTGCACCTCGGTCTTGTAGAGGTCGCCCAGCGGGAACAGGTCGGCGCCGCCGTCGCCGTATTTCGTGAAGTAGCCCAGCAGCAGCTCCGAGCGGTTGGCCGTCCCGCAGACGAGAGACGAGCGAGCGTTCGCCGCGTAGTAGAGCGCACACATCCGCAGGCGCGCCGCGACGTTGCCGATCTCCCGGCGACCCCCCGACGGTGCGACCGCCGCCGCGACGTGGTCTTCGAACATATCGAGCAGCGGCCGCAGGTCGACCTCCCGGAACTCGATCCCCAGCCCCTCCGCCATCGTCTGCGCCTCCTGAGCGTTGTCCTCGTCGGTGTGCGCCGGGAGTCCGAGACCGAGGACGCGCTCGCTGCCGAGCGCCTGCACGGCGAGGTTCGCGGTCAGCGTCGAGTCGATCCCCCCGCTCAGCCCGACGACGACCCCCCGAGCGCCCGCCTGCGTTACCGTGTCTTTGATGAACGCGACTGCCTCTTCGCGTACGGTTTCTAGATCGTCGCGGTCGGTCAGGAAACCGGGTTCATCGTCGCGTGGGTCAGCAACGTCGCGATCGGCTCCGTTTCGTTCCGTGTGTTCGGTCACCATCGTACGACTAGCCTGTTCAAACGTCTTGTATTTAGTGCTAATCCTAAAATTACTAGTAGCGATCGAGATAAGATGTGATCGGACGGACCTCGATCGGTGGGCAAACACACTATCCGTTGCGCGTACTCGCTGACCGGCTGTATAGACTCCAGAAAGCGAGCTCGATCTTTCAAGCATCCGCGCCTGCGGCGCGCGAGGAAACCCGGGCGGGAAAAAGATGGCTGCTAGTAGAACGCGACCGGCTGCCCCTCGGTCTGGTCGCCCTCTTCGATCTTCTCCAGCGCCTCCTCGAAGTCCTCGGTGCGGACGTCGGTGCGGCCGTCGCGGATGGCGAACATGCCGGCCTCGGTGGCGAGGCTGGCGAGTTCGGCGCCGGAGAAGCCGCCCGTCTCTGCCGCGAGGTGCTCGAAGTCGACCTCGTCGGCGAGGCTCATGTCCTGCGTGTGGATCTCGAGGATGCGGCGCCGTCCCTCGGCGTCGGGCTCCGGGACTTCGATCAGGCGGTCGAAGCGACCGGGGCGGAGGATGGCGCGATCGAGCATGTCGAAGCGGTTGGTGGCGGCGATGATGCGGATCTCGCCGCGGTCCTCGAAGCCGTCCATCTCCGAGAGCAGTTGCATCATCGTCCGCTGGACCTCCGCGTCGCCCGAGGTCTTCGACTCGGTGCGCTTGGCGGCGACGGCGTCGATCTCGTCGATGAAGATGATGGCGGGTTCGCGCTCGCTCGCGAGTTCGAACAGGTCGCGGACGAGCCGCGACCCCTCGCCGATGAACTTCCGGACGAGCTCGGAGCCGGCCATCTTGATGAAGGTCGCGTCGGTCTCGTTGGCGACCGCGCGGGCGAGCATCGTCTTCCCCGTGCCCGGCGGGCCGTGCAGGAGTACGCCGCTCGGCGGCTCGATCCCCACCTCGTCGAACTGCTCGGCGTTGACCAGCGGCTCTTCGACGGCCTCGCGGACCTCCTGAATCTGCGACTGGAGGCCGCCGATGTCGTCGTAAGTCACCTCGGGCGACTCGTCGACCTCCATCGCCTGCGCGCGGGCGTCCGTCTCGGATTCGAGCTGGGACTGGATGGAGAAGGAGTCGTTGATGGCGACGCGGTCGCCGGCCTCCAGGGCCTCGCGGAGCTGCGCGGGAAGTTCGGTGAGGACTTCCTGGTTGTTGCCGTGCTGTTTGACGACGACGCCGTCGTCGGTGATCTCCTCGGCGGTGGCGACGTACAGCGAGGAGCTCTTGAGCGTCTCGTTCTCGCGTTCGAGCTCGTCGACCTCTTCTGTGAGGCCCTCGCGGCGTTCGCGGGCGCTTTCCAGCTGGTCTTCGAGTTCGTCGTTCACTCGCACCAGCTGCTGGTAGTGCTCCTTGAGGGCCCCCAGCCGCTCCGACGGTGACATGTCGGGGTCGAGTTCCAGCCGGGGTCGCTCGGGAAGAGAGGGACTGCGTGACATCGGGTTAGTGGGTGGTAACGAGCGAACGAAAAAGTCTCTTTGGGTGCGACGGCCGGTCGATCCGGGGGACGTCCTGCGGTCGAAGCCTGCACGGACCGGTCGCGACGGCCGATCGGCCGAGAGCAAGAGACGGTGCATTCCGGCGGTCGTGCGGGTCCGGTACCGCGGTCGCCACGTCGCGGCGGAATGGAGAAGGCTTATCGGCTGGCGTCGCACACCGACGGGCATGGTCGAGTTCGTAGTACCGGAACCGGATTACGACCGGTACTCAAACCGCCAGCTCGCGGCCGTTCCGCTCGCGCTGCTGGCACTGGCGTTGCTGGTCCTCGTCGGCTGGTACCTCGTGAACGGGGTGCCAGTCACGCTCGGGATCGAGTTTACCGGGGGGACCGAGGTTCAGATAGCGACCGACGTACCACAGTCGGAAGTCAAACAGGCCCTCGATTTCGACGATAGCGTCCAGCCGGTCGCGGGGTCGAACGAGTACATCGTCACCACGCAGTCGACGGACACGGACGCCATCCGCTCGCAGGTGGAGTCGGCCGGCTACGAGATCGTCTCGATACAGACGCGGTCGGCGAGCTTCGGCGCCGACGCTCAGGGGCTCGCGCTCAAGGGCATCGCCGTCGCCTTCATCGGGATGAGCGTCCTCATCTTCGTGCTGTTCCGGTCGTTCGTGCCCTCCATCGCGGTCGTCCTCTCCGCGTTCTCCGACATCATCATCCCGCTCGCGCTGATGAACGTCTTCGGGATCAAGCTCTCGCTGGGGTCGGTCGCGGCGCTGTTGATGCTTATCGGGTACTCCGTCGACTCCGACATCCTGCTGAACAACCACATCCTCCGGCGGCGGGGGAGCTTCTACGAGAGCACCTACCGCGCGATGCAGACCGGTGTGACGATGACCGTCACCTCCATCGCGGCGATGTCGGTGATGTACATCGTCTCGTCGCTGTTCAAGATCCCACTGTTGCCGGACCTGGCGATCGTGCTCGTCTTCGGACTGGTCGTCGACCTGATGAACACCTACATGATGAACCTGAGCCTGCTTCGCTGGTACAAGTTCGAGGGGGTGAACCGATGAACCTGCGCTCGAACTGGCGGATACTCATGCTCATCGTGTTCGTGCTCGCGTCGACGGCCGCGCTGTTCGCACCGGCCGCCGACCCGGCCGCGGGAACGAACAACAATTCGTCCGTCGGTGCGTCGACCGACCCGACGAACCTGCAGTACGGGCTGGAACTGGCCGGCGGGACGCGCATCCGCGCGCCGCTCGTCGGCACGACCGCCGAGAACCTCGACATTGCACAGGACGACCGGGCGAGTATTCGCCAGACGGTCGCGTCCGAGATGGACGTCGGGGGCGGTGACGTGAACGTCCGGTTGAACACGGGTAGCGGCGACGCTGTCGAAGTGCTCGAACGGAACGTCAGCGAGCAACGCTTCCGCGCTGCCCTGCAGGCCGCGGACGTCGATACGTCTGACGCCACGTTCCGGCGAGGCGTCACCGAGCAGACTCGCCAGCAGACTGTCGACACCATCCAGGCGAAGATCAACCGCGGCGGGCTGAGCGGCGGGACCGTGACCGACCAGCGCTCGGTGACCGGCGAACACTACATCACCGTCGACGTTCCCAACGCCAACACGACGCAGGTCCTGAACCTGATCGGCAACCAGGGCGAGGTGCAAATGGTAGCCAGCTACCCGGTCGAGACCGACAACGGGACGGAGTATCGAAACGAAACGATACTCACGAACCGGCAACTCGAGCGATCTCAGATCGGTGTGGCCCAGACCGACCGGAACGGGCGCCCCTACGTCCCGATCACGCTCACGGAGGAAGACGCCCGGAACTACTCCCAGAAGCTCGTCGACCTCGGATTCACGTCCAGCGCGGCGACGACCGGCAATCAGCGCTGTAGCTACCGCGACAATCCTGAGGATCCGGGCTACTGCCTGTACAACGTCGTCGACGGCGAAGTGGTGTACGGCGCCTACCTGAACCCCGACCTCGCCGAATCAATCGAGTCCGGGGAGTACCTGAAGGCACCGACCTCCCGGATGCAGACTACGTCGATGGAGGAGGCCCAGCGCCTGCAGGTCAACCTGCGCGCCGGCGCACTGCCGACCGAACTCGCCGTCGATAACGGGACCGTCCTGTTCCTCCAGCAGAGTCTCGGTGACCGCTTCAAGTCGGATGCGCTGCTGACCGGTCTCATCGCGTGGCTCGCCGTCAGCGGGATGGTGTTCCTGCGCTACAAGAATCCGCGCGTCGCGCTCCCGATGCTGGCGACGGCCGCCGCCGAGGTGTACCTGCTGCTCGGGTTCGCCGCGGCCATCGGCCTCCCGTTGAACCTCTCGTACATCGCCGGGTTCATCGCCGTCATCGGGACGGGAGTCGACGACCTGCTGATCATCGCGGACGAGATCCTCAACGAGGGTGAGATCGCGACCGGCAGGGTGTTCCAGAACCGCTTCCGCAAGGCGTTCTGGGTCATCGGCGCCGCCGCGGTGACGACCATCATCGCGATGAGTCCCCTGGCCTTCCTCTCGCTCGGGGACCTGCAGGGCTTCGCCATCGTCACCATCGTCGGCGTCCTGATCGGCGTGCTCGTCACCCGTCCGGCCTACGGTGACGTACTCCGAAACCTGATGCTCAACGAACAGCAGCGGGAGTAAACGGACACGCGCCACGGCGGCTTTCCGACTCGTCCGTCGTCCGAATCGCCGCGTTCCCTTCTTGATTCGAGCCGATGTGTCCGTAGTGACGGTGACAGGCAGGATCAACTAGTCCGGCCACCCGGCAGAGAATCGGGCTCTCGTCGGAGACTGCGGGACGAAGACGGTGATTGTTTATTACCGTCCCAGTCGACGGTACCGACAATCAGCGATGACTGACCAGACAGCGCGCGCTCGCGGGGTCCTCGACGAGGCGTTCGGCGGATCGGCGAAACCGACCGAGACGGTCTCGGCGCCCGGCCGGGTCAACCTGATCGGCGGTCACACCGACTACAACGAGGGGTTCGTCCTCCCGGCGGGGATCGACCGTCGGATCGCCATCGCGGCCCGGCCGCGCACCGACCGGACGGTCGGCGTCCACTCGACCCAGTTCGACCAGACCACCGCGTTCGACCTCGCGGAGATCACCTCCTCGGACGACGCGCCGTGGAGCGACTACGTACGGGGGGTCACTGAGCGACTCGTCGACCGGGGGTACGACGTCGGTGGGACGGAACTGGCCGTCGTCGGCGACGTGCCGATGGGCGCCGGACTCTCCTCCTCGGCGGCGTTCGAGGTCGCGGTCGGGGCCGCGCTGGCGGCCGTCCACGATCTCTCGCTGGACGACGACGAACTCGTGACCGTCTGCTGGGAGGCCGAGACGGAGTTCGTCGGGCTGAGCTGCGGCATCATGGACCAGTACGCCGCCGTCCACGCCGAGCGCGAGAGCGCGCTGTTCCTCGACTGCCGCGACCAGTCCCACGAGGTCGTCCCGCTGCCCTCCGGGGAGGTGACCGTCGTCGCGACGAACACGAACGTCCAGCGGGAACTCGTCGACTCCGCGTACAACGACCGCGTGGCGACCTGCGAGGGGGGCGTCGCGTTCTTCGACGACGCGCTCGACGAGCAAGTCGAGACGCTCCGGGACGTGTCGGTCGAGGCGTTCGAGGCCCACGAGTCGGAGCTGTCCGAGACCGTGCGCAAGCGAGTCCGCCACGTCGTCACCGAGAACGAACGGGTCCGCGAGGCCGCGGCCGCGCTGCGCGAGGAGGATCTCGACCGCGTCGGCGAACTCCTCGACGACTCCCACGCGAGCCTCCGGGACGACTACGAGGTGAGCGTGGAGGAACTCGACGCGGTCACGGCGATCGCCGGCGACCTCGACGGCGTCTACGGCTCGCGGATGACCGGCGCCGGGTTCGGCGGGTGCGTCGTCACGCTCGTCCGTCCGGACGCCGCCGAGAGGGTAACAGAGGCCATCGACGAGCGCTATCGCGACCGCACCGGCATCGAGCCCGACGTGTACGTGTGCAACCCCGACGGCGGCGTTCGGCGCCACGACCAGTAGTCGGACGAAACGGCGGGGGCGAATCGAAGAGCGGGACGGGAGCCGACTGTCCGGGGCCGAAGACGATTGACCGGAGCCCGGGGGATTATTTCGCTGGCGCGACACCGACGGGATACGATGCGCCGCCGAGAGGTCGAAAACGACAACGGCAACCGGCTGATCTACTACGAGTTCGACGACGAGCGCGAGAGCGACGAGTCCGACCGGCGGGACGACGAGGGCGATGTCTGAACGAAGATGGGACCCGGTCCGCCGGGAGTGGGTGATCACGGCCACTCACCGCCAGGACCGGACGTTCAAACCGCCGAAGGACTACTGTCCGTTCTGCCCGCCCCGCGACGACGGGGTCCCGACCGCGGTCACGGAGTCGGACTTCGACATCGCCGTCGTCGAGAACGGCTTCCCTTCGCTGCAGGAGGACCCGCCCGAACCGGCGGTCGACGGCGACGAGCGCCACCCCGTCGAACCGGCCAACGGCGTCTGCGAAGTGGTCCTGTACACGCCGGAACACGACGCCGTCGCGTCGGAGCTGCCGGCCGCGAAGTTCGGCAAGCTCGCCCAGGTCTGGCGGGATCGCTATCGCGAGCTGGGCGACCGCGAGGAGGTCGACTACGTCTACCTATTCGAGAACAAGGGCGAGGAGATGGGCGTCACCCTCCAGCACCCCCACGGCCAGATCTACGCCTACCCCTTCGTGCCGCCCACCGTCCAGCGGGAACTCGACTCCAGCCGCGCCTACCACGACGAAGAGGGCACGTGCCTGTTCTGCGACCTCGTCGCCGCCGAGGTGGCAGCGGGCGACCGGGTCGTCGCGGAGAACGACTCCTTCGCCGCCGTCGTCCCCTTCTCTGCGCGGTACGCCTACGAGGTACACGTCTACGCCAAGGAGCACCGACCCTCGCTCGACGACTGCTCCGACGCGGAGTGCCGGGCGCTGGGATCGCTCCTCAAGCGCCTGCTCGTCGGCTACGACTCGCTGTTCGACTTCGAGATGCCCTATGTCATGGCCACCCACCAGCAGCCGACCGACGGGACCGGCGACGAGTACGCTCACTTCCACCTGGAGTTCTACCCGCCGTACCGGACCGCGGAGAAACTGAAGTACCTCGCCGGGAGCGAACTCGGCGCCGGCACGTACATCAACAACAAACTCCCCGAGGAAGCGGCGGCCGAACTCGCCGATGTGGTCCCCGAAACGGCGGAGTGACGGCGCGGTCGCCGGTGGGTCAGTTCACCTGCGTCGGCCGACGACCCGCGACTGGACGTGCTCGGGAAACACGTCCGACACCGCCGCTTCGCCGTACTCTTCGGCTAGCAGCGCCCGGAGTTCCGTCTCGTAGTCGCCGGTGGGAATCGTCTCGCTCGGTCCGGTCTCGACCTCCAGCAGTCGCTCGGCCAGTTCGTCGATGGCGCTCCGGCCGTAGCCGGCGAGCGGCCGCAGGTAGTCGACGTCGTTCCTGTCCTCTAGGCTCTGGGCGAACGGGCGGTCGATGACTGGCGCGCGGTCGTCTCGGCGAGTCCCGTCCGCGACGGCCGCGAGCGGTTCGCCCCCTACCTCGGCGCGGCCGGCGACGGTCTCCAGCGCGTGCTCGTGGACAAGCTGGATGCCCTCACGCGGATAGCCGTCGTCGACCATCCGCTCGACCGCTTCGCGTGCCATTGCCTCGTCGAGTTCGACCGTCGCGACGGGGAAGCCGACTCGCTCGCCGGCCTCGCGAGCGGCCTCGGCGACCGACGGTTCCACGGATAGTCCGAACGTGCAACTACAGAGGGTGACGTCGTAGAACGGGTCGAGCAGCGCGGCGGCGAGCGTCGAGTCCTTCCCGGCGGAAAACAGCGTCGCGACCGTCGGCATTACCGCCGCTGGATGTCGAAGCTCTGCTGGTCGGGCTGGAGCTCCTTGAGTAGGGCCTTCATCTTCTCCTCGTCGACCTTGCCCTGGATGCGGCCGCTCTGGGCGAGCGCGAGCACCTGCTGTTCGACCTTCTCGCCGAACTCGGGCTTGGACATCTTCACCGTGTTGAGCCGCTTGCGCGCACCGTCGGTGAGGTGCTGGCGCAGCATGGCCTTCTTCTGGGCCTCCTGCTGTTCGCGCTGGGCCTGCATGGCCTCCTCGTCGACGCCCTGGCCCTGCTGGCCGCCCTGTTCCTGCAGCTGCTCCATTTTCTCCTGCCGGAGCTTCTCGAGCTCTTCGTCGTTCGGGTCGCCACTCATAGGCGTACGTTGTCGAGTCGGCGGGAAAACGATTTCGGAGCCGCCGACGGGCCGAACGCTCGGCTTACGATCCGGACATGGCAGCGAAACGAACGGGTTACGAACCGGGGCCGGCGGCGAACCGTCGGCTTACGCGAGCGAAAGCGGTGCCAAACGGCCCGTGGTACGATAGCGTCGCAACTCGCGGACAGAGAACAGAGACAGGTCGGAGACCGGTCTACGCGTAGCGTTCGAGGTCCGGGCGGTCGAGGTCCTCGAGGACTTCGCCGGCGACCTCGTCGAGCAGGGCCTGCCCGTCGGCGGTGATGCGGCGGCCCTCACCCTCGGCGACCTGGACGTAGCCCGCGTCTTCGAGCTGCTGGAGCGCGGTGCGGACGACCTTACCGCTCCCGTCGGTCGTCTGGTCCGGGCGGACCTGATAGCGGTTCGACCCCTGTTTGGAGTCGCCGTAGGCGGTGCGGAGCGCGCCGACGCCGACGGGGCCGTCGACGGCGACCTTCCGGAGCAGGCTGGCGGCCCGCAGCTGCCAGAAGTCCTCCTGCTCGGGCGGGAGTTCGCGACCGACGCCGGTCTTCGCGAAGGTGAACCAGTCGGGCTCTTCCACTGCGCCTTCGTCGGCGAGACGGTCCGCGACCGCCTCGTTCAGGGCTTCCGCGGGCACGTCGTAGAGTGTCGTCATTGCCACGTTCTTCCGGAGCGGCTCATTTAAGGGCATCGTTCGCCGGTCGGCCACGTCAGGGCGACACAGGGGGAGAGCGCGGCCGGGCGACCGGGATTCCGAGGATCAATCGCGGCTGCGGGCGCCGAGCGCGAAGGCGACGCCGCCGCCGACGACCGTCGGGAAGACGTACGTCGCGGCGCGGTGGACGAGGACGGCCGCGCCCGCGGCCCCGCCGGTGATCCCGGTCGTCGAGACGAGCAGGGCGATCAGGACGGCGTCGACTCCGCCGAGGCCGCCCGGCAGCGGCGTCATCCCCGCGACGGCGCCCATCGGGACGACGAGCAAGACCGCCGAGAAGTCGACGGGGTGGCCCAGCGCGAACAGCGAGAGCCACAGCGAGGAACACATCGCGAGCCAGCCCAGTGCCGAGAAGCCGATGGCCTCGACCAGCGTCGTCCGGCTCCCGGCGACGCGGTCGATGGCGACGAAAAAGCCCTCGATGCGGCTCTCGATGGCCTCGGCCGCCGGCGGGGACTTTCGCGGGATCACGCGCCCGAGGAAGCGGACGACGGGCGTGATCGCTCGCACGACGGCCGCCTCCAGTTCGTAGCGGTACTGCCAGCCGAGGTAGACCGCGACCGGGATACCGACCGCGAGCGTGACCAGCGCGCTCGTCGCGAACACGAGGTTGCGGCCGAACTGCGCCGCGCCCGCGACGACGAACGTCAGGCCGACGATGGCGTAGGCGATGGAGGGGACGAAGTGGATGGCGTCGACCGAGGCGATGGCCGCGAGGCCGGTCTCGTACTCCCGGTCGGTCGCCCGGGAGATGAGGTAGCCGCTGACGGGTTCGCCCCCGGCCTGTCCGAAGGGGGTGACGTTGTTCGAGAAGACCGCACCGGCGAACACGAGCGCGCTCATCGCGATCGAGATTGGGGCGCCGAGCGCGCTCAGGACCGTCCGGAGCGCCATTCCCCAGCAGAGGAGCCAGCAGACCGCGATCGCGAGGATGGCGAGCAGGTACTGGGCCTCGATCCCGCGGAGTTGCGTCAGGATGTCCTCGATCCCGACGACCCAGACGAGGGCCGCGAGGACGACCACCGCGCCGGCGAAGCCGACGACCGTCGCCCACCTGTCCCCGTTCATGTGCCCGATGAGGGCCCTGCACGGTTTGAACCCACCGGAGTGGACGCGTTTCGGCCCCGCGACGGCGCCGCTCGCCAGTGACAGCAGCCAGTCGGAGGCGGCCACAACGTTCTTCCCCGTCCCGCGAGCGCGTCAGCTATGGACGGTCCCTGCACGAGACGTGCCCTCCTCGCCGGCGGCTGTGCGACCGTCGTCGGCGCCCTCTCCGGTTGCCCCGGCGCACCCGGTTCCGACGACCTCGCACATTACGTCGAGGCGTTCAATTACGCGGAGGGGACGCACAACGTCTTCGTCCGTGTCACGAACGCCGAGGGCGAGGACCTGTATCGCCAGCAGTTCCGTCTCGGTCCCGACAGAGCCGAGGAGGACACCAATCCGTTCACCGGCGACCCGGCGACGATCGCCGTCACGGTGGACGGGAGCGAGCCGGTAGAACGCGACTGGCCCGAGAACCGTTGTGAGGAGCGCGGCATCAGATCCGCGGGCGGTGCCGAGGTCCGCATCGGAGAGGACGGGACCGTGGAGGTCGCGCTCTCCTGCGATACGGTCGCTGCGGACGACTAACTGTGATCGTCGAGCCGCCGGACGCTACGGCCGGCCGCCGAACCACAGGGGGTTTTGACCGGGGGAGCGAACGCGGGGTATATGGACGAACGGACCGCGCTGGGGCTGCTCGGCGACCGCCTGCCCGCGGCCGGCGACGACGCCGCCGTCGTCGACGGGCAGGTCGTCACCACCGACATGCTCCACGACCGGACGGACTTCCCCGCGGGGACGACCCGCTACACCGCCGGCTGGCGGGCGGTCGGCGCCTCCCTCTCGGACGTGGCCGCGATGGGCGCCGCGGCCACCGCCGCCGTCGCCGTCTACGCTGCGCCCGCCTTCGACGAGACCGAACTCGCCGACTTCGTGCAGGGCGCCGTCGACGTCTGCGAGTCCGTCGACGCCGAGTACGTCGGCGGCGACCTCGACGACCACGTCGAGTTCACGGTCGCCACCACGGCGCTGGGCCGCACCGCCGATCCCGTCTTCCGCTCCGGCGCCGAGCCCGGCGACGCGGTCTGCGTGACCGGGACCCTCGGGCGCAGCGCGGCCGCGCTCCGGCTGTTCGAGCGCGGTGAGACCGAACGAGCGAACGAGATTTTCCGGTTCGACCCCCGGATCGCCGCCGGGCGAGCGCTCGCGGACCACGCCACGGCGATGATGGACTCCAGCGACGGCCTCGCGCGCTCGCTTCACCAGCTCGCCGAGGCTAGCGACTGCGGGATGGCCGTCGAGACGCCCCTCCCCGTCGACGAGTCCGTCGAGGCAGTCGCCGAGGACGGGGACGACCGCCTCGAACTGGGCGCGTTCTTCGGCGAGGACTTCGAACTCGTCTGTACGGTGCCCGAAGCCGAACTGGCGGCCGCACGCGAGGACGTGCCCGTCGACCTGACCCGGATCGGCACCGTCGTCGATCGCGAGGCACAGAGTGCCTCGGACCGGAACGGCGAAGCCGCAGAGAATCGTGTTACGCTGGACGGCGAGGAACTTCCCGACCGCGGCTACACGCACTGAAACCGGCGTTCGGCCGAATCATCCTTCTGCTATTCGCTGAGGCTCGGATTGCGAGTTACGCCGGCAGGATCTCGAACGGGACGGGCGTGAAACAGAGGAGACCGAGCCCGAGCGTCAGGGCGCCGATCGCCTTCCGGCGGCGGTCGATCGGCTCGTCGCGGATCGGCGTCGCGGGGCCGGCGTAGGCCAGCCCGCCGGCGATGAGTCCCCAGAACGCCCAGAGGACGACCGCGTTCGTCGCTTCCTGGGCGAAGTAGAGGTAGCCGGCGAGGCCGAACAGCGCCGCCGGGACCGCCGCGGCGACCGTCTCCTGGCGCGGACCGAGCACGGCCCGGACGATGTGGCCGCCGTCGAACTGTCCCACCGGGAGGAGGTTCAGGAACGTGACGAACATGCCGACCCAGCCGCCGAAGATGACGGGATTGGCGGCCAGCTGCGGGTCCGCGTACTCGAGCTGCTGGCCGGTCAGATCGGCGAGGATGACGAGCAGCCACGGGTCGTTGAACCGGATCGACGTGCCGCCCTGTGCGACCTGCTGGGGGACCTCGATCGGATCGAGATGGAGCCCGATCACCGTCACGACCACGGTGGCCACGAGGCCGGCGAGCGGTCCCGAGACGCCGATGTCGAACAGCGCCTTGCGGTCGGGGATCCGGCCGCGCATCCGGATGACCGCACCCATCGTGCCGATCAGCGACGGGAACGGGATGAAGTAGGGCAGGCTCGCGTCCACGTCGTGGTAGCGGATCATGACGTAGTGGCCGAACTCGTGGACCGCGAGAACGCCGAGGATCGCCGCGGTGAACGGCCACGCCTCCAGCAGCGAGAGCGGGCCCTCGATGTCCACGTAGTACCAGCGAGTGCCCACCAGTAGCGTCGAGAGCACTGTGAGTACGAGGAAGACGATGTTCGTCCACGGGATCCCGTCGATGTGCGGCGAGCGCGGTTCCGCGACGAGGACGTACTGGGGTCGCGACGGCCCGAAGCGGTCCGGGACCACCGCCGGGTCGTCGAACGACGCCGACGACTGGGCCCGCGTCGTCAGCGACACGTCGTACCCCTCCTCGCGGAAGCGTTCCCAGAGTTCGCGCTCTAACGTCTCCGCGGACGCGAGCGGCGTCCCGAGGTAGTAGATCGTATCGTCATCACCGACGCGGACGTCGGCGACCTGAAAGACCGACTGCACGGCATCCACCGGCGGCCCGGCCCCCGGCTCGCGACGCTCGTCCATCGAATCGAGGTTGGGCGCACCCGGGTATAAATCCCGGGAACTACCGGACGTCGGCGTGGTCGGAGTTCGCCGTGTGACTCGAGCGGACTCCGGGCGACGCCCGTCGAAAAGGGAGGGAACCGCGACGCCGTGGTGGAGAGCCACCGCGTCGCCGTTCAGCAGGGAACGTGTGTTCGGAGCGTTCGGATGCAGTCGGTAGTTCGTGGTGGGTTCGGGTTGTCGCGGTGTGTGAGTCGCGATCGGTCAGCGGGCCACGTCGTGTGACAGCCGTGGTGTGTGACAGTCCGTGTGTGGTGGGGTCGGGTCCGCCGCGGGGAGGCGGGCAGGCGCTCCGGCGGATCGTGACTCGAACACTACGCGCGTTCGACGCGCCACGTGGTCGCGCTCGTGTACGACCACTTCTCGACTTCGAGTTCGGACGCGGAGTCGCGGATCTTCACCATCAGCGCGCCGATCTCCTTCGGTGACAGGCCGACCTCGTCCGCGATGAATTTGCTCTTGAAGTACATCTCGCCGTCCTCGGCCTTCTGCGCGAGATAGGCCTTGAGTCGCTCTTCCTTCGACGGCTCGTCTTCGGTGGAGGGCTGTAGTATCGAGCTCATGTTGACACCTCGCTCCATTCTGTGGCCCCTATCTCCATATAAAGGCGGGAAGCTTCGGTTCGCTTCGTGTCGTTTCACAGACTTTCCGGCCAAAACGGAGTGAATTCGATTTTTCAAGACGTTTCCTGAAACGTTTAGACGTTTTATTCTGTTTTCTGAGGGCGCGAAACGGATTCGATCGAGCCGCGAAAAACTGGGTCGTAAACGGTCGTTCGATCGCCGATTCAGTCCGATCTTGAGGCAACATTATCCTATTTCGGGTGGGTTTGGCGGCGAACGTGTTCACGAACGCGCCGGCCGGCCGTCGGTGTCGACCCCGCTGAGCCGCCCGGAGACCGAGGCCGTGATCGCGGCGTCGCGGCTTGACAACCCTTAAGACGGCATCGCGGTTACGCCGTCCCAATGAAAGTAGTCGTCTCTATCGGTGGGAGCGTCCTCGTCCCGTCGGTCGGTCCGGACCGGGTCCGGACCTACGCCGACGCGCTCGAATCGCTGGACGCGGACGGATACACGCTCGGCACCGTCGTCGGCGGTGGCCCGACTGCGCGGGAGTACATCGAGGCCGCACGCGATCTCGGCGCCAACGAGATCGAACTCGACCAGCTCGGGATCGAGGTCACGCGCCTGAACGGCCGCCTGCTCATCGCTGCGCTCGACGAGCGAGCCGCACCGACGCCGCCCGAGAGCTACGAGACCGGACGCGAGGCGATCCGTCGGGGAGACATCCCCGTCATGGGCGGGACGGTCGCCGGCCAGACCACGGACGCCGTCAGCGCAGCCTTCGCGGAGTACGTCAACGCCGACCTGCTCGTCTACGCGACGAGCGTCGACGGCGTCTACGACGCCGACCCGAGCGAGGACGCCGACGCACAGAAGTTCTCGGAGATCAGCGCCGACGAACTCGTCGGCCTCATCGCCGACCTGGAGATGGACGCCGGGAGCAACGCCCCCGTCGACCTGCTCGCCGCGAAGATCGTCCAGCGGTCGGGCATCCGGACCATCGTCATCGACGGCGAAGACCCCGCCGCCGTCGAACACGCGATCCGCACGGGCGAACACGACGGCACCGACGTCGTCCCCGAAGCCGTCGGCGAACCGCCCGCCGAGTGGACCGACCGATGAGCGCAACGGTGACAGCATGAGCGAGAGCGAACCCGACGACGCCGGCGGAACTGCGAACGCCGACGCGACCGCGAGCGCGGACGAGACGGACGCACCGGGCGAGACGGAATCGGCCGACGACACCCGCACCGACGAGGCGGCCGGCGAAGACCACTACGCCTTCTGGGCCGACGAAGTGGCCGACGCCGTCGAGGCGCGCGACCCCGAGGAGCCGATCGTGGTCAAGGGCGGCATCTCCCCCTCGGGCGTCCCCCACCTCGGCAACGTCAACGAGATCATGCGCGGCTACTTCGTCGCCGAGGTGCTGCGCGAGCGCGGCTGGGAGGTCCGGCAGGTGTTCACCACCGACGACCGCGACCCCCTGCGGAAGCTCCCCCGGAAGCTCGCCGACCTCGACGGCGGCATCGTCGACCTGGGCGACGTGAACGCGGGCGCGCTCGGCAAGAACCTCGGGCACGCGTACACGGACATCCCCGATCCCTTCGGCTGCTGTGACTCCTACGGCGAGCACTTCTCGACGCTGATCGCCGAGTCCGCGGAACTGCTCGACGTCCCCATCGACGTCGTCTCGACGACCGACCTCTACGAGTCCGGCCGGATGGACGACGTGGTCGAGCACGTCCTGGAGAACCGCGAGCAGGCCCGCGAGGTCCTCGCGGAGTACCAGGACAAGGTCGACGAGGACTACGTCCCGTTCAACCCCTTCTGCCAGGAGTGCGGCAAGGTGACCGAGACGGTCACCGGCGTCGACGTGGACGCCCGCGAGGTCGAGTACCGCTGTACCGATATCGAAGCCGGAAATCGCACCATCGAGGGCTGCGGCCACGAGGGCACCGCCACCTTCCGCGAGGGGAAGCTCCCCTGGCGCTTCGAGTGGCCCGCTCAGTGGCAGGTCCTCGGCGTCGACTTCGAGCCGTTCGGCAAGGACCACGCCGAGGGGTCGTGGCCCTCCGGCGTCGACATCGCGGAGAACGTCCTCGGCAACGAGCCGCCCGAGCCGATGGTCTACGAGTGGTTCACGCTCGACGGCGAACCGTTCTCCTCCTCGGAGGGCAACATCGTCCTCGTCCACGACGTGCTGGAGACCCTCGAACCCGAGGTCCTCCGCTACTTCTTCGCGAAGGACCCCAATCGGGCCCGCGACTTCAGCGTCGAGCGCCTCGACCAGCTCGTCGACGAGTTCGACCGCGTCGAGCGCCTCTACTACGGCGAGGAGTCCGGGACCGAACAGGAGGAACGCCGCGCCGAACGAGTCTACCCGTTCGTCCACTCGCTGGCCGACGTCCCGCCGGGGGCGCTCGCGGCCAGCGGCCTGTTCGAGGACGACCCCGACGGCGCGGCGTCCCACGCCGCCGAGTTCGACCACAACGACCGCGAGGACCGTCGCCGGCGCCGCGAGTTCGTCGACGGCGAGTTCCGCGAGCGGGTCCGGCTTCCCTACACGTTCGCCGCCGTCCTCGGGATGTTCGACGACGAGGACGCGCGCATGGACACCGCGCGCAAGGAGGGGCACGTCTCCGACGACGACCCCGCGTGGGCCGTCGAGGACGCCTTCGGGCGCGTCGCGCTCGCCAGCGAGTGGGCCGACCGCACCGACAACGAGTACAACTACACCGTCGCCCGCACCGACCAGCCCGACGTGTCCGTCGACGAGTCGACCGCCGCCGCGCTGGACGAGCTGGCCGACTTCGTCGCCGAAGGGCACGACGGCGAGGCCATCCAGGGCGAGATCTACGAGAGCGCCAAGCGCCACGACGTCGAGATCGGCGATTTCTTCACCGTCGGCTATCGGCTGTTCTTCGACGCCGAGGAGGGGCCACAGCTCGGTCACTTCCTCGGCGATCTGGACCGGGAGTTCGTCGTCCAGCGGCTTCGTCGCGAGCGCTGACCGTCGCCGGACTTACGGATCTCCGTGCCCGATCCGGGCGCATGGACCTCGACCTCCGGGTCGAGAGGCCCGACCGGCCGATCCGCCGGACGCTCGTCCGCGGCGTCGAACAACTGTCGTCCGCACGCGCGCCGGCCGACCGGACGATCCGTGACTCGTTTATCCAGAGACACACCCGGTTCAGATCGCTGGACGCGTTCTGCGAGGCCAGCCCGTCCGAGGGGAACGGTCTCGCCGCCGTGTTGCGCCTCGACGCGGAGGAACGCGACCGCTTCGTCGCCGCCAGCAGCGAATTCCACGACTGGTCGGAGCTGCGACGGACCGCGCGGATCGAAGACGCGATCGACGTCGCCACCAGCTAAGTTCCGAGCCCGGGAACGGCGGCGAGCGCCTCGTAGAGCGCGTAACTGATCACGCCGCCGCCGACCATCGATCCGACCCACGCGGCGACCGTGTAGACGCTCTTGGACGCCGAGACGCCGCCTCCCTCCGAGGAGCGGCCGACGAGCCCGCTGCCGACGATGCTCGAGATCATCACCTTGTTGAACGAGATCGGGATGCCGAGAACGATGGCCAGTTGCGCGATGAGGAACGCGGGGATCAGCGCGGCGATGGACCGCTTGGGGCCGAGCGAGGCGTACTCCCGCGCGACCGCCTGGATGAGCCGCGGCGAGCGGATCCAGCCACCCAGCAGGATGCCGAAGCCTCCGAGCGCGAGCAGGTACACCGACGGGAGGCCGAGTTCGGTCTCGAAGATCGCCTCGAGCGGCCCGGTCGCGAGGCCGACCTGAGTCCCACCGCTGGTGAACACGACGATCGTCCCGAGGCCGATCAGCACCCGGTTGATACCGGTCGAGATGTCGCGGTCGAGTTGCCAGTACGTGACCGCGAGGGCGGCGCCGGCGAACGCCAGGCTGACGAGGGCCATCCCGACGGTGTAGGAGCCGGCGAGCGCCGTCGGCGCGAGCGAGTAGGCGTCCGCGACCGCGGCGGCGATAGAGCGCATCTCCCCGTCGGCGCCCAGGAACGCCAGTCGGATGTTCGCCAGCGCGTAGCCGACGCCGCCGGCGAGGGCGGCGACGTCGAGCGTGTCCGACCGGTCGTCGCTGAGCAGCAACCGGGCGAGCCCGTAGGCGAGGACGCCCTCGGCGATCGGGATCGCGAACCAGAAGCCGAGGATCTCGACGTACTTGGCGACCGCGAACCCGCCCCCGAGCGCGAGGCCCGCACCGACGGCCGCCCCGGTCACCGTGAACGCCGACGGGATCGGGTAGCCCCGGGAGTTCCCGATCGTGATGAGCGTCGCCGCGGTGAGCAGCGTCGCCGCGGCCGCCAGCGGCGTGATCGTGACGCCGGTCACGAGGCCTTCGCCGATGGTTTCGGAGATGCTGCCCCCCTGCGCGATCGCGCCGAGTCCCGCGACGACCCCGACGAGCAGCGCCGCTTTGAGTGTCGAGAGCGCGTTGGCGCCGACGGCCGGTGCGACCGGCGCGGAGTTGCTGTTGGCGCCGACGGTGAAGGACATGAACAGCGATGCGACGAGCGCGACGGCCAGGACTCCAGCGATCGACGACATGGTGAGTCGGAGTTCCGTGTCGCTTTCCGATCGACACTGAAATGACTGGTGGTCCCGGAACGGCCCCGGATCCGGGGGACGGAACCGAACCAAACCCTCTTGACGGGGTGGCCCCTGCAATCGGGTAATGGTACGCCCGCTGTACTGGGTACTCGCCGGGATCGTCGCTTACACGGCGGGGGCGATGGCGCTGCAGGCACGGGGGTATCTCCCCGATTCCGTCCGGGTCTCTGGCCCGATCACGACCCTCCACACGCTACGCGGCCGTCAGTTCCTCACGAAACTCGCCGCGCCCAAACGGGCGTGGCGCGCGTGGGGTAACTTCGGCGTCGGGATGGCGCTGGTCACGATGGTCGGCATGTTCGCCGCCGTGTTCAACGCCGGCTGGCAGGCCATGCAGCAACCCGAGGCCCAGCCGGTCCAGAACCCGCAGAACGTACTGGTCATCCCCGGTGTCAACGACTTTCTGCCGCTCGCCGCCGCACCCGAGATCGTCCTCGGTCTCCTCATCGGCCTCGTCGTCCACGAGGGCGGCCACGGGCTGCTCTGTCGCGTCGAGGACATCGACATCGACTCGATGGGCCTGGCCTTCTTCGCGTTCATCCCCGTCGGCGCGTTCGTCGAACCCGACGAGGAGAGCCGGCTGCGGGCCAGCCGCGGCAGCCAGACCCGGATGTTCGCCGCGGGCGTGACGAACAACTTCCTCGTGGCCTTCGTCGGCTTCCTGCTGCTGTTCGGCCCGGTTTCGGGCGCGATCTCCGTCGCGGCGGGCGTCCCGGTCGGCAACGCCGCACCCGGTTCGGCCGCCGACGACGCTGGCCTGGAGTACGGCGATCTGGTCACTGCGGTCGAGAACCAGTCGATCGCGAACGCCACCGAGTTCGACGCGCGACTCGATGAGGCCGACGATCGGTCGGTCGAGCTCACGTTGAAAAGCGGCGAGACGACTACGCTGGAACGGAAGCTATCGCTCGCTCGCTCGGTCCCGTCGGTGACCGACGGCATCAGTCCGAACCGGCAGAACGCGACCATCGTCGAAGCCGTCAACGGCTCGGCGGTCTACACCGAACGCGAGTTCGCCCGCGCGATGGCGGACCGCGAGACGGCCACCATCGAGACCAACCGCGGGAGCGCGACCTTCGCCGTCGGCGCCTACGGCCTCGCCGTCGAGAACGGCCCGCTCGCCAACGCTTCGGTCCCGACCGGTACCGACGTGATCGTCACCCACGTCGCCGGCGAGCGGACGTCGAACGCCTCCGTCTACAGTAACGTCGTCAGCGGGCTCGAACCGGGCTCGACGGTCGACGTGCGGGCCTCCGTCGGCGGGGAGCGCGACACCTACTCCGTGACGGTCGGGACCGGTGACGGTGCGGGCGACGCGCTCGGGCTCCGCACCCAGCAGGGCTTCAGCGGCATCGCGGTGACCGACGCGGGCATCGACGTCTACCCGGCCGGATACTTCCTCGCCGTGCTCGGCGGGAACAGCGGCCCGTGGGGCGGGCTGTTCAGCGGCGAGTTCCTCCAGCAGATGTTCATCGTCCTGCTGGTCCCGTTCCTCAGCACGGTCGCGCCGAGTATCGGCTACAACTTCGCCGGGTTCGTCCCCGACGTGGCGAACTTCTACACCGTCACCGGCCCGCTGTCGGCGCTCGGCGGCGGCATGTTCCTGGTCGCTAACGTCCTCTTCTGGACGGCGTGGGTCAACCTCAACCTCGGGGTGTTCAACTGCGTGCCCACCTTCCCGCTCGACGGCGGGCACATCCTCAGGGCCTCCGCGGAGTCGGTCGTCGCCCGCCTCCCCGTCGAGGACGGCCGGCGGGCCACCACCGCGGTCACTGCGTCGATCAGCCTGCTGATGCTCGCCGGTCTCTTCCTGATGCTGTTCGGCCCGCAGCTGTTCAACTGAGGACGGGCCGGACTCCCCCGCGTCCAAGCCCGGAAAGGCAAGCTTCCTAAACTGCGACTCGCTAGCTCCCGTATGGTCAGACGCGAGCCGCCGCAGACGGAAGAGGGCTGGTACGCCCTCCACGATCTCCGGACGGTCGACTGGGAGGCCTGGCGCGACGCCCCCGAGCGCGTCCGCGAACGGGCGCTCGACGAGGTCGTCGACTACCTCCAGTCCGCCGAGGCCGTCGCCGACGCCGAGGAGGGCGACTCCGCCCTCTACGCGGTCGTCGGACACAAGGGCGACCTCATGCTCCTCCACCTCCGACCGACGGTCGCCGACGTGGAACGGCTCGAACGCGAGTTCGAGCGCACGGAGTTCGCACAGTTCACCGAACAGACCTACTCGTACGTCTCCGTCACGGAGGCGTCGGGATACTCCGAGCGCGCCCGCGAGTACTTCGACGGCGAGGTCGACGACGACTCCGGGCTCGCCCAGTACATCCGGTCGCGGCTCCACCCGGAGATCCCCGACAGCGAGCACGTCTCCTTCTACCCGATGTCGAAGCGCCGCGATCCCGGGCAGAACTGGTACGACCTGCCCTTCGAGGAGCGCGCCGAGCACATGGCGAGCCACGGCGACATCGGCCGCGGCTACGCCGGCAAGGTCAACCAGATGATCACGGGCTCGGTGGGGATAGACGACTGGGAGTGGGGTGTCACCCTCTGGGCAGACGACCTGACCGACGTTAAGGAACTCCTCTACGAGATGCGCTTCGACCCCTCCTCGTCGAAGTTCGCCGAGTTCGGCCCGTTCTACGTCGGTCGCAAGTTCCCGCCCGCCGACCTCGGTGCCTATCTCGCGGGCGAGCACGTCCCGACCGCCGACACCGCGGAGGAGACCGGCGGCGAGCGGCCCGCCCACGCGAGCGCGTCCAACGCCGGCGGCGCCAACGGACACGGCGGCGACGCCGGGCAGGCCGCTCACGACGACGCCGCAGCGTCCTCGACCGACGCGGCCGCAGCCGACGATGCGGCCACGGCCGACGACGGATCCGAATCCGCCGAGGCCGTCTCCGAGTCGAACGACGGCGGCGCGAGCGGCGGGCCGCCCGCGGCCGTCCAGCAGGACACGGACGACGAAGCCGTGGAGAGCCGCGACGCCGAGGAGATGGGACGGACCCTCGCGAACTTCGGCGTCTACCCGGACGACTACGACGACGGCGACTACGGGCTGGTCTGCTACGCCGACGCCGACGCCGAGGCGCTCGTCGACGAGGTCGACGGCCTGCGCGGCAACTTCGAGCACTACGACACGCACGTCCTGACGAGCGTCCGCGCCAACCAGGGCCAGACCGCCGTCGTCAGCGTCTGGGCCAACGAACGGGCCGCCGACACGGCGCTGGGCTTCCTCACGGACATCGATGCGGTCACTCACAGTGCCCGCGGCCCGCTCGGTGACGCCGACGTGGCCGGAGACGCTGCCGACGGAGAGAGCGGCGGCGAACCACAGACCGGCGACGACACGACCGCCGCGGACATCCGCGAGGAACTCGCCGCCGAGGGCGTCTACGCCGGCCAGCCCCACGGCGAGGACGTCTACGCGCTCGTCCTCTACTCGGAGGCCGACCCCGAGACGCTCGACGCGGAGGTCTCGGACCTGCGCGACGGCTTCGACCGCTACGACACCCACGTCAAGACCGCGGTCTACGGTGACGTGGCCGACGACTCGGACACGACGGCGGTCGTCAGCCTCTGGGACACCGAGAGCGCCGCCGACACCGCCGCGGACTTCCTGACGGACCTGCCCGGCATCGTCGGTCGTCCGCAGGACCGCGAGGGATTCGGCACGATGGGCATGTTCTACACCGTCAAGCCCGAGTACCGCGAGGAGTTCGTCGACACGTTCGGCGCCGTCGGCGAGAAGCTCGCGACCATGGACGGCCACCGCGAGACCGCCCTGCTGGCCAACCGCGAGGACGAGGCGGACATGTTCATCGCGAGCCGCTGGGACGCCAAGGAGGACGCGATGGCCTTCTTCCGTTCCGACGACTTCCGCGAGACCGTCCAGTGGGGGCGCGAGGTGCTGGCCGACCGACCGCGCCACGTCTTCCTCGCCTGAGACCCCCTCCGTTCCCCTCGCCAACACTTTCCGCTACCGGTGGCCCCTTTTCGGCCCCGCGAATGAGTGTAATGCATGCTCGAAGTAGAACATATTACCTTCGCTTGTGACGATCCGGAAGAGCTCGCGACGTTCTGGGAGCGGGCGCTGGACGGGAGCCGCCGAGACCTCTCGGGATTCGACGCGGAGATCGTCGACCGCGAGGGCGACCGCGCGGCCCTGCTGTTCAAGGAGTTGCCGAAGGGGACGGAACGGGACCTGCCACTCCACCTCGATCTGGTCACGGACGACCGGAGCGCGGCCGTCGACCGGTTGACCGACGTCGGCGCGACGGTCCGCGAGACGAAGACCGAATCGGGCGAGGGCTACAGCGCGACGTGGACGGTCCTGGAGGACCCGGAGGACAACGGGTTTTGCGTGACCGAATACGACTGAGGGCAGTAGCTACAACACCTAGCCGAACCCCGCGAGATGGTCGACGCCGTCCTCTTTCTCGTCTCCGGGGCGGCCTTGTCCGTCACCGGGACGACCCTGTGGATCAACGGCGGCGTCCCGGCGGTCGGGCCAGGCTTCGACTGGGTCCCCGACTACTCGATCGCCCAGAGCACGAGCGACAGCGCCGTCGCCGCGACGAGCCCCGCCGCGAGCAACCCGAACGCCGTGGCGAAGCCGGCGGTCTCGGAGAGGAACCCGACGATAGCCGGCGAGACGGCGCCGGCGCCCATCAGCAGCGTCCTGACGACGCCGAGGCTCCCGCCGGCGACCGACTCCGGGACGACGGCCATCATGTACGCGCCGCGGACGGGCCGGTAGCCGTGAGCGCCCAGACCGAGCAGGGCCACCGCGCCGCCGAGGACGACGGGGCCGCCGGTCGACGAGAGCGCAAGCACCGCGAGCAGCCCCGCGGTCGCGACGCCGAGCGTCAGCGCGAGGATGGCCTCGACGCCGACACGGTCGCTGGCCTCGCCGGTGACGAGCTGGATCAGGCTGACCACGAAGAGGACGCTGAACAGCAAGTTCGCCGTCGCCTCCGAGACGGCGGTCTCCTTCGCGAGGTACAGCGGGAGGAAGGCTACGGCGCCGTTGTACGCGAACGAGAAACAGATCGTGACCACGACGAACAGCGCGAACCGGCGGTCGCGGAAGAGGGCGACGTAGGTGCGCAGCGGGACGCCGTCGGCTCCGTCGCCACCGCCCGATCCGTCGCCGTCGACGGTCGCGCCGGCCGGTTCGTCGGGTAGCCGTCGTGGAACGACGCGGGCGAAGCCGACGGCGAGGCCGACGCCGACGACGCCGGCGGCGAGGAACAGCGAGCGCCACGGAGCGCCGAACGCCGCGGGGAGGCCCGAAGCGACGACGACCGCCGCGGGCGCCGCGACGCCGCCGAACGTCCCGAACGTGTCGAAGACGCCGAGCGCTCGCCCGGTTCGCTCGGGGTAGGCCCGCGAGAGCAGGCTCACGCTGACCGTCTTGTACGTCCCCGTCCCCGCGCCGACGAGCGCCATCGCGCCGATCAGCACCCACAGCGGCGCGTCGACGGCCAGCGCGAGCGCGGCGGCCGCCGCGAGCAGCGCCCCCGCGGTGATGACCCGGACCGATCCGAGTCGGTCGGCCAGCAGCCCCGAGGGGAACTGCATCGCCGCGTAGACGAGCATCAGTCCGGTGAACGCGCTCCCGAGGACGGTCCGCGAGACGCCGTAGGTCGTCCCGAGCGTTCCGAACAGCGGCGGGAAGGCGTAGCGGAGGAACTTCCCGAGGAACCACACCAAAGCCGTCAGCGCGAGCGCGTCGAACCGCGCGAGCCGGTCGGGGACTACCACGCTCGCCCTCCCGCGCCGGCAGGCCGCCGACCGGGACCCGTCGCTCGGCAGTCTCGGAACTCGCGCGCGCCGCTACGGGCGGGTTTCGGCTCCATCTCGGTCGTTCGGTGGAGGCGCGTTCGCGCGGAAATACGTCCCGGTTTCGGCCGGCCGTCCGGACGGTACCGACGGTCGCGACCCCAACAGAGCCAAGGCCGTCGCGATGCAACGGAATCCCGTGCCAGACGATACTCACGGCGGAGACGGCGATCCGGACGAGAGCCCGGTCGACGCCGGCCCCGGCCGCCCCGACCCCGGCCCGGACGGCGGCGGTCCGATGCCAACGGACCTCGACGACACGCCGACGGTCAGCTGCTCGCGCTGTGGCCGCGAATGGGATCTCGCGTACGAACTCGACGACCTCGGCGTCGGCAACCAGGCGGTCGAACAGTTCGCGCTCGACCACAAGCGCCACACCGGCCACTTCCCGGACGACGTGACCACCTGGCTCGCGAAGTGCCGCCGCTGTCCGGAAGGCTCCGAACACCTCGTCCGCCACGCCGCCGAGCGCTGGGCGAAGATCCACGCCCGTCACACCCGCCACGCCGTCGAGATCGAACACGGGATCGACGACGACGTGACCGTCGTCGAACCCGACGACGTCAACTGACTGCTCTTCCGAATCGACTGACTGCTCTTCCGAACCAACTGACCGCTCTTCTGAAGAATCGCGACCGTGACCGGCGACCCCGCCGGAAAACTGCCCGAGCGCTCGCGGCGCTAGACTTACTCCTCGTCGTCTTCGGTCGTCGTCTTGTCGACGTCCGTCTCGCCGAAGTAGATCTCCGCGCCGTCCTGTGCGACCTTCTCGGCGAGGACGGCGCACTTGACGCGCATCGGCGAGATGTCGACGCCGAGCATATCGATCACGTCGTCCCTGTCCAGTTCCTCCAGGTCCTCAACGGCCATGCCCGTGAGCTCCTCCGAGAGCATCGAGGCCGAGGCCTGCGAGATGGCGCAGCCGTCGCCGCGGAAGGCCACCTGCTCGATGACCTCCTCGTCGTCGTTGAGGACGACGTCCATCTCGATAGTGTCGCCGCACATCGGGTTCTCGCCGACGTGGGTGAACGTGGCTTCCTCGATCTCCCCGAAGTTACGCGGGTTCTTGTAGTGGTCGAGGATCTGCTGTCGGTACATGTCCGATCCGCCGATGCCCATTGTTGCCAGACGATATGCTCTATCGGCGGAAAAGGATTCCGAGGGAGCGCTTCGCACGGAACCCCGACCGGCCCGCCGGCGACCCGTCTCCCCGGTCGCAGCGACACCGAACGGGTCGTTTCACTCTGTGAACCTACACCGAAGTTTATTACCTACCCTCTCAGAAATAGGGACAACGGACACAGGGCAATGTTCGACCGAGTCAACGACGCCATCTCGGGTGGGTCCGGGTCGGGCGGGGCCGACGCGGAGCATCTGGGGGACATGTTGCGGGAGGGCGAGGCGTTAGCGCACGCGCTCGCCAACGACGGGACGATTGAACACACGAAGGACGGTCGAACGACGACGATCGAATCGAGCGGCGACCACGGGGCGTACATGCTCGTCACCGACGAGCGTGTGCTGTGGGTGCTCGGCGACCAGCCCGAGGAACCCGAGATCGCCTTCGAGTTGACCGACCTGGAGACGAGCCACGTCCGCAAGGGCCTGCTCAACAGCAAGATCGAGTTACAGACCGACGACGAGACGGTCGTCTTCGACCCCGACGAAGGCGACGTCGAGGAAGCGGAGGACTACGTCGACGCGGTGGGGTCGTCGTGGTCGGACATGGACGCCGCGCTCGCGCACGCACGGGACGCCATCGCCGCCTACGAGGACGCCTGCCAGCGCGGCGAGGACCCGAACCAGCACGCGCTGTCGGCCCGGTCGCAGTTCTCGCAGGCCCGGCGCTGTGCGACCCGCGAGGAGCGCGCACCCGAGGAGAAGATCCGCGCCGAGGTCGACGCGGTCGTCGAGGAACTGCAGCACACGCAGGTCACCGCGTGGCTCGACCGCGCGCTGTCGAGTCACGAGACGGTCGAGACCGCGCTTGACGAGGACCGCTACGGCGACGCCTGCGAGGCCTACGTCGAGGCCGCCGAGGCCATCGAGGAGGCCCGCGACTCCATCGACGACGTCGACAACCCGCCGGAAGGGGCCGCCGACCGGCTGGACTCCCTCGAAGCGGACCTGCGCGACGCAGGCGAGCGATTCCTCGACGACGCCGCCGGCCGCTGCGAGACGGCGCTGTCAGCCGACGACGTCACGGTCGCCGTCGACGCCTGGGAGGAGGCCTTCGACCGCTACCGCGCCGCGACCGACGCCGGGTGGAACGGCCACGCGCCCGTCTCCGAGGACGCCATCGAGTACCAGCTCACGTGGGTGACCGCGGGGCTGCTCGAAGCGATGAGCGCCCACGCCGCGGCCCTCGAACGCGAGGGCGACGACGCCGACGACAGCGACGACGCCGGCGACTACTACGAGGACGCCGAGGAGTGGTTCGAGCGGGCTATCGACCTCGCCGCAGAACGCCCCCACCACGAGGCAGACGAGTACGAGCAGGCGCTCGACCGCGTCGAGGAGAAGCGCCTCGAGAGCGCCGGCTGGGAGTTCGGCGGCTGAGCGACCCGCTCCGGGACGCTACCCCGCTCAGCCGCGACCGTGCCGCGTCCGCTCGTTTTCTTGCCGTCTTCGGCCGACTGCTGTCTTCAGCGAGCCACGGTGACGACCCGCTGGGAGTCGAGCGTCAGATCGCTCCCGTCGAACCCGCCGAACAGCGTCACGTCCGCGAAGCCCGCATCCTCGCAGATCTCTCGAAGCACCGGCGGCGCGTACAGCCGGTTCTCCCACTCCATCCGGTCGACGTAGTCGTACCCGTCGTCCGTTACGTCGAAGACGTCGATCTGCGTCGAGAAGCGGCCGCTCGCGGCGTCGAACGCCTGCCGGTACACTTCCATGCGGTCGTCGCCCTCGCTGACCGTCGCCTCGTCGAAGTTCCGCAGGTAGAAGTCCCGGTTCGACTGCCCGACGACGAGCACGCCGTCGTCGGCGAGCAACTCCCGAGCGCCGGCGAGGACCTCCACGTCCGTCTCCCGGCCGTAGTACCCCAGCGAGTTCCAGAAGACCGTGATCAGGTTGTACGATCCCGACCGCTCGTCGAGGTCGCGCATATCGGCCTCGTGGAACGTCGCTCGGTCGCCCAGTCCTCGATCGACGGCCCGCTCGCGCGCTCGCTCGACGAACTCCGGGGAGAAGTCCAGCCCCTCCGCGTCGATCCCGCGCTCTGCCAGCGCGAGGACGTGCCGACCGACGCCGCAGGCGAGGTCCAGCGAGCACTCGGGCTCGCGGTCGAAGTCTTCGGCCAGCAGGTCGAGCAGGTCGGCGACCTCCTCGTCGGCCGCCTCGAACATTCCCTCGAAGCTCTCGGCGAACAGATCCGCTTGCTCCCTGAAGAGCTGATCCGCCCAGTGAGTCATGTCCGACGTGTCAGCCGACCGCGCTATAAGTCTGTTGTCCGGGTGACACGTCGTCACACGGTCAGTCGTCGTGGGCCTGCTCGAACGGCCGCGGGGGAAGCAGCAACTCCTCCAGTTCCGGCATCGACTTGACGTTGTACAGCACCTGTAGCTCGTCGGAGACGGGCATGCCGTTGCAGGACAGCTGGAACCCCTTGTCGAGCATCTCCGGCGGGAGCACGTGGTCGACGCGGGTCCGCATCTCGCCTTTCAGGACGATGATCGCACAGTTGGCGCAGGCGCCCCCGCGGCAGGCGAAGGGCCACGCGAACCCGTGGCGCTCGGCCGCCTCCAGCAGTGACTCCCGCGGTCGCACCCAGAACTGGCCGTAGTCTTCCCGATCGAGGCCGCCGTCCGCAGCCATCTCCATGAGATCGTCGTCGTCGACGTCCCAGCCGTGGTCGTCCAGCACCTCGTAGTTGAGGTACTCGACCCGACACCGTTGTCGCCGCCGCGGCTCCTCCCCGTTCTCGCCGGGCGAGGTGGCCGGTGCGGCCTGCTCGACGGATTCGTCGTCCTCGTCACCGTCCTCCTCGACGACGGCGTCCCCGTCCTTGATCTCCTCGTAGGCGGCCCTCACGAGCTGGAATTCCCGCGCCGACCCCCCGTGGTCGGGGTGGGCGTCTTTGACCCGGTCCCGGTACGCCTCTTTTATCTCCTCCTCGTCGGCGTCGGGGTCGACCGAGAGAACGTCGAACGGCGACTCCACGCCCGGTTCTAGCGCCAACACGGGCATAAATCCCAGTATTCCGGACGGCCCGCGGTTCGGTCGTCGTCCCCGACCGCCGGTCACTCCCTGACGTACAGCGACCCCAGGAGCGCCGCGACCCCCGCGAGCCGGACGAGTTCCTCGACGAGGAACAGCCCCCAGAGCGTCGATGCCGTCGGCGGTCGCCCGGCCGGTCGCCCCATTTGCGCCCCGTCGAGCGCGACCTCGACTATCGCTTCGAACGCCGGCGGCGCGACCAGAAGCAGGAACAGCCCGACGGCGAGCAGGAGCATCGGACGGCTCTCGTGCTGGCGGTAGGCGACCGCGGCTTTGCCGACGACGACGAGCGTCCCGACGACGACCAGTCCCTGAACCAGCGACGTGAGGGTCGCGAGCGTGCCGGCCGTCGTCATCGCAGATCACTCCAGAGGGCGTGGAGCCGGGCGGCGGTCTCGTCGCGGTCGCGGTGGTCCACGGTGATCTCGAACCCGTCGTCGGTGAGCGCGACAGCCAGTCGGTCGAGCCTGGCGCAGAACTGGGCGTAGTGGTTCCCGAGATCGTCCGTGCGGGTGCCCTCCGAGAGGAAGCCCGCCTCGGTCAGGTCGTCGATGCGGTCGTAGACGGTGGAGGGCGCGGCGTCGAGCGCCTCCGCGAGCGCGTCGGCTGTCATTGGTTCGTTCCGTGTGGCGATGAGGATCGCGCGGGCGTATTCGTCGCCCAGCAGCGCGAGCGTCTCCTCCGGTGGCGGCGCATCGCTCACACCGACGCGTTTCCCCGCCCATCAAATAAACCTCCGCCGCAGTTCGCGAGTCGCAAAACGCGTCTCCGGTCCCGAACGCCGAGCCGTTAGGCGAACAGCTGTCGGGCCTCGTCCAGCGCGTCGACGAGCTTGTCGACTTCCTCGCGCGTGTTGTAGACGTAGAAGCTCGCGCGGGTCGAGGATGGGACGCCGAGCTTGTCGTGAAGCGGCTGGGTGCAGTGGTCGCCGGCCCGCACCGCGACGGCGTACTCGTTGAGGATCTCCGAGGCGTCGTGGGCGTGGACGCCGTCGAGGTTGAACGAGACGAGCGCCGCGCGGTCGTCGCCGGGCGGCCCGAGGATATTGATGTCCTCGAACTCCGAGAGGCGCTCATGGGCGTATTCGGCGAGTTGCTCGCCGTGACGCTGGACGTTCTCCATCCCGATGTCGTCGAGGTAGTCACACGCCTCCGCGAGGGCGATGCCCTGCGCGATGACCGGCGTCCCGGCCTCGAACTTCCAGGGGAGTTCGTGCCACGTCGAGTCCTCGTAGGTCACCTTCTCGATCATCATCCCGCCGTAGAGGTACGGCTGCATCTCCTCCAGCAGGCGTTCTTTCCCGTAGAGGACGCCGATCCCTGTCGGACCGCACATCTTGTGCCCGGAGAAGGCGAAGAAGTCGGCATCCATCTCCTGGACGTCGACAGGCATGTGCGGGACCGACTGGGCGCCGTCGACGAAGTACAGGGCGTCGTGGTCGTGGGCGATCTCGCCGATCTCCTCGACCGGGTTGATGGTCCCGAGCGTGTTCGAGACGTGGATCATGCTGACCATCGCGGTGTCGTCGGTGATCAGCTCGCGGGCGTGGTCCACGTCGAGGTAGCCGTCCTCGTCGACCCGGATGAACTTCACGTCTGCGCCCGTCTTCTTGGCGAGTTGCTGCCAAGTGACAAGCGTCGCGTGGTGGTCCATCTCCGTGAGGACGACCTCGTCACCGGGACCGAGTTCGGCCAGCCCCCAGGCGTAGGCGACGGTGTTGACCGCCTCGGTCGCGTTCTTGGTGAAGACGACCTCCTCTCGGCCCTCGGCGCCGATGAACTCGGCGACGCGGTCGTGGGCTTCCTCGTAGGCGATGGAGGCCTCCTGACTCAGCTGGTGGAGCCCGCGGTGGACGTTGGCGTTGGTGTGGCGGTAGTAGTGCGAGATGGCGTCGACGACCTGGTCGGGCGTCTGGCTCGTCGCCGCGTTGTCGAGGTAGACGAGCTGTTCGCCCCTGAACTCGCGTTCGAGGATCGGAAAGTCCTCGCGTATGCGCTCGACGTCGAGCGGGTCCGATTCTGACACTCCCATTGGGGGAACGAACGCGCTCGACGGGCAACATTCCTTCGGTTTCCCGAAAACTCAGTTCGCACTCGACGAACACTCCGACCGGCCACCCGGCTCAGATCCACCGACTGACCGGCAGAACGTCCCTGAGGGCCATTACCATAACCGCGAGGCCGAACGCGAGCGCGAAGAGTCCGAGACCGAGCGACGCGGTCGAAGTCGCGCCGAGGACGCCCGAGATCCCGGAAAAGAGAAAGACGAACCCGATCCCGACCAGCAGGAGCGTGCCGACGACGCCGAGGATCGCGTCCTCGACGGCGTCGTGGACGATCTCGTAGAGCCGTTCCTCGTCGATCCCGGATGAACTGCCGCCATCGGAAACCGGTGAATCGGTCCCCGTCGAGCCCCCTGTCGGTCCGTCGCCGTCGCTGTCGCGGTCGCTCATGGATATGTCGACTCGTTACGAGGTCAGAAACGTTCCGGTCGCGACGACCGGGTCGGTCACATCCAGAGCAACTGGGCGTGGCGGGTACCGTCGAGGTCGAGGACGTTCTCCTCGTCGACGAACCCGTGTTCGATGGCCAGCGCCACGGCGTCGGTGCCGACGATGTTCGCGGTCGAGCAACGCGAGAGGCTGTCGACGACTTCCTCCTCGGTCGCCTCCTCGCCGTCGTAGAAGTCGGGTTCGACTGTCAGCGAGACGCTCCCGTTCTCGTAGGTCTCGCCCAGGTCTTCCGGGTCACAGACCGAGACGAGCAGCCCCTCGTCGGTGTCGCGCTCGTTGAGCAGCATCGCCTACTCCATCATCTCCGCTTCGGCCTGCTGGCGGAGTTCGTCGGCCTCTTCGGCCAGTTCCTCGGCGCGTTCGTCCTCGCCGAGCTCTTCGAGGGCGCGGGCCTTCTCTTCGATGATCTCGGCGTTGCGGAACCCGAGGCGGATGGCGTTGTCGAAGGCGTTGCGGGCGTCCTCGGCGAGACCGCGTTCGAGCAGGAAGAAACCGCGGTTGTACCAGCCCTGCGCGAACCGCGGGTCGATCTCGACGGCGCGCTCGGCGTGTTCCAGTGCCTGCTCCGTGCGGCCGGAGTTCCAGAAGGCGAAGGCGAGGTTGGTCTCGGCCGTCGCGGCGTGCTCGGAGTCGTCGTCGATGGAAAGCGCCTCGCGATAGGCGCCGATGGCGGCGTCCCACTCCTCCAGTTCGGCGTGGGCGGCGCCCTTGTTCGTCCAGGCCTCCTGTTCGATCCGCTCGTCCTCGGCGAAGCGAGCGGTCCGTTCGAGGGCGTCGGTGGCCTGCTCGTAGCGGTTGATGCCGATGTAACTCAGCCCGACGTCGAGCAGTTCCTCGGCGTCGACCTCGTTCGCGGCGATGTTCCGCTCGTCGAGTTCGTCCGCGAGGACGCGCGAGTCGACGGGGTCGACCTGGTCTGGGTCGACCTCGAACTCCGGCGGATCGATGTCGAACCCCTCGTAGGGGTCGCCGAATCCCTGCCCCGAAGAGAACTCGTGGTCGTCCCGGTCGTCGGTCATACCAGCGGATATGCGAGGAAGATGGATAAGGGCTACGTCACAGTCGTTCCCCGCCGGCGTTCGACCCGGCAGACGACTAGTCGTCCGTCTCGGCCCCTCGCTCGGCGTCAGACTCGTCGTCCGGTTCCAGATCGGGGCCTGATCCCGACCGGCTGCGGTCTTCCAACTGGACGGCGGTGCTCACGAGGAGATAGCCGAGTGCGACGACGACGGCGAGCGTTCCGTCGTACTGGTAGTCGCTGATCGGTCGGAGCGCCGGGACTACTGTCAGGATGAGGACTGCCGTACAGCGGCGGAGGGTGCGGCGGAGGGCGGCGGGGTCGTCCATGCGTGCCGATGACCCCGGTCGGAGGGTAAGTGTGGCGGTCAACTCTCCCGGGAGCTGCACTAGAAGTCGTCCAGGGTCGTCCGCTGGACGTCGCCGCCGTCCGAGCGGACTTCGGTCTCGCCGGTGTCGTCGGCGAACTGGCCGCCGTCGGGCCGGAACTCGCCGAGGGAGGCCTGCGAGGCGGCGGCGAGCACGTCCTTGCTGGTCTGCCAGGATTCGCGGGCACAGGGCGGTAGAGCGTCGTGTTCGGCGACGTAGGATTCGAGGAACTCGCGGGTAGTCCCGTCGCCGGGGTAGCCGCTGCCGAGCGGGCCGTACTCGTCGGCGAGGGCGTCGACGTGGGCGTCGCGGGCGACCTTGGCGACGATGCTGGCCGCGCCGACGACGGGGTACGTCTCGTCGGCGCCGTGTTCGGCCCGTAGGTCCAGCGCCGGGTCGGCGGCGTCCTCGACGCGGCGCTCGAAGCGGACGGCGTTGGTGTCGCCGGCGTCGACGTAGCCCGAATGGGACTCGTCGGGGTCGAGGGGTTCGTCGGCGGCCTCGACGAGCGCGTCGACCGCTTCGGCGTGGGCGGCGACGGTCAGCGAGTTCATGTCCGTCTCCGCGTCGTCGATGCGGTCGACGGGTATCTCTGCGACGCCGACGGTGCCCACCTCGCGGATGGTCGCGGCGAGTTCCTCGCGCCGGGCGGGGGCGATCCCCTTGGAGTCGCCGACGTCGTCGGGCAGGTCGGCGGGGTCGACGGCGACCGCCGCCGCGAACATCGAGCCCAACACCGGCCCCTTGCCGGCCTCGTCGACGCCGAACTCGTACATGGCGGCGCCTTGTGCCTACTCCTATTTAAACCGTCGCGGTCGAGACGCCGGTCGTCTGACGCGCGTCTGCCGTCTCGGGGCCGCTTCCGGCCGGTCTGCCGGGTCGGGTGGGCCGATCGACGCCTCAGATTCCGGTCGATCGCCGGGTCGCAGTGAATCACCGACTGGCGCGCGCCGGGGTCAGTCAGTCCGCGCGTCGAGGCGGCGGGCCAGCCCCCAGCCGATGGCTTCCATCCCGGCGTCGCCCGGGTGGAGCACGTCGGCGGTGTAGCCGGAGACGTCCGTCAGGTCGGTGCCCTCGATGACGAACAGGTCCGGATGGTCGACCTCATTGACGATCTCGCCCAGCGCCGTCCGGTAGGCTTCGGCGCGGTCGGCGTCGCCGTCCTCGACGACGTCCGGGTAGAACGGGAACAGCGTGATACAGGCGATCGGTTTGTCCGGGTGGGCCTCCGCGATGGTCTCGACGAAGGTCTGCGCCCGCTCGCGGAACTCCTCCACCGAGAACCCCTGGTTGGCCATGTTGATCGACAGCGCGAGCGTCGCCACGTCCCAGTCGTCCCGCTCGGCGATGTACTCCGCCATCGCGCGGTCGCAGTAGGCCGACCCCGAACAGCCGAAGTTCAGTGCGTCCCACTCCAGCGCGCGTGCGACCCGCGAGACGTAGTTGAGGTGGGTCGCCGAGGCCGCGGCGCCCTCGGTGATGGAGGTGCCGTAGGCGAGATAGCGCGTGTCGGGCAGTTCCTCGGCGGCGGGCGGGCGACAGTCGCCGGTCACGTCGTGGACGGCGACTGCCGGCGTGCGCTCGAAGCAGATCCGGCAGACGCGCGGGTCGAACCGGCCGGTCGCGTCGGTGTCGAGGTCCCGGAGGCGCTCGGGGACCGAGAGCGTGAGCGTCTCCGGTTCGGGACCGATGTCGGTGGGTTGCCACGGCTGGAACCCGCCCCAGAAGACGCGGACCTGTCCCGGTTCGGCGGCCGAGAGCGTCACCTCGATCTCGGCGTCGTCGCGCTCCGGCACGAACCGGAGTTCGCTCCCGGTGGCGTGGCGGACGCGCTCGTCCGCCATCTCGTTCAACTCCGCGGCGACCCCCGCGGGGAGCCGGTGTAACCGGTCCCCGCCGCTGGCCCACTCCGCCGGCACCGTCTCGGCCACGTTGTGCAGCGAGACGGACGGATATTCCGCTATCGTCATGTGAACTGATTGGTGGGTCGAACGGCGCCGGGATGACTCTACTGGATCCGGTCGGTACCACCTCGAATCCGTGAGCGACGGCTACGCTTCGCCCGCTTCCTCGTCGCCGTCGCGGAAGAACTCCGGTTTCGCGAACGGCTCGTCCTCGCCCTGCACGTCGAGCACGTCGAGCGCCGTCACCTCGGCGTCGACGCCGAGCAACCCGGCGAGGCTCGGCTCGGTGCGGCCCTCGTCGCTGGAGACGAGTTCCTTCACGTAGAGGCCGCCCTCGCCGTGGAGTTCGACCGTCGCGTGGCGCTCGTCGGTCAGTTCGCCGTCGATCTCGTACACGTCGCGGGTCCGCTCGATGTCCGCGCGGCGGTGGTCGACGCGCTGGGGAGTGCGCTGTTCGATCGTCGCCCCTTCCAGTTCCTCCAGCGCCGCATCGAAGGCGTCGGCGTCCACGTCGCCCTCGAACTCGATGTCCATCCGGTAGGTCTTGCTCGCGTCGAGTTCCTTGACGCGTTCGACCATCTGGTAGGTCGCCTGCCGCAGGTCGGTCACCTCGACCTTGCCGTCGGCGAACTCGTTGATCTCCGGCTGGAGCGCCTCGGCGTCGACGGTCCGCTGGCGCGGCTCGTCGATCTCGATGACGAACGGGCGGCCGCCCTCCAGCATCAGCGCGTCGACGTCCTCGCGGCCGGCGCCGTGGAACGTCGCCGACCCGCCGTCCATGGCCTCCTCGACGACCGGCGCGGTGAGTTGCTCGACGCTCTCGTCGTAGCGGTAGCCCGAGCCGTCGCAGCCCTCGCAGATCTCCCCCCGATTCAGGCCGGTGCCGTTGCAGTCGGAGCAGGGCCACTTCGTCTGCGGGATGTCGCGTTCGAGCTTGCGGTAGCGGCCGTAGACGAACGCGGAGTTGACCTGCGCGTCGACGGTGTCGTCGCCGAGATTGAGCGTGACCTGCACGTCCGGGCGCTGGAACTCCACCTCGCTGTCGGTCTCGCGGCCGAAGCGCTTGCCGACCTCCCGGTTGAGTTCGGTCTTGAGCGCCTCGCCCGCGTCGTCGTCCAGCCCGAGGTCCTCTCGGAGGAGCGCGTCGTTCTCCTCGAACAGCGGGGGGACGCGCGTCCCGACCTGGAAGGTCTCGAAGTCGTACTCCCGGACGGCGTAGGCCGCTCGCTCGGCCCACTCCTGGGCGCGTTCCTCGGTCGATTCGCCCTCGCAGACCCAGCAGGGCTCGTCGGGGTCGAGGTCGGCGACGGGACGGTCGTCGGCGAGCGCGGCAGCGACGCGGAGGCTCCGGCCGCGCTCGCGGTTGGTGAGGCCGAAGCTCCGGTCGGCGACGAGCCGGCCGAGACAGGGGTCACAGAGCGGCCCCGTCTCGACGGCCCGCCGGGCTAGATCGAGAACGTCGTCGGTCATGAGAATGGGTGGGCGACGGGCGCGTAATTCCCTTTCGAAGCGTTGCCGCGCGGATGCGTCGCCACCGGTTCAAATCGATCGTCCGCCGTCTGTCGCGGAGTCTATCGGCGTCCCGTCGGTCAACCGCTGGTCGGAAGGCGGCAGTCCGCCGTCGGACGCGCCGTTCATCGTCACCACGCGCTGGGGAAACGGAATCTCGATGCCCTCGGCCTGGAACGCCCGGTAGACGGCCTTGTTCAGCCGGTGGGTCGCGCGGCCGCGCAGGACGGGCGCGGGGATCCAGCAGAGCAACTCCACGTCGAGCCCGGACTCGCCGAACCCGCGGAACCGGACGCGCGGCTCTGGTTCGTCGAGCACGACGTCCTCTGCGGCCGCAACGGCGTGCAGCGTCTCCTCGACGTGGTCGACGTCGCTGCCGTAGGCGACGCCGACGGAGACGCGGACGCGGCGCTCGCGCTCGGGCGAGGACTCGTTGGTGATCGTCGCGGTGTTGAGCACGGAGTTGGGGACGGTCACGAGGAGGTCGTCGCGGGTCCGCAGGACGGTCGACCGGATGGAGATGTCCTCGACGCGGCCGCGCTCGCCGGATTCGAGGACGACGAAGTCGCCCACCTTGTACGTCCCGTCGGCGTACAGCGCGATGGAGCCGAAGAGGTTGGCGATGGTGTCCCGCGCGGCGAGACCGACGACGATGCCGACCAGCCCGGCCGATGCTAAAAGCGGCGTGACGTCCACCCGCCAGTACCAGAGTACGAGAAACGCGCTGGCGCCCAGCAGGACGGCCGACCAGACGTTCTGGAAGATGGGCGCCATCCGGTTGCCGACCCTGTCGTCGCTGGTCAGCTCGGCGGAGACGCCCCGCCCCATCCGCGCCAGCTGGACCGCCCAGACGACGGTGATCAGCGTCATCGTCGCCGCGTGCGACGGGTCGACCCACGCGGGCACGTCGACGAGGAGTCGCACGCCCAGGTACAGCCCCGCGATGACCACCGACACGTACAGCGCCGGGTGGACGCTCCGGAAGACGATCGAATCCACGTCGCCAGGGATCTGTCGGGTGAGCCGCCTGATCGCGAGGTCGCCGCCGACCTGGATGAGCCGCGCGGAGAGGAGGGAGACGCCGACGACGACGAGGACGCCCTGCCAGCGCGGCAGCGCCACCACCGCCGCCCAGAGGCCGGCCGCGAGATCCGTTTGCATGCGAGTAGTAGCCGGGTAACGGCGATAAGCGTGCCGTTTAGCCGCACGAGTGGGAGAACGCATTCGTGCCCGCCCTGAACACGATTCGATCCGAATGCCCTTTACCGTGAAACGTTCCCTGTTCTCCCATGGATACGCAGGCGACGCTGTTGGCGCTGCTGGTCGGCCTCGTGCAGGGCGTGCTGGAGTGGCTGCCGGTGTCGAGCGAGGGCGGCGTGGCGCTGGTCGTCGCGCTCGCGACCGGCGAATCGGCGTTCGACGCCACGCGGTTCGCGCTCTTTCTCCACGTCGGAACGTCGGTCGCCGCGCTCGCGTTCTACCGCGACGACGTGTTCGACCTCACCAGCGGTATCCCCTCCTGGCGGCCGCGCGACGCGTTCGGCGCCGACCGCGCCGACCTGACGTTCTACGGCGTCGCGACGCTCGTCTCGGGCGTCGTCGGCCTCTCCATCTACGCCGCGCTGTCCGAGGTCGGATCGGAACTCGCAGGCGGCGCGTTCGTCGCGGCCATCGGCGTCCTGCTGGTCGGAACCGGCCTCGTCCAGCGGGCCGCCGACCGCTGGGGACTGGGCGAGCGCGACACGCCCGACGCCGTCGACGCGGTGCTCGTCGGCCTCTGTCAGGGCCTCGCGCTCCTGCCGGGCGTCTCCCGATCCGGGACGACGGTGAGCGCGCTCCTCCTCCGCGGTCACGAGGGCGAGCGCGCGCTGCAACTATCCTTCCTCCTCTCTATCCCGGCCTCGCTGGGCGCGGGTCTGCTCGTCGTCCTCGACGACGGCGTGCCGACTATCCCGATCCCGCAGGCGCTGCTCGCGCTCGGCATCAGCGCCGTCGTCGGCTACCTCACCGTCGGGGCGCTGGTCGCGCTGGTCCGCCGCATCGCCTTCTGGGCCGTCTGCATCGGGTTCGGCGCGCTGGCGGTCTTCGGCGGCGGGCTGCTCGTCGCGATGGAAAACGGCTGGATCGCGGTCGCATAGAGTCCGGCCGCCGGTCGGTTCCGGCGCCGGGAGAAGCGTAGGAGGTGGGCCAAACTGGCGTCAGCGGGACCGCGTCCGTCGCGGTGATACGTCGGTTTCGGTTCGCTCGCGCCTGTTACGTGCCGTCAGTTCGGTCGTGATTCTCCGTTCGCGTCACTTCGCCGAGGCCCGCTGCTCGACGCGCAGCCGGTCGTGGGCCCGCCGCGAGAGCGGAACCGTGACGACCCGCCGCGCTCGGACGGCGACAGCGGCAACCGCGAGGCCGACGCCAAGCGCGGGCTGGGCGACGACCGCGACCAGCGCGACCGTCACCAGCATGGCGGCCAGACTCACGACGAGGACCTGGCCGATGCCGTAGGCGGCGAGGGGAGCCGATACCGCAGTCGAACCGCGTGAACTGTGTTGCATCTCTATCTAGTCGTAGGGGCCATCGCCCCATAAGCATAATCTGAAATACATTTCTGTAGGGCGAGATACTGAAACGCAGTCCTGTAAACGTGTTGTCTGGATATCTCTCAGACCGAACTGGATCGGGAGCATTCGACCTGTGCACATGTAGCGAAACATGTATCGGACGACCGACTGTACCAGCAGGTATGGCGACGGACGAAACGCCCGAGGAGACGAAAGTCAGCGACCGGGGGATGGTCACGATTCCGGCGTCGCTGCGCCGCCGACTCGATATCGAGGCCGGCGACAAACTACGCTGGGACGTCGACGAATCGGGACAGCTCGTGGTCGAAGTCGTCCGCCAGCGATACGGCGCGTTCGAAGACGACGATCTGAAGGCCGACCTCGGCGGAGACAGCAACGAGACACACGACCTCGGTGGGAACGAACGCGACTCCGCCTTTTCGGAGCGCATCTGATGGCGATCGCGGTCATCGATTCCAACGTCCTGATCGACTACAAAGACACAGGGGCCGGAAGTCGCCACGAACGGGCCGAAGCCATCGTTCAGGCCGTCGATCGGGGCGATCTGCCGACAGTGAGGGTTACGAACTACGTACTGCTGGAGACCCTGAACTGGATCCACGAACGCAAGCGCCACGATATCGCTGTCGACCTCCGGCATCGACTTTCGGAGTCTGCAGGGTTCGAACTGATACACTCCGCACAGGCGGATTTCCATCGGGCAGCCGAATTGTTCGAAACGTACGACGGACTCGCGTTCGGCGATGCGACTATCGCCGCGTACATGGAGCGCACGGCGATCGAGTATCTCTACTCCTTCGACGACGATTTCGACGCTCTCGACGACATTACACGGCTGGAGACGGCAGAAAATCCGTTCGGGGGACAGTGAAGCTATCCGGCGCCCGGTCGTTGCTCTGGCTGCGCCGCCCAGCGACGTGCCAGACGAATTTATATACGTCGGGCCATCAACGTCCGGTAGTCACGGCATGAGCGGGGACGAAACCAAACTCGTGGACACGTCCGGGGACTACGCGTTCGTCGTCCGGGACGGGCAGCCGGTCGACGCGCCCCAGTGGCGCTCCTCGCGGCTGGTCCTCACCAGCAAGCGCCTCGTCCTCGCCGAGGCCGACGGCAACAAGTCGTTCCCCCACCGTGCCATCGAACTTGTCGACGACGGGGACGACGTCGTCCCCGATGACTTCCCGGCCGAGGGCGCGACCGCCATCCGCGCCGGCGACCACGTCCTGCTGGTCGACGCGCCCGACGTCGACGCCTTCGACAGGGAGTACTGCCGCGCCGCGCTCGACGCAGAGGTCATCCTCGTCAAACACCCGGCCGTCGTCGGCGGCGTCGTCCAGGACACCGAGTGGTCGAAGGCCCGCTTTCGCTTCGCCGACGACGAAGTCAAACTCGCGCTCCCCGGCGGGCAGACGACGTCCTTCGCCGTCGAGGACGTGGGCACCGTCGAGACCGCCTCACAGGGTGTGATGGGAGCCCAGCGGCAAGTCGTCAAGCTCGAACACACCGACGAGGAGGGTCGCAGCGTCGAGACGCACTTCTCCGGCACCGGCGCCCACTGCCGCGCGCTCGCCCATCTCTTCGAGGCCGTCGTCTCCGACCGCCAGACCGACGAGTACGAGCTCACCGACACCGAGAACCAGGTACTGATGGCGCTGTACTCCGGCGTCTCTCCCTTCGAGATGGCCGATTTCGTCGGCATCAGCGTCGACGAGGTCGAGGAGATCTACCAGAAACTGCTGGAGATGGACGCCGTCGACGAGGTCCGCGTGCGCACCGAGGTGTCGCTGAACGCCCACGGGCGCAACCTCGCCAGCGAGGCGATGAGCGAGCAGTGACCGGCACGCGGACTCACACTCGTCACTCGTCGTCGACGCTCACGCACGATCCGGACTCGGCCGACCGGTAGACCGCGTCCATGACTCGCTGGACAGTCAGCGCTTCTTCGAGCGTCCCCGTCTTCGGCGGCTCGCCGCTGGCAACTGCGTTCAGGAACCGCTCGTCGCTACCTTCCCAGCCGGTACGGTCGAGCGCTCCGGCAGTCAACTCGGTCTCCATGACGTGGTCGGTCCCCTGGCGGCCGGACTCGATCAGCGACAGTTCTTCGCCGCCGAGATCGAGTCGGGCGCCCGCGTCGGTCCCGCGGGCGACGAACTCCTGGGTGTCGGTCTGGTTGGCGGCCCAGGCGACTTCCAGCGAGATCGTCCGGTCGTCCGCACATCGGATCATCGCCGTTGCGGAGTCCTCGACGTCGAAGACGGCCTCCTCGGTGGCGTCGTACCAGTCGCCGGGGTCGGCGTACTCCTCGCGGTCGCCGAACTCGGTGCGGGTGACCGCGAACACCTCCTCGACCGGCGGGAAGTCCATGAGGTAGAGCGCGAAGTCGATGGCGTGGACGCCGATGTCGACCACCGCACCGCCGCCCGACAGCTCCTCGTTGGTGAACCACGAGCCGACGCCGGGGATGCCCCGCGAGCGGACGTAGTTGGCCTGGACGTGCGTGACGTCGCCGAACCGTTCGTCGTCGCGGTAGCCCCGGAACACCTCCGCGGCGGTCGAGATCCGGTTGTGGAAGTTCACCGCGCAGAAGCCGTCGGACTCGCGGGCCGCCGTGGCGATGCGCTCGGCGGCCGCCAGATCGTCGGCGAGTGGCTTCTCGCAGAACACGTCGTAGCCGCGTTCGAGGGCGCCGACGACGGCCTCCTCGTGGAACGCGTTCGGTGTGGAGACGACGACCGCGTCCAGCTGTTCCGTGTCGTACATCTCCGCGGCGTCCTCGTAGGTATTTGCCCCGTACGAGCGGGCGAATTCCTCGCGGCTGTCCGGGACGACGTCCGTGCCGGCGACCACCTCGTGGCCGAGGTCGACCGCGTTGCTCGCGTGGGTCTGTCCCATGAAGCCGAGTCCGACGACGCCGAGGCGAACCGGATCGAGTCCGTCGCTCATACGTATCCACTCGCCTCGATGGAGGATGAGTGTTTGGCCCGCCCCCGTTGTGACGCCGCCGCTCGGTTGCCGCTCCGGCGGGGGCGGCCGATTATCGGATCCGGAAATCGGCCCGCAACCCCTTTTGCGGACGCCGGGGTAGCTCAGACAGCGCGACCGATCCCCGAGAATGAGCAACTCCGAGAAGAAGGTGACCGACGTGCAGGGCCGGTACATGCAGGCCGTCGCCGACGGTCACCAGCGCGACGACGCGACCTGGCAGTCGTGTCGGATCGTCCTGACGACGGAGCGACTGGTACTCGTCTCCGAGGGCAAGCTGACGATCCCGCTCGGCGACGTCGACGAGATCGGCGTCCGCGCCGACGTCAACCAGCGCGCCGCCGGGGTCGCCAGCTACCTCGGGCTCACCGTCGGCGACGACGTCGTCCTCGTCTCCGCGGCCGAACACGGCGAGTTCGAGACCGACTTCTACCACGCCTGTCTCGACGGGCAGATCCTCTACGTCGACCACCCGGCCGTCGAGGGCGGGGTCGTTCAGGGCACCGACTGGACGAAAGCCCGCATCCGCATCACCGACGAAGACATTCGACTCGCGCTCGCCAACGGCGAGCGGGTGGTCATCGAGCGCAACGACATCGGCGAGGTCGAGGAGGACGAACGCCAGGCGGCCGGCGACGAGCGCACGGTCATCGAGGTCGAACACAGCGAGGGGGAGATCAGCGTCGAGACGCACGTGACCGGCGACGAGTACGACCTGTCGGTCCTTCGGCAGGTGCTCGAAGAGGGCGTCGAGCGCAACCGCGCGGACATCGACCTCGGGCCGGTCGAGAAGCAAGTCGTCATGGCGCTGCACTCGGGCGTCTCGCCGTTTGAGATCCCCGAGTTCGTCGGGAGCGAGGTCGAAGACATCGAGGAGATCTTCGACCGCCTCATCGAACTCGACGTCATCGAAGTCGTCCGCGAGCGGACGGAAGTCGAGATGACCGCCCGCGGCCGCTCCGTCGCCGGCGACACGATGGGCGAGCAGTGACGGCCCCGCTCCCGGCTTGTGCCGTTCTGTGAGAGTACGACTGGACTCTCGCGGTCGAACAGTGGCAGAAATGCGGCCCGAGAGGAGACGCATGTCATCTCTCTCGCCCAGAAAGTTGAAAGTGGCTGGCGACGACGAGCAGATATGAGCATTGACACCGCGGTGGTCCTCGCGGCCGGGGAGGGGACGCGCTTGCGTCCGCTGACCCGAAACCGGCCCAAACCCATGCTACCAGCGGCCAACCGGCCGATACTGGAGTACGTCTTCGACGCGCTGGTCGCGGCCGACGTGCGCCGGATCGTCGTCGTCGTGGGGTACAAGCGCGACCGCGTGCGCGACCACTTCGGCCCGACGTACAAGGACGTCGACGTGACCTACGTCACCCAGCACAAGCAACTGGGTAGCGGGCACGCCCTGCTGCAGGCTCGCGAGGCCGTCGACGGACCGACGCTGGTCGTCAACGGCGACCGCGTCATCGACGCCAACATCGTCCGCGACGTGGTCCGGGAGTTCGACCGGAGTGGCGAGCCGTCGATGGCCGTCCTCGAACGGCCGGAGACGAGCCAGTACGGCGCGGTCGTCCTCCACGAGGGCGACGTCTCGGAACTCGTAGAGAAGCCCGACACCGACGAGTACCGACTCATCAACGCCGGCGTCTACGCCTTCGAGCAGTCCGTCTTCGAGGCCATCGACGAGACCGACCGCTCGGACGGCGAACTCGCCCTGACCGATACCATCGGGCGCTTGATGGACGACGGCCGGGTCCGCGGGGTCCGTACCGAAGGGATGTGGGTCGACGCGACCTATCCGTGGGATCTCCTGGCCGTCGCCGACGAGGTGCTCGCGCGGGGACACGTCGACGAGCCCGCCCGCGGCGACGGGGTCTGGGTCGACGAGGCGGCGACTGTCCACGACTCGGCCGTCCTTCAGGGCCCGGTCGTGGTCGGCCCCGACTGCGAGATCGGCGCGGGCGCTGTCGTCGGCCCGAACGCCGCCCTCAGCCAGAACGTCACCGTCGGCGCGAACGCGACCGTGCGCAACTCCGTGTTCGACACCGACACGCGCGTCGCGTCGGGATCGACAGTCATCGACGCCGTGACCGGTCAGGACGTGACGCTCGGCGCGGGGACGGTCGTCCCCGGCGGGCCGGCGGACGTCCGGGTCGGTCGCGAGGTGTTCGAGGACCAGCGGCTGGGCGCGGTCATCGCCGACCGCGTGACCGCCGAGGGCGACGCCAGCTTCGCGCCCGGCACGCTCGTCGGGCCGCGCGCTCACATCGGGACGAGCGTCCGCGCGAGCGGCACCGTCGCCGAGGGCGCGGAGGTGGTGCGATGAGCGGACCGCGAGCGGACGCCTGGCAAGCGGACTCACGGGATGCGGACACGCGGGAGGTGCTACGATAATGTGTGGAATCATCGGCTGTGTGGGCCGCGAAGACGAGACGCTCGACGTGCTCGTCCACGGCCTCTCGAAACTGGAGTATCGCGGCTACGACTCGGCGGGCGTCGCCCTCTCGGGCGAGCGCGTCGGCGTCTGTAAGAAATCGGGCAAGATCGACGACCTGCGCGAGGCGCTGCAGTCGCGGACGCTGGGCGGTGCGGCCGGGATCGGTCACACTCGCTGGTCCACGCACGGACCGCCGACCGACGAGAACGCCCACCCGCACCTGGACTGCAACGGGGACGTCGCTGTCGTCCACAACGGCATCATCGAGAACTACCAGGAGCTGCGCGACGAACTCGTCGGCGCCGGCCACGCGTTCAAGAGCGATACCGACACCGAGGTCGTCCCCCACCTTATCGAGGACGCCCTCGCCGACGGTCGCGACAACGAGGCCGCCGTCCGCGAAGCCATCGCGCGGCTGGAAGGGAGCTACGCCGTCGCCGTCGTCGTCTCCGGCGACGACACCATCTACGCGGCGCGCAACGACTCGCCGCTGGTGCTCGGCATCGACGACGGCGACGAGGACAGCGACCCCGCGTACTACCTCGCCAGCGACGTGCCCGCGTTCCGCGATTTCACCGACCGCGTCGTCTACCTCGCCGACGGCGAGTTCGCGACGCTGCGCGCTGGCGGCTGGCGCGTCTCCGACGTCGACGGCAACGAGGTCGACAAGGACGTCGACACGGTCGACTGGGACCCAGAGGAGACCGGCAAGAGCGGCTACGACCACTTCATGCTCAAGGAGATCCACGAGCAACCGCGCGCCATCAGGCAGTGTCTGCGCGGGCGCGTCGACGAGCTCTCCGGCGAGGTCGACATCGGCGATCTGGGCGACCTCTCGCCGACGGGCGTCCAGTTCGTCGCCTGCGGAACGAGCTACCACGCGGCGCTCTACGGCGCGCAGTTGCTCCGCGACGCCGGCATCCCCGCCCAGACGTTCCTCGCCAGCGAGTACGCGACCGCCGTCCCGCCGATCGGCGACGCGCTCGTCGTCGGCGTCACCCAGAGCGGGGAGACCGCCGACACCCTGTCGGCGCTCCGGGAAGCCCGCAAGCGCGGCGCCAGGACCCTCGCCGTCACGAATACGGTCGGCTCGACGGCCGCCCGCGAGTGCGACCACGCGCTGTACATCCGCGCCGGCCCGGAGATCGGGGTGGCGGCCTCGAAGACCTTCGCCTCACAACTCGCCGCGTTGACGCTGTTCTCGCTCGGTACCACCCGCGTCGACGACGCCCGCGAGATCATCGGCGCGCTCCGTGACCTACCGAGTAACATCCAGGCGATCCTCGACGACTCGACGGCCGAGTCGGTCGCCGAGACCTACGTCGACAGCGACGCCTACTTCTTCATCGGCCGGGGCCACCAGTACCCCGTCGCGCTCGAGGGCGCGCTGAAGATGAAGGAGATCACGTACAAGCACGCCGAGGGCTTCGCGGCGGGCGAACTCAAGCACGGGCCGCTGGCGCTCGTGACCGAGGACACGCCCGTCTTCGCGGTCGTCACCGGTGACGGCGAGATGGCGCGCAAGACCATCGGGAACGTCAAGGAAGTCGAGGCTCGCGACGCGCCTGTCATCGCGGTGACCGACGGCCAGTCTGACGTCGAGCGCTACGCCGACGAAGTGCTCGAAGTCCCCGAGACGCACCCGCGGGCGGCGGCCGTGCTCGCGAACGTCCAGTTGCAGCTCGTCTCCTACTACGTCGCAGACAAACTCGGCCGGTCGATCGACAAGCCGCGCAACCTCGCCAAGAGCGTCACGGTCGAGTAAGCCCCGTTCGGCTTCTTTCTAATTCGCGCCGTGTGGGACGTGGCTGCTACTCTCGTTCTTCCGGTGGCTCCGGCGGCTCTGGAGGTTCCAATAGCGCGACCAGTAGCTCGTACGTCTGTGAGTCGGTCACCTCGTCCCACGACACCCGGATTCGCGTTCCGGCCAGTGCCACACTCGCCGCGAGGAGTCCGAACCCGATGGTCTCTCTGGTCGGTGACCCGAGTACGATTGTCATCGCGAGCCCGGCGACGACGGCCGCGAGCACAGCGGCGCTGCCGATCTGGATCGGTCGGTCGACGAGTAATCGGTAGAACTCTTCGAAAAGCCGGCCCGACCGTGCATGTTCCCAGCCGCGGCCGAATATGTCAAAGGCCCAGTCGAGGATCCGGATGACGGGCCCGACGACGTACGTCTCTCGCAGGTCGATCACGACGATGTCCGGGTCCGGTTCGGCGGTCAGCCAGTTGTAGAGCCACGAAGCGCGGGCGGCGTGGGCGCTCCAGTCGACGCCAGCAGCGAGCCGGCTGCCGGCGGCGAGTGCTTGCAGGCGGTCGAGCGCCTGTCGCGCACTACGAGTCGTCTCAGCGCGCTCGAACGCGGCACGAAACCGCCGCGCTCCGGTCGATAGCAACTGTGCCGTGCGGGAGTTCTGGACGCTCATTCGGCGTCGAGGTCGACGACCTCGGCTTGGATCGTCGTCGTCCCGAGGTCGAGGACGACCGTGTTTCCTTCCTGTATCCGCTGGCCCTTGAAGCGGACGCCGTTGTCGAGTTCGCGGATCTGCAACTGGGTGGTCAACGTGACGTCCTTGTTGACCGGATGTTCGCGCTCGTAGATCTCGCCGCTCTCGCTCTCGAGGACGACGACCGCTGGCTCGATGTCGACGTTCGTCACCCGTGCGATCGTCTGGCCGGCGTTCGTCTCGGTCATGCCCGCCGAGAGGCTGTTCGCTCGCTCGGGGGGAACGTTCTGGAGTTCGAGTTCGACGGTCCGCTCGGTCGCTTCCCCAGGCTCGCTGGCCGTTTCGAGTCGAGTGATCTGAGCGCCGAACTCGTAGCCGTCCGTCCGGAACGGCAGCCAGGTTCCCTCCCGGAGCGTCCGGTTCGCGCCGAACTGCGGACGGTCGTCGATCGTCAAGGCTTGGACGGAGAGCCCGACGTACACTCGCTTGCGGTCGGCGTCGTTCGTCCCATAGACGGAGACGCTCTCGACGGTGGCTATCGACTCGCCGGCCACGCGGTACTCGTCGCCCGTTTCGATCCGCTGGGCGACGTTGTCGTCGACGGTGTTCGTGACGAGCACTCGCTCGGTCGATTGGGTGAGATTCCCGCCAGTCCGCTCGATCGCACCGGTGAACTGGTAGCCGGCGAGGGGGAGGACGAGTTCCTGCCCGGATTCGACGCGGGTGCCGGCGAACTCCGCCGAACTGCCGTTCCCGTACGTCTGCAGGTCGACAGCGAGGAACAGCGTTCGCTGACCCGACCTGTTAGCATCGTACACCGCGGACTCCGAGACGGATGCGACCGTCTGGTCCGCGATCCGTGTCTCGGTGCCGGTCTCGACGTCGTCTGCGACGCCGTTCGGGGCCGTTCCGTGCAGAATTACCGTCCGCTCCTGGGTCGGGAGGTCGGTCCCGTTTCCGACGCTCTGGATCGTCCCGTTGACGACGTACTCGTCTGTCTCGAACCGCAGCGTCCGACCGAGGCGCAACGTCTCCCCGCCGTACGTGAACCCGTCGTCGGTGAGGGTGCCGTCCACCTCGACCCGGGCGTACGCTTGCGGGTTGTCTTCACCGGGTGTGAAATGGGTGTCCGTGATCGTCATGTTCCCGGGTTCGCTCTCGAGGGAGGCGGTATCGCCGGGATCCAACTGTTCGAGCACGTACTCCTGCTGGGGGCCGAGATCGAGCGTGACGTGACGGGTCTCTTCTTCGCCAGAGCCGCCAGCGACCAGCGCGATTCCGGCGGCGGCGACTGCGAGGACCAGGAGGACGGCCAGCGCATCGACGACGTTGATCGTCCCGAACAACCGACCGTCCTCGTCGATGATCGCCATTGCTGATTCAGGACAGCGCCAGTGCAGGTATAGTGGTTTCGTTTAGGTTTCCAGTCCCTTCCCGCGCCGTTTCCCACCCAGTCCCGGCGCGTACCTCAGTTTCGGGGAGTGTTCCGGGACGAACTCCTGTGTGGAGACGGCAAGACTTTTAGGCGAGCGTAGTTACTCACTATCTGAGTAACTCATGACAATCCTCGTCACCGGCGCCGACGGCTACATCGGCTGGCCGACCGCCTTGCGAATCGCGAACCGAACGGACGACCGCGTGCTGCTCGCCGACAACTTCGCCCGCCGCGAGTGGGTCGAAGAGGTCGGATCGAAGAGCGCGACGCCGCTCGCGGGCATCGACCAGCGCATCGAGGCCGCCGAGGACGTGTTCGGTCTCGGGAACCTCTCGTTCGTCGAGGGTGACCTCGTCGAGAAGTCGTTCGTCGACGAGCTGCTGGCCGTCCACGAGCCAGACGTCGTGGTCCACGCGGCTGCCCAGCCCTCGGCCCCGTACTCGCAGATCAACGGCGAGCGGGCCAACTACACCCAGCACAACAACATGCAGGCGACGCGCAACCTGCTGTGGGGACTCGACGAACACGGCCTGACGGATACCCACTTCATCGAGACGACGACGACCGGTGTCTACGGCGCCCCCGAGTTCCCCATCCCCGAGGGCGGCGCGGTTATGGAGAACGACGGTGAGCGCGACGAGGTCCCCTTCCCGGCGATGGCGGGCTCGTGGTACCACCTCACCAAGAGCCACGACGCCGCGAACATGCGGCTGGCTCACAAGCAGTTCGACATCCCCATCTCCGACGTACGCACGGCCATCACCTACGGCACCGAGACCGAGGAGACCCGCGAAGACGACCGCCTGAAGACCCGCTTCGACTTCGACTACTACTTCGGCACCGTGGCCCACCGCTTCGCAGCCCAGGCCGTCGCGGGCTACCCCGTCACCGTCTACGGCAAGGGCGAACAGCGCAAGCCCTTCATCTCGCTGGAGGACGCCGTCGAGGGCCTCGCCAACCTCGCACTGCAGGACCACGAGGAGCGCCCCGACGACCTGACCGTCTACAATCAGGTCACTCGCGCCATCTCCATCGTCGAGATCGCCGAGACCATCGCCGACGTGGGTGATGACTTCGACCTCGACGTCGCGGTCGAGCACTTCGAGAACCCCCGCGACGAGGACGAGACCCACAAGATGGAGATCGAGAACGACAACTACGTAGCGCTCATCGGCGAGCAGGCCCAGGACTTCGAGGACGGCGTCGCCGACATCTTCGAGACGCTGACCCGCTACGCCGACACCATCGAGGCCCACGAGGACCGGTTCCTCCCGGGCGTCCTCGACGACTGGGACGACGAGGAGTAAGCCGTGGACGTCCTCGTCACCGGCGGCTGCGGCTACATCGGCAGCCACCTCGTCCCGCAACTGCAGGCCGACGACGACGTCGACCGCGTGGTCGTCCTCGACAGCCTCGTCTCCGGGTCGCCCCGGGCGCTGTTCGGCTGCTTCGACGAGGCGCTGGACTTCCGCCGCGGCGATGTCCGCGAGTACGGCGACGTCGAGAGCGCGATGCGCGACGTGGATCGGGTCGTCCATCTGGCCGCGATCACGGGCGCCGCGAGCACTCACGACCGCCGCGATGAAACCTTCGCCGTTAACTACGACGGTACCGAGAACGTCCTCACCGCGGCCGGAAAGCTCGGCGTCGAACACGTCGTCTTCGCCTCCTCGTGTAACATCTACGGCCGCGCGACGAGCACGGACATCGACGAGACGGTCGATCCGGACCCGATCAACCCCTACGCCGAGACGAAGTACCAGTCAGAGGGGATGCTCGCCGACTACTGCGAAGAGTACGACATGACCGGCACCGCCCTGCGGATGGCCACCAACTTCGGCTACTCGCCCGCGGTCCGGTTCAACCTCGTCGTCAACCACTTCGTCTTCCGCGCGGTCACCGGTCGGCCGCTGACAGTCTACGGCGACGGGTCGAACTGGCGCCCGTTCGTCCACGTCGACGACGCCGCCCGCGCGTACAAGCGCGCCGTCTGCGAACCCGAAGCGTGGGACCAGCTGGTCTACAACGTCGGCTCCAACGGCGGCAACTACCGCATCGAGGAGATCGCCGAAGTCGTCCGCGACGAAGTGGGGCCTGTGGACATCACCTACCTCGAAGACGAACACCCGGGTCCGTCCTACCACGTCAACTTCGACCGTCTCTCGGAGACGGGCTTCGAGACCGAACACACGCTCCGCGAGGGCGTTCGCGACCTCGCACGGAAGTTCACCAATGAGTGAGACCCCCACCGACTTCGACCCCGACTCGCCCACCGTCGCCGTCACCGGCGCGGCGGGCTTTATCGGCAGCCGCGTCGTCTACGAACTACAGCAGGCCTACCCCGACTGGGAGATCACCGCATTCGACAACTTCTACCTCGGCGATGTCCGCGAGATCGGCGATGTCACCGTCGAGCACGTCGACATCCGAAACCGCGACCGGCTGGAAGACGCCCTCTCCGGCGCGGACATCGTGATGCACCTCGCGGCTATCTCGGGCGTCGACGACTGCGAGGACAATCAGGACCTCGCCTACGAGGTCAACGCCCAGGGGACGAACAATGTCGCGTGGTTCTGCCGCAAGACCGGCGCCGCACTGGTCTTCCCGTTCTCGATGGCGACCATCGGCGACCCCATCGAGTTCCCGATCACCGTGGATCACCCGCGGGACCCACTGAACTGGTACGGGCGGACAAAACTGCTCAACGAGCGGGCCATCGAGGGCTTCGCCGACGGATCGTTCCCGGCGCACCTGTTCCTCAAGTCGAATCTGTACGGGGAGCACGAGATCGACGGCCAGACGGTGTCGAAGGGGACGGTCATCAACTTCTTCGTCGGCCGCGCGAAGGCGGGCGAGAACCTGACGGTGTACGAGCCCGGCGACCAGGCGCGGAATTACGTCCACGTCAAGGACGTGGCCCGCGCGTACGTCCGGAGCGCCGAGCGGCTGGTCGAGCAGCTAGACGCCGGCGAGACCGGCGTCGAGAAGTACGAGATAGCGAGCGACGAGGACCCCGGTATCACGTCGGTCGCGGAGATGGTTCGGGATATCTCGGCCGAGGAACTCGACTTCGAACCGGAGATCGAACTGCTGGAGAACCCGCGCGACGAGACCCTAGTCAGTGAGTTCGCGGTAGACACGACACGGGCTCGCGAGACGCTCGGGTGGTCGGTCGAGCACTCCGTTGAGGAGAGCATTCGCGAGTTGCTGCAGCGCGACTGAAGTAGTCCGTCGTCGGTTAGGTCGAATCGCCACGGTGGCTCCGGTTACTCGGCGCTGTCGCTGTCTGCGGATCCGTACGTCTTGGCTGGCTCGTCGAGGTCGACGGTGACGAGGTCGTTGTCGCCGTCCCATTCGGGGAGATACTGCGTGGTGATTTCGGGGAGCAGTGCGTACTCTTCGAGAAACGCCTGTCCGGCGATGGTCCCGCCAGAGTCGGTTTTCGAGACCGTGTAGGCGGCCTCGTCAGCATCGCTGTCCGCGACGGGTTCGATCCCGACGCGGTTGGCGTCTTCGTCGTAGTACAGAACTGCACCGTCGTCGTCCTCGAAGTACTCCTCGAGCGCGGCCTGGTTCACGCCGATAGAGCCCGACTTCCGGAGCGATATCTTCGGGTCCGTTCCAGCCGGCCGGCCTCGGCCACGTCCTGCCTCATCGAATTTTTCAAAACCCATGATTTTGGTTATTCGCTCAGGTCTTAAAATAATTCTGTTGCTTGTTTCAAACATCTCCTGGTTTCAGATGTCTCTTTGTGTTTATCGATCGTTTTTCGTTTCCGGTGTATCACACCCCTTGAAGTCGGGGAGAGCTGATGCCGTAGCGCTTATGCCGGCTTACTTTTGTTGTACAGACGAATGGCCGTTCGGTGGCACTACCGCATCGCGAGCGTTGTTGGGTCCGTCGCACTGACAGTGTTCGCGGTGTGGATGGCCAACCTCGCCGTGGTTCAGGAACTGTTCAGTCAGGTCCCCTACTTCGGGCGGCCCGCACCAATCGTCCTCTCTGGAAGCGATCTGACCGGCGCGATCTCGACGGCGCTGGTCATTACTATGGCCGCGATGTGGCCCGTGTTCAAGCCCCGACCGCGCCGGATCCTCGATACCATCCTGCTGACCCACAAGCGCGTCCTGCTGGCGATGGTCGGCCTCGCCGCGCTGGGATACTACGACTACAGCTACGCGCTCCCCCGGCCCACACTCATCCTGATGACCGGCTTCCTGCTGCTCACGTTACCGGCCTGGATGACGGCGATTCGACGGCGTCCCAGCTCACAGACGCGCGCGGTCATCATCGGTGACGATCCGCAAGCGATGGAAGAGCTCCTCGCAGCCACGAATGTCCCCGTTCTGGGGTACGTTTCTCCTCCTTCCTCGTATGTCGCTGAGGGCCAACAGGCGGTTGGTAGCCCTGAATTGGCCGACGGAGGGACTGGGAGGAACCAACTTGACGAACTCTCGAATCTCGGTGGACTCTCGCGGCTCGATGAGGTGTTCGTCAAATACGATATCGACACCGCTTTGCTGGCATTTACCGAGACGGATCGGTCGGAGTTCTTCGGTACGCTCGCGGAGTGTTACGACCACGGTGTGACCGCGCAAGTACACCGGGATTACGCCGATACCGTTCTGACGGAGGGCGTCGCTGGCGGCGACATCGTGGAGATCGACCTTGAACCGTGGGACTGGCAGGACCACGTCGCCAAGCGTGTCTTCGATGTCGCCTTTGCGCTGTCGGCGCTGGTCGTCCTCGCGCCGCTGCTAGTGGTGATCGCCGCCGCGATCAAACTCGATAGCCGTGGGCCGGTGCTGTATGCCCAAGAGCGGACCGCTGAATTCGGCGACACGTTCACCGTCTACAAGTTCCGGAGCATGGTGACCGACGCTGAGGCCGAAAGCGGCGCGAAGCTCAGCGAAGAAGACCGCGGCGGCGTTGACCCGCGTGTGACTCGGGTGGGGCGGGTGCTTCGGAAGACTCATTTGGACGAAATTCCGCAGCTGTGGTCGATTCTGGTCGGCGATATGAGCGTTGTTGGACCGCGCCCCGAGCGGCCCGAGTTAGACAACGATATCGAGTCGAACGTCGGTGAGTGGCGTCGTCGGTGGTTCGTCCGGCCGGGACTAACTGGGCTTGCTCAGATCAACGACGCCACTGGCCACGAACCAGAGGAGAAGCTTCGCTACGATGTCGCGTACATTCGGCAACAGTCGTTCTGGTTTGACCTGAAGATCGTCATACGGCAACTGTGGATGGTGGCTATAGACACGATAGTCGGAACTAGACGGATTCTCTGAGAAAACACCGTAAGCTGTATGAAGAAGGGGTCAAGTCGACCAAATTAGCTTATGAGGGCAGCAACGGGCTAGGAACGTACGCTTTCATTGAACTACGTATGTTAGGGGCCCCTATTGAAAAGATAAGGTATAGAGCCCCTATAGAAAACATAATCAATATGAGTTCATAATTGGAGCTAATGTCTATATTAGTTTTCATGAATAGTCCAATTATGTAGGTGATTGAAGATAATAATAAATATTCTCCTATGGGACGGAAAGGAATTTCATAGTCAATGTGAGTAGACATATATCTCATATGGAAGAGGAGATTGATGGCCAACGAGGTAGAAGTTGCAATGGCTGCGCCAGTTATCCCTAGTAGAGGTATTAGCGATATATTTAACAGTAAATTTGCGGCCGAAGATATAGTTGCTGATTTGGCCGATTCAGCAGGGTAGTTCATTGCTTCCAAGAAATTTCCAAATACTGTGTAAATACCGTGTAAGATTTTACTGAAGATCAGTATCTGGAGTGCTATAGCGCCTTCGGAGTACCCACTTCCAAAAAGTAAATTCAGGATCTCCGATCCAAATAGGAGAGAAATAGAGATCGAAGGAAAAACAAAGTACAGGGATGGAATTACTAGGCTAGGTAATAAGTCACTTAGTTTTTGTCGGTTCTCACTCATATCGGAGGACAGTTCACTAACCTTTGGGAAGGCGGTTGTAGAGATCGCTTGACTAAATAGCATTATCACTACAGAGACGCGCCAAGCCAACTCATACTGTGACACTTTTGCAGCCTCTAGATACAGGCCTATTAGAAGAACATCCAACCACTTAAAAAGTTGAAAGTTTGCTGTCCCTATGAAACTATATTTGGAAAAATCCCAAATAGATTGTAAATGTTCCTTTTTTGGAGCCTTACATCCGATATCGAATATTATAACGGACAAAAATATCGATATTATGTCCGATATTATGTACCCAAATATCAAGGAATCGTAGCCATGGCCATGACTTGATAATAAGAATGCGCTGATAAAAAGAATTATTTTTCTAGATAATTGAATCATGGATACCTTTACTATTTCCATTTGTCCTCTTCCAATTTTAAACAAGGCTCCAGAAAACTCTTGAAATATGAGTCCTGTAGTGAGTAGAATCACAGTTTCTTCTCCGAATACTATAGACACATCACCAGATACATGATTTACTACATAATCGGATAATGTAAGTATACACAAACAAACCACTGAGAGAGATACTATTTTGATCAGAATTGCAGAGGAAATATAGCGTTCATCCGAGGTTTCGCTTAATTTCTTTTCGATCCCACTCCGTAGTCCTAGATCTGCTGGCAGTGAAAGTATTTCCAAAATGGTCCGGTACAAGAAATATATTCCTAAAGTTGCTGGGCCCAATTTTCGGCTGAAATATGCGAATCCAACAAATGTAGCTATTGAGTTCAATATCTTCGAGAAAAACACAACAGCAGATGTTCGATCTACATCCATTAATCGAGATAGCCCAAGTCTTCTAGACGATCCTCCAGGTCGTTGTCAGTGTGATGTTCTAAAACCTCGCGGGATATAGAATCAGTAAATTCAACCTCTGATTCCATCGCTGGGCTCGAATGAGAAAACACGTCTTTTCTCACCTGCCCATCGTAGTCATTAGGAATACTAAGGCCGTGTAAGTGTAGAAGAGTTGGGGCGAGATCGAGAATTGAGATGTCAATACGTTCACCTTCTGTTTCACCGAAGTCTGGCCCATTCGCGACAAACAGTCCTGTTTTTTTGTTTTCAGCCTTCCAGCCTGAATCCTCCGGATGAGTGACAATGTCATCACTACCTATACTCCCTGGTATATGAGTACCGGATTTCTGGTCAATTATCAGGTCCGGTGCCTGGTCGAGATACTTTCCCGAATATATATTCTGTTTCTTATGTATGCCTTCGAGTAATTTTTCTTCTTTTTCTATATTTAATTTTTCAAGCTCTTGGGTTAATTCTTTTTCGTCTTTGCCATCTTTCGATATCATATAAACTGGGCCCTGTCCACTGGCTATTGCCTTTGAAGACTCCCAATCTATGCTTTCTTCTTTTGCCCCATGATTGATTGTCCCTGATTCATCCGGCAGCTTGTTCAATATCTTTTCGGGTGTGTGATTTTTTGCGAGGTCGAAAATACCCAACCTTGCAGCTACTTCTCCAATTCTTTCTCTGCTCAGACCGATTTTATGAAGTGCCTTTTGGGTTTTAAGATTGGTATTTAAGTATCCACTCGAATCTAGCCAATCATTTATGTGGAATACTGTGTCTATTTCTGTGGAACCATGGTCACTCATGAAGATTGTATTTGTGTCCTTAGAATCTAGCTTTCCGATATACTCATCAATAATCTTCCAGCCTTTGAGGGTATATTTATGATCCCAAAGATAATGTTGGAGTACGTTAATATAGAAGGTTGTTATCTGAAGGAACCCTATATTTTCCTGCTCAAGCATTATCTCTGCAGCCTCATACCGAGACTCAATGAGATCTAGAATTTCAGTAGCTGCTCGGTCGATATCCTCGCTAATGTTATGTTTGTTTGTCACTCGGTAGTTCAGTTCTCTATTCAATGTCTGTTCAAATGAAGCAGGTGACGCAAATCCTGTGTTCTGACCGTCAGGCGCTCCAGCAACAACATACCCGTTCACGTCTTTCGGAGGGTACGTAGTCGGAACACCAATTACACCAACAGGTGTATGCTGCGAGATTAATTCCCAAAATTCCGTTAGAGAATTTTTCCTTTCTGAGGGGTAATATATTCGTTTTTGGTCAACATCTATGTTTTCCCACCAAAATATGCCTATTTTTCCAGGGTTTCGCCCAGTCATATACGCTTTCCAATTGGGGGACGTTACCGGAGGAAGTACAGACTCAAGGTCACCACAGATGCCAGATTCTATCTGTTGTTCCAAATTAGGGAGTTCTCCTTGTTCAATCCAGGGTTCTATTAATTCAAAATGTGCACCATCAATCCCAAAAACTAACGTATCGGGTGAGTCCATTGTTGGACCCTTGTTACGGGCGGTTATTGGTGTTACGGACTGCCTCCGCCATCGATTGAATAGGTATATCTAGATTATCCGCAACTTTGATTACTTGCTCTAGATCGTTTAATAGTTCATCATCAAAATCATGGGGATGAGCCCACAGGTGTAGTATCCCTCCGTCCCTGTTTATTACCTTTAATGCTTTTTCAGCTCCGTCTACTCGTGGATGTTTGGGAAATGATTGCAGGGCTTGATTGATCGGGTGCCGATGAGCATACGCGAAGTTTTGCGAAGCTGGGATTGTCCACATGTTCTCACTAACCTTTTGTGGCCAAACAATTGGAAATGGATCTCTCCGGATAAACGAATAGAACTTGTAATACCTTCCGAATCTCCTTTGTCTCTGGTTCTTGATTGTAGGTGAGGGAGACCTGAATACGTCGAATCCAACTTTTTCAAGAATATCTTGAAATCGAACTACATTCTGTGGGTATACAAATGACGATGGGGTTGTTCCCAATTTTTCGGATAGTTTCTTAGCTTTGACTACATCTTCTTTGAATACCTGTCTTGAAATCCTGCTGTCTGAGCAGACTATATGAGAAAATGTATGAATTCCAATATCTTGATTTTCTTTCGCATTTTGGATTTCTTCTATGAGGTCTCTTCCGAACCGCAGAGGGCTGGAGTCAGCGTTACCACCCGGATCATCCTCCCACCAGCTGGGATCTATAGGAAGTTCAGGGTGATCTCCAGAGCACGACTCTAAAAAGAGATGTCCTACAAGCGCCCAAGTCGCCGTAGCATTGTATTTGTCCAATATAGTGAGAATCCGTCTAACATTCCCTTTGACTCTTTCTTTGTCGGGATAGAGATGATCTGGCTTGTCTAAATCATGAAAACCCCACTCTAGTTCTGTATCAAAAGAAAGGACCAGTGCTCGAATTTCGCTCTCGCAGTTATTCATATTCTTCTCCCAAAACCGATCTTCTGTCCATCATCATGGATCTAACACCTTTTGCAACCCCATATAAAATATTTGAAGGGTGCATCCACATTTTTTCTATTAAATTGCGATTTCCTCTTTTGATCGCCAAGTACCCACAGACGATGTTCGCATAGGCTTGAGTGATGGGGTTAGTCATACCCTGTATGCTCCCTTCTCGATTATAAACCTCAACCAGCACATCATCAATGTTGATTATTTTATGTTCTTGTAGCCTTGTCCATAATTCATAGTCTTCCCAATGATAATCGCGATAACCCCCTGCAGAAAGGAGATGGGATTTCCGTATCATCGAGGCTGGATGAATAATTGGAGGTGAAAAGATTAGCTTCCTTCTAATGTTGTCATCCGTTACTGGCTTTTTATCAATCCACTCTGTTCCCGAGGCTGGATGTATCCGCTTGGCGTGCGAACCGACAGCCGCGATCGCTGCGTCAGATTGTAGGACTTTTACTTGCTTCTCAAATCGAGTTGGTTTAGAAATGACATCTGCATCAACTCGTGCTATAAATTCTCCTTCTGACATTTTAACTCCTTTATTACAAGAGGCAACAAATCCGCCACCGTGTAGGACTTGAACTTGCTCGCCGGCTATCTCTTTGCAATACTCTAACGTCCCATCTGTTGATCCACCGTCCACTATTATGAGCTCTATATAGTCATACGATTGGGACAAGATTGAATCGATACATCTCTCTATGTAATCACGGTCGTTCAGAACAGGCAACACTACAGAAACCAATGGTTTACTCGATCTCATTATTAGTCTCTTATATTCTGGTATATATCTTCCATTTTCGAGATCATGCCTGACTTTGTGAATTTGTTTTCTACTCTTTTTCTAGCGTTCTTCCCATATTCACATCTCAAATCATCATCCTGGATCAGTGTATTGACTGCAGTTTCGATCTCGTGTGGCTCCTTTGGTTGGACCGTTAGCCCTGTCTTCCCATCCAAGCTTACCCAGGGAACGCCAGTAGGCAACTTGGTATTCACTACCGGTGTTTCGCGAGCCATGGCTTCAAGCTGCACAATACCGAATGCCTCGCTTCTCTCGACAGATGGGAGGACAAATACATCCGCAACTTCGTACATCTCATTCAATTTTTTCCTATTAACGTGCCCTAAAAACGTAATCTTATTTTCTAAACCGTATCTTTGTGCCTGCTGTTGAAGGTCATCTTCTAAAGGACCGGTTCCGATAATATAGAGCTGTCCCTCGATCCCTTCCATCGCTTTGATAAGGTACTCTACCCCCTTATAGTAAACTAGTCTTCCTACAAATAGAATTATAGGTTCTGAATTGCCAACCCCCCCACTGCTGCAAATACTATTCCTTTCACGATTGATTCTTTGTAGATCTACTGAAAGTGGGACAACCTCAACTTTTGAGTCATATTTCTCTAGTACGCGAGAGTTTTCTGACATCTGTGGAGATGTGGTCAATATTTTATCGCATTTGTTGAGGAACCGTTCCAGAATTGGCCTATACATAGCATAGCTTTTTTCCTGTTTCACTATGTCGCTATGATATGTTGCTAATATTTTTGAGTGTTCCGTAAATGATAGGTGACTGGACGCTACTGCCGGGGGATTGGGCAGGTGGTAGTGGGTCACGTCAAAACTTCTATTTAAAGAGTGAAGTCTGATCGGAAGCGTGGGTGAGATCGGCACGGATAAAACCTCACCTAAACTAGTCACTCTGTGTATAGTTATATCATTAATGTTTTCAGTAGTTCCAATTTTTCCTTTAGCCGAACATAGGATCTCTGATTTGACATCAGAGCCAATTCCTTCTGCAATCATTTGTGCTACTTTTTCGATTCCACCTGTAGTTGGTGGGTAATATTTTGGCACCTGTAGTACGCTGACAGTCATCTGTTTTTCTCTATGGCTTTTTTATATTCTGGAAGGAGAGAATTGGTCACGATTCTACTGTAGCGGAACTCATCTACTGAAGACCGAGCTGTATTAGCTAATCGTTTTCGTTTACTATTTGACTCGAATATTTCTCTCATGCCATCTGAGAATGCTTGCACGTCCGGTTTTGTTACGATTGCATTCACATCATCTGTAACAAATCTCCTGTTCCCTGGAGTGTCTGTAGCAACAACTGGGAGGCCAGTAGCAAGGTATTCTACAGTTTTCAATGGTGGTTGATCCCGATATTGCTTCTTGTCCGGAATATACGACAATCCACAGTCAAGTACCTTGTAATAGTTAGGGACATCACTAAACGGGACAGCTCCAGTAAATAGAACGGAGTCGGATATCCCTAATTCATTTGCCAAGGTTTTCAGATTGTCTCTCCCGTTACCTTCTCCAACTATTAGAAGCTTACACTTCTTGCCGCACTCGGATTTTTTGAAAGCCTTGATCATTTCCTCAAGGTTCCGAGATTCATGAAGATGACCAATATATCCAAATAGGAATGTGTCTTCGTTTATATTAAGTAAATCTCTGAGCTGTGGGTTCTGACCGGGGGAAAATCTATCGAATGAGACACCTAAGGGGACAATCCCTATGTGATCACTGTCCCGACCCCAGATCCGGTCCCTTACGTTTTCATCGACAACGATAGTCCGATCTACCATTCTATGTTGTATCTTGATACCAAAGCGTGTCACAGCATCAAATAAACTATTTCCAATCCCTGTCGCACGAACATCAGCTATTACGGGGGGAGAGTCTTTCCAAGAGACTGCATCAAGAATTAGACCAGTATTTGGAAATGCGCGCATGTGAATAACGTCTATTTCATTGTCGTTATCAACAGTCTTGAGCTCGTTTATCGCTTCTAGCGCATATTTGGACCTGTACAAGATCTTGCTACTCTCCTTGGTATCTATCCTATAGATGTCGGCTCCATACTCAGTATCTCGATAGTCCTGGTCATTAGCTTTAATTGCCATCACTGAAACACGATGGCCCCTTTCGCAAAGCTTCCGTACATATTCATTTGTCGCTGTACCCAGGTTCAGAGGGAATGGATGATGTGATACAAACCCGATGTGCATTATGTTCTTGTTTCGAATTTGCTCTAAAGAGGTTTGTCAATCGAATCCGTCGACAGTGATAGATGCGAATACGCGATAGCGATTACCACCCAGGGAAGGTAGTCTTTCCCTCCCGGATAGCCTACTGCAATAATAAGGCAACCAACCAATGCGGCGAATATTCCAGCACCAAGTGGGCTAATCGATTTTTCCAGTATTTTCCCAGTGTATCCACGCAGGATCCCAACTAATACAATTAAGAATAATAGGAACCCAATTGTGCCGTTGTATGCTAGCAATTGGAGATAAAGATTATGTAGGGTTGTACCGGTTTGATACCCTACTTTACCTAGTCCAGAGCCAAAGATTGGATTTTCCCTAGTAAGATCGATGGCGATCATGTATTGATGTATCCTATTGAATATTGTAGATCTCTGTATACGTGTAAATGTTTTCACTATATGGGGGGTTGCAGAAAGTAGTGAGAATACCACTACTGAAAGTGTGGATATAAATACGGTTTTTCTCGCAGTTATCCAAAATCGAACTGTAGAATAGGTAGCAACCGAAGCAAACATTCCTAACCAAACCGCTCTCGATTGAAGTACAAATGTAATTCCAACCATGATAATTGCAGATCCGATAAGACAATTCTTTCTTTTTAACAAATAGCCGCTCTTCAGCGAAGAGAGTGCAAGCGACAATCCAGTCACGGACCAGATACCGTAAGAGGCAAAGACGGTAAATATAGCAACAGCGCGGTGCTGAACTGGGAATTCATATCCTGCAATTGCTCTATTCGGAACAAGACGAGAGCCTGGGAATTGAATTATACCCAAACCTTGAATAATATTAAATATATTTAAAACAACAGCTGATATAACTAAAATACGCATCACTAAAATCATATCGCGCCTCGAATTTATAGATTTGAATATGTGTAAAACAAGTATAGATGTTGTAAATCCCTTAATCACAAATTGGATAGTTCGTGGTCGAAAGTCCGGGGATGAGTCTGGAATAGTGAGAATTCGGAGTATTGCCATAAGAAGGATACAGGATACTATGACGAGGTTTCTCCGTGACATAGCCAATCCACCACGGTAGAGGGCCTCCACGAACAGGGTCAATCCCATCGCTATGATAAAGATATCCGTAAGAGAGAATACCCAAATGACGCTAAATTGATCTAATGGATAGATCGCCACGAATAGACACATCAAATAAAATTGGAACAACTTGAAACGATCTCTGGCAGGGTTCATCGCTGTACTGGATATAGCTAATAGTAAATCAGTTTCTTCCGAGTATATTATTCTTTGGACCCAGTGGCCGATGTTTCTAACATCTAAATCGTGAAACTAGACGTGGGGATAGAGGTAAATTCAGACATTAGTTCAGTCAACGGGACGCAATCTCACGTTTTTCAGCTCGCCTACGAAGAAATGATTCAAGTCTGACGTAGCTCCAAACGTCAGTGGCACATCTGTGCTTATCGGGCCGCCAAAGCTACCAGAATCCACAATCGAATTATCAACGGATAAGCGGCAGGTATTCCCATCCCAGGTCATACGTAAAGTATGCCAGTTACCATCGGTAATATCTGGTCCTGACATTACTGATACCGAGCTATCACCATCTCCCAACGCGCCGAGCACTCGTCCCCGGTTTAAGCAGATCTGGTATCCCTCTGTTTTGCCAAATGAACTTGAATTAGCCTTTGAAATGAGTCGAGCGAAAGGCGTGCCTTCCATGTAGTCCGTGTCTGGATCCGTTCGTACTTGGACAGACAAATCGAACCCACCTTGACCAGATATCACATCGTGATGGGGGATATGCGCGTAGTTTTCACTCGTGGATCTAAAGACCTGATCTTGGTTAGAACTAATCCATTCACCCTTCACCACCAAACCATGGTTCCCCCCTTTATTATCAAATATGTAGTTACCATGTCCCTCATCAAGTCGCCAATATGCAGGCATGGTCCTTTCATTGGCCACTAACCCCGCCCTCACTTCATCGTCAGTAACCGTAATATTACTATCTCCTGCTGCGTATTCGCCAGAATAAGGAACACGTGCAGCACACCAACCGTTCTCTGCGGAGTTAGCTGATACTCTGTGACGATGGGTTTCACCATTCACTGTAATTTCTGTATACATATCTATTTCGTCAGAATTTGTCTGAGTTGCGACAATTGCCCCCCGAACTAAGGTGTATACTTTTCTGGACGGATCTGCCCATATCGCTCGGTAATGCCCAGAACCATCACCCCAGCCAGTACTAAGATCAACTCCAATCCCCTCAGATAGACCATTCACAGACTTGTTTGAAATAGTTATAAAACCAGTTCCACCACGTAACCTTTCATACCAACTCGCACCATCTGTAGCTGAGGAAAATTCTGAATACCTACTTTTTGCAAACCTGTAGTCACTAGACTCACCATTCACAAACCAATTGTACACCCGATTGCGCCCCCACTCACTGAACACGTAGTTTTCAGGATACTCCCACCCACGCTCTTCCGAATAATCGCGCATAAATTTCGCAGCCTCGTACATCGAGTCATCGATAGTCAACTGCGAGTGCCGAATCGGCGTCAATAGCCCGCCGAGACTCCCGACCCCAAGCCCGAGGGCGCCAAGCTGGAGCGCCTCCCGGCGGTCGGGTTGAGCCAGTTCATCAACAGAACTGGAGTCGTCCCTACCGTCACCGACGACACTGGGCCCATTAGTCGGCCCGTCGACGAACGGCACCGGCACCGACGCCAAGTCGACCCATGCCGCCAGATGGACGAACGCTAGCCCACCAAACAAAGCTGTGAACAGCGCCAACTGGCCCGCGAACCGAACCTGAATCGCGGACAGCAATAGGAAGTACCAGCCGTATACGCCGACCAACAACCACTCCGGCGCATGGCGGCGATAGCTCGTCCAGAGGGCCCACCCCATATGCCCCAGCGCCAGAAAGAGTCCCAACCCGAAGAGAAATATTGGACCAACGATCGTTCCCAGATCTCCTGAGACGATCGAAGTCGTCTCCGCGATCCCCTCAGTTGTTAGCAGAAAGTTCACACCGCGCTCCAGTTCCGTCTTGAATGCCGGCACCAGCGATCGCAAGGCGAGGATGCCGAGGACCGACCCAGCGACAGCGACGCCCGCAACCCCCCTCGAAGATACACGAGTACGCCGCGCACCCTCACTCAATATGAGCAGGCCAGCGATCCCGACCGACAACAAGACGGGTGCGACGATGACCGCCATGGAATGCCAGCCGAGCAAAACGTGTGCGAGAACAGCAACAAGCGTCCCCAGCGAAACGCCGGCTAGCAGCGGCCCCCCGGACTGCAGCGTCGACTCTCCAGCACGCAACGCTGATGTCACCAGTCCCACCGCGAACAGTCCAAGCGGTAGCAACAATAGCGGCCCGGCGTCCCATGCGAGCACCTGCCCGGTGACCCCAACCGCGAGTGCACCGACCCAGGCCCACGTCCGGCGTTCCCGAATATCTCGACCGACTACCGAAACGACGGCTAGCGCGGTCAACACTAGCCACGGGTAGTCGAAAGCGTGGTGATCCGCGAATCCTAGTCCCGTCCGGAAGGCGTGGGCGGGCGTCACCGCTAGCAACACGACCGCCACAATCCCGACCCGCTTGTCGTCGGTCAACCGGACCGCGAGAGCGTAGACCAGCAGCGCCGTCACGACCGCCGAGACGACCGGGAACCACGCGAGCACGCCACCGACCGCGGACTCGCCGCCAAGTAGTGCCGAAACCCACCACAGCGTCGTGACCATTAGCGGTTCCCCGTGGGACACACCTGCCGGCAGCGCCGACAGTACGGACAGGTCGAAGGGGTTCGAACTCACCGCGAGCAGTTCGTGAACGAGATAGCGATAGGCGTACGGGTCGTTGCCCGAGAGGACGACGTCATCGCCGCGGAACACTGACCGAAACGGAAGCACGCGAAAGAGAACGACCAGCGCCAGTGCCGCAACGACGCCAGCGACTTCCAGCCGGTCGAAGTCGAACGAGGGCAGCGATACGGCTGCCTCCGAGTCCGTCGCCGGCTCGGTTACGTCGTCGCCGTCGAGCGCCCGCCGCACCGCATCACTGTCGGCAAGCGCGTACTCGTCGTCGACCTCTTCGACGACCCCGCGGGAAACCAGCTCGCCGAACACCCCCGAATCGAGGGGTACGTCATCGAACGTCCAGGTGTCGGTGTCTTCGTCGACGGCGACGACCTCCCGCAACGGCGCTTCCAGATCCGGTTTGTCCGAGAGGAGATCGTCAGTCGCCGCCCGCACGTCAGTCATGTAGGCTACCTATCGACGGACAGGCATAAAGTACGCCCTTCTCCGTCTGCAGCACACGATGGAATCGGGTGGTGGTCGCCTCACCGAATCGTCACCGACCGAGTCAGCTACCAATTCCTTCTTCCAGTTACTCTGCCACCTATAACCCCCTGAGATTTCACCAGCGAGGCGAACACCCTTGCGTAAATCTTCGGGCATGCGGGCAAAGCTGTATTTGATCCACGCTACTAGCAGATAGCCCGTTGGATACTCTTCTGTGTCGATTCGCGGGATAAGTGCTGTGTAGCCCGAAAGTATGCACCTTCATCGGTCCGTCTTTTCACTCACATCGCCTTATCAAGGCGTGCTTGTCTCAACCGCTTCTCGTACTGTCCCGTAACCTGAGCTTACGTACCTATTCGCGAAACTAACTGTATCTGGGGTTTATTTGTCGACTCAGTTTACAGTCCTCTCGTCAAGCACGGCGAGTTCTCTCGTCACACCCTCAGAAAATGACTTTCAATCCCACTCCATCTCGAGTTTCGAGCGAACGCAACCGAACTGACTACCGGAGGCGACGATGAACGACGCCATTCCGATCGGACTCGTCATCCTTGTGGTCTGTAGCGTCTTCGCGCCGACAGTCGCGGCGACCGATACCACACAGACCGACTCAGTACAGGACCGACCATTCGTCGAAGGCCCGACAGAACACGTATCGGCACAACCGACAGCCGACCGGCAGTCCACAGTAGCCTCACTACAGGAGGTAGACGAAGTTCCGTACGACGAGATCAGTGATCAACTCCGCGCGCTTGCGAGCGTAACGCCCGAGGCGGACGTCTCTGTCAACGAGACCCTGAACGAGAGCCAGCGAGAAGCGGCGAGAGCCGGCGCACAGGCGGGCGCAGAACTCGTTCAGGAGCAGGGCGTCGACGTTACACAGACACAGATCAACGCGACGATCAACAGTTCGATGCACGCGGCCGCGCAGTTTCAGAACGCCTCGGCCGGGCAGATCCAGGCCGCTACCAAAGGCGCAGCACACGGCGCGCTCGTTCAGTCCCAGCAGGTCAACATCACGCAGACACAGGCGGGCGTGTACGCGAGCGTCGCGGGCGCGCTCTCGCAATCCCAGTCGGCGAGCGTCACGCAGGTACAGGCGGCCGCATACGGCGCGGCGCACGGTTCGGTCGCCCAGTCCCAGCGCGCGAACGTCACGCAGATCCAGTTCGCCGCGGTCGGTGCGGCGGCCGGCGCTGCACACGCGAACGCTCCGGAGGCCGACTCGCCCACCACAGTCCAGACGCAGCAGGTGAACGTCACGCAAGTGCAGGAAGCAGCGCAGGGCGCCGCCTACGGCGCGCTCGAACAGCGCCAGCGCGTGAACGTCACGCAGCGACAGGCGGCGGCGTTCGGCGCCGCGGGCGGTGCGGTCGAGAGCGAGAGCGGCGCGAATCCGAAGAAGACTCAGGAGTCCGCGATGGGCGCTGCGCAGGGGGCGCTCGTCCAGGTCCAGCAGGTGACGATCACGCAGATCCAGGCGGCAGCGCGCGGCGCCTGTAAGGGCGCGCTGGTCCAGAGCCAGAACGCGACCGTCACGCAGATCCAGCAGTCGTCGATGGGCGCCGCGGAAGGTGCGCTCTCCCAGTCTCAGAGCGCGACGGTCGTCCAGATCCAGGCCGCCGCGCTCGGGGCCGCTCGCGGGACGATCACGCAGGTCCAGTCGGTGACGGTCGTGCAGGTACAGCAGGCGGCGTTCGGTGCGGCCGCGGGTGCAGTCGGGTCAGCAGTTCAGCATCAGGTGACGAACGTCCGGCAGATCCAGGCGGCGGCCTCCGGCGCGGCCGCGGGGACCGTGATCCAGATCCAGCAGATCAACGTCGTCCAGATACAGGTCATCGTCGACAGCGCGGCCAGGGGTGCGCTCTCGCAGTCCCAGGGTGCGTCGGTCGTCCAGATACAGTCGGCGGCCCGCGGCGCGAGCGAGGGGTCGCTCGCACTCATACAGAGTCAGGAGGTCAGCATCGAACAGATCCAGACCTCGACCCAGCGCGCGGCCGCGACCACCGTCCAGACGGCGGTGGAGATCAACGTCACCCAGGAAGTGACCATCTACAACTACGCGAAGGGCGTCGCCGAGGATCCGGAAGCTGAGGAGGACGACGGCGACGGAGGGGACGCGGACGAACAGGACGAACTGCGGAGCCTGTTCGCTTCGGTCGACGACAAGACGGTCTTCCTCGCGAACCCCAACGACGTCGCGGTCACTGTGACGGTGACCAGCGATGGCGACGACCTCCGGACTGTCACGCTCGCGGCGGGCGAGTCGACGACGCTCGACCTCGACCCGGGGACGTACACGCTCACGGCGGAGACCGAGGACGGCCGCGACGTGGAACTCGCGGGCCGAGCGGAACTCACCGTCTCCGTCGGAGACGAACTACAGAGCCTCTCCGCGACCGTCGGCAATCAGACGCTCACCGTCGAGAACCCGAACGACCAGCGCGTCGTTGTGACGGCGGAGAGCGACGAGGGCGAGCGAGTCAGCTTCGAGGTGCCCCGCGACTGGACGGTTGACCAGCGACTCGATCCGGGGACGTACACGCTCACTTCCGAGACGACCGAGGGGCGGTCCGTTCAGATCAACGGCCAGTCCGCGGCCGAAGTGACGGTCGAAGCTCCGGCGCCTGCGCCCGAACCAGAGCAGCCCGGGGCGATCGACCTCAACGTGAGCGTCGACGGCCAGACGCTCACGCTGGAGAACCCGAGTAACGCGAGCGTCACGGTCACCGCGTCCGGCGACGGGATCGACGACCGGACGCTCGAGGTCGCGGCCGGGGAAACCGTCACCGAGGCGTTCGAACCGGGAACGTACACCCTGACCGGCGAGAGCGACGAGCGTGACGTCCTAATCGACGGTGACTCCACCTACGAGTTCACCGTCGAGGAGGAACCGCCGCTCGACCTCGCCGTGACCGTCGACGGTCAGAACGTCTCGATTTCGAACCCGAGCGAGACGAGCGTCATCGTGACGGCGTCCGCCCAGGATACCGACAACCGCACGATCGAGGTCGCGGCCGGCGCGACCGTCACCGAGCAGTTCCAGCCGGGCGAGTACACGCTGACCGGTGAGAGCGCGGATCGCGACGTGCTCGTCGAAGGGGAATCCGCGTACACGCTCACTATCAACGAGAGCGCCGAGACCGAAGCTATCGATCTCGCCGTCTCCGTCGAGAACCAGACCGTCTCGATCACGAATCCGAGTGGCGTCTCCCTGACCGTCACTGTGTCCGCCGATGGGGATCTGGTTAGACCGATTAGCGTTCCCGCGAACGAAACCACCCGTGAACTGCTCGACCCGGGGAATTACACACTGACCAGCGAGGGAACGGAGCAGGAGATCCTGCTGAACGGCGAGACGAGCCTGAATATCACCGTCGAATCGGCTCACGACCGACAGATCGACAGCTGTCAGAACATCACCGCGCCCGGTCGCTACGACCTGACCGCGAATATCCCGGCGACGGACGACGGGTCTTGTCTCCGGATCCAGTCTGATGACGTAGTGATCGACGGGAACGGCTTCGCGATCGAGGGCGACGGCCCGGTTTCGGACGCGGGGTCAGGATCCGACGCCACCGCTGGAATCCTCATCGACGGCGCGGACATCGACGTGTTCGAAGCTCCCTTCGACAACGTCACCATCCGAAACGTGGAGGCGACCGGCTGGAACGCGGGCGTCCGGTCAGACGTTGTCGGGCTCAGCGGCGTCTCGAACGTCAGTATCGTCGACTCCGCCTTCCGGAACAACGACGACGGCGTCGTGTTGCAGGGGCGGACCGGGACGCTTCGAAACGTGACGCTGACCGGCAACGAAGACGGCCTCCGCGGGTACGAGGCCGGGTCCGTTACGGTCGAGAACGCCACCATCGAGGGCAACGATCTGGGCGTGAGCGCCGCGGACGGGGCGAACATCACACTCGACCACTCGACCGTCCGGAACAACGCCGAGGACGGCGTCTTCACCAGTTACAGCGGTATCGCGACGATCGTAAACAGCACCGTCGCGGGGAACGGTGACGCCGGTGTCGAAACCGAGATGAGCGGCGTTATCTTGCTCTCCGACGCGACCGTCTCGAACAACGGCGGCGCGGGCGTCCACGCCGTCGGTGCGGTAAGGCTGGCGGAAAACGTCACCATCGCCGACAACGGCGGCGCGGGCGTCCAGATCGACGCTGGAACCAGTTCGAACTTCGAAAACGTCACTGTCGCCGACAACGGCGCCGAGGGCCTGCTGCTCAACGCGGACGCAACGCTCGACAACGTCACTGTCACCGACAATGCCGGCCTCGCACTCGACGCGACCAGGGGGAGCGTTACTGCCACCGCGCTCCGGCTCGGTGACTCGCTGAACACTACCTTCACCGAGCGATCGGTCGCGCTCGACGACGTCGAGCAGGCGGCGCTCCCGGAGCTTCCCGAGGAAGCCACTGCTCTCGGACCCGGACTGAACGCGAGCAGTGTCGACGGCGACCTCGAAGCTCGATTCGAGATCGATTCCGCCGAGACCGAGGAGGGCGACACGACCGACGAATCTGAGGAAGTCGTCCAGCTCTGGCGCTACGACGGGACCGAGTGGACGCCTGCCGTGAACGAGACGGAGACCGTCGACGGCGTGGTCACGGAGACCATCAGCGAGGACGGGATCTACGCGCTGGTCAGCGCCCCGGTCGAAGCCGACCTCGCCGTGAACGCGACCGTCGGCGACCGCGTCGTCTGGGCGGAGAACCCGACCGACCAACCGCTCACCGCGACCGTCGCGAACGAGTCCGGCGCCGTCCGAACGGTCGACCTCGTCGCGGGCGCGAACGAGTCGATCACCGGTCTCGATCCCGGCGCGTACACGCTGACCGCCGCGACCGACGCGAACGAGTCGGTACCCGTCAACGGCGTGACGGAGTGGACGTTCGAACTCCCACCGGACCTCGATTCGATCGCGCTGACCGTCGACGACAACGTCACCGCGACGAATCCCAACAACGAGTCGGTCGAGTTGACCGTTGCAAACGAGTCGGGCGTCGTGACGACGCTCCCAGTGGCGGCCGATTCGACGGCGCAGATCGACGGAACGACACTCGAAACAGGAACCTACACCGCCTCTGCGGAGACCGCCGACGGCCGAAGCGTCCCCGTCGACGGCGAGTGGAACCTGACGTTCGCGTTCGAGCGCCCCGAGACGACCGGGGACACGACGACCACCGCGCCGACGGACACCGAGACGGCGACCGCATCGCCGACCCAGACACCAACCGTGTCTCCGACCGAGACGACGGTCGGTCCGGAGACGGAAACGGCAACAGACACCGCTACTGAGACGGCTACCGACACCGCGACGGAAACCGAGACGGCGACCACGTCACCTACCGAGACGCCGACTGCATCGCCCACCGAGACCTCCACCGCGTCCCCGACTGAAACCCCGACGGCGACGCCGACGGTGGAACCGACTCCGTCGCCGACGGAGACGCCCACGGCGACACCGACCGCGACGGCGACTGGAGCGGGGACGGACACAGTAACGGATACTGCGCCGGACGCACAGCCGTCGACCGACACGGTGGCCGAACTGGCGGAAGCGAGAGCGACGCTCGACGCAGCGGTGTCGCAACTCGGGACACTCTTCACCACTCTCGGCTGACGGAACGACCGATCCCTTCGGCTCGCGGTGGACCCACTCCATCGCGCTACAGAGCACCGTCGCGAGCACGGTCACTCGAAGTCCTTCTCGAACGTTCGCGCGACGCGTTCGATGGTGGTGCCGTCACTGGTTTCTAGAGGCGACACCGACCGTCTCGGTGCATTCCTCAGCTGAAGTGTTTCAAATTGTGAATGTAGTGCGGGTCACCTTGCCGACGTTTCATCCAACCATGGTATTAAATCATGTCGTTTCGATGAAAGAGTGGAATGGTACCAGATACCGACCCACACGGATCTGACGAGCGGCGAACGGGCACACGGGAACGGACGGCGACGCGACGGGGCGTCCTCCGGGCGACCGGCGCGGGGGTAGCGGGGGCCGCCCTCGGCGGGTTCGCGGGGACTGCGGCGGCCGAAGGGGAGACGCCGCCGCCGCGGTTGCACACCGACGGTAGATGGGTCCGGGATGCCGACGGCGAGGTGATCCGGCTGCACGGCCTCGCGACGGCGTCGATGGGGTTCTACGAGGTCGAGGGGACCCACCCGAAGACGCCCACGGAAGTCGTCGACTGGGCGAGCGACCCCGCTCGGGGCTGGTACCCCAATGTCGTCCGGCTCCCGGTCACCCAGTGGGACGTTGATCAGCTGGGCGTCGACGCGCTGGTCGAGGACGTGCTCCGGCCGGTCGTCGACCTGCTGGGCGAGCGAGGGACCTACGCGATGATCGACTATCACCTCGTCCACCCCTACACCGAGGCGGCCGCCGAGGACGCCGACTACGACACGAACCCGGACGAGATCGTCCGGAACTTCTGGGGCGGCGTCGCACCGGCGTTCGCCGACGACGAGCACGTCCTCTACGAGCTGTTCAACGAGCCGACGTACCCGATCTTCTGGAGCGACAACGGCGAGAGCGTCGAGAGCCCGGAAGACGAGTGGTTGTTGTGGCGTGAGACCGCCCAGCCGTGGGTGGACATGGTCCGGGAGGAAGCGCCCGACACCCCGATCGTCATCGGCTCCCCGAGCTGGACCTCGCGGACGAACTTCGCCCCGGAGTACCCCTTCGAGGGCGAGAACCTGGTCTACGCGGCGCACATCTACCCGGACAACGGCACGCCCGAGGAGTTCGACGACACCTACGGCGCGCCCGCCGAGGACGTC
>NZ_JBTJEL010000021.1:0-26336 GCF_054504345.1 Halosimplex yunnanense | reverse complement strand
GACGTCCTCGGCGGGCGCGCCGTAGGTGTCGTCGAACTCCTCGGGCGTGCCGTTGTCCGGGTAGATGTGCGCCGCGTAGACCAGGTTCTCGCCCTCGAAGGGGTACTCCGGGGCGAAGTTCGTCCGCGAGGTCCAGCTCGGCGAGCCGATGACGATCGGGGTATCGGGCGCTTCCTCACGGACCATATCCACCCACGGCTGGGCGGTGTCGCGCCAGAGCAGCCACTCGTCTTCCGGACTCTCGACGCTCTCGCCGTTGTCGCTCCAGAAGATCGGGTAGGTCGGTTCGTTGAACAGCTCGTAGAGGACGTGCTCGTCGTCGGCGAACGCCGGCGCGACCTCGCCCCAGAAGTTCCGAACGATCTCGTCCGTACTCTCGTCGTAACCGGCGTCTTCGGCGGCCGCGTCCGTGTACGGTCGGATGATGTGGTAATCGATCATCGCGTAGATCCCGCGCTCGCCGAGCATGTCGACGATGGGCCGCAGGATATCCTCGATGATCGCGTCGATGCCGAGTTTGTTCACGTCCCACTGGTTGACTGGCAGTCGGATGACGTTCGGATGCCAGCCGCGGTCGGCGTCGCTCGCCCAGTCGACGACTTCCATCGGCGACTTGGGGTGGACCCACTTGGCCCCGTAGAACCCCATCGACGCCGTCGCCATCCCGCGCAGCCTGACCTTCTCGTCGTCTTCGTTTTTCAGCCACTTTCCGTCCGTATGCAGCCGGGACGGCGTCTCGCCGTCCGCTGCCGCCGCAGTGCCGGAGAAGCCACCGAGTGCGAGGCCCGCGGCACCCACACCGGCCGCGCGCAACACTCCGCGCCTCGTCGTCGATCCACCCTTCGGTACCACTCCGTTGTCCGCATCGCAACCCTCCTCACTAGATGGCATGCGACCCTCCAAAAGAAAGCGGCCCCTGTAATACCCCCACCGTCTGAAACGGACTCCCCTGTTTAAACGGCCTCATTTCATATTATAAAATAGAGTTTCGAAATATGAAACGACAAAACGAGGTCGCCAAGCCGGGTACACCGCCTCCGTCCCCGGATTCGACGCCGCGGTCCTGTCGGTGACGCGAACGTTTTTAGGGGAGGGGGAACCACCGCGACGTAATGGTCGAGGCGTTCGCGGTCGCCAGCGGGAAAGGGGGGACCGGTAAGACCACGAGCACGCTCGCGCTGGGGATGGCACTGGCCGAGGAGTACGACGTGACGGTCGTCGACGCCGACATGGGGATGGCGAACCTGCTCTTCCACGCCGACCTCTCCGCGGTGGAGACGACGCTGCACGACGTGCTCGTCGAGGGCGGCGCGCCCGTCGAGGAGGCCGTCTACGAGCGCCACGGCATGTCGGTCGTCCCCTGCGGGACGAGCCTCGCGGACTTCGAGGCGGCCGACCCGCGGCGGTTGCGCGACGTCGTCGCCGCGCTCGCCGCCGACACGGACGTCATCCTGCTGGACTCGGCGGCCACCCTCTCCAGTCGCGCGGCCGTCCTCCCCGTCGTCCTCGCCGACCGGGTGGTGGTCGTGCTCGAACCGACCATCCCGGCGCTGTCGGACGGCCTGAAGGTCCAGGAGTACGCGAGCTCCTACGGCACCGAGACGGCCGGCATCCTGTTCAACAAGGTCCGCGACGCGGACGCCATCGAGCGCATCGCGCCCAAGGCCGAGCGCTATTTCGAGGGCCCGACGCTCGCGACGGTGCCCGCCAGCGAGACGGTCCGGGAGGCCCGCCGCGGGGGCCGTCCGCTCCTCGCGCACGCGCCCGAAAGCGAAGCGGCCGCGGCCTACCGAGAGGCCGCGGCCTCGCTGTCGGTCCGCGAGGGTGACTCCGAGGCCGTCGCCGACCGCTTCCGTAGCGCGGTGGTCCCCGAGTCCCCATGAAGCTGCCAGCGGGCCGGCTCCTGCGGTCGCGCGTGGTCAGCGACCCGCGGACCGTCCTCGTCGACGCGCTCGACCGCGAGCTGACGGGGTACGCCGTCTTCGAGCCACAGGACGCGCTCCTGCTCGACGAGAGCGGCCGCGGCGTGCTCACGTTCCGGGACGGCGTCCCGACCGTGGCCTACCACACCGGGACGGAGCGCGCCGGGCCGCCGGCGCTGGCCGACCTCGCCGCCGCCGGTCCCTACCGGCTAGAGCTGTTCGCCGTCGCCCCCGCCGACTTGACGCGCGTCCACGGCGAGCAGCGCTTCCGCGTCCCGCCGGGGATGCCCGCCGAGCGGCTCGCCGGCGACCAGTCGCTGGCCGACCGGACGCGGGAGGTTGCACCCGCCGACCGGGCATCCGGGGGATCACGCGTGCGCGAACAAACCGAAAATGCGGCAGAATTCGGGGAGCCGGACGACCGGCAGGTCGGCGCCGTCGAGGCGTTCCTCGACGACGCCGAGAAGATCGAGGCGATCCGCGAGCAGGCCCGCGACGAGGCGGCCGAGCGGGCCGAGGAGTGGGGGTTCGACGACGTCGCCTAAGCGAGTCGATGGGTCTCGCTCTCCGAACCTCATCCGACAGTATTGGGTGGCCTGTCACTGGTTCACGGATCCTCGGACGGTTTTACCACGAGCGGTTTTCACCGAACACGTCGCGTTCGACACGCAGAGCAACGCCGTCATCGATTACCGGGTCGACGGTGAACAGTCGGTCGAGTCGGTCCGCGTCGAGCCCCAGTTCGAGGCCGACTCTGCGCTCGGACTTGACGGCTCGACCGGTATCGTCGGCACTTCCCCCGACGCAGAGCCTGAGTCGGGCGCGTCCTGACCGGTTCCGCGAACCCAGGCTCTCTCCAGTGACCCGTCGCGACGGAGTGATCGGGCCGGTCGTCAGATCTCGCCGGCGACGATCTCTCCGAGTCGCTGTCGGTCGTAGAGCCGCTCGTCCTGCCCGAATTCGTCGGGGAATAGCTGTCTGGCCGCTCGCTCGGTCTTCGAGAGGTTGATGATCGGTCCCTGATACATCCCGCCGGCGGGATAGATGTCGCCGTTCTCGACCGCGGTGAGTTGACTCGCGGTCCCGTGGTCCTGCATGAAGGAGAGATACGTCTCCCGGAACTCCGAGCGTGTGCGGTGTGTGTCGGTGTAGAACAAAAGCACTTCGGGGTCGATCTCCAGCAGCGGTTCGTAGTCGATCGACCCGCGGTCGGAGGTGAAACTCTCGATGTCCGACCCCTCGAAGGCGTCGCCGACGCCCAGGTCGTGCCAGTGTTTGTACGCCGTCCGCTGGCCGAGGCGGTAGGGATAGAACTTCTCGGGTTCCGTCGATGCGGGCGACAGCAGCCCGATCGCCGGGCGCTCGCTCTCCGCCGGTAGTCGGTCCTGTATCGACGCGATCGTCTCGTCGTGCAGCGCCCGGAGCGCATCGAACCTGTCCGTCCGCCGGAACACCTGCGCGACCTTCTCGGTGGCCTCGTAGAGGTCGAAGTACGGGTACCCCTCGTGCCACGAGTACGTCGAGAAGCTCGTGTTGCCGCAGAACGGGGCCACGTTATCGCTGATCTCGGCGATGTCTCCCTCCCCCCAGTTGGGGATGAGGTTGATCATGTAGTTCGGGTCGATGAAGTGGACGTCCGCGTCGATGTCGTAGAGGAGCTCCTTGTCGATGCCGTCTTGCCAGAGCGAGGTCATCCCCTCCTTGTTCGCCGAGAGCCCGGGGACGTCCTCGTAGTGCCAGGTGCGGTACTCGCCGGTGAGCACGACCGCGCGGGGCTTGCCGAGGCCGAGCGCGACGCCCATGTCCGCCCAACTCGCGTTCTCGGCGACCCACGTCTCCGGTACCGACTGGAACGTGATTTCCCCCGTCGGCGGGATATCGACCGAGTACGATCCCGGCGTGGCCGTCGGGTCTGCGGGAGACTGCCCCGCGTCAGTCGGCTCCTCGGTCGGCGTCGCTGTGGGCTGTGCCTCCGTCGGCGTTTCTGTCGGTGTCGTCGTCGCTGTCGCACCGTCGTCTCCGGGCGTCGCCGTCTCCGCGTCGGACCCGGTACAGCCGGCGAGCGAAGTCCCCGCGAGGAGGGCACTGCCGTACCTGAGATACGTCCGTCGGGTCGGCGCGTCCGCCGCATCGCGCCCGTCGTCGTTCCTTTCGTCACCCATCGTCAGCGATCCCCGTTGACGATGGCGGACACTCGCTCGCGGTCGAACAGCTGCTCCTCGGTCGACAGTTCGTCGAAGGTCGTGAACTCGCCGAAAGTCTCGGGGTAGAGGTTCTTGGCGGTCAGCTCGATGTTGAGCAGGTGGGCGATCGGTCCCTGGTACTGCGTGCCGCCGCGGTAGAGCCGGTCGTTCTCGACGGCCGTGAGCTCTGCCCCGACCGGGTGTTCGGTCATCGGCTCGACGAACTTCGAGCGGAACTCCTCGCGGCCGTACGACGAGATGAACCCGTCGAAGAAGATGACGTCGGGGTCGATCTCCAGCATCTTCTCGTAGCCGAACTGCCAGGTGTCCGCGGGGCCCTGACCGACGCTTTTCAGCCCGGTGTCGGCGAAGGCGTCACGGGCGCCGAGCAGGCGGTAGGCCTTCCGCTCCAGATTCGTCTCACCGAGGCGCTGGGCACCGAAGCCCTTCGAGATGTCGTTCTGCTGGACGGCGATGACGGCGATCTCCGGGCGATCGGCGGCTGCGGACGGGACCTCGCGTTCGACTCGCTCCTTCAGGTCCGCGTGAACCTGGCGGAACGGCTCGACGCGGTCCTCGGTGCGGTACACCTGTGCGATCTTCTCGAACGCGTCGAGGATGGTGTAGGACTCGTAGTCGTACCATTCGGCGCCGCGGCCGAAGCCGGTGCGCAGCGCGTTCGCGAACAGCGGCGCGACGTTCTCGCGGACTTCCTCGACGTCGGACTCGCTCCATCCCGAGGAGTTGGCCAGCTTGACCGGGTCGCTGTGGATCACGTCGGGGTCGAGCGCGTAGAGCTTCTCCTTGCTGGGCTGGCCGTCGGCCCAGTAGCTGTCGATGTCCTCGTTGCGGGTCCACGGCACGTCGAACTGCTCGTAGTAGACGGCCGGCAACGACACCCAGTTCGTCGGGAACTGCATCGCCTGCAGGCGGTCACCGACGCCGGCCGCGATGGCCATGTCCGCGTACATCGGTCCCTCGGCGATGTACTGCTCGGGCACCGACTCGAAGCTCACCTCGCCCATGGGATCCATCGTCACCGAATACGGACCCGACGTCGGCGTCTCCGTCGGCGCATCCGTCTCGACGGGAGTCGGTGTCGGCGACGGCGTCGCCGTCGCGGACGGCGTCTCGGTCCCGTCCCCACCGCCTTCGGCCGTCTCGGTCGGCGAGTCGTCGCCGGTACAACCGGCGAGGAGCCCGCCGCCGACGAGCGCGCCGTATCGCAGGTACTCTCTCCGGGTCCGTCCCGCTCGCGCCTGATCGTTCCGTGGCATTGTTTTTAGGGCGGCCTAAAACAAGTTAATCGCTTCGATCTTTAGGCACGCCTAAAAACACGGAGCGGATCCGGAGACGAGAGGCGATGGTCGGGTATCGCCGCTTCGTCCGGATCGCGATCGGAAGGCCGTGATCGGGTGTCCGACGAACCCGCTCCCGTCACTCGCTCGCTTCCGCTGACTCGACTTCGGATTCGGGCGACTCTTCGCCAGTCCGTTCGGCTTCGATTTCCCGGGCGCGGGCGAGGACGCGCTCGTCGTCGAGGTGTTCCAGCAGCCGGTCCTGGCCGCGTTCCCGCCGGCGTTCGATGGTCTCCCCGTCGATGTAGGAGTCGAGTCGGCGGTCGATCATCGCTTCCCTGAGCGCCGCGAGTTCGTCGGGGTCGACGCCGTGGTCTTCAGGCACTCGCTCGTCGAACCACTCGCGCCAGCGGTCGCGGTCGGCCCACTCCTCGTCGAGTTCGCTCCGCTGGCGAACCCAGTCGTAGTGGTCGGCAAACTCCCCGGGGATACCGAGCGCCTGCCGCGCGTCCCGCAGGAGCGACCGCGCCGCCGCCGCGCCGCGGCCCGCTGCGAGGATCGCCTGCGCGTCGGCGTCCGAGGGCGTGGCGACGTAGAGGCCGTCGATCGGCGTCGAGCCGTCCGCGTCGGCGTAGCCGTCGTCGAAGTGCTCGTGCTCTTCCCCGTCGTGTTCGTGGGTGATGACCATCTCATCGCCGCCGAGCGGCCAGAGGTACTCGCCGTCGTACCGGGTCGCGGCGACCACCCGCTCGGCGGTGACCGGCTCGCCCTCCTGGGGTTCGACTACGAACCCGCCAGCGGTCCCGTCTGAGCCGTCGACCCGCTTGACCGACTCGACGAGGTCGTCACGGATCGTCGCGCCCGCTTGCTCGACGTGGTCGTTGATCAGCCGGTAGAACGTCTCGATGTCGATACCGGTGGGGAAGCCGAGGTAGTTCTCCAGGTGGGCACACCGCTGGATCGACGAGCGGCCGCGGTCGAAGACGAGCGTCTCGAGGCCGTAGCGCGCGGTGAACACGGCCGCCGACGCGCCCGCCGGGCCGCCGCCGACGACGACCACGTCGTGGTCGAACTCGTCGCTCGTCAGTTGCTCGGCGCTCACGCGTCGGATCCCTCAGTGATGATCGCCGCAACCCGGTCGCGATCGAACAGTTGCTCGTCCTCCGGGAGTTCGGGATAGGGGCCCTCGACGTAGGTGGGCCACTCGCCGAAGGCGTCGGGGTAGAGTTGCTTCGCGGTCATCTCCAGCTGGAACAGGTTCAGGATCGGCCCCTGATAGCGCGCGCCCTGCGCGTAGACGCGGTCGTTGCGAACTGCCGTGAGCTGGCTGCCGACGGAGTGGTCGTTCAGCGTCTTGCGGATCCCCGCCATGTCGGTGTCGGGGTGCATCCCACCGAGCGCGAAGATCACGTCGGGGTCGGCCTCGAACATCCCTTCCATGTCGATCTGGCTGCCGGAGGCGACGTCCTCGCCGAGGGCTTCCCGCGCCCCGAGCGGGCGAACGTGTGCGGCGAGAAAGCCCGGTACGTCGGTCTTGTAGACCCACGGGTTCTCGGGATCGGTCAGGCCCGCCAGCACCGCCGTGGGCCGCTCCGCTTCGGCCGGGAGGTCCGATTCGATCGTCGCGAGGAGGTCCGCGCGGATCTCGGCGAGCGCCTCGTAGCGCTCGCGCTCGCGGAACACGTCCGCGACTCGCTCGAACATCTCCCAGAGGCCGTAGTACTCGTATCGGTCGGCGTAGGCGTCGGGCGGCGCCTGGTGGGAGTCGCTGAGCGCGTTTCCGAACCACGGCGAGACGTTTTCGCGGACCTCCTCGATGTCGGTCATGTCCCAGCTGTCGAGCGAGTAGACGCTCGCCGGGTCGGCGAGGTGGACGTCGCTGTCGAGTTCGTACAGCCGCTCTTTGTCCGTATTCCACGAGGAGTACAGCCCGCTCCAGTCCAGTTCGACGCCGTCGAGCCGCGGCGTGAACTGGTTCCACAGCGCGTCGTAGTAGTCCGGCGCGTGCATCGCGTTGACGTCGTTGCCCCGCCCGAGCGCGAAGGCCATCCCCGCCAGATGGGTCAGGCGAGTGAATATCGTCTCGGGCACCTCCGTGAACTCGACTTCCCCCATCGGTGCCATCTCGACAGTGTAGGGCCCGCTCGCCGTCGGGGTGGGAGACTCCGTTGCCGACCCCGCGCCGTCGTCGGCTGGGGTCATCGTCGGCGTTGCTGTCTCGGTCGGGGTTCTCGTGGCCGCCTCGGTGTCGGCGTCGGCCGGTCCGTCGGTCGGCGTCGACTCTCCGTCACCGAGACAGCCGGCGACCAGCCCGCCCCCGACGAGCGCGCCGTAACGTAGATAGTCCCGTCGCGTCGATGCCTCGTTCGTTTCGCTGTCGTCGCTCATGTTCAGCTATCTCCGTTGATGATGTTCGCCACGCGCTGGCGGTCGTAGAGCCGTTCGTCCGCGGGGAACTGTTCGGGGTAGAGCTGTTTCGCGGCCCGCTCGGTGAGCGAGAGGTTGACGATCGGCCCCTGGTAGAAGCTCCCGGCGCGGTAGACGTTCCCTTCTTGGACTGCCGTCAGTTGACTCGCGGTGTCGTGGTCCCGGAAAAAGGGGAGGAAGGTGTCGCGGAACTGCTCGGCGCCCAACGACTCGAACCCGTACAGCATCAGATACTCTGGGTCGGCGTCCAGCAGCGTCTCGTAGCTAATCGTCGCGCGGGCGGCGGTGAATGTCTCGACGCCGGTGCCCGCCAGCCCGTCGGTGACGCCGAGGTCGCGCCACTGCTTCCAGCCGGTTCCCTCCTCGATCCGGAACGGGTAGAACTCCTCGGGCGTCTCGGAGACGACCATGAGACAGGCGACTGACGGACGCTCGGACTGGGGTGGCAGCCGGTCGGCGACCGCCCCGAGCACCTCGTCGTGCAACTGCGCGAACGCCTCGTATCTGGCCTCGGCGTGGAAGACCTTCGCGAGCTTCTCGAAGGCCTCGTATAAGGTGTAGTAGCGATACCCGTCGTGCCAGGCGTAGTTCCGGCTGAAGATGGCGTTCCCGAAAAACGGCCCGACGGCGCTCGCGAGTTCGTCGATGTCGCTGTCGTCAATGTTCTCGACCCGGTTAGTCAGGAAGTTCGGGTCGAAGACGTGGACGTCCGCGTCGATCTCGTAGAAGAGTTCCTTGTCGATGCCGGCGTCGTACAGCTGCGTGATGTCGTCTTTGGACACCGAGAGACCGGGGACGTCGTCGTAGTGGTGCGTGTGGTACCGGGAGGTGCTGACGACCCCCTCCGGGGGCTGCTGCCCGAGTGCGATGCCCATGTCCGCCCAGGTCGCGGTCATCGCGAGCCACCGCTCTGGCACTTCTTCGAAGGTGACAGAGCCGACGGGTTCGATGCTAACGCTGTACGAGTCAGCGGCCGTCGGTCGAGCCTTCGTGTCGGTTTGGGCGGACTGATCAGCGGGCATCCCGGTCCCCGTCGCTTCGTCGGCCTGCGTCGCCGTTTCTGCAGAACCGTCGCCCGCTCCATCAGTCGGCGTCCTCGTCGAATCGGGGTCTTTGACGCCTGTACAACCCGCTAGCAGGCCGCCGCCAATGACGGCACCGCCGTATTTCACGTACTCCCGCCGAGTCGATGCGCCCGTCGGTTCAGAGGTGTCGTCGCTCATGTTCAGATGTCTCCGTTGACGATGTTCGCCACGCGCTGGCGGTCGAACAGCTGCTCGTCCGAGGTCACCTTCCCGAAGGTGTCGGGGTAGAGTTGCTGGGCGGCGCGTTCGGTCAGGAACAGGTTGTGGATGGGACCCTGGTGGAGGTAACCGCCGCGGTAGACCCGGCCGTTCTGGACGGCGGTCAGCTGGCTCCCGACGGTGTGGTCCTCCATGAACGCCAGCACGGTGTCGCGGAACTCCTGGGCGGACTTCCGTTCGTGACCGCGGATCAGGAGCACGTCCGGGTCGACTTCGAGCAGGTTCTCGTAGTCGAGTTCGCCGCGGTTCTCGGTGCTGAGGTTCTCGACGCCGGTCCCCGCGAGCGCGTCGCTGACGCCGAGGTCGCGCCACTGCTTCTTGCTCGTCCCGCCGTCGTTCAACCGATACGGCGAGAACGTCTCCGGTTCGTTCGTCCCCTCGTAGGTCAGCATCACGTTCGGCCGCTCGGCGGCCGGGGGGAGGTCGGCCTGGATCTCCGCGATGAACTCGTCGTGGAGCTCCTTGAACGCCTCGTAGCGGTCGCGTTGCTTGAACGCTGCCGCCACTTTCTCGAAGGCCTGGTAGAGGGAGTAGTAGCGGTACTCGTGCCACTCGTCGGACCGGCGGAAGAGCAGGTTGCCGAGGAACGGGCCGACGTTCTCGGCGATCTCGTCGACGTCGGACTGGTCCCAGTCGAACCAGTTGATGAGCATCCTCGTGTCGTAGAGGTGGACGTCGGCGTCGAGTTCGTAGAACTGCTCTTTCGTCCGGACTTCCGGGTGGCGTTCGAGCGGCTCCTCGTCGACGTCCACGCCGGGCAACTCGTCGTAGACGTACGTGTAGTAGCGGTCGGCGCCGCCGCTGCCGAGCATGCCGTCTGCCTGCCCGAGTGCGACGGCCATGTCCGCGAACTCCCCGCAGAAGGCGACCCAGTCGCTCGGGACGGCGTCGAAGGTCACCTCGCCGGCGGGTTCCATCGTCACCGAATACGACCCGGAGTCGGTCGTCGCCTCCGACTCGGTCGTGCTGCCGGTTGGCGAGTCTGTCGTCTCGCTTGACCCGCCAGCCTCAGTATCGGTCGGCTCGGTCGTGCCGTCGCCGGACTCGCCGTCACTCGCACAGCCGGCGAGCAGGCCGCCACCGATGACGGCGCCGCCGTACTTGATGTAGCCGCGCCGCGTCTGTTTGGACGCCGATTCGACCTCTCCGTTTGCAGTGTCGCTGTCGTCGGTCATAGTCAGTTGTCTCCGTGAACGATATCGCGAACGCGCTGTCGGTCGAACAATCGGTGCTCCTCAGGTACGTCGGGGAACCGCTCGGGGTCGAACGCGCCGAACGCCTCGGGGTAGAGCTGCTGGGCCACCATCTCGGTCTGGAGCAAGTTCACCAGCGGGCCCTGCGAGCCGAAGGCGCCGGGGTAGACGTTGCCCTCCTCGACCGCGGTGAGCTGGCTCCCGGCCGAGTCCGCTTCCAGCGGCGCCACGTACCGCTCGCGGAACGCCTCCGCGGAGAACCGGTTCCCGTCGCCGGTCGTGCCGATCCCCCAGTGGACGACGAGGATCTCGGGGTCGACCTCCAGCAGCCGCTCGAAGTCGATGGTGCCGGCCTCGACGAGGTCCGTCGAGAACGCGCTGTCGACGTCGAGGTCGCGGTAGGGCTTCATCTCGACGCCCTCGACTCCCGTGTGCATCGGGTAGAACGTCCCCTCGTTCGGGTCCGAGGCGCTGTTGATCAGCCCGATCGCGGGCCGCTCGTCCGCGGGCGGGAGCCGCGACTGTATCTCGGACTGCATCGACTCGTGGACGTCCGCGAGCGCCTCGTAGCGCCCACGTTCGTTGAAGACCGCGGCGAGTTTCTCGAAGGCCTCGTACAGCGTGTAGAGGCGGTAGTCGTGCCACTTCCGCCGGCGGAGAATGTTGTTCCCGAAAAAGGGAGCCACGTTCTCGCGGATCTCGGCGGTGTCGGACTCGTCCCAGGAGTCGTCCCACCCCGTCTTGTGCATGTAGTTCGGATCCATGAGGACGACGTCCGGATCGCGCTCGTAGAACACCTCCTTGTCCCAGTTGGTCGCCGAGAGGCTCGTCGTCTCCTCTTCCGGCGGGACGTCGAGCCCGAACGGCTCGAACAGGAACCCGGGGATCATGTTCGCGGCGGTCTGGAACCCTTCGCGCTGTCCGAGCGCGAACGCCATGTCGGCCCACTCGCCGTTGTTGACGATGTACGTCTCGGGCACCTCCGCGAACTCGACCTCGCCCATCGGCTCCATCTCGACGGTGTAGGGGACGCCGGACGTTGCGGTGGGTGACTCGGTGGCCGCCGCTAATTCGGTCGGCGTCGCATCGGATCCGGTCGTCGGCTGCCGGGTCGTCGTCTCGGCGTCGCCCGACGCGTCCGTCGGCGTCGACTCCCCGCCGCCGAGACAGCCGGCGAGCAGTCCGCCAGTAACGGCCGCACCGCCGTACTTCACGTACTCCCGTCGAGTTGCTTCCTTCTCCTCCTCCGTCTCACTGCGCTTGTCGGTCATTTCAGAACTCCCCGTTGACGATGTCGGACACTCGCTGACGGTCGAACAGCGTGAGTTCGCCCTCCAGAAGCGTCTCCATCCCGTCCCACTCGCCGAAGGCGTCGGGGTAGAACTGCCTTGCCGCCGCCTCCGTCTGGAAGAGGTTGATGATCGGCCCCTGATAAGATGTCCCACCGCGGTAAAGCCGGTCGTTCTGAGCCGCAGACAACTGACTCCCAATCGAGTCCTCGCGCAGCGTCTCCATCCGGGACTCGAACCCCTCGGTCGAGACGTGCGAGAAGCCGTACTGGAACACGATGGCGTCGGGGTCGACTTCGAGCAGTTGTTCGTAGTCGAACTCGCCGTAATTCCCTTCGATGTGGTCGTCGAAGGCCCCGCGCATCTGGAGGTCGCGATACTGCTTGTGATTGTTCCCGTCTTGGACGGGATACGTGTAGAACGTGCCCTCGTCGAAGTGGGAGTTGACCGATACCAGGCCGACAGTCGGTCGGTCCTCGGCCGGCGGCAGCGTCTCTTCGACGGTCGCGAGCATCTCGTCGTGGACCTCCGCGAGCGCCTCGTACCGCTCGCGCTCGTCGAAGGCGTCCGCGACCTTCTCGAAGGCCTCGTACAGCGAGTAGTACTCGTAGTCGTGCCAATCGGCGCCACGTCGTCGGATGTAGTTGCCGAGGAACGGGCCGACTCCGGTGGCGACTTCCTTGATATCGTCCTCACCCCAATCGTCGGCCAGAACGCCGAGCCAGTTGGGGTCGAACAGGTGGACGTCGGCGTCCAGTTCGTAGAATATCTCCTTGTCGAACTGGCCCCCGCCGGAGATCGGTGAGACGTCCTCGAAGGAGACGTCGACGCCTGGCAGTGCGTCGTAGAACACGTTCGGCATGCCCTCGGGATCCCACAGGCCCTGGAGGCTATCGGCCTTGCCCAGGGCGATGCCCATGTCGCCGTACGTGCTGAGGTAGCTCACCCAGTTCTCGGGCGGGTCGTCGAACTCGACAGTCCCCATCGGCTCCATCGTCACGGCGTAGCTCTCGTCCTCCGGCGTCGGCGTGGCCGTCGCGGTCGAATCGTCGCTCGCGTTCGTCTCCGTCGTAGTCGCCGTGACCGTCTCGGTCGGGGTGTCCGTCGACCCGCCGCCATCGGACTCACCGTCCGAGCCGCTCTCGCCCGCACAGCCGGCGAGTAGTCCGCCGCCGATGACGGCCCCGCCATACTTGATGTAGCCTCGCCGCGTCGGCGTCTCGGTTGCGTTGGTATTCTTGTCGCTCATTTTCAGAACTCCCCGTTAATGATGTCCGCGACGCGCCGGCGGTCGAACAGCTGTTCCTCGGCGGGGACCTCCGGCAGCGGTTCGCCGTCGACGTAGCCGGGCCACTCGCCGAAGGCGTCGGGGTACAGTTGCTTTGCGGTCATCTCCAGGCCGAACAGCGTCATGATCGGTCCCTGGTGCCACGCGGCGCCGGACGCGTAGATCCGGTCGTTCTGGACGGCGGCCAGTTGCGACCCGACCGAGTGATCGGCGATGGTCTCGCGGACCTCGCCGACGTTCTGGTAGGAGGTGGTCCCGGACATCACGAGGAGGACGTCGGGGTCGACTTCCAGCATCCCCTCGTAGTCGGTCGTCCCGATCCCGTTGTCCCAGCTCGCCCCGGCGAACGCGTCGCGCGGTTCGAGCGGCCATACGTCGGCCCGCCAGATGCCCGGTTCGCTCGTCCTGAAGGTGTCGAAGGTCCCGTCGTTGAACCACACGCGCGCGACGGTCGGCCGCTCGTCCTCGGGCGGGAGGTCCCGCTGGACCCGCGCCATCAGTTCGTCGTGGACCGCAGCGAGTTCCCGGTACCGCTGTTCTTCGCGGAACACGGCCGCGACCTTCTCGGCCATCTCCCACACTGTGTAGAACTCGTAGGACCCATCGTCGTCCGTCGGTGGGTCGATCCGCCGGGTGCTGTAGTAGTTCCCGAAGAAGGGGCCGATCTCTTGGTCAATCTCGGCCACGTCGTCGTCGCTCCACCCGCCCTGCGAAGAGAGCAACACGGGGTCGATGAAGTGGACGTCGGCGTCGATCTCGTAGAACGTCTCCTCGTCCGTCCCGTCGCCGGGGTTCGGGTCCGTCAGCGACTCCCAGTCGATCGAGACGCCGTCGAGGCGGTGGTAGTAGTTGTTCATCCCGGTCCCGAACATCTCGGGAGCGTACAGCGTCTCCAGTGCGTCGCCGTGGCCGACAGCGATCGCCATGTCGGCGTACCACGGGTAGAACCCCATCGCGGTCTCCGGGACGGCGTCGAACTGGACCTCGCCCATCGGAGACATCGTCACCGAGTACGACCCCGAATCGCTCGTCGCCGTTTCGGTGGCGTCCGCTTCCCTCGTGACCGTCTCTGTCCTCGTCTCGGGCGTCGGCGTCTCGGTGTTCGTTGCTGTCGCCGCAGTGGTTTCCTCCGGCGTCGAATCGCTCCCTCCGCCATCCGCACAGCCCGCGAGCAGGCCGCCGCCGATGACGGCGCCGCCGTACTTCACGTACTCTCGCCGGGTCGATTCCTCGGTCGTCTCGGTGGTATCGTCGGTCATCTCAGAACTCCCCGTTGATGATGTCCGCGACGCGCTGGCGGTCGAACAGTTGCTCCTCGGTGGGAATCTCCGGGTACGGTTCGCCGTCGACGTAGCCGGGCCACTCGCCGAAGGTGTCGGGGTACAGCTGCTTGGCGGTCATCTCCAGCTGGAACAGGTTCAGGATCGGCCCCTGTCGCCGTGCACCCTGGGCGTAGACGTCGCCCGCTTCGACAGCGGTTATCTCGCTCGCGACGTCGTCGTCCGACAACTGTGTCCGGATCGCTTCGAGATCGGTGCTCCCCGCCATCGGGCCGAGGACGAGCAGTACGTCGGGGTCCGCTTCCAGCAGCGTCTCGTAGTCGAGCGTGACGTTCCGCCCGTCGTCGCCGTACCCCTCCCCGACGGCGTCGGCGAGTGCGTCTGTAATGCCCATCGGTCGGGTGTGCGCGGCGTAGTAGCCCGGGTAGTTCAGCTTGTACCCCCACGCTTTCTCCTCCGACGACGAGAACAACACCAGCGCCGCACTCGGCCGCTCGTCTTCCGGGGGCAGGTTCGATTCGATGGTCCCAAGCAGTGACTCGCGGACGGCCGCGAGCGCCTCGTAGCGCTCGCCCTCCTGAAATACCTGTGCGACGTTGCCGAAGATCTCCCAGAGCGAATAATACTCGTAGCTGTCGGCCCACCCTTCCGGGGGCGCGGCGTTCGTCCCGCTGAGCGTGTTCCCGAACCACGGGCCGACGTTCGCTTCGATCTCCTCGATGTCGCCGTCGTCCCACCCCTCGGCTGTCGCGACTTTCGCCGGGTCGGCGATGTGGACGTCGCTGTCGAGTTCGTACAGTTTCTCCTTCGTCGGCGGCCACGAGGAGTATAGCCCCTCCCAGTCGACGGACACCCCGTCGAGGCGGTCCAGAACCGTCTCGTACAGCGACTGGTGGTACCCGGGCGCGTGCATCGCGTTGATGGCGTCGCCGCGTCCAAGCGCCACCAGCATGTCCACGTGGTGCCCGAGTATCGTGAACACGTCCTCGGGCACCGAGTCGAAGGTCACCTCACCCATCGGCGCCATTTCCACCGAGTACGACCCCGACCCCGCCGCCACCGTCTCGGACGTGTCCGGCTCGTTCGTCGGCGTCTCCGTTCCCGGCGTCGGTGTCTCCGTCGCGGTCCTCGCGTCGGTCGCACTCGAGGGGTCCCCCTGAGTCGAACCGTCTCCGTCACCACCCGCACACCCGGCCAGCACCCCGGCCGCCGCGAGTGCGCCACCGAATCGCACGTACTCCCTGCGCGTCGATCCAACCTCGTCCCGTTCGTCGTCTCCCATGATTTTAGGCCAGCCTAAAAATAGTTAACTGCTTCGATTTAGGGCGACCTAAAATGTCGCGGCCAGAGTTCGGCTCCGACGCGACCGATGAGAGACGAGCGGTGGTCGTGGGCAGTGACTGGGCGTCTCAGCCGCTGTCGTCGATCGCGGCCTTCGGCGTGATTTCCGGGCCGGACTCGCCGGCATCGACGGTCGCGTCCACCTGGAAGACGTCCGCGAGCAGTTGCTCGGTGACGACTTCGGTGGGCGGGCCCCAGTCGTACAGCTTGCCGTCGCGCATCGCGATGAGGTTGTCGGCGAACCGCGCGGCCTGACTCAGGTCGTGCAGGACGACGCCGATGGTGATGTTGTGCTCGCGGTTGAGCGTCTTGACGACGTCCATGACCCGGAGCTGGTGGTGCAGGTCGAGGAACGTCGTCGGCTCGTCGAGCAGGAGTACGTCCGTGTCCTGCGCGAGGACCATCGCGATCCACGCGAGCTGTTTTTGTCCGCCGCTCAGGTTGTTCATCTCCTGGTCGCGGAGGTGGTCGACGCCCGCGAGGTCGATGGCCCGATCGACGGCGGCGCGGTCTTCGTCGCTGACGGAGTCGAAGAACCCGCGATGGGGATAGCGGCCGTGATAGACGAGGTCCTCGACGGTCATGCTCCCGGGGGACACGTTCTCCTGGGAGAGCAGCCCCAGCCGACGGGCCAGCTGTTTCGAGTCGAGCGACTGGATCTGGTCGCCGTCGAGCAAGGTTTGCCCGCGTTCGGGCGCGAGCTGGTCCGCCATCGACTTCAACAGCGTGCTCTTCCCGCTGCCGTTCGGCCCGACCAGCGCGGTGACCTCCCCACGGGGGATGACGACGGTCTCGCACTCCACGACCGGTTCGGACGTCGTCGGATACCCGATCGCCAGATCCTCGCCGACCAACTCGCTCGCGGCCTCGTCACCGTCGGCGTCCGTCCGTTCGTGGCTGTCACCGTCCATCGCGTTCTCGTCCGACGGTCGGGGCTCCTCCACTGAAGTCTCCTCGGATACGGACTGTCGATCTGCCATCAGTGGTTCCTCCGTTTCGTTCGGATGCGTGTGCGATGACGACGTACACGGCCCTCGCTAGTCGCGACCCTGTAGCCGTATCTACCATCGCCACTCTTCACGGCGATCATGGTTACTTGGCTCCCGTGCCGCCGCTCGGACACTCGACCGGTAACCCACCACTCCCGAGTGGCACATCGTACTTCACGTAGACTTTCCGAGTCAGCCTACCCGAACTCTCCCGGTCCCGTTCCATGGGTTTAGGCTAGCCAAAAATACATAAAGAGCTTCCGGAATTGAGTTCAACCCGGATCTCTCTTCTGGCAGGTCTAACTGCCCCCAAGCGCCTATGCCTGTCGGCTCGGTCTCTACCTCTGACGCTTACCCGCGGACGTACAAATGTACACCGAGGCGAAAACACGAAACGCTTACATAATTTTAGGCTAGCCAAAAACCATGGTGAAGCGACCAGACGCAGAGCGCGAACCGACACGACGGAACTGTCTCAAGTACGGCGCCATCGTCGTCACGGGAACCGGTCTGGCTGGCTGTACCGGCGATGAGGGATCGGGATCAGCCAGTACTCCTGGGGCGACCGGTACCGTCGACAGTGATTCCGGCGCCACGGACGCGGTAGGTACCACTGCGCACTCCAGCGGCAGTAATACTGAGACGGCGAGCGACGACGGGGTGTACTCCGTGACGATGGCCCCAGCCGGTGAGGTCACCTTCGACCGTGCCCCGGAGCGATGGCTGCCGTACGACCCCGGGTTCGCCGACATGGGTGTCGCCCTGGGACAGGCCGACGGGATGACCGGTATCGGACAGATCGCCGAATATCACACGCACTTCTACGACGAGTTGCCCGGCGTGAGCGTCGATAGAGAGCAGTTGCGCAGGAACGACCTCGTCGAGGCCGGGATGGACAAAGAGGTGTTCTACGAACTGGACAACGACGTACACGTTATCGACCCAGTGTTCCTGCAAGCGGCGTTCGACTGGACGGACGACGACCTGGCGGCGATTCGCAGCGAGGTCGGCCCGTTCCTCGGCAACCGGATCTTCCGCCGCGCGGACAGCTGGCACGACTACCGGTACTACACGCTCTATCAGGCCTTCGAGAAGATGGCACGGCTCTTCCAGGAACGGGCCCGATACGAGGCGTTCGAAGCCTTTCACGAGGAGTTCATTTCGTCGGTCCAGGCTCGGTTACCTCCGGCGGATCAGCGCCCGACCGTCCTGCTCACGTACGAACACACGAACGAGCCGAGTTCGTTCTCGCCGTATCGCCTCAACGACCGCGGGACGAACAAGAAGCAGTGGCGCGACCTCGGCGTCAGCGACGCGCTCGCGGGGACCGACGTCGAGAACCTCAGCGATACGAATCGCAGTGAACTCGATTACGAGAACCTGCTCGAGATCGATCCCGACGTGCTCCTGATCCGCGGTCACGAGCAGAAGTCCGCCCAGGAGTTCCGCGACACTGTCCTCACGTACATGCGGGACGACCCCGTCGCGAGCGAACTGACAGCGGTGCAGAACGGACGGGTGTACCGGGGCGGTCCGCTCAAGCAGGGCCCGATCCAGAACTTCTTCCTCACCGAGCGTGCGGCGAAACAGCTCTACCCCGAAGAGTTCGGTGACGTGACCGACGACACCGACCTCTTCGACCGCCAGCGCATCGCCGACATCGTGAACAGGACCGTTTGACGACCCGGCCACGGACGATTCGGATTCTGGTTGCCGTCCCGCGGGACCGCGATAATCTACAGTTGCCTGTTTACCTGTCCCTGATGTGCTTCGCCGACCAGGATCGAAATCAGGATGATACTCAGATGACCACTCTCGTACTCTCGACTACGGACGAGCGGTAGCCGGTCATTCGTCCATCAGCACGGGGATCCACCAGACGCGACTCCGGCCGCCGACCTTCTTGCTCGTCACGTCGGTCTCCTCCTGCAGGTCGTGCAGTCGGTTGAGCGCTGTGCGGCGCGAACATCCCAACTTCTCGGCCACCTCGCTCGCGGTCAACGGTTCGGCGTAGTCCTCGCGGTCGCGGAACACCGCGATGACGTCCGACTCGGTGTACTCGGTCTCGCGCCCAGGCTCGGCCATGTCGAGCGTTCGGGTCGGTCGAACTTAGCACTTCCCACGAGGGAAGTGGTCGAACTGCAGGCTTCGGAGTGGCATTTGTCAGCCCGCTCGAAACCGTGATGGATCGGCCTCGCCTTTCGGTAGCTATGCCGATGGACGTGCTCCTCACGGGCGCCTTCGGTCGCGTCGGGACGGCGCTCATCGACCACCTCGCCGACGAGGATCAGTACCGGTTCACCTACCTCGAACGGGAGCCACATCCCGAGTTCGACGCCGTCGTCGCGGACGTCGCCGACGAGGGCGCGATCAGGCCGGCGTTCGACGGGCAGGACGCCGTAGTCCACCTCGCCGGGAATCCCTCCCCCGGTGCCTCCTGGCCGGAGATTCTCTCTGCGAATGTAATCGGCACCTACAATGTGCTCTCGGCGGCCCGCGACGCCGGGGTCGATCAGATCGTCTTCGCCTCCACGAATCACGTCGTCGGTGGGTACCGCATCGAGCGCGAGCCCGAACTCTACGACGGCGAACCCGATCTGGAGGTCGACCACGTCGACCCGCCGCGTCCCGACTCCTACTACGCAGTGTCGAAGTTGCTGGGTGAGCACCTCGGTCGCTACCTCGTCGAGATCGAGGACACGTTCGAACAGTTCTACGCGCTGCGCATCGGCTGGGTGCTCGACCCGGAGTGGGACAGTCCCTACGGACCGCCCGAGCGGCGCGTCGAGGCCGGCGAGATCGAGCGCGGAACCCCCGAGTACCGGCGTGCGGTCAACCACTGCAAAGCCCACTGGTGTTCCCGCCGGGATATGGCCCGGCTCGTCGATCTCGCGCTGCAGGACGAGTCAGTTGGCTTCGATATCTTCTACGCGCGGAGCGCCAGCGACCATTCGTGGTTCAGCATCGATCACGCTCGTGACGTGCTGGGGTTCGAGCCGCTCGACGACGCCGAGGCGTACGAGCGCCCGTTCTAGGACGAGTTTAACGAGGATCCATCGCGTTACGACGAACCCCGCTCTAGTTTTGCGCAGGATATCTCGTGATTGCAGTCGATCGCCGTCGAATGGAAGATCCCAAATCTCGTTTCTTCGGTCTGCTGAATCGATATCGTGGGCACGTACGCGCCGCCGCGTCGCTTGAGTCCTTCGAACGTGTAATCTCCGTTGTACGGGTCGTCGATCATACCCGGTTGTAAGAGAATATAATGAGGTGCTTGATCGAGCGTCGCATTGACCGATTTCTCGTATCCACTGGTCGCGTTTAATCGTCCCACGTTCTCCCGATAAATGACTTGGTACTCCCTGTCGGTCAACAGGACGGAAACGTTCGCAATAGACACCGAGGTATCGCCACTGCGATAGAATCCGCCGAGATAGGTTTCGACAGAAATTCTCACCTGGTCGCCATGTGATTCGACGTTGTGTGATTCGACTCCAGCTACCCAAGGTTCGCTCTCTGTGGTACAACCTGCAAGTGTGATTACTAGCAGAAGTAATCCCAGACAAATTGTGTTCCTTTTCCTCATTTTTGCCACCAAATGGTGTTATTAAGGGATGATTGTTTCTCCGAACCGTGAGTCGATCCGATGGAATTCAATAGTTAAAGCCTCCTCAATACTGAAGGCAAAGTATTCTTCAGACATAGGTGGCTTTGTTACATCGTTCGGATATCCAGCACTCATGACACTCCATCGTTCCATAGTTGGACTACTCAGGTTTTCCATCGTTGGATCGGGATTCTGTTCATCGACACTGCCGCTGTATATCTCTTTAGGCCAGTAGTGTATCGTCTTCCCGTCATCTAACCGCCCTGCACCAAGAAGATGACCGATCTCATGCATCATTGTTTTTTGATGGTCCACATACCGGGACCCACCGTGATCGTTAGTGAATATTACCACACCCCACCCTAGCCCGTTTCCACCGAAAATTCCAGGACCTGTAATGGGGTATCCTTCTCCGCCAGGCGATGAGGCAACCCCTTTCGGTCGGCCGCCGAAATCGTATGGGCTCGGTTTTGTCAGCGCATTCCTTCCATCATATGTGATAAACATATATGCTTTATCGAGGTCGTCGTGATGGCCTTCTTCGTTGTGATGAGCGCCATCACCGTTTATTATTCGGCGGTTCGACTGAGTTATTTCGTCGTCTATTTCGAATTGGATATCAATCCCGTATAGTCTGTAATTCTCTTCCACAGCTTCGAGTTGATCGAGAACTGCCTGAGGTACTGTTTCGTAATAATCTACTTCGAATTGGAGGCTTGGTTGCAGGTCCGGATTGTTGACCGTTGGATCCGCGTTTTGACTTTTATCATACTGGTCCCAGTGAAGTTCACCAATGTGTACAGACGAGTGTTCCTTTTTCGATGAACCAGTCACGTTCGCACCTAATACCGAAGGAGTCGCGGATACATTGTGTACTCTTGCCTGCTCAGGGACGCGCTCTTCACCGGCGATCCCGTTTCCACTCTTCAGATGTTCCCGATACAATACAACGTTGTCAGTATATCCTACACCATAGACACCGATCCAGCCGTCCCAGTATCCGTCTCCGTCGGAATCCGGTGTGGTCGGATCTAATCCGAATCGTGGGACAGCTTCGTCCCGTTCGATAATTACCGGTCGTTCGATCGCGCTGGGCGTGCCCGGTTGGCCAAACGACTCGACGACAGTCGTTCCTTTGAGTTCCTGACCGTCGGTGAGTCCATCGTCGTCGGTGTCCGGGTCCCACGGATCGGTCTCGTAGTGGGCGTATCGCGGACCAGAGGGATCGGGGCCGCGCGGATTCGATGGAACGCTATCGCGGACTTCTTGCCGATTCGAGAGCCACGTATCAGTTCGCTCCGTTCCGTCGAGCGCTATAAATGAGATGTGCGAGAGTTGGGACTCGCCGTCGGCCGTCACGAAGTCGAAGTCGTCGCTCCCATCATCGAGCGATTCGATCCGCTGAGAGAGGTCATCTTTCCCTTCGGACGGTGCCAAGAGACCGAGTGTCCGGGCTTCAGCGGCATCTCCTGCACTATTGCTAAAGAAAGTATCAAGCGATTCTCGGTGGCGTTCTGTCAGGCCGTACGTGACCGCCGCCTGCGGGTCGGTGTGCGTTTTTCGTTTCTCCTGCGTATCGTTCAACCCGTCGCCGTCCGTATCGGGAGTGCTCGGGTCGGAACTCACCGTCAACGACCCGTTCTGGTTGGCGCTGGTAGCGGCCCAGCGGTACGCACTGCCGCTGCGGTTGACCGTCGGGATCGTCCAAGTCCCGTTTTCTACCTGGTCGGTGAGTCCGTCATTGTCGGTATCTACATTGCCCACAGCGGGGTTGCTCGACCATCGATACCCCGTTTCGAGCGCCCGGCTGTTCGGCGGTTCCTGGGTGAGCCGAGCGTCGAGGTTGACTTCTTCGCCGTCTTCGAGTCCGTCGCCGTCGGTGTCCGCGTCGAACGGATCGAGCGTGATGTTAGGGCCGTTCGCCAGCGGGATACCCTTCACTTCGCGGAAGTCGGGGATGCCGTCGCCGTCGGAGTCGCGCTTGGCGACGCCCTCGGTGGCCTGCTCGAAGTCGATGAAGTGCGCGCGCATCCAGGAGTTGTCACCACTGGTGTGGCGCGCGTCCGCTCGAAGCGAGACGGTGACCGTCTCGCCGGCGTGTTCAGTGACGTTCACTCGGCGGACGACCGTTCTGGTCTTGGAACTGCTGTCGGAGTCGCTCTCCAGCCGATAGATATCTGTCTCGCCGTCCCCGGTGTCGATAGAGAGGACCGCCGCCGCGTGCGACCAGGTGCTCTGGATGTGAGCGGTAACTTTGACCTTCACGAACAACGGCCCCTCCTCGGGGAGCGTGGTCGTCCGATTGAGGAATCGTTCGCGGTTGGTCTTCTCCCAGACACGGATAGCGTCCTGATCCGATTCGATCTCGCAACCGCCGTCGGCGGGTTGGTCTTTGAAGCCGTCGCCGCGCGGCTCAACGTAACAGGTCCAGTTGCTCGTCCCGATCGACGACGGCATCGACTCGAACGTCCAGTTGGCGATGCGCTCGCTCGTCGAGCCGTCGGGCCGCAGCGAGAGGATGTCGTTGCGGTGCTGGAGATACTCCAGCCACTCTTGGTCGTCGAAGACCGTGTACGTCGAGAAGTGTTCGGTCGTCGCTGTCACCGTGTTCGAGTCGGGATCGACCGTCGAATCGACGTGCTCGTAGCGCTGGGCGCTCTCGTTGAACCGATAGATCGAGAGGTTGCTCTCGCTACTCCCGATGTGCGATTCGTCGTATCCGATGGTGATGTTCGCCTGCGAGAAGTTCGCTTGCGATTCGAACTCGACGAACGGGGCGACCGAGGCGTTGGGCGTGTACTCGTCCTGATAGCGGACGTGGATCGGCGCCTCCACGGTCGTCTGGGCGGCGACGTTGCCCTCGCCGGTGATGTTGACAGTCGCGCCGAGCGACTCGTTTCCGGCCGTCGTGGTGTAGGTCTCGTTGCCGTCGAGGACACCGTCACCGTCGGTGTCGGGGTCGACTGGGTCTGTATCGAACGGCGCCGTCGGCTCGTCGCTGTCGAGCAGGCCGTCGTCGTCGGTATCCGGAGATGTTGGGTCCGTCCCATTGGCCAGTTCGGCGGCGTCGTCGATACCGTCTCGGTCAGTGTCAGCGACTGTCGGTTGCGTGCCCCGTTCAAATTCCTCGGCGTTAGTCAAGCCGTCACCGTCGGGATCTTCGGCGCCGTCAACAACTCCGTCGTCGTCAGTGTCCGCGACGAGCGGGTTGGTGTCCGTGATGAACTCCTCGCGGTCGGCGAGCCCGTCGTCGTCGGTGTCCGCGACGAGCGGATCAGTTCCGCGGTCGAGTTCGTTCAATGTTCCCAGCCCATCGCCATCGAAGTCCTCGCGTCCATCGAGTACGCCATCGTTGCTCTCGTCAGTACCGGTCTCCGTGGAGTTGCTATCCGGGTTGAGCGGGTCAGTTCCGAGTCGTTCTTCCATCGACTCGTTCAGCCCGTCGCCGTCGAGGCGGAGCGTCGTATTGGCCTCCGTCGCGCCGTCGTTCCCGAGGGTGGTCACGGTAATGCGGTGCCCGCCCTCGGCGAGTGGAACTCGCAGCCCGACTGGCAGACTCCGATTGGCCGTGACCACCAGCCCGGAGAGATTTCTCTCGACGCGCTGGTTTCCGTCGACGGATACCCGTGCCGAGTCGAGCGCGACCGGACCGTCGGCAGAGATGTTCACGAGAATCGTCCGATTCACCGTTCTGTTCCCGTCGCGGACGGGGTCACTGTCGGTCAGCGGCGACACGGCGACTGACCCGTTGAACTCCGGCGTGGTTTCGTTCCCCTCGTCAGGGGCATCGGTTTCGTTCCCGTCTCCGGAGTCGACCGATCCGACGGGCAACGTCGCGTTCGTCCGCTCGACCGCTCGTTCGACGACGAAGTGCGCCTGTCGCCAGCTCTGGCGCAGTTGCCGAATCGAACTCGCGCGCAATCGGATCGCGCGTCGTCCATCGGCGTCTTGGGCCCGTCCCATCGTCCGCTCGGCGCGATCGTACGTGCGCTCGGCGTTCCGGAGGTGTGCCTCCATGCTCCGGACGATTCCGTTGTTGTCGATCTCGTCCCGGGATTCGTTCAACAGCCGCCGCGCGTCGACAATCTCCTGGTACGCCGACTCGTTGTCCATGCGGAGCACCTGATCGGCGATGTCTACTGCGTCCGCTTCGGTGCCGGTCCCGGCGAACGCGGTCAGCGCCTGAACGCCGACGGCGTCGTGATTGAATAGTTTCGACGACGACGCCCGGACCGGCCCGCGATAGTGTTGCCCCGACTTGTTGAAGCGGTCGTGCGCTCGGTCACGAGCCGACTCATGACGACGCTTTGGCGCATCGAGCGCCGCCGTATCCTCGGCAGCCTGTGCTTTCAGTTCCCGAGGCATGTTCCCCGCTGCACTTTCGTTGCCGGCTGCGTCGATTGTGTCGATCGCCACAGCCGGTGTGAACGTTGCAGTCACCAGGAAGAAGGCAGCCACCACTGCCCCCACCTTACCCATTGAACCCATGACAATTCAGATGTATAGTCATCATATATAGTTGTTACTAAATAACATGTGATTGGTACGGATATTCGGATTACGGGCCCCTCTCGGGATCGAGGTCACGTTTTGTTTGTGGCGGTTGGTCGAAGGTTCCCGGTACAAGTCGTCGAGAACGGACGTCTTGATTCAGAGACGCGCTCGGTGTTCTGACCACAACGAGTATCCTCGTTCCCACCCGACGTGGGAATATGGCGAAAGTGGACTCGAAGGGGCGAATCGTTCTCCCGAAGGAACTACGAGAGCGCCTCGGTATCTCTCCCGGGACGGAAGTCGACGTTCACGAAGAAGGGGGGAAAGCGATCGTCGAACCGGAAGACGACCCCGACGAAATCATCGACCGCATGGAGCAACTCGTCGCGGAAACGTCCCCGGAGCGAGGGGAGACAGCGCCGTTCACCGACGGAACCGACCCGATCGCTCGGAAGCACCGTGAAGCTATTCGGAGCGGCGCAGCCGATACCGACGATGAGTGACGCGGGTGGACCGTATCTTTTCGACGTCGACGTGATCGCCCTCGCGCACACTGAGGCCCCCGGTCGTGACGCCGCGCTCTCGTACGTCAGAGACGCCATCGAAGGCGACATCGATGCGGTGATCCCGTATCCTGCGTTGTTCGGCGCGCATACCGTCTTGACGACGTACTACGGGCGGTCAAACGAAGACGCAACTCGACTGCTCCAGAATTTCATGGACGCAAAGCGGATCCGTTGGTACGACGGGATGCCCGAAGACGTCGTCTGGGAGGGGTTCTCTCGGGCGAGTGAGGCGAACGTCGGTAGCTGGGACGGATACTACGCCCAGGTGGCGATCGACGAGGAGGTGAATACCGTTTTGACGATTGACGACGACTTCGAACGATTCGACGCATTCGATACCGAGATCGTTCTCTCACCCGACGAATTCGCCGAATTGAACGAGTTTCTCGAAAACTGATCCTTTCCTTCATGCCGAGAACGGGACTCGATTTGTGACTCTGGCCTGTGTACGAACCGACGATATTCTGACTGCTCTCCGTTCCGGCGTCCAGACCGATATCGCCGGCCAGCAGAGCCGATGGCCGTTACTGCCGGCGCTGAAAAGTGAGTGACAACTGAAACACAAAAATAGATTTCAGAGAACCATTATCACGTTCTCGTCCTTCCGAAGAGATGCACATGACAGAGCACTCGAATCCCGAGCTGCCGCCGCTCCCGTACGACTACGACGCCCTCGAGCCGCACGTCAGCGAGCAGGTACTGACGTGGCATCACGACACGCACCATCAGGGCTACGTCAACGGCCTCGCCTCCGCCGAGGAGACGCTCGCCGACGCACGCGAGTCGGGCGATTACTCCTCGACCGCGGGCGCGCTGGGCAACGTCACTCACAACGGCAGTGGCCACTACCTGCACACGCTGTTCTGGGACAACATGTCGCCGAACGGCGGCGGCGAGCCCGAGGGTGACCTCGCCGACCGCATCGAGGAGGACTTCGGCTCGTACGAAGGCTGGAAGGGCGAATTCGAAGCCGCTGCCTCGGCTGCCGGTGGCTGGGCACTGCTGGTCTACGACCCGGTCGCCAAGCAACTGCGCAACGTCGCGGTCGACAAGCACGACCAGGGCGCGCTGTGGGGCGCACACCCCATCCTCGCGCTGGACGTCTGGGAACACTCCTACTACTACGACTACGGCCCCGACCGCGGCAGCTTCATC
>NZ_JBTJEL010000023.1:0-95004 GCF_054504345.1 Halosimplex yunnanense | reverse complement strand
CCATAGCGGCGGGGTTTACACCCGTACCCATCCCGAACACGGAAGTTAAGCCCGCCTGCGTTTCGGCGAGTACTGGAGTACGAGAGTCTCTGGGAAACCTGATTCGCCGCCTCCACTCATTTCCGGCCACATCCGGCCGGGTTCGTTACCCCCGACCAGTCTCAACGCTGGTCGGGGGTTTTCGTTATTTATTCCAGAGTGCCAACAGTGTCGCGTAGAAACTCGTCCGCACTTAGAGATCGTCGACGTCTTCGAGCGCTTCGGTCGCGACGTCGCCGAGTTCACCGGCTTCGATGTGCGAGTACCGTTCGCGGACCATCTCCTCGGAGTTGTCGAGGTAGCGGGCAGCGACGGTGTAGCCGAACGCGCGGACGAGGACTTCGCCCATCCCGCGTCGGCCCCCGTGGGGGGCGAGGTAGTCGTGTTTCGGATGGTCGACGTCGATGCCGGCCTCGTCAGTAAGTCGCCGAAGAACCGATCGCGCGCCGTCGGTCGTCATCGACGGCGGGCAAATGTCTTCATCGAGGGCGAGGAGGAGATCGCGGGCGAACGCGTCGCGTCGCTCGTCGATTTCTTCCGGTCGGAGACCGCGGTCGGCCAGCTCTTCACGGGCGAGCGTCGCGAGCGTCCGGTGGTCGAACGTCGGGAAGACGGGCCAGCGCTCGGAAGGGGGATCGAGTAGGCGGCGGTAGGTTGCGAGCGGTCTGTGGACGGGATCGGGGAGACCAGCGGCGTCCCACTGCTGTTTCTTCCGGTAGACGGTGACGCGGCCGTCGTCGAGGTCGACGTCTTCCCAGCGGACGCCGCGGCGCCGCGGGTCGTCGGGATCGCGGAGGAGTTCGCCGACGCGGACAGCGGTGTACGCGAGGACGAACACGAGCGCGCGGTCGCGGGCGGCCCTGATCGCGTCGTACCGGGCGCGCTGTCGGTCCAGCCGGTCAAACTCGGAGTCGGAGGTCATGCCGCGGAGGCCAGCGAACCGATCGACCGCGTCGCGAGCGCGTTCGTCGACGTGGTGTGTGATGGCGTGGCGTTGCTGGGCGGTCCAGGCCTGCTGGTCGCCGGGCTTGCGGCCGTCGTCGTCGGGGAGAGGGGCCATCGCGCTCGCGCGCTGGGCGTAGTGGGCCTCCAGATACCCTTCGTTGACGCACCAGCCGCACCACGCGGAGACGTAGGCGTAGTACGTCCGGACGGTGTTCTGTTTCAGCCCGCGGTCGGCCGCGAGGTGACGAGCGTACTCACGGAAGACGCGCTCGTCGAGATCGGCGAACACTGGGCCTCGATCGATGTCGGCAGGAGTGATCCCGTCCCAGTCAGCGCCGCGGTCGCCGGCCGCCCACTCGTGGAATCGGTCGAGTTCGCGCGCGGCGTTCCGACGGTAGTTCCCGCCCTCGCCGCCGCGACCTTTCCCCTTGTCCCGCAGGTAGCGGTCGAACGTCTCGTCGAGCGGGGTCGAACCCGCGCGTTCAGCCATCGATCTCCGGATCCGGTTCACGCGACAGCATTCGTCGGGGCTCCCGGTTACGTCCGCTTTCCGCCGTGCAGTGTCGTCCGCTCGTCATCAGTCCGCACGGAGGCGGGTTGGACACTTCAAGATGGGCGTGACCGACGCGGCTCACTCGGCTTCGACGGCGATTGCGACTTCATTACGTCGGAGGAACGGGAGGGTTCCCGGCCCATCGTATCCCATGTAAAATGGGTCGCCGTCGGTCGGCACGCCGGCGCGCTCCAGCGTCGACAGGAGGCGTTCGGTTTCCCGATCGACGCGTCGATCCGTCGGGCGCCAGGAGAACCGCCGCACCGCGAGCGTCCGCTCGGGAACCGCAACGAGGTCGACGGATTCGTCCGTCGGCCGCGGTGCCGACTCGACGTCGTAGTCGGCGGGCAAATAGAACGTCATTCGAACCCCCTCTTCGGTCGTCGCGGCTTCGACGGGAGCGGTCATCGAAATCGAACGCCCGGAGACTGTCACGGCCGGTGGGCCACTGGCATCTCCCTCAGTGTCGGCGACCTCGACGGGAGTAGTCATCGAGACCTCGGCGTCGCTCTCGTTGTCCCCCGAGATGTAGCGGAAGAGCCGTCTGAAGGCCGCGTTTCTGGTCGGAGCGACCGTCTCCGCGCGGACGGACGCGGGATACCGCCTGAGTTCGACGTCGTCGAGTCGGGCGACGGTCGTGTAGGGGACCGTTTCGGTCGTCCGCCGCTGATAGACGTTCCACGCGCCCACCGCAGCCCCGAGCCCGCCGATGACACCGAGTGCCGTCCGTGTTCGGACCATGGATTCAGTTCGCGTTAGTCCGAGATAACGCCGTTGCCGGGCCTTGCAGGGGCGTTCCGCCGCGCGGCCGGGATCTGTGCGGCCCGGACCGGTAACAAATCAGGATGTTGTGATCGTGATTATCAGCGTAATCGCGACCACCGGGAACCTCTCCCGGAATGCCGAAACTATCCGGATATGGGCGTCTAAGCGCGGAAATGTCGTTGATAAACCGCATATGGATATACGGATGGTGAGTTCCGAATCCGGAGTCGGAGTCGACGACCCAGTGAAAACAGCGCGGTCAGGTGGAGATCCTCGAGGCATCCAAACATTTTCCACGCGATTCGTCGACATTTCACTCGATGAGCGAGCCCTCCGCCGCGCTCTCGACGAGCGGCCTGACGAAGCGATACGGATCGACGGTCGCCGTCGACTCGCTTGACCTGCGGATAGACCCCGGCGTAGTCTACGGGTTTCTCGGTCCCAACGGCGCGGGAAAGACGACGACGATGCGCGTCCTGACCGGGTTGGTCGAGCCGACGGACGGCGAGGCGACGGTCGCCGGCGTCCCCAGTTCGGACCGTCGGCGACTCGTCGACCGTATCGGTCTGCTCCCCGAGAAGCCCCCGCTCTACGACGAACTCACCGGCCGCGAACAGCTCCAGTTCGCCGCGGATCTACGGGCCACGACGTGGGACGCGGTCGCCGACCGCGCCCTCGACCTGTGTGACGCGCTCGGCCTCACAGCCGACCTCGATCGCCGGATCGACGGATACTCGAAGGGAATGCGCCAGAAGACGGCGTTCGTCCAGGCGATCCAGCACGAACCCGACGTGGTCTTTCTCGACGAACCGACGTCGGGGCTGGACCCGCGTGCGGCCCGGACGCTCCGCGAGAAGGTACTGGCCCTGACTGCCGAGGACACTACCGTCTTCCTCTCGACGCACATCCTCCCCGTCGTCGAGGAGATCGCCGACGTCGTGGGCGTCCTCCATGAGGGGCGACTCGTGGCCGAAGGCCCGCCCGAGGACCTCGTCTCGGGCGCCGAGCGGGAGGACGGTGACGCCGACCTCGAAGACGCGTTCCTGGCGCTGACCAGCGATCCCGAGGCGGCCTGGCAGCAATGACCGGGATCCCTGAGACGACTTCGGCTGACTCGCTCGCCTCGTCCGACCCGAACGGGAGCGACCTGCGCTCAGACGTCCGCGACGCGGGCGTGCTCGTCCGGACAGAACTCCGGGCGCGCGTTCGGCACATCCGGGGTGAGCCCCGACAGCTCCTCGCGCTCGCGTTTCTGGGCGTCATGTTCGGCGTCGGATTCCCGCTGATCGTTTCCGAATCGGCGCTCGACTACGGCGCTGCCCTGGCGAGTGCTCCCGTCCCGACGGGACAGACGGGCGCCGTCCTCACGACCGTCGCCGTCGGAGGGCTGTATCTCGGCGGTGCGAGCGCGCTCTCGCAGAACCGGCTGGGAACCGTCGGTCCACTCGTCCGTACCTCGATCCCGCCGCGGGCGGTCGCGATCGGCCGATTCGCCGCCGAGACGCTCCAGGGAACGGCGACAGTCGTCCCGACTGCGGTCGTCCTGCTGGCGATCGTCGCCGTCGGAGCCGGGAACCCACTCGTGCCGCTCGTCCTCGTCACGGCAGCGCTACCGGTCGCCCTCGCGGCGCACCTCGCCGGTCGCGTGTTCGGGGACCTGCTCAAGTTCGCGAACCGACGTCTCGGGGTCTCCCTGTGGACGAAGGCGATACTGTTCGTCATCGTCACGGTCGTCGCATACGTCGGATCGCAGGTGTTCGTCCGGTCCCGACTCGACGGGGCCGACGGGCTCGGAGCGTTCGCGATCCCCGTACTCCTGCCGGGAGCGCCGCTGCAGGCCTACGCGAGCATCGCGTTCGACCCCCTCGGTTCTACGGGACGGCCGATCGGCGTTCTCACCGCGTTCGTGCTTCTGGCCGCGATCCCCGTCGGATCCGCTGCAGTGCTCCGACTGGAGCGGCGGTTGCTCCTCGGCGAGTTCGAGAGCGGTGCCGACGGGGAGGCCACCGGCGGCCGGAGTCGGAGCGTCCCGTGGCCGTTCACCGCGTCACCGTCGGCGCGCGTGGCCTGGCGTCACCTGCTCCGGACGCGCCGCGACCCGCGGACCCTCGCCCACCTCGGACCGCTCCTGTTCGGCGCGCTGGGGATGGTCGGGTCGGTGTTCACCGACCCGCAGTCGCTCCGCGTGCTCGGCCCCGGCGCCGCGGTCGTCCTCGGCGTCACGCTCAGCGGCGCGGCCTACTGCCTGAATCCGCTGGGTGACGACCGCGACCAGTTGCCGCTCCTGTTGACGAGTACCCCGTCGACCGCCGTCCTGCTCCGGGGACGCGCGCTCGCCGGTGCCGTCCCAGGGGTAGCGGTCGCGCTCGGAATCGGGGCCTCCGTCGCAGTGATCGTCTACGGCCTCCCGACGGCAGTCGGGCTGTCGCTGCTGTCGCTGCTCCTCGCCGCGGCCGGTGCGGGAACCGCGCTGGGCGCCGGCGCACTGATACCGAAGTTCGAGCGCCGGGAGTACATGAGCGTCGAGCGCGCGCACCCGTCGATGATCGCCGTCCTGGGCTTTTTCTTCGGGAGCGTCGCCGTCAGCGCGGTCGGCATTCTCCTCGTCTGGTACACCGTCCACGGGACGACCGGGACTCCGCTGGCCGTCGCCTGGCTCGTGTACGCGGCGGTCGTCGGGACGTCGGGGGGTGGCGGCTACGTCTACGCCGTCCGGAAGTTCGACGCGTTCTCGCTCGACGACGTCTGAACGGATTTCTCTGGGGGTATCCAGTTTACGACCACGCTGTTCGGTCGGTCACAGTCAGTCCGTCTGTCCGTCCTCGTCGGGAGTTACAGTCGACAGCGCCGTTCCCGGTCCAGCTCGGTCGATCACTGCGTCGGCCACCGGTTCGAGCGCTCGGGCCCCGCCCGACAGCGCGCGGAGGGAGAAGACGAGTCCGCCACCGAGGAGCACGAGCGCGCCCGCGACGCCGAAGGCCGTGACGTACCCGAACGTCGCCGCCCAGCCGCCGAGCAGGCCGCCTACCCCTCCGGCGACGGCGACCAGCGCGGTGTGGACGCCGAGGATGTCACCGCGAACGCTCGGGGGCGCGAGCCGCGTGACGATGGCCGTCCCGACTACCGCGATGACCGCCCAGGTCAAACCGATCGCGGCCAGCCCGACGCCCGCAGCGCCGAGGCTGGCCGACAGCGCCTCGATCCCGGCCACGAGCGCGATAGCGGGGAAGAAGAGCCCCCGAGCGACGAGGGCGACCGACTGGATCAACCGGACGTCGTACCGCGACGCGAGCCGGCCGGCGCCCTCGTAGAGGACCGCGGACGCGAGGCTCGACACCAGGTACAGGGCGAACACCTGCCCCGAGTCGAACCCGACGTCGGTGAAGAAGAGCGGCAACGGCGCCCAGAAGGCGGCGAAACCGGTGGAAAAGAGCGTGGCGGCGACGAGATACGTCGCCAGCGCGGGATCGAGGCGAGCGAGCGCCCGCCGGGGTGAGAACTCCCGCGTCGTCCAGTACAGCCGGTTCGGCGAGAACGCGAACGTGGCCCCCTTGACGTTGCGGCGGGAACCCGTCACAAGTCGCGCGATCCGACGTACCTTCCGCTCGCTCGTGACGTGGGCATCAGACGCGGGCCGGGGCAGCGTTCGAGCGGCGCCGAGCGCGCTCGCGCCGGCGCAGGCAGCGAGCAGCCAGAACAGCGCGCGAGTGGCCGTGTCCGGTCCGAAAAAGCGGACGCCGACGAGCGGCCAGACCGTCCCGAGCACGAGCCCGCCGGCCCAGCCGTACCCCTGGTACTTGTTGAGGAGGCCGATCCGCTCGCTCCAGGCGGCCTCCGGCGCGTCGTCGACGACGACCATCGTCAGCACGGGGGCGACCGACGAGACGACCAGCCACAGGGCCGCGTTGGCGGCGATGATCGCGTCGACGCTGGTCAACAGCGGGATCACAGCGAGCGCGACGGCGACCGTCGCGAGCGTCGCGAGGACGAGCGAGCGGCGGTGGTCGACCCGGTTGGCGAGCCGACCGAACGCGATCGCGCCGGGCGCACCGACGACCGCGGCGGACGACGCCAGCAGCCCGAGCTGGACGGGCGAGGCGCCAAGTTGCACGATGTAGAGCGGCACGAGCAGCGAGGCGCCGCCGAACGCGACCGATCCGAGCCCCCACGAGTACAGCCAGCGTGCAGTCATCGGCTCGAATCCGGGTTAGAACGCCTCTTTCGGCGCGACGCCGACGCCGTCGCGGCGGAACTGGAGCACGTACGCGAAGTCGTCCCTGGAGACGGCGCCGACCGTCTCGCCGTCGCGCTCGACGAGCGCGAACCCGGCGGGGTGCTGGTTCAGTTCGGCGAGCGCCTCGAAGGCGTCCATCTCGACCGCGAGCGTCGGCAGGTCGTCGATCATGATCGACCGCACCGTCACGGAGTCGCGGGTGTCCGCGTCCGAACGTCGCATCGCGTCGAGGGTGACGACGCCGATGACCGAACCCGCATCGGTCACGGGGTAGGCGGTCCGGCGGTCGCGGATCATCCGGTCGGTGAACGCGTCGACCGAGTCGTCGGCGTCGATGGGCTCGGCGTCGAAGCTGGCGACGTCTCCGAGTGTGACTCCCTCGAGCAGCGCCTGCAGGGCGACGGCCCGCGACTCCGAGGAGGCCGCGCCGTAGAGGAACAGCGAGAGGAGGATCAGCATCGGCGCGAAGTAGAGCACGCCGACGACGGCAAAGAGGACGGCGAAGGCGGTGCCGGCGCGGGCGGCCGACCGCGTCGCGACCTCGTAGGGCTGGGTCCGCGCAAGCAGCGCGCGGAGGACTCGGCCACCGTCCATCGGGAACGCCGGAAGCATGTTGAACACCGTCAGGAGGACGTTCGTCACGACGAGCCACCCGAAGACGAACGTCGCGACCGGCGTCGACGCCGGAAGCGCGAGCACGACGAGGTAGCAGGCGATCGCGGTGAGCACGCTCGTGATCGGGCCGGCGATAGCGATCCAGAACTCCCGGTTCCACTCGCGGGGCATCGACTCCAGCGCGGCGAGGCCGCCGAGCAGCCAGAGCGTGATGGACTCGGTGCCGATGCCGTACCGGCGGGCCGCCCAGGCGTGCCCGAGTTCGTGGACCCCGACGCTGACGAACAGCCCGACGGCGGCCGCGGCGCCGATCACCCACGGCGTCGAGCCGTCCCTGAGGACGTCCACGTCGACGGCGTGGGGCGCGAACCCGTCGACGATCGCCGCGTAGGTGTCGATCTGCGTCCCGCTGCCGATGACCCACGCGAGGATCGGGAGGAAGACCAGCAGCGAGGTGCTGATCTTGACGGGGATACCCCAGATGCGCGCGATGGTGTAGTTTCGCATTGACCTATTTCGAGTCCCGTGGACGGTAATAGCCACTGGTAGGGACACCGCCGGAAAACGCCGCTCGCCGGGCGTGACGGTTCGCTGTGTGAGGTCGTCGTATCGCGACTCGTCGCGTCGGCTCGACCGGGTCAGCGACGCCGGCCGTCCCCGTCGGTCGCAAGCGGGCTCGAGGGCTCGGCGGGCCCCGCCGCGACGGGCGCGGGTCGCTCGGCGTCGTCCGGCGCGAGCGCGCGCTGTCGCTCCACCTCGGCCTCGACGGCGTCGGTAACCCGCGGGTGCGTCCCCAGCGGATCGGCGTACTCGATCCCGCCGCGGGCGAGTTCGAGTTCCGCGGGCACCCGCACCTCGGTCGCCTCGGATCGGGTCACGAACAGCGGAGCCGCGACGGCCGAATCGTTGGCCACGTTGTACCTGACGCACTCTACTGCCGGATTCTGGAGGAGATAACAGGTCACGACCTCACCGTAGCCGGTCCGCTCGCGGAGCCGATCGGCGTGGAAATCCGCGGTCCGTCGGTGGTGTGGCTTCGAACTGCTGCCGAAGCTGACGAGAACGAGCGACACGTCGTCGGCCGCCGGCGCAAGCGTTGCGCCTCGCTCCGCGAGGACCTCGGTCACGGCCGGGCTTCCCCCGACCGGTTCACAGTACCGCACGGTACCCGAGAGGTACGACAGCGCGCGCGGGACGCGATCGGTCGTCTCGTGAGTGTGCGCGGCGCACATCGGGACGGCGTACACCGTGTCGGCGCCGATATCCTCGAACTGCGCGCGCAGCTCGCGGACCGGTTCGCGCTCGTAGGTGGCAACCTCGACCGCGTCGACGACGCTGCGCCGCCGGAGCCGGTCGGCGTGGGTGCCAAGGACCTCTCCCCCGTTTCGCGCCTCTCGTCCGACCAGCAGGATCGATTCTGTCGTCATGTTTCGCCCCGTATAGCAAGCATACTTGAACTACACCAAACTGGTTTGTATACAGGCGTGAGTCGGGCTCCCGGATAAGTGTTGGCCACCGGAGTTCGCGACCGGGACTCGCGATCGGTTCCCGGTCCGAGTTGGCTCGCAAGAAGAGAAGTATCCGCGCTTGTCCTACGGGAGTTCGACAGTTCCGTCGCGGGCGTCACTGGCCACGTGGACGAGTTCGTTCGTCAGGCCGGCGGCGAGGCCGCTACCGCCGCGCCGGCCGACGTTCGTGACCGCCGGGACGCCGTGGGACGCGGCGACCTCGCGAAGCCGCTCGCGGCTCTCGGCGGCCTTCACGAAGCCGACGGGCGTGGCGACGACGACGGCCGGGCGCGTCCCGTCCTCGATGCAGTCCGCGAGGGCGAGCGCCGCGGTTGGCGCGTTCCCGACGACGGCGATCGCGTCGTCGTAGACGCCCTCGCGGTCGAGTTCGAGCACCGATGCCGCGGTCCGGGTCATCCCGGTCCGCTCGGCCAACTCCGCACCGTTCCCGATGGCTTTGCGGACGGGGCAGTCGTGGCCGCGGCCGGTGATCCCGGCTTTCACCATCGTGATGTCCGTGACGATCGGCTGCCCCGCGCGGACCGCTCGCGCGCCGGCGACGACCGGTTCGTCCGCAGTTTCGCCGGTGAACCGGACGAGATGCTGGAACTCCGGATCACCGGTCGCGTGAACGCTCTTCTGGCGGATCCGGTCGGCGAGGGTCTCGTCGGGGACGAGTTCGCGCACGCGGTCCATGGAGGTCTCGGCGATCGCCATGGCGTCCGCGGTCGTCGCACCGAGGTCGGCGTACTCGTCGGTGTCGTCGGCGTCGCGGGCCTCGCCGGTCGCCGCCTCGCCGTCCTCAGTCGTCATCGCCGGGCACCTCCGACGGGCCCGCAGCGGCAGCACGGCCCTCGATGTCGCCGTCCGCCCGGAGATTGAGGTCACGGAGGCGGTCGGCGGTCGCCTCGTCGGCGTCCCACAGGTCGCGATCGATCGCTTCGAGGAGGGTGTCAGTGATCGACTCCAGCGCCCACGGGTTCACCTCGCGCAGCCACTCTTGGCGCTCGTCGTCGAAGGCGTAGCGCTCGGCGACCGACTCCCAGAGCGCGTCGCTGACGACGCCCGTCGTGGCGTCCCAGCCGAGCACCACGTCGACCGTCGACGAGAGGTCGCCGGCGCCCTTGTAGTCGTGGTCCTCCATCGAGTCGAGCCAGTCGGGGTTGAGGACGCGGGCGCGCATCGCCTTCCGGACCTTCTCCTCGTTGGTGTACACGTCGACGTTGTCGGGGTCGCTGGAATCGCCGACGTAGGAGGCGGGCTCCTCGCCGGCGGCCTCGGTCACGGCGGTGATGAACCCGCCGTGGAAGGCGTACCAGTCCGAGGAGTCGAACTCGTCCTGTTCGGCGGTGTCTTCGATCTTGGCGGTCGCCTCAACGCTACCGAGACGACGCTCGAAGGCGTCGTGGGCCTCGGTCGTCTTCCCGCGCGATCCGAGGGCGTAGCCGCCCCACTGAACGTACACGTCGGCGAGATCCGACCGATCCTCCCAGTTGCCCTCGTCGACGGCCTTGTTCGTCCCGGCGCCGTAGCCGCCGGGCCGCGTCGTGAACACGCGGTGTTTCGCCGCCGACTCGGCGTCGCTCCCGTCCATCCCGTCGGCTTCCAGCGCCGCCGCGTCTTCCTCGACGTGCTTTTTGACGTAGTTCCGCTCGTGGGGTTCGTCGAGCGCGACGACGGCGTCGACGGCGTCGTGGACGACGCTGGCGGCCTGCGGGAAGGCGTCGCGGAACAGGCCGGAAACGCGCGTCGTCACGTCGATCCGCGGCCGCCCCAGTTCGTCGAGAGGGATCGGTTCCACGTTGTCGATCCTCCCGGCGTCGGTCCAGACCGGTTCGACGCCCATCAGCGCCAGCACCTGCGCGATGGTCTCGCCGCGGGTCCGCACCGTGGGCGTGCCCCACGCGACGACGCCGATCTCCTCGGGGTACTCGCCCTCCTCGTCGCGGTGTCGTTCGGCCACGCCGTGGGCGACCTCCCTGCCGACTTCCCAGGCAGACTTCGCGGGCACCTTCCGCGGATCGAGCGTGTAGAAGTTCCGCGCCGTGGGGAGCAGATCCACGCCGCCGCGGGTGGGGGCGCCGCTCCCGCCCGGCGGGACGTACTCGCCGGACAGTGCCTCGGCCGTCTGCGGGATCTCGTCTTCGGCGCCGCGGACGCGCGGTGCGGCCTCCTCGCAGATGAAATCGAGGACCTCACGCAGGTCGTCGTGGGCACCGGAACGGGCGCGCGCATCGCCCAGCGGATCGATGTCGACGACGAGCAGATTCATCGTCGTCTCGTCGTCGGGGCCGGCCTCGGCCTCGCTCGCCGGCAGGTCGAAGCCGTGGTCGGCCAGCGTCTCGACGAGGTCGAGGCTCCGCTCGTACACCGCGTCGGCGGCCTGCGCGTAGCTCATCCCGAGGGCGTCGTCGTACTCGCCCGGTCGGTTCCGCATCGCGTCGTAGTCGACGCCGAGCACGCCCGCGACGCTCTCCCGGAGGCTCGGTGCCCCGGGGTTCTCCAGACGGGTGAGCGCGACGAGGTACTCGGTAAGTCGGTCGCCCGCCGGCGGTTCGCCCATCGTGTGCAGCCCCTTGCGGATCTGCGTGGTCTTCACGTCGGTGAGGTACTCGTGGACGCGCTCGACGAGTTCGTCGACGTCCACGTCGTCGCCGGACACGTCGCCCTCAGCGAGCGTGGTTCCGGCTTCGTCGGGGCCGCGAACGTCCGCTTTCTCGCCGATCTCTCCCGTGATCCCCAGCTCGACGGCCAGGTCGAGGTCGTCGACGGCCTCGCGGATCAGATCTTCGAGGTGCTCGCCGTCGTCACTGCGGGCGTCCTCCATGCCGGCCTCGCGGTAGCGGTCGGCGAGTTCCTCCAGGTCGGCGAGTTCGTCGTAGGTGCCGGCGGTGTCCATCACCGGCGTCAGGTAGTCGACGACAGCGGCGTAGGATCGCCGTTTGGCCTGCGTCCCCTCGCCGGGGTTGTTGACGATGTAGGGGTAGACGTTCGGGATATCGTCGATCAGCTGGTCCGGCGCGCTCTCCCCGTCGAGGCCGACGGTCTTGCCGGGCAACCACTCCAGACTGCCGTGCGTGCCGAGGTGGACGACGGCGTCGCTCTCGTACTCGTTCCGGAGCCAGCGGTAGAAGGCGACGTAATCGTGGGGCGGCTGGAGGGCCGAGTCGTGGTACACCTTCGAGGGGTCGATCCCGAACCCGCGAGGGGGCTGGACGGTGACGAGGACGTTCCCGAACTCGATGCCCGGGATCGCGAACGGTCGCTCCGGCGGGTCGCCCCACTCCTCGATCACGTTCTCACGGAACTCCGGATCGAGCGCGTCGAACCACGCGCGGTACTGGTCCGGTGCGACGGTGTCGACGCTGCGCTCGCGAACGTCCTCGGGCGCGACCCAGCGGTCGTCGAGGGTGAGCTGTGCGGTGAGGCGTTCGACGAGCGACTGGCCGCTCTCGGGAACCGGACTCGCCGACGCGCCGTTGGCTGCGCCGAGGTCGTAGCCTCTCGCCCCCAGTTCGTCGAGCAGGTTGACGGTGCTCTCGGGGGAGTCGAGGCCGAACGCGGTCCCGATGCCGTCGTCGCTGGGCGGGTAGTTGTGGAGGACAACCGCGACGCGCTTCTCGTCGTTCGGCGTGTGGCGCAACTGGGCCCAGTTGACCGCCAGTCTGGCGGCGTGGTCGACGCGGTCGTCGATCGGGAAGTGCTGTTTCGGCGCGGTGCCGATGTCGGCTTCGTCCGCGGTCCGTTCCTTGCCGCTGATGGGGTGGGTGATCACGTTCCCGTCGAATTCCGGGAGCGCGACCGAGAGGGCGAGTTCGAAGCCCATCACGCCCGTCTCCGACCCGTCGTAGCGCGAGCGCGAGCGCATCGTCGTGACGGTCTGAAGCACCGGAACGCCGAGCCGGTCGAGGAACACGTCCAGTGCGCTGTCGCCTTCGTCGCTGGCGGCACGGCCGCGCTCCTCCATCGAGAGCGAGAACATGAACGACGAGCAGACGGCGTCCACGGTGGGGTCGCCGTCGTCGTCGAGCAACCACTCCTCGGTCACCTGCTCGGCGTCCCACTGCCCCTCGGTGTCGGTCGCGGGTTCGCAGAAGATCGGGAGGGCGTTCGCTCCCTCCCGTTCGATGGCGCGGACCTGCGCGTCGACGTAGCGAGTGTTCTCGTGGGTCCAGTGGGACTCGTAGAACCAGACCGCGACGGTCGGCCTGTCAGGGTCGTGGGCCGCGCGGAGGTCCGCGTAGGACGCCCCCGGATGATCCGGGTGGTAGACGCCTTCCGTGGGCAGGGCGACGGGGTCGTCGTACTCGCGGCGTTCGTCGCCGTACTCGTCGACGAGGTAGCGGACGCAGTTCGCGAGGTTGCTGGCGCCGCCGCGATCGAGGTACTCGCAGACGCGCTCGCGGTCGCTCTCGGGGACGGACGTGTCCTCGACCGCGTAGGCGTCGCCGGTCGACGCGACGACGAGCGGCACGCCGGCCTCGTTGAGGCGTTCGACCGCGTGATCGTACCCGGGCATGCTCTCCTCGGCCCCGTGGAGCCAGAATATCGCCGCCGTCGCGTCACCGAGTTCGTCGACGAACGCGTCGACGTCGGTACCGTCGTCGAAGTCGCTCTCCGAGCGGACGACCAGGTCCGCCTCGCACTCGTCCGCCGCTCGCTGGAGCGACCCCAGTTCGTTCTCCGTCGCGGTGTAGAGACCAATCGTTGGCATAACGTTGTTAAACCCTCATTGCCCTAATACAAATATGGTTGATTCTGGGGCAAGTATAAATGCTTCGCAGGGGCAGGGGGACGGGCTCGCGTTCTCGGCGATCGTCGGCCAGGACGAGCTCAAGCGGGCGCTGCTCGCCGTGGGGGCGAACGAGAACCTCGACGGGCTGTTGATCCGCGGCGAGAAGGGGACGGCGAAGTCGACCGCGGTCCGGGCGCTGGCGGATCTGCTGCCGGAGCAGACGGCCGTCGCGGACTGCCCGTACGGCTGTCCGCCGGGCGCCCCCGACGCCCAGTGCGCCGACTGTCGCGAGCGGGCGGACCCGCCGACGACGCGGCGAGCGGTCCCGCTCGTGACGCTCCCGCTCGGCGCGACGCGCGACAGAGTCGTCGGGACGCTCTCGACGGCCGGCGCGCTCGCCGGCGAACACGAGTTCGAGCCGGGACTGCTCGCCCGCGCCAACCGCGGCATCCTCTACGTCGACGAGGTGAACCTGCTCGACGACCACCTGGTCGACGTGCTCCTCGACGCGGCGGCGGGCGGGGTCAATCGCGTCGAGCGCGACGGCGTCAGCGTCGCTCACCCGGCCGATTTCACGCTCGTCGGGACAATGAACCCCGAGGAGGGCGACCTCCGGCCGCAACTGCGCGACCGGTTCGCGCTGGGCGCGACGGTCACGGCCTGCGAGGACGTCGACCGCCGGGTTGCGATCATCGACCGAGCGCTCGGGCGGACGGCTACCGACGGCTCCGGGCCGGCGGACGACGAGACGGATACGGTCGACACCGAAACGGTCGATATCCACGAAGGTAGTCGGGATGACCGTCAGTACCGACGCCAGTTGCGGGAGGCCCGCGACCGGCTCGATAGCGTCGACCTCCCCGACAAGTTCGCCGTGGAAATCGCCGAACTGTGTCGGGACGCGGGGCTCGACGGTCACCGCGGCGACATCGCTACGGCCCGCGCCGCGCGGACGTTCGCGGCGCTAGACGGCCGTTCGAAAGTACTCGAGCCCGACGTGCAGCGGGCGGCGGCGCTGGCGATCCCCCATCGCCTCCGGTCGCGCCCGTTCGAGGACGCCTCCGACCCCGACGACTTCCTCGACGAGCAGTTCGGGGACGGCGACGAGGCCGAAGACGAGGACAAAGAGGCGGACGACTCGGCTGAGCCGGCTGACTCAGCCGACGAGGACAGCCGAAAGGGTGAGCCGGATCGCGACTCGTCCGGCCCGAACGCGGAGAGCAGTGCGGACGCTGAGACGGGGGCCGGCGATGCGGAGAGCGGCGAGGGTGAATCCAACGAGTCGGTGGACGGACAGCGGAGAGAACCAGCGGGGGTGGACGCGACGGCCGGCGACGAGTCAGGCGATCACGACAACGCCGACGATTGTGATGCCGACCACGGCGACGAGCGGGAGGCGACGCCGGTCGTTCCGGGACAGTCCCGCGCGGCGGTCGGGAACGCGAGTGCGCCCGACGTCGAGGTTCCGGAGGCCGTCGACGCGGACGCGGCCGGCGGCGGGGATCGGGCGCGGTCCCGGCCCACTGCTGACGGCGACGGTCCGCGCGTTCGGGACCAGCGAGCCGACGACGCGGGAGACGTCGACGCCGCAGCGTCGGTCCGAGCGGCGGCCGCCCGCGGCGCGTCGTCGGTCGGTTCGCGGGACCTGCGCCGGTCCGTCCGGCGAAGCGACGCGGGTTCGCTGGTGGTGTTCGTCGTCGACGCGAGCGCGTCGATGCGCTCGGCGATGCGGGCGGCGAAGGGCACCGTCCTTGAGCTCCTGCGAGACGCCTACCAGCAGCGCGACGAGGTCGCGTTCGTCGCGTTCGCCGGCGACGACGCCGAGGTCCTGCTCCCGCCGACCGACAGCGTCGCCCACGCGGCGCGCCACCTCAAGGACCTGCCGACGGGCGACCGGACGCCGCTCCCCGCCGCGCTCGATGTCGCCGGCGACGTACTCGACCGCGCCGATCCCGCGGCCGGCGTCGTCGTTCTAGTCACCGACGGCCGAGCGAACGTCGCCAGCGAGAGCCCCGTCGCAGAGACCCGCGGGGCCGCGCAGCGACTCGCCCGCCGCGACCCGCACGTGGTCGTCGTCGACACCGACGCGGACGGCCCCGGGCTGTGCGACCTGATCGCCGACGAGACCGGCGGCGCCCGCGTCCCGCTCTCGGCGCTGTCGGCCGACCGGATCGACGCGGCCGCAGGCGCCGCCCGCGAAAGCTAGCTTTCGCTCGTCCGGTAGTTTTACAATTGTATTTGATGTACTCCAACCGTAGTTTCATATGTCGACCGCCAACGACAGCGTTCACGGCCGCATCGAACAGGCACGAGTGGAACTAACGCCGACACAACTGATCGCGGGCCTCGGGCTCGCCGTCGCGCTCGGGTTCGCACTGCTGTTCGTGCAGGAACCGACGATGCACGACGCGATGCATAACTTCCGGCACGCCGCTGGGATCACCTGTCACTGACCATGCTCGCTCGACACATGACGCGGGGGGTGAAAGCGGGGCTGGTCGCCGGGCTCGCCTTCGGGCTGCTGGTCGCGCTCGTCGCCAACCCCCTCGTCGCGTTCGCCGACGAACTCGGCCACGAGGGTGGCCACGCGACCGACGGACAGCACGCCGACCACCACGCCGCCCACGACGGCGCCGTTTCGGCCGCGGTCACCAACGCCGTGAGCGCCGTCTCGGGCGTCCTCTGGGGCGTACTCCTGGGCGGCGTCGTCTTCGGCGTCGCCTTCGCGCTCCTCGAACCCGCGATCCCGGGGACCGGCGCGGCGAAGAGCTACGTCCTGGCCGCGGCCGGGTTCCTCACCGTCTCCGGCGCGCCCTGGCTCGCCCTCCCGCCGCAGCCGCCGGGGGCCGAACAGACGCTTCCGACGGCGACGAGACTCCCGCTCTACGCCGGGATGATGGTCGCCGGGGCGCTCGCCTGTCTCCTCGCGGGAGCGCTCTACCTCCGGGTGCGCGAGCGCCGTGGACGCGTCGTCGCAACAGTCGCCGCGTCGCTGTCGCTCGGGCTCCTCGCGGTCCCGGCTGCACTCGCGCCGACGAACGAAGTCACCCACTCCCTGCCGGCCGCGCTCTCGTCCGGGCTGGTGGGACTGGTCGTCCTCGGTCAGGCGTTCCTCTGGCTGGCCCTCGCGGCCGTCCACGCGCGGCTCCGCCGCCGCTCGACGGCTGCGCGGGCCGGCGAGGTCGCAACGGACCCCGGCCGAACGGGGACCGTAGCGGACTGATGCGCGACCGAACCGAAACGGTCCGCGAGCGCGGCTTCACCGACCACGTGCTCGTCTGCACGAATGACCGCGACGCCGAGTACGCCGCCTGTGCCGAGGCGCACGGCGCGGAGGTGTACGAGGCAGTGACCGCGTGGCTCCGCGAGCGCGACGTGTTCTGGTCGCGCGTCCACGTCGCCGAGACGAGCTGTCTCGGCCTCTGTAGCGCCGACGGGACCGCCGTCGCCCTCCATCCGCGCGGCCGCTGGTACTCCGACGTCGTTCCCGGCGACGTCCCCGCGCTGCTCGAACGCGAGTTCGGCCCGGACGCGACTCGACTCGGAGTCCCTCACGACGCCGATCCGGTCGACGCTGCCCCGACCGACGCCGCCGCTCAGCCCAGCAGCGGTCCGGCCGCCGAACCGTCGGAGTAGACTGACGAGCCGTGCTGCGACCGTCTATCGGCGCGAGTCCCGTCGAAAACCGCACGCTCGACTCGACGGACTATCGCGATACGCTGTTGGAAAACAGAGACGTCCGACCGAGTCGGTGTCAGCGGTCGGCTCGGTTCCGTCACTCCTCGACGGGGAACGCCTCGTGGAGCACGTCGTGCGCCTCCCCGAGGCCGTCCCGGACGTGCTCGCCCTGAGCGGTCAGCCGGCGAACGGCGCGCTCGGCGTCGCGGACGGCGACGAGTCGGCCGCGCAGGTAGTCGTATTCGGGGTCGTCGGCGTCGGTCGCGGCGACCGTCTCCTCGAGGTCGACGAGCGCGGCGTCGAGGTGGCGCTCGACCGCCGAGAGGGTCTGTGCCTCCGCGAGCGCGCCGACGGGGCCGTCGCGGTGGCCCTCCAGTTCCTGCTCCGCGTGTTCGCGGGCGTGGTCGTCGTCCGTGCCGAGGACGTTCATCAGTCCGAGTCGCAGCGCTTCGAGTTCGTAGCAGCTCATGTGTGTGTCTGGTGTGCTGTCGATGTTCGCCGTTCAGAGGGTCTGATCGACGAGGTCGGAGACGATGCGGTCGCGGTCGAGGTGCGACGAGACGATGCGGTCGGCGTCGGCGGCGTCGACGTCGCCGTACCAGACGCCGTCGGGGGAGACGGCCACCATCGGGCCTTCGCCGCAGCGCCCGAGACAGGACGTGCGGGTGATACGGGCGTCGCAGACGGCGGAGTCGCGGGCGGCCTGGCGCAGCCGTTCGAGAACCGCGGGCGCCCCGTCGGCAGCGCAGGTCTGGTTCGTGCAGACGGCGACGTGGTGGTCGGGGGCGTCGTGGGCGTGCGGGTCGTCGTCGACGGCCTCCCGGTCGGCGTGTGCCTCCCGGTGGGTGAGCGCCCGGAGCATCGCCCGCGCGCCGCCGGCGTCCTCCTCGTAGCCGTCGAGTTCGACCTTGTACTTGCACGTGTCGCAGGACATGTCGACGCTGTCCGTGCGGGCCTCCTGCCAGCGGTCGCCGAGCACGTCCAGCAGCCGCGGGTCCGTCCCGAGCGGGTCGCCCGCCGCCGCGTCGACGTAGGGATACTCCGCGTCGAACCCGTCAGTGCGGTCGCGGATCCGCCCCGTCAGCACGCCGTCGCCGAGCATGTACGGGAGCACGACGACCGCGTCGGGCCGCCCCTTGGCGACGGTGTGGAGCGTCTCGTCGAGGACGGGTTCGGTGACGCCGACGAAGCTCGCTTCGACGCGGTCGAACGCGCGGCCCTCGTAGAGCAGGCGGGCGAGCTTGTGCGCGTCGCCGTTGGCGTCGGGGTCGCTGGACCCGCGGGCGCAGAGGACGACCGCCACGTCGTCGGCCTCGCGGTCGACGCCCAGCGAGCGCTCGACCGCCGCCACCCGGTCGTCGAGCAGGTCGACGAGCGCCGGGTGGATCCCGAGGTGGGCGCCGTTGTGGACGGTGAGTCCGTCGTGGTCGGCGCGGGCCCGCTGGACCGCGAGCGGCACGTCGTTTTTCACGTGACTCGCGGCGAACAGCGACAGCTGGACGACCGTGATCCGGGAGACGGCGGCCGCGAGGCCGGCGATCGCCTCCGGGATGGCCGGCTTCGCGAGTTCGAGGAAGCCGGCGTCGACGGGGACGCCCAGCCGCGCTTCGAGGTCGGCGGCGAGCGTCCGGACCTGTTCGTTGGACTTCTCGCGGCGGGATCCGTGGCCGACGAGCAGGACCGCTTCGTCGTCGAGGTCGCCCGGCGCGGCCTGGGTGGCGGTCACGAGCGGTCACCCACCTCCGCGCCGGTCGCGCGCTCGACGCTCTGGCGGAGCTTGCGCCGGCGGTCGGCGGCGTACAGCCCTGAGTCGCCGCTGTCGGCGTAAACCCAGTCGGCGAACCCGGCCGTATCCGCCCCGTCGGCCAACCCGAACCAGTGCCCCCCAGCGGAGGTCTCCGCGAGGTCGTCGGTCGGGGCGTTGGGTTCCGCCGCACCGAGGAGCGTCCGGATCGTCTCCAGCAGGCACTCGTCGTCGTGGACGAACGAGACGCCGACCGACGCCGACGACTCGCGGAAGCAGACGGTGCCGCAGGCTTCGAGGAGACCGCGGACGAGCGGCGCCCGGTAGTCGTCGAAGGCGTCGAAGCGGTAGCCGCCGGGCCGGCCGTCGAGCGGGAGCCCGAGCGCCGCGCTGGCCCGCTCGGCCGGCGCGCCCATCACCTGGAGTTCGTACTCGTCCTCGAACCGGACGATCGAGGCGTCGTGGGCCGACTCGCGGGCCGCAACGCGACGGTCGGGACGGTTCGCGCCGGCGACGGCCGCCAGCGCGTCGGCCGCCTGCTCGTCGCCCGCGCGGACGGTCACGCAGTCCGCGACGAGTTCGCCGTCGCCGGCCACTCGTCCCCAGAAGTACGCCGTCGCCGGCGTCGCCGAGAGCAGGTCGGCGGCGGGGTCGGGCGTCGGCCTCTCGACCTCACTCATCGCCGACCACCGTCACGTCGATGGCATCGACCGGGCAGGCGCTGGCCGCCTGCCGGGCCTCGGCGAGTCGGTCGTCGTCGAACGCGGCGACGGTCTCGCCGTCGGCCGCCTCGGAGTTCGAGGAACCGCTCGCGATCTCGGCCAGGCCGTCGGTCGCCTCGACGAACCGGTCGTCGCGGACGAGACAGGCGAAGACGCCGTCGCAGGCCTCGCGGTCGAGGCGGACGCGGTACTCAGTAGTCATACTTTGACTCGTAGCCCCGCGGGGTGACCATGCGGTCGTCCCAGACGTACGTCTCCTCGTTGCCGACGACGATCGTCGTCGTCATGTCGATCAGGTCGGTCTCGCCCAGGTCGGCCAGCTCGCCGAGTTCGACGATCTCGACCCGCTCGTCCTCGCGGCCGGCACCGTGGACGATGCCCACGGGCGTGTCGGCGGCGCGGTGCTCTTCGAGGATCTCGCAGCACTTCTCGAAGTTCTCGCGGCGCTTGCGGCTCCAGGGGTTGTAGATCGAGATGGTAAAGCCCTCCTTGGCGGCGGCGTGGAGACGCGATTCGATGGTCGGCATGTCCGTGAGGTGGTCCGAAAGGGAGATGCTGACGGTGTCGTTCACGAGGGGCGCGCCGAGGCGGGCGCCGCAGGACTGGGCCGCCGGGACGCCCGGCACCACGTCGAAATCGACCATCGACGCGGTCGCGCCCTTCGATTCGAGGATTTCGAGCGCGAGGCCCGCCAGCGCGTAGACGTTCGGGTCGCCGCTCCCGATGATCGCCACGTCGTTGCCGGCGAGCGCGCGGTCGATCGCTTCCTCGGTGCGCGAGACCTCGCCGCACATCGGCGTGTCGTACAGTTCGTCGGCCGACTCGCGGACCTCCTCGGGCAGCAACTCGACGTAGGTCGTGTAGCCGACGACGTGCTCGGCGGCAAGCAGCGCCTCGCGGGCGCGCTGGGTCATGCCCTCGGGCTGACCGGGACCGAGCCCCACTGCGACCAGTTGCCCGGGGTCCGCGTCGAAGTCGTCGACCGTCGATCCGACCTCCTCCTCGTCGCTGCTCGACGACGCTTCGCAGGACGACCCGGACGACGAGGACGTCGACCCGCCGCACTTCGAGGACGAGTCCTCGCTCGCCGCGGCATCCGCGTCGGGCGTCGAAGCAGCGCCGCACTTCGTTTCGGTGTCTGTGCTCGCGTCCGTCGTGTCGGTGGTGTCGTCGGTGCTCATGGTCAGAAGTCGTCGACGTCACGCCCGCCGCGCGGGGTGACGAGGTGTTCGCCGTGGTCGTTCTCCCAGACCGCCGTCTCCGCGTTCCCCACGAGGATGGAGGTGCCCATACCGCCGACCTCGTCGTCGTGGTCGGTCGCCTCCCCGAGAGTGGTGATCGTGTGGGTCTCGTCGTCGAGATTGCGGCCGGCGTCGCCGCGTCCGGCGTCGTTGACGATCCCGACGGGAACGTCGTCGGCGCGCTCCTCGCGGACGACCTCGATCGCCCGTTCGTAGTCGCGCCAGCAGTTGTAGAGGACGATCACGAACCCCGAGATGGCCGCCGCTCGCAGTTTCTCCTCGATCTCCTCCCAGCCGCGCCACTTGTCCGACAGCGAGACGGTGCAGAAGTCGTTCGACAGCGGCGCGCCGAGGTTGGCCGCGCCGCCGAGCGCCGCCGTGACGCCGGGGACGACCTCGATCGGCACGTCCGTCGCCTCCTCGGCCTCGGCCATCGTGTACAGCAGGTCGCTCTTCCCGTAGACGTTCGGGTCGCCGCCGGAGACGTGGGCCACGTCCTCGCCGGCGCGGACCCGCTCGAACGCCTCGCGAGCGAGTTCGACCTGCCGCCCCATCGACGAGCGGACGAGGGTCTGTTTCGTCCCGTTGGGCCGTTCGAGGACGGTCCCGGGCTCGGAACCGGCCGTGGCGTCGTCGGGTGCGGCGGCGGCCGCCTCGACCTCGGCGCTCTCCGGCGGCAGGGTCCCGTCGCGGCGGAGGAACTCCTGATAGAGGGTCGATGCGACAACGCAGTCGGCGGTCTCGACCACGTCCTTGGCGCGCTGGGTCATCGCGTGGGGGAGGCCGGGGCCGATACCCACGACGTAGAGGGTTCCCCGGTCGGCCGCGTCGGCGGTGGCGTCCGTAGCGGCCATCCTACCGCCCCACCGCCACGGTCACGGCGTCGTCGAACCGTTCTTTCTCCCGCGCGAGTTCGTGGCCGCGGCCGCCGGCGATGGCCGAGGCCTCGGCGATACCCGGCCAGCCGATGAGTTCCTTCGACCGGGAGGGCGAGGGGCCCTCGAAGCGCTCCAGGGTCTCCTTCTCGAAGCAGACGACCCCGGCGCCGATGGCCTCGGCGGCCTCGTAGAGGCCCTCCTCGCCCTCCTTGCGGGTGCCCGTCGCGACGAAGTCCACGTCGTCGGCGGTCAGGTCCAGATCGGAAAGTGCGCGCTCCCACGCGTCGACGACCTGCGCGGCGTCGACGCCGGAGACGGTGCCGGTGCCGAGGACGACGCCGGCGTCACCGTTGCGCTTGAGGACGGTGACGTCGTCGTCCACGAGCACGGCGCGGGGGCCGTCGAGGCGTTCGACGGGGCCGAGTTCGTCGTCGAGGACGGCGAGGTTGGTCGCGACCGTCGAGTCGCCGTTGATGACGTGGGCGTCCAGCGCCTTCGCCTGCTTCTCGACCCCCTGCTTGTCGGCGGCCTCGCTGGCGGTCGTCATCGCCGGGACCGCGCCCATCGACGCCAGGTCGTCGGCGACCTGGTTGGCGCCGTGGTGGCCGCCGGTGATCGGGATGGCCCACGTCAGCTCCTCGTCGACGACGACGATGGCGGGGTCGTCCCACTTGTCGTCCAGCAGCGGCGCGGTCTTGCGCATCGCGATGCCCGAGGCCATCAGGCCGACGAAGCAGTCGTACTCGCCCCAGTGCTCGGCGAAGACGTCCCCGTGGTATTCGAGGACGTCGACGGACTCGTAGCGGTCGCCGATGCCGTCGACGATCTCCGTCGCGGTGTCCATCTTCCGCTCGAAGCTGACGATCGCGATGTCTTCGGCCACTTCCCCGTCCGAGTCAGGGGTCGAGCAGTGGCCGCTCGATCCGTCAGAATCGTCCGATGAGTCTGTGCTCGCGTCCGTGGTCTCGGTGGTATCGTCCGTGCTCATCGTCAGTCGTCTGCCTCCTGCTGGGAGTCTCCCGGTTGCTCTCCGTTCGCGAACCCGTCGTAGAGGTACGAGCGGTCGTAGCCGGCCTTGCGGGCGGCGTCGCCGATGAGGACCATCGCCGAAGCGCGGTAGCCCGCCTCGTCGAGGCGGTCGCCGATGGTCGCGATGGTCCCCTCGATCACGTCCTCGTCGGGCCAGGAGGCGTGATAGACGACGGCCACCGGGACGTCGGGGTCGTGACCGGCGTCGAGCAGGCGGTCCATCGTCTCGGCGACCGCGTGGGTGCCGAGGTAGAGACAGGTCGTCACGTCGCCCATCCCGACGAACTCGCCGATGTGGTCCTCCTCGGGATCCAGCGTCTTCCCCTGCGGGCGAGTGAACGCGACGTGGTTGGCGACGCCGTTGAGGGTGAGCTGGGTCCGCAGCGTCGCGCTGGCGGCGAACGCCGACGTGACGCCCGGGACGACGTACGTCGGGACGCCCTCGTGTTCGAGCGCGTCCATCTGCTCGACGGCCGCGCCGTAGATGGCGGGGTCGCCGCTGTGCAGGCGGACGACTTCGCGACCCTCCTCGTAGGCGTCGCGCATCAGTGGGACGAGTTCTTCGAGGTCCTTCCCGATGCTCGACACCTGCTCGGCGTCGGCGCAGTACTCGGTCAGGAGGTCGCTGTTGACCAGCGACCCCGCGTGAACGACCAGATCCGACGCCTCGACCAGTTCCCTGCCCGTGACCGTCAACAGCCCCGGATCGCCCGGTCCGGCCCCGATGAACGGGACGCCCTCCTGGATCTGGCCGGCGGTGCGGTCGGCGACGCGGGGGTCGCGTTCGGTCGCCGCCCGGGAGGCCGCCTCGGCGTCGATGGCGTCCTGCGGGTCCGTCATCGCGTCACCTCCGGGAACTCGTCGCCGCAGGCCTCGCCCTCGGCCAGTTCCATCCGTTCGACCGGTCGGCGGTCGCCCGCGTTCGCGTCGCCGTCCGGCACTACCCCCTCCGGCACCCCGCCGTCGGTGCGGACCCGTTCCATCCGCTCGTCGTCGGCGTCGGCGAACGCCGCGGTAGCGGGTTCGTCGTCGAGGTCGCGCTTCTCCGCGTACGCGAGGGTGTAGTAGTCCCGTTCGGCGAGATCCGCGGGGTCGTCGGTCACGATCGTTTCTCCCTGCTCCATGAACAGGCGGCGGCCGTAGACCGCGTCGTAGCCAGCGGCGGCGAGTTTCTCGTGGGTCGTCGGCGCGTCGGTGACCTTGAACAGGAGCAGTCGGTCGGGGCCGGTCGGGGCCGCGCCGCGGGCGGCCTCGCGGAGCGCCAGGCTCGCACCGGCGGAGACTTCGACGCCCAGCGCGGTCGCGAAGGCGGTCACAGCGCTGACGCCGGGGACGGTCTCGACCGCGACGTCGGGGTGGAAGGCATCGAGCGTCCGCCGCAGGTGGCCGAACGTCGAGTAGACGTTCGGATCGCCGAGCGTGACGAACGCGGCCGTGCCGTCGCGGGCCCGCGGCGCGATCTCGTTCGCGGCCGCCTTCCAGGCCCGCCGGAGTTCGTCCTCGTCGCGGGTCATCGGAACGTCCAGGTCGCCGATCCGCTCGTCGGGGACGTGCGTGGTGGCTACCGACCGCGAGAGGCGGCCGGGCGAGTACACCACGTCCGCCTCGTCGAGGACGCGCTTGCCGCGGACGGTCACCAGATCCGCCTCGCCGGGGCCGAGGCCGACGCCATAGAGGGTCACGGCTGCCCTCCGTCGGTTGCGTCGTCCGCGTCGACGCCGCCGACGAGCATGTAGACGGGGTTGTCCGAGTCGAAGCTCGTCGCGCCGGCGAGCTCGTAGCCGCGGCTCACCTGGAACTGGACGACGTCGTCGAGGAGGCCGCGCTCGCGGAACGCCTCGGTCGCGGCGCCGGCGACCTCCAGGCGGGAGACGTTCATGACCACGCGGTCGACGCCGGTCTCGACTGCGTGGTCGAGCACCGCCTCGTAATTGCGGCTGCCGCCGAGGAACAGCGCGTCGGCGTCCGTGGGGAGCCCCCCGGGCGCCTCGGCTTCCCGGAGTTCGACCTCGGCAGTCGTTTCGTTGGCGGCGAGGTTCTCTCTGGTAGCGGCCAGGCGCTCGGGTTTGCGTTCGAGCGCCGTGACCCGGCCGGCCCGGCGGGCCGCCTCGATGGTGACGGCGCCGGTACACGACCCGACCTCCGCGAAGTGGTCGGTCGCGTCGAGGGCGAGTTTCCGCTGCAGGACGGCCCTGACCTCCGGCTTCGTCGGCCCGGCCTTCGCATCGGTAGGGAGCGAAACGTGCACCATGGCCCGAGACAACTCCCGTAGATCGTAAAACAATTTCGCTTGTTTTAGAGAAAATTCTGTTGTGTTATTGGGCGTGAGTCGGGCAGATAGACCAACTACACGCTCGCTATGGCAAAACTACTTGACCTCGAAGGACCGAGGGATCGTAATGGCGAACGACGCGAGCGACGCCGACGGGTACGGGGTGCTCCGGAGCAAACGGAACGCGACGCGGTATCAGATCCTGGTCGAGATCGCCGAGCGCCAGCCGGCGGTGAACCAGCAGGAGATCGCCGACGCGATCGGCATCACGGCCCAGGCGGTCAGCGACTACCTGCAGGATCTGGTCGAGGACGGGTACGTGGAGAAACACGGCCGCGGGCGCTACGAGGTGACCAAGGAGGGCGTCGACTGGCTGATCTCCCAGACCGACGAGCTGCACGAGTTCGTCCGGCACGTCTCCGAGGACGTCATCGGGCAGGTGGAGATCGAGACGGCGATCGCTGCCACCGAGATCAGCGAGGGCGAGACGGTAACGCTGACGATGCGGGACGGCGCGCTCCGGGCGATGGCGGGCGACACCGGGGGCGCGACCGCCGTCGCGGTGACCGACGCCAAGTCCGGTGCGGACGTCGGCGTCACGAACTTCGAGGGCGTCGTCGAGTACGACCTGGGGACCGTGACAGTCGTGTCGATCCCGCAGGTCCAGAACGGCGGTAGTTCGGTGGTCGACCCCGGACGGATCGCGGAGATGGCCGAATCGCACGATCTCGTCGCGGTCGCCGGAGCGGAGGCGCTCGCCGCCGCGTCGGCGGCGGACCTGGACCCGGACGTCCGGTTCGGGAGCGCCGCGGCCGTCGAGGAAGCGGCTGCGAAGGGGCTGGACGTACTGCTCCTCTCGGCGACGGACGCCCTGTCGTCGCACACCGATCGACTGCGCGAGCAGAACGTCAGCTACGAGGTCGTCGACGCCGCCGAGGAGTGACACCCTGTCGGGGAGTGACCGTCGCTGTCGCGACTCGATCGTTCACAGCGCCCGGAAGACGCGGATCGTGTCCCGGTTGGTCGGCTCGCGGACGAGCTGGGCGAGCCCGAGGTCGGAGAAGACGGCCTTCCAGTCGCGGTGATACAGCGGGAAGTCGTCGTCGACGAAGCTCACGTCCTCGTCCGACCGGCCGCGTTCGGGGCTGTTTCCCTCGTTCTCCGCGGTGATGAGCAGGTCGCTCGTGATCCGGACCAGCTCCGCGAAGACCCACTCGTCGTCGGGGTGGACGTGCTGAAGCGTCTCGACGGAGTAGACGACGTCGAAGGCGTCGTCGTCGAACTCCGGGACGACCTCCTCGATCGGGCCGGTGTGGAACCGCCCCGTCTCGGCGAGTTCGGGGTAGTACTCGGCCATCACGTCGAACGACTCGTCGTTGATGTCGACGCCGGCGAGCGTCTCGAACCCCTGCTCGCGCAGGTGGGCGAGGTGGCGACCGGACCCGCAGCCGACTTCGAGGATCGCCGCGTCCTCGTCGGCGTAGTAGTCCAGGACGGTCGCGAGCGTCTCGCTCACCTCGTTGGGGCCGATCTCGGCGTAGTACTCTGGCGAGTACGCCTCCGATCGGTCGGCCCACACGCGCCGGTTGTCCTCCGGGTCCATACCGGGCGATACGCGAGTGTGCCCGTAAGTCCGATCGGTTCCCTGCCGTTTCCACCCGCCGCACCGACTCCGCCGGCGGAGGCCACACACCTGCCGGCCGCCGTTTCGATCCGGTACGAAACCCGCAACGACCCAGTTCGTACCCGCCTCGTCACAGTCGAGGCGAGTCGCGAACGGTCGTGAACAGCGGCCTAATCACTTCTAGCGTGACCTTACGGACGAAGGGATACTCAGGAGGGATAGACCGACGCGAAAACGACGGCTTACCTACCATGACGGACACCACTAGCGACCGACCGACCGGCTTCGCGAACCCCGAGGACCGCTCCACCGACGACGTGTATCTACTGTTGCGGTCCGAGCGGCGTCGGCTCGTGCTCGACGTTCTCTCGAACGAGCACGCCGCGACGACGCTCGACGATCTGGCCGCGGAGGTCGCCGCGCGCGAGAGCGACTTCGACGCGGACGACGAGCGGGCGATGTCGCGATTGAAGACCGCCCTCCACCACAACCACCTCCCGAAGCTGGCCGAGGCGGACGCCCTCGAATACGATCCAGCGACCCATCGAGTCGATCCGTAACGCGGGAGGCGGGAACGAGAACGGGATCACGGGGGTGACAAGGTGAGGCGTGTTCGCTCGCCTCGTTCCCGCGTCGATACTCGGTCCGGAAAGCCAAGAACCCCCGAATTGAGGAAGATCATCAACAGCGAGTAGCCGCTACCGAAAGCCGTCGGGTCGGGCGAAACATGTCCGTACCGGCCCGGCTGCACGTCTCGACCGCTCACTGCGTCCCGATCGGTCGGGCCCGGAACACTGATTTCAGCGACCCGTGACGTGCCCGTATGACACGCGACTCCACCGGACAGCGCGACGCGCCGAGCGACGAGAGCAAGGGGTACGCGGTCGCGGTCGTCGGCGGCGGGATCGCCGGGCTCTCCGCGAGCGTCTTCACCGCCCGCGCGGGCCTGGAGACGCTCGTCCTCGACGCGGGCGGGTCGCTCCTCCGGCGAAACGCCCACCTGGAGAACTTCCCCGGCTTCCCCGCCGGCGTCAACGCGCGACTCCTGCTCGACATGCTGGGAGATCAGGCCGAGGAGGCGGGCGCCGAGCAGCGCGAGGCGACGGTCGAGACGGTCGAGAACCGCGACGACGGCTTCGCGATCGAAACGGACAGCGGTGAACGCTACCGCGCGGACCACGTGATCGCCGCGACGAAAAACGAGACCACCTACCTCGACGGGATCGACGGCGTCGGGATCGTCGACCGCGGGAAGGAGTACGTCGACACCGACGAGCGCGGACGGACGGGCGTCGACGGCCTCTACGCGGCCGGTCGGCTCGCCGAGAAGCCACATCAGGCGATCGTCTGTGCCGGCCACGGCGCGGAGGTCGCGGTGACGCTGCTGGAGGAGGTCGACCAGGGGTTCTACCACGACTGGGTCGCGCCGGATGGCTATTTCACCGGTCGCGACCGCGACGTTCCGCCCGGCTGCGAGGAGATCGACGCCGCCGAGCGCGAGCGCCGGGAAGTCGACTCGCTCGACGCGATGACCGAGTACTTCGCCGAGCCCCATCCCGACGAGCAGGTCACGCACCCGAGTCTCCGCGACGAAGACGAGTGAGCGACGAAGACGAGAAGCGGTGAGGGGGCAGGGAACGGACGCTACTTCTCGCTGTCGCGGCCCTTGAACGCCCGCTGGCCGGTCATGGCTGCTCTGACGGTCTGGACGGCGACGGTGCCCCCGACCGCGTCGCTGTCCTCGGCGATGCGGTAGATCTGGCCGGGGATGTCCGCGATGGCGGCGAGCAGGATGACGGCACCGACGGCGACGCCGGCGGGGAGGTAGACCAGCCCGGTGAACGCGGCGACGACGCCGACGCCCAGCCCGAGCGTCCCCGCGACGGTCCCGAGGATGGCGAGCGTGACGAGGAACGCCTTCCGGAGGTTGGTCCGCTGGTTGTGGCGGATCCAGTCGGCGTAGCTGTCGACGAGCCACGCGAGCGACTCCGCCTCCGAGAGGTCGGCCGCCGCCTCCAGCCCCTCGGGGTCGGCGCCGACGCGCTGGCCCGCCGTCGCGTAGGTCAGCCCCGAGGCCGCCGCCGAGAGGACGAACAGGCCGACCCCGATCCCGACCGCCGGGTTGAGCACGAGCGAGACAGCCGCCGCGTCGGTCGCCGCCGCGAACGACAGCGCCGACAGCAGGACGCCGACGATCGTGACGTTCAGCCGGAACACCGACAGCGCCTTCCCGTCGATGTCGTCCAGCGTCGACAGCTGCGCGTCCAGCGTCGTCCGCGCCTCCTCGCGGGCGATCCGGAGCGCCTCGACGTCCGTACCGCTCCCGTCGTTCGATGTTCCGCCTGACATGTAACTCACTCGTGTCGGTGAGCGCGTAATACTATCGGACAGAAAGGTTATGTGAGCGTGCCAGAGAGTTTCGGGGTATGGAGATCCCGCGATCGGTCCGCGAGGACCTCGAGTCCCGTAAAAACGTGGTCGGTACCTGCATCGGTCCGAAGCGCGTCGGCGACCAGCCCACCGACGAGGAAGTGCTCGTCGTCCTCGTCTCGGAGAAACTCCCGGAGGTGCAACTCGCCGAGGTGGACAGGATCCCGAAGGAGATCGAGTTCGACGACACGCGGGTCAAAACGGACGTTCAGGAGGTCGGCGACGTGCGGACGCAGGCGACCGCGACTCAGCCGGCCGAAGAGCCCGACCGCGAGCGGCGATGGCGACCCGCGCCAGCCGGCGTCTCGCTGGGGCATCCGGAGATCACCGCCGGCACGCTCGGGAGCCCACCGCTGGAGACCGAGGACGGGACGACGGTCGTCCTGACGAACGCACACGTCGCAGCCCCGATCGGGATCGCCGAGTCGGGCGACGACATCCTCCAGCCCGGCCCGGCCGACGGGGGAACCGACGATGACGTGATCGGCACGCTCGTCGAGGGCAGCGAGATCCGTCCGAACGAGCCGAACACGACCGACAGCGCGATCGTCGAGGTCGACCCCGAGCAGTTCACGGGCACCGTCCTCGGTATCGGCGAATTCGCGGGGTTCACCGAGGTCTCGGCCGACGCGACGTTCACCAAGAGCGGCCGGACGACCGGCGTGACGACCGGCGACCTGCGCGGTCGCGACGCCCGGATCAAGGTCCGCGGCTATCACGACGAGCCGACGGTCTTCGAGGGCGTCGACGTGTTCGGGCCGATGAGCGCCGCCGGCGACAGCGGCAGCCTGATCGGGATCGACGGCGACGACGGCTTTCGCGCCACGAACCTGCTGTTCGCCGGGAGCGACCGGACGACGCTCGCTATCCCGATGGACGCCATCGAGGAAGAACACGGTGCGCTGGCGCCCGCCGAGGCGGGATCAGGCCCTGAAGACGCGTCGAGCCAGTAGCTAAAAACAGTAGAAGGGTCAGTGTCAGCGGTTTCGGTCGATCCACTCGCAGAACGCATCGAAGTCCTCCGCCCCGGCCTGTTCGGCGATGCTCCGGAGCGTCCCCGTGTCGATCCGGTCGTGACGCGGGACGGTCACCGTCCGCGGTTCCGTCTCGTGGTCCGCTGGCGGGGACCATTTCAGAATGACGTGGTCACCGGTCGTCCGTTGCCATTCGAACCCGCCGACGTTGCCGAGGACCTTGATCACGTCGTCGCCGGAAAAATCACGCGAGACCATTCCGCTCGCTACTGCAGTACGTCCGGGAGGTCTCCAGACGAGTTCTCGTCGGGGTCGATCCCCACCTCACGCAGTTCCTCGTCGGTGGGTTCGCGCCCGATCTCACCGTGGTGGAGGGCGACTGCCTCGTCAAGGTTGTCGAGCGCCGCTTCGCGGGTCTCCCCCTGGGACGCTACGCCCGTTTCCTCGTCGCGGGCGACCCACAGATCACCGCTCTCACCGAGCGAAAGCGTGATCTCGACCGGCGTGGTCGGGTCCTCGTCCCCCGCCCCGTCGGTATCAGTACTCATGTGGAGAACCAGGCCGGGGTGACAGATAAATTCTCGGTGAGAGTGCCCCAGACGGGCTGTCTACGATCTGCGGCCGAGAGGCTATCCGCTCACGTCCAGCCGTAGCCCCACTCTTCGAGCTTCGCGAGGACGAGGTCGGGGTTCTCCTGTGCGACGGCCATCGCCGCCTCGGTCACGTCGGTCTTGTAGACGTCCTCGCCGAGCTCGGCCTCCATCTCCGCGACGAGGTCGTCGATGCCGGCCTCGACGTGGTCGCGCAGGAAGACCGGGCGCTGAGTCCGCCCGTCCTTGACGCCGTTGCGAGCGTGGATGTACGGGAGCGTCTGGCGCTGTGTTTCCTCCGTCCCCTCGTCGCCAGACGGTTCGGGATCGGTTCCCGCGTCGGTTCGCTCGTGATCCCCGGGCGCCGATCCACCGCTGGCGCTCGCCGACGCCGGATCGATCGATCCGGTCGCCGGATCGGAGTCCTCGCCGTTCGCATCCCGGTGGTCGTCCTCAACAGCGGCATCGTCCGCGTCGTCCTGCGACTCGGTGTCGCCGTCGTCTCGCGGTTCCTCGGCGAAGGGGTCGTCCGTCGATCCCTGCTTCATGCTTCCACCGCCTGCGTCTCGCGAATGCGCTCGGCGAGCCGTTCGATCTTCTCCAGCGTCTCCGTTTCGTGCTCACGCTCGCGGTCGCGATGGGCCTCGGTATAGCGGAATGCGGTGCACTGCTCGGCCCAGCAGCCCTCGAGCAGGGAGGAACGCTCGCGCAGCCGGATCGGGATGTCCCAGCCGTCCTCCCGGATCTGTTCGAGGAAGCGCTCTTGGTCGTTCATCCCCTTGAATCGGTTCGGGACGACGGCGAGGACGCCGACCTCGATGCCGAGTTGGTCCTCGAGCCCGCCGACCAACTGGTCGAGCCCGCGGACGGACTCGTATCCCTTCCCGCTGGGTTCGAAGGGGATGACCAGATGCCGCGTCGCGTGGATCGCGTTGTGGAGTTTGATGTCCGCGGTCGCCGGCGGGTCGACGATCAGCGTGTCGTAGCGCTCGTGGACACCGGCCTCCCGCAGCACGCGCAGGAGCTGCTTGTTCGGATTCCACGACTCCCCGAAGTCGGCGGCCTCCTCCTCGCGGCGGCGCAGGTGCTTCGACGCGTACTCGAGGATGTTGTGCGAGGGAACGACGTCGATCCCCTCGCTCGTCTTGATCAGCTCCGAGAAGTCGTCGCGCGGGCGGTCGATCATGTGCCGGAGGAGGCTGTCAGCCTGGTCGTCGTCGCGGTCGTCGTCGACATCGAGCAGGTACGACAGCGACGCCTCCTGCGTGTCGAGGTCGACGACGAGCACGTCCCGGCCGGCTCGCTCCTCGGCCTTCGCGAGGTTCGCGGCGAGCGTCGTCTTCCCGACGCCCCCCGCCTCCGAGTACACCGTGTAGGCCAGCATACTCGCCCTGTTGCGCCGCTCAGCTATAAAACTCAGTCAGACGAGTTAGCTAGCTGGCTTAGCTGAGTGACTTAGCTGGCTGACTCAGCTAAGTGACTTAGCTGATCGGATTAGTTGAACGGTCCACCTAGTCGAATTAGCTGGCAGAGTTACCTGGTGTAGCCGACTGACGTAGCTGAGTCAGGTCCTGATCCAATCAGTTCGGGTCGTACGGATTCGCGGCTATCTCGAGACGGGAGACGCCGTCAACCGCGTCGAAGTCGTCGTCGAAGGCGTAGAGGTATTCGATGTCCGCGGTCTGCATGTACGCGACGATGGAGGCGTCGACAAACGAGAACGGTTCGTGCCGTCGAAACAGCGCCTTCCCCGTGGCGCGGGCGTCGGCAGTGAGCGAGTCGACGTGGAATCGCGCGTTCTCCTCGATGCGGTCGAGGAGGTCGACGGCCGCGTCGTGGCCGGCGTGGGTCACGAGGCCGTTGAGTGTCTCCGCGAGGACGTAGTCGAGGAGGACCGCCTCCGGGAGCGAGCCGTCGTCGATGCCGCGGAGAACTGGGAGCGCAGACTCGTGGGCGCCGTCCTGGCGGTACGCCGCGGCGAAGAGGACCGTCGTATCGACGAGGACACGGGGCATCTACTCGACGTCGACGCCCCAGGCGTCGTGGTCGGTCGCGGCGTCGGTCTCCGCGTCGCCGTCGTACCCGTCGAACTCGGCGAACGTGCCCGTCCGCTGCTGGACGACCTGCACGCGAACGCTCCCGTCATCTTCGAGATGCCAGCGGAGGTGGTCGCCGTCGTCGATGTTGAGTTCGCGCCGGATCCGGGCGGGGATGTTCGCCTGGTTCCCCGACACCGTGCTCTCGGCGTCGACCCGGTCGCTGCTCATACGCGGTAGTTGCGGACCGGCCGTGAAAAGTCTAGTGTGCCGAGACACTACCAACGGGAAGGCGTCGCTTCTGGGACCGTCGGCGCCGGTCAGGACCGTGTTCCGGGGTACCACGTCGTTTCATTACGCGGGGGTTCGACCGCTGGGACACAATGCAGTTCGACTGGATGGTCCAGTGTTACCCCGGCGTGGGCGTCCACCGCGACGCGCCGCTGCTGGAGGACCTCGACCGCGAGACGACGATGGCCGGCGTCGACGCCGCGGAGGCGGCGGGACTGGAGGGGTTGTGGGCGCCCGACCACTTCATGCTCGGCCCGAAACACCAGGAGTACGAGGTGTGGACGCTGTTGAGCGCGCTCGCCGAGCGCACCGACGACATGGAACTCGGGCCGCTGGTAGGATCGGTCACCTACCGCAACCCCGCGCTCCTGGCGAAGATGGCGACGACCGTCGACATCCTCTCGGAGGGGAACCTCCGCGTCGGCCTCGGCGCCGGGTGGCACGACGAGGAACACCGGGCCTACGACTTCGACTACCCCGACATCGAGGCCCGCATCGAGATGCTCGAGGAGACCATCCGCGTGCTGAAGGCAATGTTCACCGAGGACGAGCCGACGTTCCACGGCGACCACTACCAGATCGACGGCGCCTACAACGAGCCCAAGCCCGTGCAGGACCCCCACCCGCCGATCGTCGTCGGCGGCGCCGGGCCGACGCTGCTCCGGGTGGCCGCCCGCCACGCCGACGAGTGGAACGTCGAGATCAGCGGCCGCGCCCGCGGCCCGCCGATCGAGTACAAGGTCGAGAAGTTCGACGAGTACCTCGAAGCCGAAGGCCGCGACCCCGACGACGTCGAACGGTCGTGGCTCGCGCACGTCCTCGTCCGCGAAGACGAAGAGGAGCTCCAGCGGCTCTGTGACGAGATCTTCCCGCTCCCCTGGGGCGAGGAGGACGACATCGACGAACAGCTCTCGAACGCCGAGGAGGCCAGGGAGAAGGGCGACTTCCTCATCGGCACGCCCGCGGAGGTGACCGAACAGATCGAGTCGATCCGCGACCTGGGGTTCGGGAAGCTCCAGCTCATGTTCCTCGACTTCCCCGACACCCGCGGGATCGAACTGTTCGGCGACGAAGTGCGACCCGAACTGCAGTGACTTCGGCGACGGTCGCGTGATCTGAGAGAGCGCGTCTGGGGTGGGGATTGGTATCGCAGGCTCCCGGGGTCGTCCGCAATTATTCGGAAACCGATGGGGTGGGTAGCCGCTACAGCTGTTGCAAATTCTGGGAAGTTGAGTATTGGGTGAATGCTGGAGACAGACCATAAAGGAGGACTTCACGCTCTAAATCCATCCTGTTTAAATTTGCCTCGAGAGATATCGATCCTTCCCAAGACAGGACTTCGTGGAATTGCGGACGACCCCGGAGACGAGGGGCTTCTATAGGTTGTTTGGCAAGATACTATGCAGACACACCACTGCTTCCGGAGAAAACGGGTAGTAGTAGAGCTTTCAATGCCATATACACCTGATTTGAAAGCTCCGGAAACGGTGGTGGGATCACGATGAGATTCTCTTCAAGACTCTAATTGGGGTGGAAGGCTTCACGAGAGAATCGTAACGGACTACCAGAGATCAGGAGAACGGACACACCACATTTCAAATGAATTTACTCCCCACCGTTTCCGGAGCTTCTTCGCAGTAGAAAGACTCTATCCAGAATTCACAGCAAAATTGAAAGCACCGGAAACGATGGGTGTTCTCACTTTGGTCAGAGAAGACAGACACACACCACCGTTGCAAGTGAAGCGGGAGAACGATTTCCTACCCTCACCCCCCGTCATCGATGTGTAAAGCGGACTCGCAGTTCCTCACTCCACCCAATTTCCTAGGTGCGATTCACGCACGAGTTCGGACATAATGTGCGCATAGACTCTAATACTCGATTTCACAGTCGAAATCTCACCGCTAGTGGATGGGATAGTTCCGACTATGTTTGAGTTTGAAGCCTCGTCAGTCCCGGACAGCAGTCCCATCCAGCTGCCAACGATCCCGTTTCCAGTGTGCGTCGTTAGGTAACACTTCGCACCTGTCGACCTCCACGATCTCCGAAGCTCTTGGAGTCGTTCAGACCCCCACCGTTTCCGATGATTATAGGCAGTAGAATATCTATAGTTCCGAAATTCGTCCGTTTCGGTAGCTCCGGAAACAGTGGTTCGATTGCGATTTCCACCCTGAAACGAACAGTGCGATCCCCACCACCGTTTCCGGAGCTATTGAACCCGAAAAATGCTGTCAACTGCATTCCGAGAGTGGAAACATCAGAACGATGGAGTGGTTTCAACCGATCACCCTTCCGTTTTTGTCGACCTCAAAAGGCCCAACTCAGCGATCAACAATATCGATAATCTGCTTGCGCATCCGAGAGCCGATAGGAATACTCGAACAGCGGTCGTCGAGGCCAATCGATTGGAGCAAGAGACTCGGCTCGTCCAGTAGGGACAGCTGTAGATACGTCCCTTCCCGATACCCATCGCTCGTTCGACTCATATCGATGATTTTCAGCGTCTCGTATTCCCGAAGCTGGTCGGTGATTCGCTTCTGACCGAGAACGTTCGTATCGAGCGCCTCGGCGAATTCACGATAGACGCGATACATCTCGGTGGCTTTGAAATGAGACTGATTCGTGAACTCGTCCATCGCAGCGAGTGCAGCGATTGCGATCTTTGCCTGCGTCGGACACCCTCGAATTAGGTCTTGAATGCGCGTTACTTCAGCATCGTCGTTGGCAGCACGGACGTGTTCTTCACGAACTTGGTCGGCATCGTTATCGCGAGCGATCTCGCCAGCAAGTCGGAAGAGATCGATAGCACGCCGCGCATCGCCATGTTCCTGTGCAGAAAAGGCAGAACAGAGTGGGATAACATCATCCGAGAGGACACCGCTACGGTACGCGTCACGACGGCGATTCAGAATATCACCGAGCTGATTTGCATCGTAAGCAGGGAACACGATCTCGTCCGGAGCGAATGAACTCTCGACGCGAGTGTCCAGCCGATCACCGTACTTGAGGTCGTTGCTGATACCGACGACTGTGATGCCAGCCTCGACGTCATTCTCTTCGCCAGCTCGAGATAATTGCATCAGGAGTTTACTATCATCTGCCTCCTCTGGCGGGACGTTTTGTGTATCGTCAGGCGGTGCGAGACGATCGATCTCGTCGAGAACGACGATAACAGCGTCGTAGAGGTCATTAATGACCGTCCATAACCGATCATAGTAGACTCCGGTTGCAATGCCCGATTGCGGGATTTCCACACCCGTTTCGTCGGGATCATTCAGACTCTTGGCGAGTTGGACGATCGTCTGGACCTCTGAACGACGTTGTGCACAGTCGATAATTGCGCGTCCAATGCGGACATTATTGTCTTCGCCTCGTTCGACAACTTCGCGACTGACGTACCGAGTGACAAGTGTCTTCCCAGAGCCAGATTTCCCGAGAAGGAGCGTCCCCTTCCCGGATCCGCCGGAAATCGTTGGTTTTAGTCGGCGAGCAACGGTTTCAATCTGGTCGTTTCGACCGACGATTTTGTTCTGGTCCGGAATATGGTCAATACGGAGCAGATTTTCGTCGGCAAAAATCGGGTCTTCTTCATCAAGGACAGAAAGTGGATCGTCGCGAGACGTAGAGCGAGAGTGAGCAACAGCACCGTGCCCGGTAGCATAATCCCCGAGGGTTTTCGTCTGCTCCCTGTCTGAAGACATACACCGGATTTCAAATGATTTTGACTTAGTTCTTTTCCCCTAAATTCAAAACTGCCCTATTTCCACCGATATTTGGCCTATATCCGAAAATTGGCCGACTACCATACCAAAATTGTCACTTACCAACGATCGTAAATCCGACACCGGATTTCAAATGATTTGATCGGGAGAGTACTGCTCCTTCCCATACCGGATTTCAGATGAACTCGTAAAGGAACCCGAACACTCTCTGGAGACCTACACCCCCACACCGGATTTCAAATGAATTCGCTTGAGAATAGGAATCCGATATCGTCGAGAGTTGGAGAGGTTGATTTCTGAAACCAGAGATATCGCTCAGAAGAGCCACTGATGACGAAGAAATCATTTGAATTGTGGTGTCACTTTCGTCCACCGACGAGGAGGTTAAGAGCAAGTTGCTGGTGAGAAATGCGGTAATTCTACGAATAGGTTCCTTATATACACCCATCACAAGATAAGATGTGACTGTGATATCTTAGACTTCAGGGCTGTACTCTCTGCATCTATATTTATATATTACCCATACAGTAAAGTATAATAATAACATATAGAGCCCACTCCGGTTTGCAATGCCAGCTCTCAGAATACACGGTTTATAGGACCTCATGGCCAGACCGCCCCAATTCCATCGATAGACCGCTTTTTCATCGAGCAGATGAACCCCTCTTCTGAAACCGATTTCATTTGAAATCCGGTGTGGGAGTGTTCCTGTGATCGATTCCGGTTCTTCCCTACCGATTTTGCGGTTAGATCACCCTCCACCTCCATTGATTCCAAGTCACCTCAGTAAACTCAGATCGGTGACCCACATCGGAGAAACTACCGAGCGCCCGAACTTCTATAGGTCGACCGGGCGCCCACACGGGCATGAGCGAGTGGATCGACCTGACGCAGACGCTCGGCGAGGACAGTCCCACGTTGCCGCCGCTGCATCCGAAACCGGAGTTCGAGGACTACGCCGCTCTCGAAGAGGACGGCTACAACTCCACGATGCTCCACTTGGAGACCCACTGCGGGACGCACATGGACGCGCCGACGCACTTCCTCTCGAAGGACGACCACCGGACCATCGACGAGATCTCGCCCGACGAGATGATCACCGAGGGCGTCGTCTGTGACTTCACCCACAAGGAGCCGGGCAGCGCCGTCTCCCGCGAGGAGGTAGCCGAGCAGGCAGAGCGCTACGACCTCGCGGCGGGCGAGTACCTCATCTTCGACTGCGGGATGGCGCCCGCGGACACCGACGAGTACCTGAAAAACTACGTCTACCCCAGCAAGGGCGCCGCGGAGTACATGGTCGAGCGGGACATCGCCTGCTTCGCCATCGACGCGCTGTCGGCCGACGAACCCGGCGCGACGCTCGAAGAACACCACGTCCACAACACCCTGTTCCCCGAGGACATCCTGATCGTCGAAGGCGTCGCCAACCTCGACCGGGTGTCGGCCGGCCGGTACGACGTCGTCGCGACGCCGATCCCCTACGCGGACCGCGACGGGTCGCAGATCCGCATGCTCGTCCGCCCGCAGGGGCAGACGTAGCCCGTCGACTCACTCGAAGCGGAGCCAGCCGAAGTGTCCCGGCGAGTGGAGCTGCTTCTCCGCGGTCCCGATCGGGTTCCAGCTGGCTTCCTGCGACAGCGACTTGACGCCCGTGCGATGGAAGTTCGCCCGCCAGCGGTCGCCGGACTCCGGCGCGAGCGACAGCCCGGTGAACGCCGAGAGCGTCTCGAAGGGGAACCTGACCGCCAGCCACCACCCCTCGTCGTCCGGCGTCGGTTCGCGCGTCTCCCCCGGCTCAGAGGTCTCGACGGTGATCTGCTCGGCCAGTTCCGCGGAGATCGTCTCCCGGCCCAGATCCCGGACCTCCCAGCCCGGTTCCATCCAGGCCATCTTGAACGTCCCGCAGGGGTTGCCCTCGAAGTTGCAGTAGTTCGCGTTCGTCCCGGGCTCGGGCGTCGCGAAGAACTCGACGCAGCTGTCCTCGAAGGTCGGCCCGTTCAGTTCCGTGACCCGCGAGACGATGTCGTGGTCCTCGACGACGTACTGGAGGTACAGCGCCTCGTCGTCGTACAGTCCGCGGACTTCGGTGACCGGTTTCGGCCCGGACTCGTACCAGTTGAACTGGCCGATCGTCGCGACCTCGGCGTCCGCCCACGCGTCGACGGGTTCGCCCGTCAGCGGCGGCGCCGTCGTCGTTCGAGCGAGTTCGTAGGTGTTCACTGGTCGAGACGGGCGACTGCGTGCGTGATGAATCTTCGGGGATAGCGCGGGGTTTACGATTCTGATTTGTCGCTAGTGGCACAGAATACTACTCGTGAACACGAGAGCGGCGATTCGAGCTGGAGGTCTCACCGAAACGCCGGCAAATCCGGCTATCAGCGGTGTCGACGGATCGTGCTGTGAACGCGGAATTCCCGATCTCGTGTTCATTTTGCTTCGAGGAGAGTCTCAAACGCGGGACTGGTGGGCGGTAGACGCCGACAGGTAGACACTCGCGTTCCATCCGGTGATTTGCTGTACTCCGGTGTCGATGAGATGCCGCGTTTCACCGCCTGAATGAAGTTGGACTGTCGGCAGAATCGGTTGGAGCGAATACCTCCTGTCTGCGAATAGTATAGGGGGGACAGTTTCGGTTTACACCTTTCCACCCGCCCGCCGTCTCTCGATTGCTGGTGGTCTGGTGGAAAGCAGATCTGCGGCCACCGAGTAGCCTTCCGCGATATACGGATTGATTCGTCTGCGAAAACGCCTCTCGGTCGGGAATTGTCTGGTTTCACACCGAAGATAACTACCCGAACTGAAGGCTTCTGAGATGCGACCCCCACCCTTTACAGCCCATCGCGACCGCTCGCCTCAATGGCGAGCAGCGCACGCCATGGGCCGCGCCGTGAAATCGGCCGGCGGAGTGTATATATAAGACGCGTGTAAGCGTCTCTGAATGGTCACTTATTCACTAATTTTTGTAATAGGTCAATATTTGATTGAGGCATTCCCTGATTTTGTCCACGGTTCTGCTGATTTGTAGCTGATGAATTTGTTCCTGGTTCAGAGTACATTCGGTCAACAGAGTCAATTACGAACTGGCCAACCTGTTTCTGATCTTCATCCGAAAAGTCTTGTTTCAATATCTCTCGGAAACCCATCAATGAATCCGCCATACTAGTTTTGAACTCGTACTGTTCAATGAGTATCTTGTGTCGATTATACTGGTGGAACGAAAACCAGACTACCACAAGGACAGGGAATATTAGCAGAGCTTTCGAAAATATCACCGTAGAAGTTGGATCTGAATCTGAGATATCTGAATAGATATACCAACTACTCCCGAAGAGGGTTAGAACCGAGGCAATAGTCCAAAACTTCCACCATCTCAGAGACTTCTCAAGCTCTTGTTTCCGATTCTTAAACTCTGCTACAATCTTGGTATCGAGTCCTCCTTCAACTACAGATGCTAACGCCTCACGAATGCTACGGACTTGTGCCTGTGTAGATTCGACTTTATGCCAACTTTGGCTAATGTTCTCAAGATCGTCTTGAGATGATTTCACATCACCTCTTAGAGTATTTAACATCTCTTCTACTCTTCTATCATGGTTGATAGATTCCTGATGATTAAGGTGGTCTTCGAAATCAATGACCAGATCCTCAATTCTCTCCAGAGAATTCTTGAAATCTGCATACCTTTGCCTTTCAACAGACATCTCTTCCTCTAACTCCTGTTCTATGTCATCAAGTCTTCTTACTAGCTCACCGGTTTCTGAATCCGATTCTGCCATGATGATGTCGAGATATCACCACTCCTTCTAAACGGTTATGTGTCTCATCGAAGATGAATTTCAACTCTACGCTCTGAGAAGCGTGCGGTGTATTTTGATGATGTGGCCTTAGCCACATACTCGAAAGCAGACATTGGCGGCGAACCCCCAAACGAGAATCAACACCAGTATAGGCTACCTCGTCACGACCAGGAGGTTTCCCTCGAACGAGGTTAGACCACCAGGAACTCGTACTCGCCCGAGCCGACCTCGACGACAACCACTCCCGCTTCCCGCCCGACCGACCGGACACCGTCCACGTCGACCGACAGCGCCGCACCGGACTCGGTCACCTCCGCGTCCGCGGCCTCGGGGAGCCGAACCGTCGCCGTCCCGTTCCAGGGGACGGTCACCGACAGGTCGTACCCCTCGTCGGTCCGCTCCCAGGCGCTTTCGAGCGGGCCGTTCGGCGTCTCGACGCGCCCCTCGGCCCAGTCGAGGTCGTCGACCAGCGCCGGCGCGATCTCGACGTGCTCGGTCACCGGGCGGTCGCCGATCCGGATGCCCGCGAGGACCTCGTAGAGGAACTCCGAGACGTGGGTGAACGGCGAGTGGTTCAGCGAGTTCATCCCCGACCCGACGCTCTCGTCGGAGTTCCAGCGCTCCCACATCGTCGTCGCGCCGTTGCGAGCCATGTACACCCAGCCGGGCTGCTCGGGCTGGCTGACCACCTCGTAGGCCAGGTCGGCGTACCCGTGGTCGGCCAGCGTGTGGATCAGTGGGCGCGTCCCGAGGAAGCCGGTCCGGAGTTTTCCACCGTCCGAGCGGACTTTCTCCGCGAGGTTCTCGGCGACCGCCTCGACCTCCTCCTCGGGCACCAGTCCGAGGAAGAGCGGGACCGAGAACGAGGACTGGGTGCCGGGGCCGAACTCGCTCGCCTCGGCGTCGAAGAAGCGGTCGACGAACGCCTCGGCGACCGACTCAGCGCGGTCGCGGTAGCGCTCGGCGTCGACCTCGTTGCCGAGGACGCTCGCAATCTTCACGAAGGTGTCGGCGACCTGGTAGAGGAAGGCGGTGTTGTAGAGGTCGTGGGGGAGGCCGCGGCGGCCGTCGGTGTTCTCGAAGGCCAGCCAGTCGCCGTACTTCCCGTACTCGCCGGCAAGGACCCCGTCGTCGGCGGCGTCGAACCAGTAGTCGACGTAGGCGCGCATCCCCTCGTACTGCTCCCGGAGGACCCCGACGTCGCCGTCGTGGCGGTAGAGATACCAGGGGATCATCACGCGGGTGATCGACCACGTCGGGTCGGCGGGGTCCTCCGGCGACTTGTCGGGGATGACGTCGGGGACGTACCCCATCGGGGAGGCCGCGTCGTCGTGGTCGCGCAGCCACTTCTCGTCGAACCGGACGGCGTCGAAGTTGAAGAGGAGCGAGCGCGTCGAGATATGGCCGTCGCCCGTCCAGCCGAACCGCTCGTCGCGCTGCGGGCAGTCCTCGGGGATCGAGTGGGTGTTGCCCCGCAGGCCCCAGACAGCGTTGTGCTGGACCTGATTCAGGTCCTCGTTCGAGCAGGCGAACTCGCCGCGCCGATCCATCGCGGTGTGGACGGCCTTCGCCGTCACGTCGGCGGGGTCGAGCTCGCCCGGGTAGCCCGACACCTGAACGTAGCGGAACCCGTGGTAGGTGAACCGCGGTTCGTACGTCTCGGCCCCGTCACCGCCGGCGACGTAGGTGTCCGTCGCGTCCGCGCTCCGCAGGTCCGTGGTCGAGAGGGCGCCCTCGTCGGTGAGGGCCTCGGCGTGGCGGAGCGTGAGCTCGTCGCCCGCCTCCGCGCCCTCGATCGCGAGTTCGACCCAGCCGGTGAGGTTCTGTCCGAAGTCGAGAATCGGGCCGTCCTCGCGCTCGGCGACGACCTCGGCGTCGAAGGTGTCGACGATCTCCATCGGCTCGATCCGCTGCGGTTCGAGCGTCCCGCCGGGGGCGTCGACGACCGTCGCTGAGTCCCAGGAGTCGCCGGAGGCGGCTGCGTTGGCAGTGTCGTCGGCGTCGTCGAATCCGGGCGCGTCCCACCCGTCCCGCTCGCGACGGGCGTCGTATACTTCGCCGTCGTAGATGTCGTTCTCGACCAGCGGACTCTCGGTGGCGAGCCAGTCGGGGCCTGTCGAGAGTTCGCGCGTCCGGCCGTCCGCGAACTCGACGGTCAGCGTCGCGCGGGCCCGGGGCGAGCCGTCGGCGAGCCAGTGGGCGCTGCGCTTGGCGAACCACCCGCGACCGAGCCACAGGCCGAGGGCGTTCTCGCCCTCCTCAAGGTGGTCGGAGAGGTCGTGGCTCGAATAGAGGACGCGGCGTTCGTAGTCCGTCCACGCCGGGTCGAGCCGTCCGCTCCCGACGCGGTCGCCGTTGCAGTACACCTCGCCGTACCCCACCGCGGCGACGTGCAGCCGCGCCGACTCGACGGGGCCGTTCAGGGTGAACTCCCGGCGGAGGAGCGGCGACGACGAGGCCATCTCGGATTCGGAGACTCCGTTCACGAGGTGGTCGCGGCCCCAGGCGTCCGTCTCGACCGACGAGGACGCCGTGACCTCGCCATTTTGGGCGAGGTCGGTGCCGTCGTCGTCCCAGACGGTGAGCGCGGCGAGTGCAAAGCACGCCCACTCGTCGTGGGACTCGATGCGCCTGCCGGCGCCGTCGAGACCCGAGTCGCCGCTGGTGTTCGGCGCGACGACGGCGAGATCGGTGGCGGTGACGCGGACGTACCGCCCGCTCGCGTCGACCGCGTGGCGCCGGGGAGTCGCGCCGCTGTCCGATTCGCCCGCGGAGTCGGCCGTCTCCCCCGCGGAGTTCGCCTCGCGTTCGACTACCGTCGCCGATTCGAACTCCGGGTCGTCCGCGACTTCGACGCGGTAGGCGTCGGGGAACCCGAACCCCGCGAGTGGGTCGTCCCTCCACGACGACGTGACGGCGTAGTCGTCGGGCGTCCGGACGACGGTAACGGGGTCCGCGGGCCATAACTCGATCTCGGACAGGTCTCGCGACGCTCCGAGGTCGGCCTGGACCCACACCTCGCCCTCTGCGTCCGGGTCCTGCCACCGGCTTCGCCAGCCGTTCGTATCGCCGGCGCCGGGCTGGTGGGCGATCCACTCGCCGCGCCAGTCCTCGGGCGCGAGCGCCGTCGAGAACGGTTCCGGGTCGGCCCATCCGAACTCGTCCCAGTCGCCCTCGCCCTCGCCGGTCCACACCATGACCGACCAGTAGTACGTCGCGTCGGCGGCCAGCGCGGGGCCGTCGTACGCGACGTTCGTCGCCCGACGAGAGCGGACCGTTCCGGAGTCCCACAGGTCCCCGCGGCCCGCGGCGACGGCGTCGCGGTCCCGGCCGACGACGAGTCGGTACGCCGCCTGGCTGGCGCCGCGCCGATCTGTCGGAAGTCTCCAGGAGAACCGCGGCGCGCCCGTGGGATCGACGTTCTCCGGCGCTCGCTCGTACTCGACGCTGAGATCCGTCGGCGCCGGAGCCCCGCCGTCAGATGCCGTCTCCATGGACCGTAGCCGGCCAGCGGACAGGTAAAAGTTGGTGCGCGCATCGGGGACGAACTCGGGTCGGTGCCACGGCGAACACATCGATAGAGGGGGTATCTCTTCGGCCAGTAGACGAACACTCATTGCGTCTCGGTCGGCCCGAACGTCGGTCGCGACTCGCCCTCGGTGTGCTGATCGCGCTCGATCGTCCGCACCCACGGATGCTCGGCGATCTCCCGGAGTTCCGCCTCGATCTCCGGCGTCCGAACCGCATCCGCCACTTCGGTCGCCGTCTCGAACAGGTCCGCGGAGAACCGCTCGGCGATCGCGGCGTCGCTGTCGGCCTGGAGATGGGAACGGTACCAGTCGAGATAGGTCGTGTCGTAGTCGCCGAACAGATCCGCCACGAGCCCGCAAAGGTCGGTCTCCAGCGGCTCCGTCGTCGCGTCGCGCAGATACAGCTCGTAGGTCACCGCGTTCGCGACGCTCTGGAGTTCCTCGTCGGTCGCCGCGGCCCGGGGCAGCTCGTCGTGCTCGACGGCGGTGCCCGTGATCGCGAGCAGTCCATAGAGGCCGTCGAGCAGCGCCAGTTCGTCCGCCGAGAGCTCGGCCGGGAGGACGAGGTGGTCGAGGAAGTACGAATCGAGGTGCATGTCGCGGATCGCCCGGTTGAAGATGCAGAAGTAGACGAACCAGTTGGCGAACTGCGTGTTCAGCAGGACCGACAGCGCCGGGCCGGTCAGGTCGCTCTCTTCGGGGACTACCACGTTCGTCACCGTCTCGAAGTCGTAGACGCCGACGGGGTCGTACAGCGACGCGATGATGATGTGGTCGTAGGGGTTCTTCTTGTGCGCGATGATGTTCTGGGCCATCACCTTCGGCGTCTCGACGCGTTTGCGCGTCGCGTCGGAGAGGCCTCCCGTGTCGATGCGAGCCTCGGCGGCGCGAGTGAAGTAGCGCTGGACCTGCTTGCCATTGTAGGCGATCGGTGCGGGAGCACCGTCCGCGCTGTCGGTGCTACCGTCGACACCGCTGATCCGGTTCGTCGTACTCGCGCCCCGCCCGGCGTCGGCGCCGATCGATCCCAGCGTCGGGTAGTCGATCCCGCCCAGCCCGGCGGCGACCTCCTGCTCCGCGACGGAGAAACTGACCGGCAGCGTGCCCAGTTTCGCCGCGAACGCCCGGTCGACGGTCGCGACGCCGTCGACGTGGTAGGAGCCGGGCGCCAGCGGCCCGCAGCGGTAGTCGTCGCCGGCGGCGTCCCGCGAGAGGTGGATCGTGACCTGCTCGTGGTCGACGTTGCGGAACGCCTTCCCCAGGTCGATACCGCGGTGCATCTCGTCGAGGCAGAACGCCCGGAAGTCCTCCCAGTTGGAGTTGTACGTGCTCGGTTTCGGGACGATGTAGCTGAGTTCGCCCTCCGTGAGCGCCCAGCTGCGCTCGGTGAGCAGCTTCGCGACCTCGCGGCTCCCCTCGATCAGGTCATAGCAGTCTTCGAGGACGGACTTCTGGAGGTCGCCGAGGTCGCTGCCGTGGGGCGGGTTCCCGATCACGACATCGAACGCCTCGTCGGCGGTCGGCGAGTACGCCGTCGGGAACTCGAAGATCCAGTGGAACGGGTCGAGCGATTCCACGTCTTCCGCGGTGATGGGCCGCTCGACGGTGACCGACCCCCGGTCGGCCATCAGTTCGAAGATCTCCTCGACGCGCTCGGGGTCGGCCTTCCGGACGTCCGCGTGGTAGGCCGTCGTCGCCCAGTTCCGCTGCTCCCGGAAGCCCGCCGCCGAGACCTGCTCGCGCTCGTCGTCGGTCATCGCCGAGTCGAAGTCGAGGTTCAGCTTGACCGACCCGGTCACCTCCGCCATCGTCCGCTCGAACTCGTCGAACGACTCGACGGGCTCCTCGACGACGACGTCGCGCTCCCGGGCGTAGACGCGATTCAGCTCCTCCCGGAGGATGCGCCGCTGGGTCGTGAGCCGGTCGCGAAGCCGCTCGGCCCGCTCGCCCGAGGCCGGCTGGTAGGCCTCGATGGTCTCGCGGTACTCCGCGACCGCCTCCGGATACGTCGTCCGCTCGCCGTCGAGCCAGTCGAATTCGAGGTGGGGGACGAGCGAGCTGTCGTAGCCGGTCGCGGCCACGCCGACGAGGCTGTTGCCCTGCCGGACGTTGAAGTCGATGTTCGGGAGCGTCTCGACGTCGGGCTCGCCCGCGTCGAGATCGACCTCGTTCGCGCCGATCAGCCAGAGCCACAGCCGGAGCTTACAGACCTCGACGGCGCCGTCGAGCAGGTCGACGCCGTACAGCGACTCCCGGATGACGTCCCGGCGGAGCGCGTATCGGTCCCGATCCTCGTCGCCCGCGGTACACTTGCGCCGCCACTCTTCGAGGATCTCGCCGGCGGTCAGCAGGAAGGCGCCGCTCCCGACCGACGGGTCGATCACCGACAGCGAGGCGAGCACGTCTTCGACCGCTCCGGGCTCGATACCCGCGATATCGGCCGTTCCGTCCGCATCTTCCGCATCGGCCGTCCCGCCACCGACGGCGGAGTCGGGAGTTGCGGACGAGTGGTCGCCGTCGGCGTGAATCCGCTCGAAGAACTCGTCGGAGTCGGGGATCGCCGCCGCGTCGATGCCCGTGCGGTCCGCGAGTTTCTCGCGGACCCTGTTCCAGAGCGTCTCGCGGGCGTTCTCGTAGGCGATGTAGTTCGGGGTGTAGTAGGCGCCGACCTGCTTGTTGCCGGCCAGGAGCTGCTCGCCGCTCTCGGAGATGTTCATCTCGTCCAGTTCCGACAGCGAGAGCGACTCCTCGTCGGACAGCTCGCTCACCGTAATGACGAACTTCTCGAAGATGTGCCCGAGCACGGCCGGCGAGAGCTTCGCGGGTGAGTCGGTGCGCTCCTCAGGGGACTGCTCGATCAGCCAGTTGTACTCGTTGAGTTCCCCGACGAGTCGGCCCCAGTCGCAGTCCGACCCGTCGAGTTCCCGCTCGCGGATCTCGCCGCCCGATTCGGTGGCGATGGCGTGGTTTCGAAAGAGTCCGCCGTTGAGGTACGGGAAGGCGATCGAGAGGGCGTCGCTGACCTCGTACTCCGTCCACCCGGTCGCGTTCAGGTGGTCGAAGAAGGTCGCCGAGAGGAACCCGTAGAAGTCCTCGTCGTCGAGGACGCTGTCGAACAGCTCCTTCGGGTCGAGCGCGAGGCGGTTGCCGGCGCTGTCGATGCCGTGGATGATGTCTTTCTCGACGAGGAAATAACAGAAGATCAGCCGGTCGATCGTCCGCTGGGCGGCCATGAGCCGCGCTTCATCGTCGACGGCGACGCCGTCGGGGAAGACGAACGAGCGCGCGATGTCGAGGCGGACGTCCCAGAGGTTGCGGTAGAAGCGGTCGACGACGTCGCGGATGTCGAACAGGCCCTCGAGTCCGTCGCCGATAGCGGCCAGTTTGCCCCGCTTGCTGTCGCGGACGTCGGGCGCGTGCTCGACGGACTGGTCGTAGACGAACCACTTGTGCTCGCCGTAGCGGTTGTAGACGGCGACGCGCTCGTCGTCGGGGTTCCAGAACCAGTAGTAGTCGAAGTTGCGGCCGAGAAAGCGAAGTTCGTCGACCAGATCCTGCTGGCGACCGGGGTCGACTCCCTCGAAGTACGCGAGGCTGGCATCGGGGTCGAAGCGGAACCGCTCGGACTCGCCGTCGAGCGAGACAGTATCGGGCTCCGCTCGCTCGAAGTAGCCCCGATCGGCCAGAAACCGCAGATCGTATCGCGTGAAAGACATCGACTACCGGGTAGTCCCGTCACTCGCCCATTATCGTTGTGGCTGACCGCGTCCCTGCGGATCTCGTCGTCCCGATATCGAACTGAGAGCGGAAACTCGAAAATCGAACGAGAGCGGACGACGAGCGAGTATTCGTTGTGATTTACTGTATACAGCAGGAGTGTTGAACACACCCGTCTGAACCGGACCTAGACGGAGAGGCGGCGATCCGCGTCGTTCCCGCGCGTATCGCTCCCCGGCGTCACCAGTCGCCGACCGTTTTACGGCGCGGTCACGTAGCGAGGGTATGGCAGACGAACGGCGGGTCGCGGACCGCATCGGCGACGCGCTCTGCGAGCGCGGCGAGACGCTGGCCGTCGCGGAGTCCTGTACCGGCGGCCTGCTCGGGTCGACGGTCACCGGCGTCGCCGGGTCGAGCGAGTACTTCGTCGGCGGGGTCATCGCCTACACGAACCGGACGAAGCGGCAGTTGCTCGCGGTCTCCCGGGAGTCGCTGGAGCGCCACGGCGCCGTGAGCGAACCCGTCGCGAGTGCGATGGCCCGGCACGTCCGCGACGAGACCGGCGCCGACTGGGGCGTCTCCACGACCGGGTACGCCGGGCCGACCGGCGGCGACGACGAGACGCCCGTCGGGACCGTCTACGTCGGGATCGCCTACGCCGGGAGCGGCGACGAATCCGGAAGCGATCCCTTCGCGGTCGTCGAACGCGGCCAGTTCGACGGGTCCAGACGGGAAGTGAAAGAACGGATCGTCGAGCGGGCGCTGACCGCGGCGCTCGATCGGATCGAACCGTAGCGACGCCGGGGCCGGGCGCTCTCAGCGGGAATTTTTCGCCTCCTCCGCTTCCTCGTCCGCAGCCGGATCCCCCCGGCGGAGACACGCCGCCGGGTGGCCAGCCGCCGTCGGTTCGAGCGCGGGACCCTCCCGTTCGCAGACGCTCTCGAAGGCCTCTTCGAGCCGCTCCGCCGCCGCCTCGGCGTTCCCGGCCGCCAGCGACTGGGCCGCCTCGTCGAGGACGCGCTCGGCGTCGGGGTCCGCGAGTTCGTCGGCCAGTCCGAACTCGGCGCGGACCGCCGCGGGGTCGTCGAACTCGGCCGGGTCGACGGTACCGTCCGCGGCGGCCAGCCGGAGGTCGTGAACCGCGCGGAAGCGCCCGGCTTCGAACTCGAACCCGTCGGGCGGGATGACGCTCGGACAGCGCGGGTGGAACGAACAGCCCGCGGGCGGGTTCGCGGGGTCGGGCACGTCGCCGGTCAGCTCGACGGCGTCGTCGCGAGCGCGGGGGTCCGGCTCGGGGATCGACGAGAGCAGCGCTTCGGTGTAGGGGTGCTGCGGGTCCCCGAAAATGCCGTCGACGGGGCCGCGTTCGACTATCTCGCCGAGGTACATCACGCCGACGCGGTCGCACACCTCCCTGACCACGCTCAGGTCGTGACTGATGAGCACCATCGCCAGGTCCAGGTCCGTCCGGAGGTCCTCCAGCAGCGAGAGGATCTCCGCCTGGACGCTCACGTCGAGTGCACTGACGGGCTCATCGACGACGAGGAGGTCCGGGTTGAGGACGAGCGCGCGGGCGAGAGCGATCCGCTGTTTCTGCCCGCCGGAGAACGCGCGGGGGTACCGATCCGCGTCCGCCGTCGAGAGTCCGACCCGTTCGAGCGCGTCGACGGCGACTTCCCGGCGGCGCTCGGGGTCGTTGATCCCGTGGATCGCGAGCGGTTCGGCGACCGACTCGACGACGGTCAGCCGCGGGTCGAACGCCGAGTTGGGGTCCTGGAAGACGATCTGTGCCCGCCGGCGGAAGCGGTCGCGTTCGTCGCCGCCGAGCGACGAGACGTCTCGCCCGTCGAATCGGACCTCCCCGCCGGTCGGCGCTTCGAGGCCAAGCAGCGTCCCCGCGGTCGTCGACTTGCCGCAGCCGGACTCGCCGACGAGGCCGAACGCCTCGCCGGCGCGGACGTCGAAGCTCACGCCGTCGACGGCTTTCACGTGGCCGGTGACTCGCCGCAGTAGGCCCGAGCGGACCGGGTAGTGCTTCTCCAGGTCCCGGACGGCGAGCAGCGGCTCGTCAGTCATCGGCCACCTCCAGTTCCGGCGGGAGCGCATGCCCGTCGTCGTAGAGCACGCACGAGGCCTGATGGTCGGCAGGGGTAGCAGATCCGCTGCTGTCCGGCTCGGCGTCGTTCGACTCGACCGACCGGAACGCGGGCTGGTCGCCCTCCTCGCACTCGGGGACGGCGTGGGAACAGCGGGGATGGAACCGGCAGCCTGCGGGCGGGTCGGTCGGGTCGGGGATCGACCCTCCGATGGTCTCGAATCGCTCGCCGCGGCCGGGGAGGCAGGCCAGCAGCGCCCGCGTGTAGGGGTGGGCGGGCGCCTCGAAGACGTCGTAGACGTCGCCGGTCTCCATCACGTTCCCGGCGTACATCACGACGACGCGGTCGGCGATCTCGGCGACGACGCCGAGGTCGTGGGTGACGAACAGCAGCGCCATCCCCCGCTCGGCCTGCAGGTCCGCGAGGAGGTCGAGGACCTGGCGCTGGATGGTCACGTCCAGCGCCGTCGTCGGCTCGTCGGCGATCAGGAGATCGGGGTCGCAGGCCAGCGCCATCGCGACGACCGCGCGCTGTTTCATCCCGCCGGAGAACTGGTGGGGGTAGTCGTCGAAGCGGGCCGCTGCGTCGCCGATGCCGACGCGGTCGAGCAGGTCGATCGCCTCCGCGCGGGCTTCCGACTTCGAGACCTCGCGGTGGATCCGGATCGCCTCCACCACCTGTGCGCCGACGGTGTAGACGGGGTCGAGCGCGTCCTGCGGGTTCTGGAAGACGTGGCCGATCCGCCCGCCGCGGTACGATTCGAGCGCCGACTCGGAGAGGTCAGTTAGGTCCGTGCCGTCGAAGCGGACTTCGCCGGATATATCGGCCAGTCCCGTCGGGAGCAGGCGGGTGATCGACTCACAGGCGACGGTCTTCCCGGAGCCCGACTCACCGACGAGACAGACCGTCTCGCCGGGGGCCACGTCGAAGTCGACGCCGTCGACGGCGCGGACGGTCCCGTCGTCGCCGTCGAATCGGACGCGCAGATCCCGGACGGAGAGCAGCGGATCAGCCATCTACCGCACCTCCTCGCGGGGATCGAGCACGTCGCGGACGGTGTCGCCGAAGACGTTGAACGCGACGACGAGACCGACGAGGACGAGCACCGCCGGGAGCGTCGTCCACCACTTGACGTGCCAGGGCATGTAGCGATTGCGGAGGCCCGAGCGGATGACGCCGCCCAGCGAAATCGGGCGCGTGCTGTTGAGTTCGAGATACACCAGACCGACGTGCGCGAGGATGAGCAGCGGGATGCGGCGGGTGAGCGCGGTGACGATCGTCGCCGTCGAGTTGGGGACGACGTGGCGGCGGATCACCCGCAGGTCGCTGGCGCCGGCGGCCCTGGCGGCGCGGACGTAGCCGGCGGTCCGCCGTTGCATCGCCTCGCTGCGGACGAGTCGGGCGATGCCGCCCCAGTCGAGCAGACCGAACACGAGCGCGAACGCGAACAGGCCGCCGTCCGCGATGTTCTCGACGTTCCCGAGGTACAGCGTCGCGACGACGAGGTAGACGACGATGGCCGGGATCGTCTGCTGGACGTCGACGTACCGCATCACCAGATCGTCGACCCGGCCGCCGTAGTAGCCCGCGGTCGTCCCGACGACGGTCGCGACGGTGGCCATGATGACGCCCGCCGCGATGCCGAGCTTGAACGCGACGTGGATCCCGGCGATCAGGTCCTTCAACACGGTCTCACCGATGTAGTTGGTCCCGAGCGGGTACTGCCACGTCCCCTGACAGAAGCCGTCGACGACGGGACCGAGACAGGAGTACCCGTCGGTGGCGCTCATGTTCACGCTCGCGAAGACCGGGGGCTGGAGTTGATGGTCGAGCTTCGCGTAGGAGAACTCGAACAGTTCCGGCCCGAGCAATCCCAGCAGCGCGAACGCGGCGAGGTAGACGAACGCCAAGACGCCAGCAGGTCGGGCCAGGAACGCGCGGACGTGTCGCGCCGTCCGCTCGCGGTCCGCGACCAGCGGCACGAGGACGTACCGCGCCAGAACGACCAGCGAGACGAGGACGATCCAGCCCGTCTGGCGGACGTCCCACTCGAGCGGCGGAACCGTCTTCGCGGGCTCGACGACGACGTCGTACGCGAGGAGCGCGCCGACGGCCGCGAGCGCGAGGCCGAACCCGACCGTCCGGGCCGCCGGGCGTCGTCGGCCCCCGGTCTCGGCGTCCCAGTCGATTCGGGTGAACTCTGGAGCGTCGGAATCGGTGGAGGGCATGGCCCGCATTGGCACGGCCGCCCAAATGAAGTTTTATTATGTGCTATGACATACCACAGGGACGACCGATGGTCCCCCAGCGACCCCCCGCTGCCCCGGTCCCGGCGAGCGCCCGGGGTGGTCCCGACAGATGAGTTACGTTCGGTTTCTCCTCAGGCGCGCGGCCTTCGCCGTCCTGTCCGTGTACGCCGTCGTGACGCTGACGTTCTTCGTCATCAACAGCGTCGTCCTGCTCCCGATGAAGCGGCGAGTCGCTCTCGCGGAGTGGGGCGGTGCGTCCGAGGAGCGACTGGAGGAGATCCGGCAGGGGTACCTCCAGGCGCGCGACCTCGACGTCCCGGTCTACGAGCGCTACGCCGAGTGGCTCGTCGACGTGACGACCCTGGACTGGGGCTACTCCTTCGCCTACCGCCAGCCGGTGGTCGCCGTCCTCGACGGCCGCGTCCAGGCGACGCTCGGCTACGTGATCCCGGGGGTCGCACTCGCCGTTCTGCTGGGCGTGGCGCTCGGCCTGTTCGCCGCGCTCGCGAAGGACAGCGGCTTCGACTGGTCGGTCCGGGTCGCGGCCTACGCGCTGTTCGGCCTCCCCGTCTTCATGTTCGTCATCTACTTCACGCACTTCGCGGAGACGAGCGGGGTCGTCCCCGCGCTGGGTCCGCAGGCGCTCGCGACCCTCGCCGTCGCCGTGAGCCTCCTCGCCGGACAGGTGCGATTCGCCCGCGCCTCCGCGCTCGAACAGACCGGTCGGGCGTTCGTGAAGATGCTCCGGGCGAAAGGCGCCAACCGGCTCCGACTCGCCCGCCACGTCCTCCGCAACGCCGCGATCCCGATCGTCTCGCTATCGATGACCGAGCTGCTCGCCGTCCTCGTGTTGAACATCTACATCATCGAGGGGGTCGTGGGCATCCGGGGACTGGCCGACGCGAGCCTCCGTGCCATCCGCCAGAGCGACACCGCGCTCGTCATCTGGACGACGATGGTCATCGTCGTCTTCGGCATCGCCGGGAACTTCCTGCAGGACGTCCTCTACGGGTCGCTCGACCCGCGCGTTCGAGCGGACGGCGAATCGCGCTAACGGTCGGCGTCGACCGGATCCAGACAGCGATCTACGCCCGCTCGACGAACGCCGCGTCCGCCGAGGTGCGTCCCCGGTTGAACGAGAGGACCCGCGCCCGGATCGCGTCGCCCTCCGCGAGCGAGTCGGGTACGTCCTCGGTGAACAGGACGAACCCCTCGACCTTGCCCACGGCGACCCGATCGCCCGAGTGGTGGTCCGTGAACTCGACGACCCCGAACTCGTAGGTCTCGCCGATCTCGACCGGCGGGTCGCGCTCCTGTGCCGCCTCGTGTGCGCGCTTGGACGCGCGGCGATCCGACGAGCGCCGCCGCCGGATCAGCGCGACGACGAGGACGACCACCGCGACGCCGGCGGCGACTGCGGCCCAGACGTACTCCATGCGCGACCCACCGCTCGAATCGGCATGAAATCTGTGGAATTCCCGGCGGACCGGCGGGTCGAACGGACGATCGAACCGGATCGCCGAACCGGGACGGTCGGGAGATTCGCTTACACTCGTACCCCTGTAATCCCGACAGTAAGCAATAGATTACGGGAGGGCAACGGGTCGTTCAGCCGAGATTACTCCGCGCCAGAGGGTCCCTCTGGCCGGAATCACGTCGGCGAACCGAAGTAACCGGCCCATGTGACCAGGGGGCACGGGTAACGCCGACTTTCGTGAAACGGGACAGATCGAACGGTATCATGGGTTTATGCGGGTCTGGAGGGTACGTACGGCTGCAATCGGACGACGCGGTCCAGCGAATCTCACCATGAGTCTACACGAACCTACGCACGGTCGTCACCGCGGCAGTCCCGGCGACGACGACCCCGACGTTCCGAACGGAACGGACCGAAACGGTCCGTGGATCCACCGTCAGATGGACGGTCAGAACCAGCGCACCGAGCGACCGGACGAGCGACCAGAGCAGGCGCTATCGGACGTCGGCATCAACGGCGAGGAGGACAGCGGCCGGTCGAGGGACGACCTCGAACAGCTCAGCGCGGAGGCGTACAGATCCCAGCAGCTCGGCGACGAGGACGAGTCGGACGGCGACGACGAGGAAACCGATTCGACCCTCGCTTCGGGCACGACTACCGTGCTGTTCCACCAGCGCTCGGAGAGACACACCGTGGAGTCGACCAGGCGATACAACGGGATGCAATCCCACCTCGGCCGGTGCCCCGAGCGCATCTCCTGCGTGAAGGGCTGCGCCGTTTCCGACATCGCCGCGTTCCGGGCGCAGTCGGAACCCCGGGACGACGAGCCCCACCCCACCGCCGCACAGGCGTCAGCCTATCTCGCCCGCGACTGATTTTTCCCGTTCTCCCTTTCGGCGCCGTCGCCACACCTGATGAGCACGTCCACACTCCACAGTGCGAACTGAGCCGGAAGAACCCGGGTGTAGCGGCGCGTCGTCAGACGCTCGGACGGTGAGACACCGGATTTCCGGTGAATCGGGCCGCGAGACCGGAGCGGTGTCGAAATTTTCGAGGATCGCACACCGGGTTTCCAGTGAAATCGCTATCCCGACAGGACTGGAACGAGACGGTGTGAGACACCGGGTTTCCGGTGAATCGCTCACACCGTGCCCGAAAGCGACAGAACGGGCGAGGAGGTCAGATCGTGTCGGCGAGGACGTCGCGGACGACCGCGGGGTCTTCGAGAAGTTTGTGGTTGGTGTAGCTCCCCTCGGCGCTCCCGCCGCTGTGTCGCGACTGCTCGATGATGTCGAGGAAGGCGTGTTCCTTGAGCAGGTCGCGGACGCGCCGCAGCGAGAGCATGTCCGAACTCTCCTGCCGGCAGATCTCCTTGTAGACGTCGTATATCTCCGTCGTCCGGAACCCGTCCTGGTTGGTCTGGTTCAGCGAGAGCACGGTCAGTGCCTGGAGGACGTACCTAGAGTGGGGCGTCGAGCCGCGGATGAGTTCCCGGAAGCGGTCGGTCTCGGCTCGTTCGCGAGCGTCGACGACGAACTCCTCGGTGACGCGGTCGGCGCCGCGGGACTGGGCGATCTCGCCCGCGTAGCGGAGGATGTCGATCGCCTGCCGGGCGTCACCGTGTTCCCGGGCCGCCAGCGCCGACGCCTTGGGGATGACGCCGTCCTCGAGGACGCCTTCGCGGAAGGCGTCTTTCCGCGCCTCCATGATGTGGTTGAGCTGGGTCCCGTCGTACGGCGGGAAGACGAACTCCCGCTCGCAGAGGCTCGATTTGACCCGCTCGTTGAGCTGCTCTTCTTTGTACTTGATCTTGTTGCTGATGCCGATGACGCCGATCTTGCAGGAGTCGATCTTCCCCGCTTCGCCCGCTCGCGAGAGCTGCATCAGGATGTCGTCGTCTTCGAGTTTGTCGATCTCGTCGAGGATGACGAGGACGACGTCGTAGCAGTCGTCGAGGATCCGCCACAGTCGCTTGTAGTACGTCGACGTCGCGATGCCCTTGTCGGGGATCTTGATGTCCGTCCGGTCGGGGTCGTTCAGCGACGCCGCGATAGTCTGGACGGCCTGGGTCTCCGTCGAGTCCTGCGCGCAGTCGACGTACGCGAAGGTTGCGGCGACGTCCTCGTCGTTCGCGGTCGAGACGAGCCGCCGGGAGACGTGTTTCGCACACAGCGACTTCCCGGTGCCCGTCTTCCCGTAGATGAGGACGTTACTCGGGCTCTGGCCGAAGATGGCCGGGTTCACCGCGTTCGCGAGTTCCTGAATCTCCTCGTCGCGACCGACGATCCGCCCTTCGTCGGGGAGGTGGTTGATCTCCAGCAGCTCCTTCTGGACGAAGATCGGGTCTTCCCGGATGAAGAGATCGTCGGAGTCCGGCATGCGATGGTGACACCACGTTTCCGGTGAAATCACTTTATTCTTTCCTAGCGCCGGGGATTCTCGGATGGAGGGTGTCAGATCGGGGCGAGACACACACACCACGTTTCCGGTGAAACGGGGAAACCGGGGGGTGAGGGGGTCCACATGAAACGGGGGTTGACCGGGTAGGTTCCAGACCTGGATGAAATGTGTTTCGGGTAGAGACAATACTTACCGGCTGATCGGAATGAAAGGGTGGAAGATCGATAGCGAAGAAAAGGAGTGAGAGAAACCTGCAGGCAGAAGTCCGCAGACAAGATTCTATAGACAGGAGTCTGTAAACAAGAGCTGACAGACAGTGGTCTCTTACGAGAGTGAGTGTGAGAAACACACACCGGATTTCCGGTGAATTCTGCGGTTTCACGATAGGACGTTGACGAGAACGGGACAAGCGGATGTGAGGATCACAGCCAGGTGAGAAATCGAGATGCGGTGTGGTGATATCTTGCAGGATATCACCGCCCACTTAAAGAAGTATATAAACCTATTAAAAAGAGGTTCTAGTAGTTATGGAGTAGTAAGGATAGATAGAATCGATCGTTGTCTGTTGAGCTGTGGAGATCATGTTTCTCCCCGTATCCCTCCTAGAGTTGTTATTCAGCGTCTGTTTCTAGTCTACTAGTCTAGATCAGATCTCTCTATATTATATTAATTAAATCTTTCTTTAGTAGAAGTGAGTGAGTGAGTACAGGCACAGGAAATGGTTTATTTCCTTTTCTCGGTCGGCGAATTATTCAAACTAAGTGTGGGCGCGATCCAGTTCATCTAATTATTCTATCTTTTCCCCGCCCAGATTCCACCCTGCTCTTCCCCCCACCCCCGCCCTCTTCCCCCGTTTCACCGGAAACGTGGTGTGTGTGTCTCGGTGACCATTTCTCCATTCTCTCTTCTCCCATAGGTCGTGACCCTTCAGAAACCACTCAATCGCCCTCGTGACTCTCCATCTTCCTCTCGCAGTTCTCCGGTTCAGTCCCCTTTCCGCAGTCGCTCACTCGGGACAGTTCGGTTTTGCCGGTAACGCGGGACGAGTCGAACGGGTAAGACTACGTTTCCGCCCTCGAACGCCGTCGAGACCGGAGTAACAGCCGTATAGATGGGACAACTATCGACCGTTTATATGTGAACCGTCGGGGAAGTTGCGGGCGGGTTCACGCCCGGTGTCTCTCATGTCACAGCAACTCGGACCGACGAACCAGATGACCCAACAGCCGACAAACCAGCAGTCGATGATGCAGTCCGGCGGCACGCTCCCACAGCAGACACGGACGGCGCTCCACGAGGTAGCGCAGGCGATCCAGGTGTGCGGGTGGTGTGCCGACCAGTGTATCCAGTCCGCAGATCCGAACATGATCGAGTGCATCCGACTGTGCGAGGACGTCGTCGAACTCGGCGAGGCCGTCCTCGCGATCGCGCCGCGCTCGTCGCGGTACACGACACAGCTCGTCCAGGCGTTCCAGCAGGCCGCCCAGGAGTGCGCACAGGAGTGCGGTCACCACCAGTCCTCGCACTGCCAGGAGTGTGCGAGCGTCCTCCCGCAGGCCGTCTCGGCGACTCAGCAGCTGACGCAGGGGCAGCAGATGGGACGCATGGGCGGTACGCAGCAGACCTGGTAACGCAGCGCTGGTCTGGATACGCGACGACAGACGAGGGGAACTCGCGGACCGTCTCGACCGCGGCTCCGAGCCCCCGAACCCGACTCTTCACGACGGTCACGCGCCCCTTTTCCAACGCTCAGGATATCACATCCCCGACGGCATTCGGTGTCGAAATGTGTAGCTCACTCCCGGTCGGTCGTTCTGGTTCCGACCCACGCGCCGAGGGTAATCCCGTAGAGGGCGTGCCCGACGTGGAACGCGACGCGGTCGTCGGGGTCGACGTCGAGGAGCCCCCCGAGGACAAACCGTTCGCCGAACGCCGAGAGGGCGAGCCCGTACAGCAGTCCGGCGACGGTCGTCGGAACTTCCCCCGAATACGTCGGCGGACCGCGCTGGCGGTCGTATCTCGGGTCGTCCGCGTCGACGGACTCACGGCCGCGGAGCGACGCGGCGAAGGCCGCGCCCGCAGTCCCACCGTAGATGAAGTGGAGGACGAGCGCGGGGACGGGGTAGTCCTCGGGCGCGCCGTCGCCGACGAACTGCGCCCAGAAGTCGGCCGTCGGTGGGAGCGAGCGGGTAACCGGGAGCCGGTAGACCGTCATCACGAGCGTCGCGAGGAGGCCGCCTTCGAGCCCTCGGCGGACTCGGCCCGCGAGCGCGCGGTTCCCGGGAGGCGGGTCGGCGCTGTCGGAGGCGTCACGTTCTCGTCGGTCTGCGAGTGCTCGACTCACGACCTCGATATCGCGTCCTCGGCCCCTAAGTACTCGGTACGCAGTGTCCGGGGGCGGGCCGGGCGGGATCCATCTGTTCGGGATAACATGCTCTTCCGATCGGGGCCAGCGCGACCCTACCGTTCTCGGACGGTGCAGCCCGGCCGGCGGAACTCGCCGCGGAGCCCAAGGAGGGGGCCGCCGAGCGAACGGATGTACTGTTTTCGGCAGTTCAGCGTCTAGGGGAGCCTTTCCCGGTGTCAACCCGGTGGACGGAGTCGGCAATATAAACGTGTCCAGCCCCAACTGATAGGTGGCGATACCCATGAGCGAGAGCGACGCATACGACCAGGACGAGTACCGCGAGGACGATTACGACGAACGCGAGGTAGACACGAATCCGACCGAGAGCGGGAAGTGGATCTCGCTGCTCGTCGCGCTGCTCGGGCTGTGGATGCTCGCGCAGTCGTTCATCCTCGATCCGATCGCGGGGAACTTCTGGAGCGACATCATCGTCGGCGCCGCACTCCTCGTGCTCGGTGGCTACAACTACTACCGCCGCGCGAACGACCAGCTCGGCAGCGTCGGCGTCGGTGCGTTCGTCGCACTGCTCGGGCTCTGGCTGATCGCGACGCCGTTCATCCTCGGCTCGACAGAGGGGACGGCCGCGGTCGAGGCGGACATCGAGTTCTGGAACGACATCGCTGTCGGGCTGCTTACGTTCCTCCTCGGCGCCTACAGCGCTTACGAGGCGCGTGATACCGACGTCGCGACGCCAGCGGCACGGACCTGACCGGAGCACCGGTCGAGAACGGATCCCGCGGTATTTTTCGGCGGTGTGACGGTCGGAGAGTCACTGCTCCGTAGTCACGGACTCGCGGTCACTGGTCCGTGGGGTACTCCACGTCGATCTGGTCGAGATCGTCGACCGCGGGGGTGTCGAGGACGGTCCCATCGACGTCGAACCGCGAGCCGTGGCAGGGGCAGTCCCACGACTCCTCGCCGTCGTTCCAGGTGACGAGACAGCCCATGTGCGGGCAGACGGCGGAGACGGCGTGGACCTCCCCGGTCTCGTCGCGATAGGCCGCGACGGGGTCGTCGCGCTCGTCGGCGACGATGGCTTCCCCGGGCGCCAGCCCCGACAGGTCCAGATCCGGATGAGACTCCACGTACCCCTCGAACAGGTGTTTCATCGCGTGTTTGTTGTGCGAGAGCAGATCCGACTTCGAGGCGCCGAACTCGAAGCGCGTCGGGTCGTAGACGTCCGTCCACGGGTTCTCGCGGCCGCAGATCAGGTCCGCGAGCAGCAGACCCGCGACGGTGCCGTTGGTCATCCCCCAGCCGCCGAAACCCGTCGCGACGTAGATGTCGCGGGTCTGCGGCGCGGCTTTCCCCACGAACGGGACCTTGTCGATCGACGTGTAGTCCTGTGTGGCCCAGCGGTACTCGATTGACGCGACGTCGAAGCGCTCGCGGGCCTGCCGTTCGAGCTTCCGGTAGCGGTCGGTCGTGCGGTCGGCGTGGCCGGTACGGTGGTTCTGGCCGCCGATCAGCACGAGCGAGTCTTCGCCGGCGTGGGGGCGCACGGAGAAGTACGGCTCCTCCGGGTCGTAGTACAGCCCCTCGGGGACGTCGTCGTCGAGTCGTGCGGCGACGACGTACGACCGCTTGGGGCTGAGCCGCGAGAAGTACAGCGCGTCGTCGGAAATCGGGAAGTGCGAGGCGACGACGACGTCGTCGGCGACGACCTCGCCGCGGTCGGTGTCGACGCGGCAGGGGTCGCCGTCGTCGATCTCGTGGACGGTCGTCTCCTCGAAGACGCCGCCCGGGCCGTCGGCGTCGGCGACCTCCGCGGCGAGCGCGAGCAGGTACTTGCGCGGGTGGAAGTACGCCTGGTCGTCGAAGCGGACGGCACCGCCGATGTCGTAGGGGAGGTCGGTCTCCTCGACGAAGGAGACGGGGAGGCCGAGGCGGCGGGCGGCGTCGACTTCCGCGCGCACGTCCCCTCGGCTCCCGCCGGGATCGACGTAAGTGTAGGCCGGCGCGCGGCCGAACTCGCAGTCGATGCCGAGGTCGTCGACGGTGTCGGCGACGTGCTCGATGGCGGCCTCGTTGGCGTCCGCGTACTGCTGGGCGCGTTCGACGCCGAAGTGGTCGATCAGGTGGTCGTAGACGAGTCCGTGGAGCGAGGTCACCTTGGCGGTGGTACGCCCGGTCGTAGCGTCGAGGATCCGGTCGCGTTCGAGGACGGCGACCGAGCGACCGGCCTCGGTGAGTTCGTAGGCGGTCGTGACGCCGGCGATCCCGCCGCCGACGACGGCGACGTCGACGTGTCGGTCGCCGTCGAGGGGGTCGTAGTCGGTCCGCTCGGACGTGTCCATCCAGATCGATCCGTGGCGGCCGGCGAGTTCGTCGTCCCCGGCTCCGCGAGTCGCGTCGTCTGAGGGTGTCATGTACTCGGGCCTCCGAAGGGGTGAGATCCTCGCCCGGAGAGCGGTTGAAAGTTCGCCCGGAACGTGCGGGGTCGAGCGCTCGATCGAAGGGCCGGACTGGACAGAGAGACCGGACAGCAGGCGTCCCTTCGCTTGCCGGCCGAGTGGTTACTGCCGACCCGGGCGAAGGAGGCGGCATGAGCCAGCACGGCAAGACGACGAGCGAGGAGGTCGACGACCGCCAACTGGAACTGGCCCGCGCGGAGGGGGAGGCCTACCAGCGGTCGCTGCGCTACATGACCGAGGAAGTCGCTCACACCGGCGACATGACCGAGGCCGAGGACTACGTCGTCGGGTTCGCCCAGGAGGAAGCCGAGGGCCTCTACGAACTCACCGACGGCGGCGGGTTCGAGTGGCGCGAGCCCGACGACGAGAACTGCCACGTCGAGGTCGCCGTCGCGGACGTCGACGACGGACGGTTCGTCCCGGGCGCGGAGGTGAGCGTCCGCATCGCCGACGAGGACGGCGAGGAGGTCGAGGCGGCGACGCTGCCGCTGCTGTGGCACCCCGGGCTGTACCACTACGGGGCGAACGTGCGGCTGCCCGGGGACGGCACCTACACGCTGGAGGTCCGCGTCGGGCCGCCGACGTTCCACCGCCACGACGAGGAGAACGGCGACCGCTACGGCGAGCCGGTGACCGTCACCTTCGAGGACGTCGACCTGAAGACGGGACAGTCCTGACGGTCGAACCGTCGCGCCCCGAGTCCGTGCGCGACGGCCCCGAGAATAAATGCGTCGCGGCCCTTGTACCGGCATGTCCAAGTCAGCGGTCAGTGCGGTCGAGCGGGGTCGATCCCCGGCAGTGGCGCTCGCGACTCGCCGGCCTGTCGCTCGTCGTCTGAGCGCCGGACAGCCGAGCGGTCGCCGTCCCGGCGTCTGAACGATGGCCGAGGGAGAGAACCGTCGGGAGCGGCTGACGTCCGCGCCGTTCGACGCAGCGACGGCGGTCATGGGCCGGTTTCGACGGACCGGTCTCGCCCAGTGGCTGTTGTTCACCGGGAACCGGTCGGTGGTGGCGCTCGCGCTGCTGGCGGCCGTCTTCTCGACGTTCGTGGCGCTGGCGCTCGCGCGGCCGTTCGACATGGAACGGTTGCTCTCGGAGACGACGACGCTCCAGACGCTGTTCGAGGCGCTGTTGCGCGGGGCGATCCTCGTCGTCTCCATCGTCACCTCGATCAGCTCCATCGTCCTCTCGGCGGAGATCACGGACATCATGACTGAGGAGGAGCGCATCGACGCCTCGCTGGAGTTCCGCCGCCGCGCCGAGGAACTGATCGACGCCGACGTCAGCCCGGGACGGCCCGCGGACTTCCTGCAGGCGATCCTCTACACGATCCACCAGGAGACCACGGAACTGCGGCGGGTGGCCGGTGGGGATAGAAACGAGGCGTTCGAGGAGGAGGTCCGGGAGTTCGCCGAGGACGTGTTCACGGACACGCGGGAGGCGGCGGAGACGCTCGACGGCGCGCAGTTCGGCACCTTCCGCGTGCTCTCGGCGGGACTTCACTACGACTACTCCTGGCAGCTCAACACCGCGCGACGGCTGCAACAGCAGTACAGCGACTCGCTGACTGAGGAACAGGCGTCGGCGCTGTCGGACCTGATTGACACGCTCAAGTTCTTCGGCACGGGCCGGGAGCACTTCCAGTCGCTGTACTACAAGCGGGAGATGGCGCGGCTGTCGGCGACGCTGCTGTACGTCTCCTTGCCGGTGATCGTCTTCATCTCGTATCTCATCCTCGCGCTGGATTCGAGCATCATCCCGAACGTTCCGGTCGGGCCGCTCTCGTCGCTGTCGGTGTTCGTGCTGTTCGCGTACACCGTCTCGCTGGCGCCGTACGTCGTCCTCACGGCGCACGTGATCCGGCTGGCGGCCGTCACGCTCCGGACCCTCTCGGCGGGGCCGTTCATCCTGCGACCCCGCGAGGACCACCACGTCGTCGACGTCGAGGTCGACATCGACCCCGAACAGTGGGGCCAGTGGGACGCGGAGGCGGAGATCGAGACCCCGGTCGAGAAGTCCGGCGCCCGCGCACACGGCAGCGAGGGGTCCGATCGCGACGGCGCGACCGCCGCGCGAGACGAAGAGGGGGTCGTCGGCGACGAGTAGGACCTGACCGGCACCCGAACGCCGTGGATCCGCGGGCGTCTCACCAGCGAGCCGGCAAAAGTTCCTTTCGTCGGGGCGCCCAACAACGGGTATGGCAGTGTACGAATGGGCGCTCGTAGTCGTGAGCCTCGCGATCCTCGGGGCAGTCGTGTTACCGCGGTTTTTCGCCGACAAGCCGATGTCGTTTCCGCTCATCTACGTCATCGCGGGCTTTGCGATCTTCTCCGCTCCCGTCGGCGTGCCGGCGCCCGACCCGGTCCAGTATCCCGACGCCACCGAGCGACTCACCGAACTGGTGGTGATCATCGCGCTGATGGGGGCGGGGCTGAAACTCGACCGGCCGTTCGACTGGCGGGCGTGGTCCTCGACGTGGCGCCTGCTCGGCATCACGATGCCGCTGACGATCGCGGCGGCGACGTTCCTCGGGTGGTGGGTGCTTGATCTCAACCTCGCGACGGCGGTGTTGCTGGGTGCGGTCGTGGCGCCGACGGACCCGGTGTTGGCCTCGACGGTCGAGGCGACGCCGCCGACCGCCGAGACCAACGAGGAGGTCGACCCCACCGAACAGGAGGGGGCGATCCGGTTCGCGCTCACCTCCGAGGCTGGACTCAACGACGGGCTCGCGTTCCCCTTTACCAACCTCGCCATCGTGATCGCCGGCGTCAACCTCGCGACGGTCGACCCGACGTCGCTGTCGTCGATGGCGTGGCTCGGCGACTGGTTTCTCTATCACGTCCTCTACAAGATCGTCGTCGGGGTGATCGGCGGCGTCGTCGTCGGCTACCTCATCGCCCGGTTCATCTTCGGCCGGCCGTCGAGCACCGACCTCGCCCGGGTCATGGAGGGCGCCGAGGCGCTGGCGGCGACGCTTTTGGCCTACGCCGCGACCGAACTCGTCCACGGCTACGGGTTCATCGCGGTGTTCGTCGCGGCGCTCGTCCTGCGTCACTACGAGTGGGAGCACGCCTACTACCAGAAGCTCCACGACTTCGCGGTGCTCGTCGAGCGACTCCTGATGGCGGCGGTGCTGGTGCTGTTCGGCGGGACGCTCGCGGGCGGGCTGCTGGACTCGCTGACGATACTGGACGCGGCGGTGGGGCTGGCGTTTATCCTCCTCGTCCGCCCGGTCGCGGGGTTGATCGGGATGGCCGGCGCCCCGGATCTGTGGCAGGAGCGGGCGATAATCGCCTCCTACGGCGTCCGCGGGATCGGGTCGTTCTACTACCTCGCTCACGCGCTGAACGCGGCGTCGTTCCAGGAGTTCGAACTGGTGGTCGCGACCGACCAGCTGTGGGCGCTGCTGGGGTTCGTCGTCGTCGCGTCGCTGGCGATCCACGGGATCACGGCCGCGCCGGTGATGAACACCGTCGACGAGTGGCGCAGCAAACACAAGGAAGATTTCACCATCCCGGAGGAGGCGGACTGACGTGTTCGCGACGGCGACACCGCGAACTCCGGCTGTGAGAGCGACCGCGATACGGCACGGGAACGATGTCCGATAAAACGCCCTCTTTGGCCGATTCGGAGGCGGTCCCGGACGGTCGGTGCGGGTTCACGTACGACGTGAGCACGCTGCCAAACGTGGGGGCGGTGTCGTGCTGGCGGGAGACCTGGGAGGACGAGGACCGGTGTCTCTGGCACGCCGACCTGAACGTCAAGCCGCGCGAGGCGCTGGCCGACGACGAGCCGGACGCACCCGAGCGCCTCGACGGCGCGATCCTCAACCGGGTGAGCCTGAACGGCGTCGACTGGTTCGAGGAGTGTACGCTCATCGGCGCGAGCCTCAAGGCGGTCGACCTGCACGACGCGTCGCTGGCCGGCGCCGATATGCGGGAGGCGTCGCTCGAACACGTCTCGGCCCGGCGAGCGGATTTCTCCGGAGCGAACCTCGAAGACGCGTCGCTGAACGTCTGCGATCTCCGGGCGGCCGACCTGACGAACGCCCGCTTCGATCAGGCGGTCTTCTCGAACGTCCGCATCAGCCGCGCGACGGCGTTCGGCGACCGGACGGTCTACGAGACCGAACTCGACGACGTCGGCGACGCCGACTACGTCCGGGCGGCGCAGGCGGCCATCTGGAGCTACCGGGAGATCCGGGACCTCCACGAGAACAACGCCCTGCCGATCGAGGCCCGGAGCTACTACCTCGACGAGAAGGACCTGCGCCGGCGGCTCGCCTGGCACGAGGGCGACCACGCGACGGCGCTCAAAGCCGAGGGGTCGCGGTGGGTGACCGGCTACGGGATGAGCCACTGGCGGGTTCTCGGGGCCTCGGCCGTGGTGATCATCCTCTGTGCCGCCCTGTACCCGCTGACCGGCGGCATTCAGGAGACGGTCGGCGGCGACACGACCACCTGGTCGCTGGAGAGCCCCGAGGACGCGCCGCCGTTCTGGATCGCTTTCATCCTGTTCCGGAGCCTGTATTTCAGCATGATCACCTTCTCGACGCTGGGGTACGGCGACATCCGGCCGGTCGGCACGGCCGCCCGCTGGCTGGCGGGCGTCGAGTCGCTGCTGGGGTCGATCCTGATGGCCCTGCTCGTGTTCGTGCTGACCCGCCGGATCTCCTGAGCGGCCGGGATCGGTGTTCCCGTTCGGGTCGTTTCGTCCCCTGCTCGCCCGTGCTCGCTTGCGAGGGCTTGCCGTGCTATCACCCGCGCAGGCGTCGTACGGGGACTATCGATGACTGCAGTCAAAATCGTCAAAGTGCTGGGAACGTCGGAGGAATCGTGGAACGACGCCGCCGACGAGGCGGTCGCACAGGCGAGCCAGACCATCGACGACATCAACGGCGTCGAGGTCGAGGACTGGACGGCCGAGGTAGAGGACGGCGAGGTGACGGAGTACCACGCGACGGTCGAGGTCGCGTTCCCGGTCCACGAGGGCCAGCACGACTCGCAGTGACCTCGCGAACCGACTTCGATCGCCGACTCGTCCCCACGACACCGATGAACGCCACAGTCACCGCTCCCGGAGTGAACCAGCCATGAGTACAGAGACGGAACTGAGTGAAGCGGAGGAGACGGAGGCGAAACCGAGCGAGGTCGAGGCGATCATCGGCGACCGACTCCTCGGCCGCGACGACCACGTCCACGCGCCGGGGTTCGTCATCTCGCCGGGCGACGTCCAGTCAGTCCTGTTCGACCTGCGCGACGAGGGCGGGTTCGACCACCTGAGCTGTCTCACCGCCCAGGAGTACCACGACCGCTACGAGTCGATCTACCACCTCACGAGCTACGACCAGCGGACGCGGGAGGTCGACATCGTCGTCCCGATGACCAAGGACGACCCGAGCAACGAGTCGGCGGCGCCCGTCTACAGCACGGCCGGCTGGCACGAACGGGAGGCCTACGACCTCGTCGGCATCGAGTACGACGGCCATCCCGACCTGCGGCGGATTCTCTTGCCCGAGACGTGGCAGGGCCACCCGCTCTCGCTCGATTACGACCAGACGGAGTCGCAGATCGTCCCGTTCAACGAGCACCAGCCGCTCCAGTCGGCCACGAGCTCTCCGGAGTCGATGAACGAGGGGGGCGGGACCGATCCGGGGACGATGTTCATCAACGTCGGCCCGCACCACCCGGCGACCCACGGCGTGCTCCACCTCGAGACGGTGCTCGACGGCGAGCAGGTCGCGGACGTCAACCCCGACATCGGCTACCTGCACCGCTGCGAGGAGCAGATGTGCCAGCAGGGCACCTACCGCCACAAGATCATCCCCTACGCCGACCGGTGGGACTACACGGCGAACATGCCTAACGAGTGGGCCGTTGCCCGCGCCATCGAGGACCTGGCGGACATCGAGATTCCGGACTACGCGCAGGTGCTGCGGACGATGGCGACGGAACTCGGCCGGATGTACGGCCACTTCCTCGCCACCGCGACGTTCTCGCTGGACATCAACGGCGACTTCACCGCCGCGTTCCAGTACGGCTTCCGCGACCGCGAGATCGTCCAGAACATCCTCGAAGACCTGACCGGCCAGCGGATGATGTTCTACTACTTCCGGGTAGGGGGCGTGGCCTTCGACATCCCGACCCCGCGCTCGGAGTGGTTCGACAAGGTCCGGGCGTTCATCGACGACCTCCCCGACCGCATGGGCGAGTACCACGACCTGCTGTCGAACAACGAGCTGTTCCAGATGCGCTGCGTCGACACGGGCTATCTCGACCCGGAGATCGCCAAGTCCTACGGCGCGACGGGACCGATCGCCCGCGGGTCGGGCATCGACTACGACCTGCGCCGGGACGACCCCTACGGCTACTACCCCGAACTCGACTGGGACGTGGCCGTCCAGGAGGGCTGTGACAACTACGCGCGCGTGCTCGTCCGCCTGCAGGAGGTCGAAGAGTCGGCCCGCATCGTCTCCCAGTGTATCGACCTGCTGGAGGACTGGCCTGAAGACGAGCGGACGATCCAGGCGAACGTGCCGCGCACGTTGCGCCCGGACCCCGACACCGAGATCTACCGCGCGGTCGAGTCCGCGAAGGGCGAGATGGGCGTCTACATCCGCTCGGACGGGACCGACTCGCCCGCCCGGTTCAAGATCCGCAGTCCATGTTTCCACAACCTCTCGACGCTCCCCGAGATGGCCGAGGGCGAACTCATCCCCGACCTGATCGCCGCGCTCGGCAGCCTCGACATCGTCCTCGGCAGCGTCGACCGGTGACCTAGCCGCTCGATATCTTCGACAGGCCGAGCTTAACAACGGTATCACTGTTAGGCGGATTCGATTTCTCGTTCGCGAGCGGCGCCGCCGGCCGCCGAGTTGCTCTCGCGTCCCGTTTTCGAGAACGGCCGTAGCGGCGCTATCGAACGGGATCGTTCGGAGGTGGGAGCAATAGAACGGTCGAAACAGTCGGAACGAACCGGCTCCCGGGTCAGGAGAGCCGGATTTCGTCGTCGGTGATCGTCGATATCGCGTCGGCGGGCAGCGGGTAGTCGTCCTCGTCCGCGCTGCTCCAGCCGAGCTTCGACGACACGGTGTCGGTGATCCCGGGGTCGGGGTTGACGTAGGCGGTCCCGCCGCGGACCTCGGAGACGACGCCGATCTTCTCGCCGCTGCTGTCCATGATCGGCTTGCCCTGGTCGTCGTCGGTGATGGAGGTTCGGTCGGCCATCGTCACCGACCCCCCGAACTGTAGTGGTCGCTCTCCTGCTCGTGGCGGTCGCCGGAGCGACGCTGCTGGTAGCGGCTCTGCTGGTGTTGTAGCCCGCCCTGCTGGCCGCGCTCGCGCTGGCCGAACTGTCCCTGCTGGCCGTGACGCTGGCCGCCGCGCTGGACGCCCTGCTGTCCTTGCCCGAACTCGCCCTGCTGGTTTTGTCCGCGCTGGTGGAGTTGGCCTTCCTGCTGGCCCTGCTGCTGGCGCCGGTGACGTTCCTGCTGACTACGGTGCTGTTGGTGGCCGCTCTGCTGGCTGTGCTGGCCCTGCTGGCCGCCGAACTGGCTCTGCTGGTGGTCTTGCTGGTGACTCTGCTGGTGCTGCTGACCGCTACGTTGGCCCTGCTGATGGCCGCTGTGGTGGCCCTGCTGGTGCTGCTGACCGCTGTGTTGGCCGTGTTGCTGGTGGCCCTGTTGGTGCTGCCCGCTCTGCTGCTGACCGTGCTGGCTCTGTTGGTGCTGGCCGCTCTGGTGCTGGCGGCCGCGCTCGCGCTGGTTTCCGTAGTCCTGCTGGGTGCCGTAGGGCCCCTGATCGTAGGACTGCTGGCCGTACTGGTTGCCCTGTCCGTGCTGGCTGTGCTGGCCGCCTGTCAGCTGCTGGTTGTGTTGCCGGCCGTGCTGGTCCTGCTGCCCGTGTCGCATGCCCTGTTCGTGGCGGCCGCTCTGCTGTTGCTGCCCGTGTCGCATTCCCTGGTGGTGGCCCTGCTGCTGTTGGCCATGCTGTTGGTGCTGGCCGTGTTGGCCCTGTTGCTGCTGACCTTGCTGGTGTTGACCGTGCTGGTGCTGACCGTGCTGCTGGCCGTGACGGTTCTGGTCGTGATTCGACTGTCGTCGCTGGTCGTTGTGGTTCGAACTGTGTCGGTCCATAGGTTGTGGGTATCGCGCCGCCTGTCGCTCGGCGGTCGCTCGTCGGCCCGGTTCGAACCAGACGCTATCGAGGCATAGTTACACGTCGCTTAGTGCGAGCCGGCATCGAGGCGGGGGAAACGGACGAAACTAGCCCGAAAATACCGGACAGTCGGTCGCTCGCCTCGACCGAGGCTGGCAATCGCGCCGAAGGGTCGCTCAGGCGGGCGGGTCGTCGGCGAGGCGGACGGTCCCGGAGTCGGGGTCGAAGTCGATCACCCCGTAGTCGTCGAGCATCGGGAGCTGTCCGTGGTAGAACCAGGTCTGGACGCGCCGCTCGACGTCGGTGGAGACCTCGTCCGGCGGGCTGTCGGTGAGCTGTGAGACGACGTAGGTCGCGACCTCGGAGACGGAGACCGCGCCGTCCGCGTCCCGCAGGTACTTCAACAGGTACCGGCAGTGCGGATCGTCGAGCGCGTCCGCGAGCCGTTCGCCGTGGTCGGTCGCGTCCGCGAATCGCTCGCCGCGGCCGCTGGTATCCGCTGCACGCTCCTCCGTGACCGCTGGATTGTCAACCCCGTGAGTCATGATAGGCACGTTTCGTCCCTACCCACATCAGAACGGTGCCTAAAGGAATAGACTGAGCCCCGAGACCGGAGATCTCTGGATGCTTCCGAGAGGGGCTGTGCGTGCTGTTTCCGGCCGCCCGGACTTCTTTCCCTCCGGCCCCCGTAGATCGGGATATGGATCGGAGGCTAGCCGACGCCAGAGACGCGATCGACTCCGCTCGCGAGATCACCGACGACGGCACCGCAGAGGAACAGCTCGCCTCGATCCGCGAGGCGCTGCAGACGCTGGACGAGGACTCGGTCGAGGAGGACGCGATGGGCGACCGGATCGAAGAGATGGAGCGCCAGCTCACGACGCTGGGGAACGATCTGGGCGACCTCCCGACGTCGCACCTGGAGACCGCTCGCGACCACCTCGACGCCTACCGCCGTGAGACCGCGCCCGAGTGGGAGAGCGACCGCGACTGAGCCGAGGGGTCTCACGTCAGGAGCAACACGGCGGTATAGACGGCGACGCCGGCGGTGAACGCCCAGAACTTCCCTTCCCGTTCGGCGGGGAGTTCCTCGCGGACGACGCTCAACACGATCCCGCCGGAGAGGAAGGCGAAGAGGAGCCCGAGCGTGACCCGGTCGAGTTCCGTGAGCGCGCCGACGGCGGCGCCGACGAGGACGGACCCCGCGAGCGCCCAGCGGCCGACCCGGTGGTAGGCCGCTTCGTGTTGGTCCTCCAGCGACACGTCGTTCAACAGGAAGTGCAGGCCGAGCGCGAGGGAGAACAACAGGAGGTTGCTGACGCCCGGGGCCTCCTGGTGGAAGAGGAGGTAGCCGACGACGGCGTTGTACGCCGCGTAGGCGCCGACGTGGATGCGGAAGATCCCGGGGCTGGGTTTGTCGTCCAGCGACTCGTCGGCCGACTGGCGAGCCAGTCGTTCGAGCCCGTAGTAGACGACGAACCCGAGCATCGTCACGAGGTACACTTCCTTCTCGGTCGGGAGGCCCAGCAGGGCGTGCTGACCCATCGGCTCGCGGTAGTCGTCGATCTCCGGGAGGACGTGGACGAACACGTAGGCGACCGAGACGCCGCCCGCGAACGAGAGGAACCGTCCCCGCGAGAGCCGGGTCAGGAACAGTTCGCTCCGGGCGAGGAGGTGGACGGAAGCGAGCGCGAGCGCGAGCAGCGCCGGGAGGAGCCGCTCCGCGAGCAGCGCCGACGACGGGGCCATTCGGTGAGTTCACCTACCGGTCACAGTCTGTCTCGGGACGAGGGGTTTTCGGCCTCTTCCGCCGTCGGGAGGGGGGTCACGGGTCGGACTCAGTCGTCAACCCCCTCGCCGGTCGTGCGGTCCGACCCGCCGTCGGTGGCGGCCGAACCGCTGGGTTGTGGCGTCGCGGACTTGGCCGATCCCATCCAGCGTTCGATGTTCTCCGCGACGTAGGAGTGGCCGCCCCAGCCGATCGCGATCCCGACGCCGATGGCGATAGCGGCCGCCAGTCCCCACGCGAAGGCCTCGGCGAACGTGTAGAGGATACTGACGTCGATCCCCATCGTGTCGAGGCCGATGACGATGGCGGTGAAATACAGGAACATCCGGGTTCCCGTCGCGAACCACGACGTGTAGGAGGTCTGGGTGGCGGCGCGCGTCCGCATGATCGCGTCGCCGATGAAGTCGGCGACGACGAAGCCGACGACGATCACCAGCAGGCCCGCGATGAACGCCGGCAGGTACGAGACTGCCGTGCTGACCCACTCGGAGAGCAGGTCGATCGCGAGGACGTTCGCGGCCGCCAGGACCGCCAGTGCGACGACGAACCACTTGGCCAGCTTGCCGAACGTCGACGACACCGCTCCTTCGCTCCCGCCCATGATGCGACCGAGCGGGGTGCCCATCGTCATCCGGTCGAGTTCGATAGCGTCCGTCAGCCGCTGCACGGCCTTCCCGACCGCGATGCCGATCAGCCAGCCGATGACCAGAATGATGACCGCGCCGACCAGTCTCGGCAGGAACGCGACGATGTCGGCGAGCGTCTGTTCGATGGTATCCGATACGTCCGTCTGCAGGACCGTCGAGGTGTACTGTAGACTCATGGATGACAGCAATTGACATAGCCGCTCTCGCTCGGAAAGTCACGAGGTTGCGCACGCAACCCCTGTAGATAAACCACGAACAAATTCCGGGTATGCCGACGATACCGGCGCGATCGCGGCTGAACTGACTGTGTTCTTTTGAGTCGTCCGCCCGAACGTCGGGGTGATGTCGAGACAAGGAGACACGCCGCGAGAGAGCCAGATCACGACAGACACCGACACGATCAGAGACTGGGGCGAAACCCACGAGATGGTGCCCGTTCAGTACGAGGAAGGCGGCGAGACGCGGATGGAGTTCGTCCGCGAGTCCGAACTGGAGGACCGCCACGACCGCCTCGAGTGGAACGAGTTCGACACGGAAATGCGCGACCGAGAGATGGTCGTCGTCCGAGACGAGGACGCGGGCGAGTTCGACGTCGTCGACCGGGCGGAAGTAGTCGGCCACGCCGCCATCACAGACGAGGAGATCGAACAGGAGTTGCTCGAAGGCGAGACCGTCCGGTCGGAGTTCACCGAGCGCTCGGTCGTCGAGCGCACCATCGTCGAGGAGGTCTCGGTCGAGAGCGAGGTCACCGACCGCGAACTGATCGAGTCCGACACCGTCGACGCCGAACTCATCTCCCGCGACGTCAGTGACTGTCAGGTGACGAACGTGGACATGGCCGACGCCGGCCTCGAGGCGCTCGACACCTTCCAGACGGGGACCCGCTCGGAGCTGGCCTGCGACGTCGAGATCGAGGTCGACGAGGCCTGGACGATCACGAAGGAGAACGTCGAGCGGATCACCATCGAGAGTCGGGTCGTCGAGGTGGACGCCCAGGAGACGGACACGCTGGAGAGCGACACCATCCGCGAGACGGTCGACCTGGAAGGCGTCGAGCGGACGGTGCTGGAGGGCGAACTCGTCGACTCGCCGCACACGGCCGAGCAGGCCGTCGAGGAGGGTCACGTCGAGAGCCGGTTCCGCGACGACGACGCCATCGAGACGCACCTGCTCCGCAGCCAGGTGATCGAGGAGGACGTCTCGATCCGCAGGATGGTCTCCGGCGAGGTGCACGACGCCGAGACGCTCTCCTCGGAGACCATCTCGCACATGGCCGTCGAGAGCGACATCGTCGAGCCCGACGAGTACGACCGGGACCTGACCGCCGTGACCACGTCGGGCGACCGGACGACCACGGATACCGAGACGGTCGAGACCGACGAGCGGACCACCACAACCGGCACCGACGAGACGATGCGGGCCGGCGAGTCGATGCCGTCCGAGGACGACACCGGGAAGACGGTCGTCAACGCGAGCGGCGACGAGGTCGGGATGGTCGCTGCCGTCGACGACGGGCAGATGTACGTCGACCCCCATCCCTCGATCACCGACCGGATCCGGACCGCGCTCGGGTGGTCCGACGGTGGCGGCGACGACGACACCTACCCCGTCGAAAACGACCACATCGCCCGCATCGAGGAAGACGAAGTCGTCCTCGGCGTCGACCGGAAGGGATAGACGCGTTCGGCGGTCCACGGAGAGCCGTGACAGCGTCGGACCGCGGCGAGTCAGCGGCCGACCCGCAGGCTGCCGAGGCTGATCGCGGACGGCCGACTCGTTGATGGCCGACCCGCGCGTCGGCAACAAGCAGTCGGCAGGTAGCGGCTGCGCTGGTAGCGGCTACGTTGGTGGCGAGCGAGCGGATCCGCAGTCAGGGGTCGGCTAGCGGGAGAGCGCCGCAGTTGACTGTCGGCGCGGCGGCAGCGAAGGTCGGCGGGCACTCGAGGCCGGGACTCAGGCTTCCCAGACGAGTTCGAGCGACAGCTGGGCGCCACAGCCCCCTTCCTGTGGGGTCTCGCCGCCGCTCTCGGCGTTCATCTCGTCGTCTTCGAGGTAGCCGGGGCAGTACCCTTCCTCGACGATGTGCTGGATACTGACGGTCGCCCCGCACTGCGGGCAGTCGATCGCGAGGTCGCCCTCCTGTTCGTGGATGGAGTCGGGCTCGAGCATCATTCGTGCGCCGGCGGGAGCGTCGTCGCTGTCGGTGTCGGGCATACGTCCGTCTTTCGGGCCCTCGCCGGAAAAAAGAACGGTGCCGGGACTTTAGGGGGAGGCGGCCGAAGGGGAGACATGGAAGTCAGGGACGCCCGGACCAGCGACGCCGACGGGATCGCCGCTGTCGCCACCGAGTCGCTCCGCGCCTCGTACGACAGCGTCCTCGACGACGACGCGGTCGAGAACCTCGTCGACGAGTGGTACGACGACGAGCGGATCGACGCGGACCTCGAGGAGGAGTCGACGTTCTGGCAGGTCGCGGAGGACGACGACGAGGTGGTCGGGTTCGTCCAGGGCGAGCTGGTCGACACCGATCCGACGGCCGGCGAGATCCACTGGCTGCACGTCGCGCCGGACGCACGTGACGAGGGAGTCGGCCGCCAGCTGCTCGGCGCCGCACAGGAGACCTTCGAGAAGCGCGGCGCCGACGTCCTCCGCGGTGACGTGATCGCGGCCAACGAGGAGGGGTGGTCGTTCTACGAGGCCGACGGCTTCGAGCGCGTGGGCGAAACCGAGGTGACGATCGCCGACGAGACCCACGAGGAGTACGTCTACCAGCGGGCTATCGGCGACGCGGCCGACGAGACGGTCGTCGAGGCCATCGACAGCGACGAGGGCGAGCTGTTCGTGAACTTCAGCGAGGGCGACAGCGGGTCTGAGGCGCCGTTCTACGCCGTCTACCGGACCCGCGACCTCGAGGAGGAGTACGGCTGGTACTGCAGCAACTGCGAGTCGATCGCGACGTCGATGGACTCGATGGGCCGCATCGAGTGCAGCGAGTGCGGCAACCGGCGCAAGGCCACCCGCTGGGACGGTTCGTACCTGTAGACAGGGCCGCGCCCGGTCGCCGAGACGCGGTGGGCGGCCCCGATTCCTGGCGGGACGGCCGGATTCCGCGAAGGGTTTAGGATGGTGGATGGCATATTCGATCGCCACGGAACGCCCGGTGCGGGCCGTCTCCGGCCGTCGACGGCGCAGTCGTCGGCGAAGCGGACGCGGGACCGATCGGCATCGGGCGGCCAAAGCTATGACGCGAACGAGAAACACACAAGCGTCACTCTCGGATCAGCCGCTGGTACCGGCCGAGCGAGTCGACGGCGCGGCCCTCGACGAGGCCTCCCGCCGGGCGTGGACGGAGGCGATGACGGTCCGTCCGTTCGGCGACGGCTACCTCGTCGACTGCGAGGGCGGCTCGCAGTACGTCTCGCTGGCGCCGAGCGACTGCTCGTGCGCCGATTCGGACGACGACGCGCGCTGCGAACACGTCAGGCGAGTCGCCATCGAGATCAACCTCGGCCGGGTGCCGCCGCCGGCGGAGCGGACGATCCCCTGCCGGGGGTGCGACCGTCAGGTCGCCGTCTCCGCGGCGGATTCGCCGCCGGCGCTGTGCGACGACTGTCGTCTCGAACCCGGGGACGTGGTCGTCGACGCCGAAGCCGACGCGGAGACGCCGTTACTGGTCGTCTCCGAGCCAGGCCGACCGGCGGACGTGGTCGCGCTGCCGGACGACGACCGGACGATCGCGAGCTACCCCGGCAACGACGGCTATCCGCCGGACGAACCCGTCGTCGAGGCCGTCTACCCGAAGGCTGTCTCGACCCGGCGCGACCCGCGGCGGTACCTGTTCCCGCTGGCCCGACTCCGCCGGCCGACCGACGAGCGGGGCAGACCGCCGGAACGGGGCGACGACTCGACGTGCGAGTCGGGACCGGGCCAGGAAACCGGCAACGACGGCGATTCCGGGGCAGGGGACGAGTCCGAGGTCAGCCGCGACGACCATTCGGGTCGGGACGGTCAGTCGGAGCGAAGCAGCCAGTCGGCGCTCGGCGAGCAGTCAGCGTTCGGCGATCGATCGGCGTTCGGCGGTCGGGACAGCTCCGGCGCTCAGTCAGGACGCGACGACGGCTAGATCGGCCGGATGCCGGGTGGCGCCGGGTTCGGAGACGGTCGGGGCGGCCGTGGGAGCGTCGGGAACGATGGGAGCGTTTCCCTTGCGACGGCAAGGGGAAGCTTTAGCGTGGCTGTCGCGCGGGTAATCCGCGCCTTTCGGAACGCTAACCCGGCATTTGCAACGGTGGGCGCCGTATACTATTGGCCGGTGAACCCGAAACGCGGGGTACGCAGATGAGTACTATCGTCAAAGCCGGGCTGCCGACGGAGCAGTTCGCGCTCTCCGAGACGTTCGACGAGATCCCCGAGGTGGAGTTCGACGCCGTCAGGCTCGTCACGCACGGTACCGACCGGGTCGTCCCGTTGCTGTGGGTCAGCGACGCCGACTCCGAGGCAGTGACGGAGGCGCTCGAAGCAGACGACACGACCGACGAGGTGTCGCTGGTCTCCCGGCGCAACCACGACTCGCTGTTCCGGATGCGCTGGACGGCGCGGATCAGGTTCGTCACGCACGTGCTCGTCGAGGAGGAAGGCGCGATCGTCAGCGCCCGCGGGACGAACGACGGCTGGACGTTCCGGGTGTTCTTCCCCGAACACGACGCCGTCTCGCGGACCTACGACGCCTGCGCCGAGCACGACATCGACCTGGACGTGACCCGGATCTACAACCTCGACGACGCGCCCTCGCTCGGCGGCTTCCACCTCACCGACGAGCAGTTCACGACCGTCAAGGCGGCGCTCGACCGCGGTTACTACAAGGTGCCGCGGGAGGCGACGCTCGAGGAACTGGCCGACGAACTCGACGTGTCCCACCAGGCGCTCTCCGAGCGGCTACGTCGCGGCCACCGCACGCTCATCGAGAACGTCATCGGTCCCTGAAAACGAGTCGTTCGATCGCGTCGTTATTCGGACATCGCGCCGGACTCGCCAGCGGCCGTGCCGGTGTGTTCGGTCGACGCCGACTCGCTGTATCCGGTCGACTGCGGACCGGAATCGCGTTCGTCCTCGAACTCCGACCAGGTGGACTGTTCGGTCTCGCCGCCTCGCTGGCGGAGCGCGTAGATGGCGCCGGCCACGACTGCGAGTCCGAGCACCAGCATCCCCATCGAGGGGCCACCCGAACCGCCCCCGTCGGAGCGGTCGTCGGTGGAGACCATCATTCCGCCGCGGTCTTCGTCGGCGGCCCTGACGTCGGCTTCCTCGCGGAGGGCCTCTTTGACGGCCTCCTTGACGGGCTCGCGGATCAGTTCCTGCGCGAGAACCCGGGCGCCGCTGGTCATCGCGTCGCGTTTCGTGGTGGTGTCCGACTGCGCGAGTTGCATACGTTTCCTTTCCGACTCGCTGGCCCGATACGATTCGGCTTGCGAATACAGGGAGCGGTCGCCCCGGACGGGCGCCGGTCGCCCGCTCGCTACTGGCGAGCCGACTCGCTTGCTTCGCTTACCTGGGCCGACGTCGGGGGTCGATCGCCGTCTATCAGCGCCGAGAGATCGGCGGACGTCGCGGGACCCCAGAGCGGCCGCGACAGCGCCAGTTGTGGGTAATTGATCGATTTTACACGCCGACGAACGACGGGGTCTCTGTGAGCGAGACCGGCGGATAAGCCGAGGTTACCGGCCGTACGACCGGACGAGCGGGAGGCATCGGGAACGAGGAATCTGCGGACGCCGCCCAGTTGGATCCGTGTACCAACAGTTGACCGAGCAGAAAGGCTTTTAGTAATCGATGGATAATGAGAGGTTGTCACAAACAATGTATCGCAACCAAACGTACGTCAAACCGGCCGCCCAGGAACACCAGCAGGCCGGCAACGCGCAGACGTACTACGTCAAACACGACTTCGAGGGGTCGGCGGAGCTGACGACGACGCTTGCGCACGCAATCTCGGACGTGACCGGTGTCGACGTGACCGACACGGGCTTCACCCTCAACGACCACGTGGATCCGGAGGCGATGGACCAGCTCTTCAAGCCGAAAGACGACGGCACGCCGCGGCTCAACGGCCACCTGTCGTTCACTATCTGGGGCCACCAGGTGACGGTCTACAGCGACGGGCAGATCGCGATCGTTCCGCCCCGTCAGCCGGCCCAGCCCCAGCAGAACCCCCAGCCTCCGCGATAGCCGACTCCGCTCTCCCTCTTTTCTCGCTGCGCTCTCGCGACGAGCGTCGCGACTCTCCCGGTATCGTAACCTGAGCGACACGATTTCGCCGAATGGCTGCATACAGACGGCGACGAGGGTCGGCTGAGCGCGGTTCCGGGGGATTCCGGAGCGGCCCGGTTCAAGAGCACCTTACCGATTCGGCGGGGTCGTCCGTTGTGACTGTTCCGCGATGAGAGCGGATTACTCGGCGGCGCCGTCGCCGAAAACGGGCGCTTCTGGCGGTAACACCCGTCGAATCCCCGTAACCCGACTGAACAGTACGGCCGATTTATACGAGCGCCGTGGCTCGGTCCCGATGCAGCGGACGGCGTCTCGGGGACCGGCAGCGGCCGGTGACAGGCAGGGGAGTAGAGACGCCGTCAGCGACGCGCATCGTCCGCTCACCGTCCGCCGCTCCGCACACACCAATGAGTCAGCCAAATCAACTCGTCAGCAAGGCGATCGAAATCCAGCAAAACGCACTCGAAAACAGCCAGCGCGCCATGGAACAGGCGATGGAGATCCCCATCAAGGGAACCGTCGACTTCCAGCGCAACGCCGCCCAGCTCATGCTCGACGGCCTGGAGATGGGCAACTGGGTGAACGACCAGAGCGTCGAACTCACCCGCAACGCGCTCGATACCTACCTCACGACCGTCGAAAACGCGGCTCGCGATGCGACCCAGCTCGCCGAGCAGGGGATGGAACGAGCCGGTGACGCCGGCCAGCAGGGGCTCGCTTCGACCCAGCAGTTCGCGACAGCCGCGACCGGGAACGGGACCTGGGACGGCGCGTCGGGGCCGTCCGGGCAGCCCCAGCAGGCCGCGCCGATCCAGCAGCCGCCTGCCGCGCCGCAGCAACAACCGCCCACAGCCCAGCAGCCGCCAACGATCCAGCAACAAGCGCCGACATCGCAGCCGATGAGCGGGCAGCCTCAACAGTCCGCACCGATCCAGCAGCCGCCTGCTACGCCGCAGCAGCCCCAACAATCGCCCGGAATGGCTCAGCAGTCACCGACGCCGCAGCAGCGAGCGCCGACACCGCAGCAGCAGGCGCCCCCGTCGCAACCGACGTTCCAGCCGCAACCGACGTACCAGCAGCCGCCCGCTACGCCGCAGCAGCCCGCGATCCAGCAGCCGCCCGCCGGCGGGCAGACGACCGATCAGCCGCCGCAGGAACCGCCCGCACAGCCGCTCCCTCAGTTCCAGTCGGGTATCACCACGCAGCCGACGGCGCCGCTCCAGACTCAGCCGCCGCAGCCGCCGCAGGAGACGACTGCGCAGACGGGGACTGGGGTGACGCCCGACGGGCAGCGACCGCAGAGCGGACGCGAGGTCGAAACCGAGTCGAACGCGGCCGAGACGCCCGCGGAAAACACCTGAACGCGCCGTTCGCCATCGGGATCGGACGCCCGCCGACGCGACCGCTGCGACCCCGCGCCAGCCGCGCGACTGCCGGCGCCCGCTAACTGCCGTCGTCTCGAACCTGCCGGAGCTACCGCGTCGTGACTACCGCGCTGCCCGCCCACCGTCCGTCGTCGACCCTTCTCCGACCGGTTCGCGGACGTCCAGTTCGAGCGCGGCCGCTGGGCGGAGCCGGGCGGACAGATCCGGAACTGCGGGCGGAATCGCCGGTAATCGCACGGTACCCGCCGGGTCCGCCTGTGATAGTTCGCCGATACTTATTGGAGCAGGTGTCGAACTGCCGGTGGTGTTTCACGATGCAAGTTGTCTGTAAGGACGGAACCACGATCCAGTGTAGCGACTTCGAAGCGGTCGATTCCGGCGTGCTCCTCTATCAGGACCAGCGTCGCGAGATGCGCTCCGAAGAAGACGAGGACGAGGAAGCGGAGGAGCGACGGGCGACAGGGTTCGTCCCGGTCACCGAACTGAAGTTCGTGCTGCCGGACGAGATGGTCGGCACCGGCGGCCAGCAGATGGGCGCGACAGAGCGCGGTCGGGGAGCGCCCCCGGGCGCGCCGATGGGGACCGGCGGACAGATCGCCCAGCAACAGCAGATGCAGCAACAGCCGGGCGATCCCCGACAGGGTCCACCCGGTTCGGGCCGCTAGCGGACGATCCCAGCGGTCGACGAGGATCGACGGGCGCAACGAGCCAGTGATCGGCAGACGCCCTCGCCACCGCTATCGGCGCGAACGCGGAGGGCGCAGTCGAACGGCGACCCGACGGCGGTCGCTCTCACTTCTCGCGGTCGAGATATCGGCGGTCCGCTCTCAGTCCTCCGTCCAGTACATCAGGTTCTCCTTCGTGGTGCCACAGTTGGGGCACTCCTCGGGGAGTCCGTCGTCGATCTCGCCCATCTCGCCGCACTCGGTGCAGCGCCACATGAGTTCGGCCTCGCCGAAGGAGTGGCCCGAGCGGGCGTGCTCGACGCTGAGGCCCTCGACGCCGTCGCGGGTCGTGACGAACACGCCGCTCTCCTCCATGCCGCGGATCGAGCCGACGGGATTGCCGTTCTCGTCGTAGAGCGTCTGGCCGAACGACAGCGACGTGGCTTCCTCGGTGGCTTCCTGGTCCGATTCCTCGTCGGGCGTCTCGCCTCTTCCGCTCATACTCCCAGTTGGGCCCGCTGGTGGAAAACTCTGGTCCCGGCAAACCGCGCCGTCAGGCCACGAGATCGGTCGGGAACCGCGCTCACTCGACCCGGACGAACCGGGCGTCGCCGTCCTGGTCGACCGTGATCCGGTAGCCCTCGTAGGAGAACTCGACCTGGATCTGGGCTTCCGGGGCGGGCGGGGTCGAGAACAGGTGGTCGATCACGTGGTCGACGCGCTCGTACATCGTCGCGAGGTCGGTGGACTCACAGCCCTCCATCTCGGCCACCGCTTCCGCGATGGCGCTCGCCGGGTCGTCCTGTTCGGTGTCGAACTCCCGGTGGACGATCGACGTCTGATCGGACTGGTCCGTCTGGCTGTTCACCATGTATCCGTGACACGTTCGCTCTGGTGAAGTTTGTTCCGACCGTTTCGCGGTTCATCGGGCTGTGAATCCGGTCAGACGGGCGACCTCGCGGGCCGGCGCGGTCACTGCCGGTTCGCGCTGCCGACGGGCGCGTTCTGGAGGTGCGCTTCGAGGAACCACAGCGACTTCGAGACTTCGCGGGACACCTCGTTGAGCAGGTCGGCCGTGTCGGGGTCGCCCTGCTGGTCGGCCATCTCGATCTGCTGGGCGAGGTTCGCGTCGAGCGTCGCCATCCGGTCGGCGAGCGCGCCGACCAGCGCCAGCCCCTCGAAGGCGTCGCGCGGGAAGGGCGCGACCGCCGTGGTCTGGGCGACCTCGTGGACCGTCCCCGGGGGGCGCCCGCCCAGCGCGCTGACGCGCTCGGCGACCTCGTCGATGGCCGGTTCGAGCGTCTCGCTCAGGTCCTCGAAGAGCTCGTGGAGCTGGTAGAAGTTAGGCCCCTTCACGTTCCAGTGGGCGGTCTTCAGCTGCATGTTGATCGCCGTCAGATCCGCCAGACACTGGGTGAGGGCGCTGATGCTCGCCGTCCGGACGCCCTCCGAGAGGTAATTGCGCGTCGCGAAGACCTGCCCGACCGGCCCGGTCGCGCCGTACTGCCCGCTGGCCGACGAGCGCTGCATACCGTTTTGCTGTGTGCCGCTCATCGACTGGGTAGACTGCTGGCTAGAGGGGGACTCCTGTATCTGATCCATGGTGATCCAGTGGCTCGCTACGGGGGGTCCGCCCATCAAGTTTCACGGTGGCTCTGCAAGGTCAGCCGCCGCTCGCCGCCAGGTCGCGGCCGCTCCGACGCGAGCGGCCGTGGGCCTAAGTGCGTGTCGCCCGACAGTACGAGTATGGTGTCCGACGAGCCCGACGAGTCGGAGGTCCGGCACACGACTGATCCGACGCTCGCGCGTACCCTCATCGAGGAGCGCAACGGGTACCCGGCGCACGTCCCCGGGAGCGAGGACGAGCCCGACCACGGGCTGCTCCGCGTCGGCTTCCGCGACCGCGACGAGGACCTCAAGGAGATCTCCTGGGACGAATTCCGCGAGGAGTTCGAAGGGAAGGAGCTCGCGGCGCTGTACCGCGACGACGAGGGCGTCGTCGACGAGAACCGCCCCGTCGTCCTGCAGGAGCGCGAGACCGTCGAGGAACCCGAGGGGAAGTGATCGACGGGTACGACGGCGACGCGGCTGACGGGGAGCGCCCGTCCGACGCGACCTCCGATCGGTCGATCCGGCGGCGCGAGCGGCGGTAGTGGCGCCGCCGGAACCCTACAGGTCGACTCGCAGCCGGATCGCTTCTTCGTCGACGTCGGCGACGGTCTCGGTGTGGAGCGGGAACGCCTCCGCTCCGTGGTCCTCGACGCCGAGCTTCGCCGCGACCGTCTCGGCGATCCCGGGGTTGGGGTCGACGAAGGGGGTCTCGTTCTCGTAGGCGACGACTTTTCCGACCCGCTCGCCGTCGTGGACGACCGGTTTGCCGACGTCCTCCTCGGTCACGCGGTCGGCCACGAGCGCTCACTCCGGACGGGGGTCGTCGTCGAGGTCGTGGTCGGGATCCTGCGTTCCGCCTTCGGACTCGGTGCGTCGGGTCCCGCCGTCGCGCTCGTCGTCGTCGATGGGGTCGAGCGGTCGCCCCTCGTTGTACTCCTCCGGGCCGGCGGCCTGCCCGGACAGCTCGTGGTAGATCGCCTCCCGGGCCTCCTCGGCGGACTCGAAGCGCTCGTCGACGAGCCGGTCGAAGACCGACCCGAGCGACTCCGTCTCGTTGCCGAGATCGATCTGCTGGTCGCCGTACTCGACGGCGAGCTCCTCCGACGTCGTCGGGTACTTCGCTTCCCCGAGCATGTCGCCGACGCGGCCGAGTTCGTCCTCGACGATCTCCGTCCGCTCGTGGCGACGGTCGATCGCGCTCTGCTGGACGCGCTCCGGATCCGGGTCGTACGAATCGCCGTCGTCTGGCATCGATCACGTTTGGCCGACGATTCGGAAAGGTCTGTCCCCGGCGGACGCCGCCGGTACGGAGCCTGCCGGCGAAAGTCCGTTTGCCGTCCGCGCCCAATCGGGCGCATGGCCGAGTTCGACTTCGAGGAACTGTACGCCGAGGAGCTCGAGGCGGTCCCCGAGGCGTTTTTCGACCGGTCGCGGTTCGTCCCCGGCGTCGGGCCGGCCGACGCCGCGATCGCCGTCGTCGGCGAGGCGCCCGGCGCGACGGAAGTCGAGGAGGGCGAACCGTTCGTCGGGCAGGCCGGCAGGCGACTCGACAGCCTCTTCGAGACGACGGGGATCGACCGCGAGGAGGTCTACGTCACGAACCTCGTGAAGGTGCGGCCGCCGGAGAACCGCGACCCGACCGCCGACGAGCGGCGGGCGTGGAAACCGCTGCTGGACGCGGAGCTCGACCGCGTCGACCCGGCGGTGGTCGTGACGCTCGGTTCGGTGGCCAGCGGCGCGCTGCTCGACACCGACGAGCCGATCAAGGACCTGCGCGACGAGACCTACGAGGTCGACGGCCGGCTCGTCCTGCCGACCTACCACCCCGCGGCGACGTTCTACGTCGACGACCTCCAGCCGATGCTCGAACGGGACCTGCGGGTCGCGGCGGAGATCGCCGACGAGGAGTGAGCCGTCGCCGTCCCGAAGCGGCGGCCGGGTTGTCGGCTCAGTAGCTGTGTGGCTCGCCGCTACTGGTGAGCCGGTCGAACAGGAGCCACAGGAGGAAGAACGGGACCAGGGGTAACATCCCGAGGAAGATGATCCCCGCGATCATGTAGCCGATCAGATTCATCTCGCCGTTGGGGTGCAGCCCCCGCATCTTGGAAGTAGTGTCCATTGGTATCACCTCGTGCAGTAACGGTTGTTCCGGTCAGGTTTCGAGCCACCAGCCGAGGAGCCGCTCGGCGTCCTCGGCGGAGCGCTGGCCGCGGCGCGACTCCATCGTCCGGCTCTTGTCGTCCAGTACGGTGCGTTCGAGGTTGTCCCGCGCGGCGCGGATGGCCGGCGCGTCGCCGTACTCCTCGCCGGTGCCGGCGAAGCGGCCGCGGTCGGTGAACAGCCGGATCGTCGCCTGGATGAGCGGCGAGCCGCGCTGGCGCTCCTTGTGCTTGTGCAGGACGACGTACGCCTCGATGACGTCCATCTCGTCGTACTTCCCTTCGACCGCCTCGATGATGTCGGCGACCTGCTCGCGGGTCATGCTGGTGAGGTAGCGCGCGCCGAAGACCTGCAGGCGGGCACCGTCGTCCTCGTCGGGCGTCCAGGTGAGCGACCGGAGCACGTCGGTCAGCGTGACGATGCCGTCGATGCCCTCCGAGGGGATCTCGACCACCAGCGAGGAGTAGTCGTCGTCGAGCATCTCGTGGACGGCCTCGCCGAGGCCGGTCGTCGGGCCGGTCGTCGCGACGGGGGAGTTCATCACGTCCCGGGCGGGCAGGTCGAGCAGTCGGGCCTCGACGCCCGCGCGTTCGCCGAACCCGCCGCTGGACTTCGAGGTGTCCCCCGAGGCGGTCCCCTCGCCCCAGCCCTGGGCGTTGCCGCCCTGTTCCTGCTTCGTCTCGCGGATCGTGAACTCCAGCAGGTCGAAGGTGCTGATCATCCCGACGGCGTCGCCGTCGTCGTCGATGACGGGCACGCGCGAAATACCGTTCGTACGGAGCTGGTGGATCACCTCGCCGAGGGTCGTCTCCGGCCCGACCGAGCGCAGGTCGCGGCTGTACACGTCGCTCACGTCGACCGCGTCGAGGAACTCCTCGGTCGCCGCGGCGACGCTCTCGTTAGTGACGACGCCGGCGAAGTCGTCGCCGTCGTAGACGGGGAGGATAGTGAACTCGCTCTCGACCATCCGACCGGCGACCTCCCGGATGTCGTCGCCGCGGTCGATGTGCGGCACGTCGTCGCGCATGACCGACTTCGCCTTCTGGTCGGGGTCGTGCTGTGACCGGATCAGCATATCCCGCGTGACGACCCCCTCGATCCCGTCGCCGGAGCCGATCAGCAGCCCGGGGTCGCGGTGGGTCTGGAACGCCCCCAGAAGCTTCGACACCGTCGTATCGGGATCGAACTCGCGATACTCGGTCGTGACTGCCTCCGCGATATCCATTCGTCCCCCAGTTTCGGGCGCTCGGGGGATATAGCGCGGGCTTGCAGTCGCCACGGTCCCCGCGCCCGCCCCGAGTCGGACGGCCCTGTCGCTGTCCCGCTGCCCGGCTAACGACGGGCGTGGACTTTTGCCTCACTGCGGGGACGTACGCCTGTGTCCAGCGAACGACCGAGCCGCGACGATCTCCAGCGCGGCATGACCGTTGAGGTCGTCCAGGACCAGCCGAACAACGACAGCGACCCGATCGTCGGTGATATCAGGACCATCGTCACCGACGATCGGACCCATCCCGGCGGGATCAAGGTGAAACTGCAGTCGGGCGTCACCGGTCGCGTCCTGTCCATCGCGCCGGACGCCTGATCGCTCCGCCGCCTTCGGCCGCCGCCGTTCTGTCGGCGAACGTAGCGGTAAGCGCGCGGTACTCCCGGTAAGCGGGTCCAAAGCTTGAAGTGTCGTCTGACACACCGGACTGTAGAGATGACGACGTTCGACGAGCCCGTGACCGTCTCCGTCAGGAGCCTCGGGGGAATCGACCGCGAGGAGGTGACGCTCGACCCCGGGGTGACGGTGCTCACGGGGCGGAACGCGACGAACCGCACGTCGCTGCTGCGATCGATCGCCGCGGCGCTGGGCGGCAGCGCCGGCGAACTCAAGGCCGACGCCGACGAGGGGTCGGTCGAACTCGCTATCGGCGAGGAGACCTACACCCGCCAGCTGCAGCGGACGAACGGGGCCGTCGCCGCGAGCGGCGAGCCCTACACCGACGACGAGTCGCTCGTCGACCTCTACAGCTGCCTGCTCGCCACGAACCCGGCGCGGCAGGCGGTCGAGCGGGGCGACGGCGACGCCCTCCGGGAGGTCGTGATGGACCCGATCGACACCGCGGAGATCCGCGCGGAGATCGACCGCCGCCAGCGCGAGGTGCGTACCCTCTCCGAGGAGCTGACCGAGGCCGACCGCGAGGCCGAGCGGCTGCCCGACCTCCGCGAGCGCCTGGAGGCCCGCCGCGAGGAGCGCGAGGCGGTCCGCGACAGCATCGAGTCGATCGAGGCGGCCATCGACGCCGAGGAGTTCGACGCGAGCGACGCCGAGGACGCCGAGCAGGTCGTCGAGGACCTCCGGGAGGCCCGCGAGGAGTACGAGGCCGTCCGCGACCGCCTCGACACCCAGCGCACGTCGATCGAGTCGCTGGAAGACGAGCGCGAGACGGTCGCCGGGAAGCTGGAGGCGGTCGACGCGCCGCGGGCCGAACTCGACGAGGCGACCGAGGAACTCGACGCGCTCCAGCAGCGCCGTCGCGCCCTCGAGAACACCGTCAACAACCTCGTCTCGATCGTCGAGTTCAACGAGGAACTCGCCGACGAGTCCAGCGACGCCCTGCCCGGCGACGGCGGCGACGACGACGTCGTCGCAGCGCTGGACCCGACCGCCGAGACCGTCGACTGCTGGACCTGCGGGACGACGGTCGAGCGGGCGGCCATCGAGGAACGGGTCGACGACCTCCGCGAGGTCGTCGACGAGAAGCGGCGCGAGCGCAACGAACTCCGGACCGAGATCGGCGAGCAGCGCGAGTACGTCGCCGACCTGCGCGAGGACGTCCAGGAGCAGGAGTCGCTGTCGGAGCAACTGGACGACATCGACGCCGAGATCGAGCGCCGGGAGTCCCGCGTCGAGGACCTGGAGTCGCGCGCCGAGGAGTTGCGCGAGCGGATCGAGGAACTGGAGCAGGAGGCCGCCGACTCCGACGACCTGCGCGACAGCGACCTGCTCGACCGGTACCAGCGCCTCTCGGAACTGGAGTACGAGCGCGGACAGATCGACGAGTCGATCGACGCGCTGGAAGCGGAGATCGAGGCCGCCCAGGCCGAGCGCGACCGCCGGGACCGGCTGGAGTCGGAGATCGACGCCCACCGGGACGAACTGGCGGCCCTGCGCTCGCGGATCGCGGACGTCGAGCGGGCGGCCGTCGAGACGTTCAACGACCACATGGAGACGGTGCTCGGCCTGCTCGGGTACGAGAACGTCGAGCGGGTGTGGATCGAGCGCAAGACCGACGCGGCCGCCGACGAGGTGGCGCCGGAGAGCACGTTCGACCTGCACGTCGTGCGGTCGACGCCGGCGGGGTCGGTCTACGACGACACCGTCGCGCACCTCTCGGAGTCCGAGCGGGAGGTCATCGGCCTCGTCGTCGCGCTGTCGGGCTACCTCGTCCACGATGTCCACGAGGAGGTGCCGTTCGTCCTGCTGGACTCGCTGGAGGCCATCGACGCCGAGCGCATCGCCGACCTGGTGGAGTACTTCGCCGACTACGCGCCGTACCTCGTGGTCGCGCTCCTCCCCGAGGACGCACAGGCGCTGCCCGAGCGCTTCGCGCGCGTCCGGACGACCGAGGCCATCGCCTGAGCCGCTCCCGACTTGACTGCTCTTCTCCCGTTCGCTCGCGTTCCTGCTGGACGGGATGATCGGGATCTCGCTTCACGCTGGTATCACTGTTAAGCCGGGCTTATCACGGTCGCCGGCGCGGGCGGCGTCACCGACGGAGCCGCGAGCGGGTCGAATTCCCCCGATTACCGGCGATCGAAACACGTAGGCGGCACGTTCTTTTGACGACGGGGGCGAAGGTGTATCCGATGAGTACGATCGTCGAGGCGACCGTCCCGGCCGAGCAGTTCGCGCTCGCGGAGACGCTCGAGAGCGTCCCGGGCGCGGAGGTACGAATGGTCCGACTGGTCGCACACGGGGCCGAGCACGTGATGCCGTTCCTCTGGGCGGGCTGTGAGGACACCGAGCGGCTGCACGACGCGCTGGTGAACGACCCGACGACGGAGGACGTCGACGCGCTCGCCGACTTCGACGGCGAGTCGCTGTTCCGGGTCGAATGGGCGACCCGCGTGCGCGTCCTCGTCTCCATCATCGCGGAGGAGAACGCGACCATCCTCGACGCCTCCGGTCACGACGGCACTTGGCACCTGCAGATCTTCTTCCCCGAGCACGACGCCGTCTCGGAGACCGACGAGTTCTGCGCGGAGTACGGGATCGACCTCTCGCTCGAACGGATCAACCGCCTCTCGGAGGCCGCCGAGTACGGCCACCTCGGGCTCACCGAGCGCCAGTACGAGACGCTCTGTAGCGCCTACGAAGCGGGGTACTACGACGTCCCGCGGACGGTCAACCAGGAGGAGCTGGCCGAGTACTTCGACGTCTCCCACCAGGCGCTCTCCGAGCGGCTCCGCCGCGCCCACGAGACGGTCATCACGAACGCGCTGTACCACAAGATCCACCGCCGCGACCACGAGGTGTCGCCGCGGATGCGCCACGAGGTCGACACCTGAAGCGCCGGGCTATCACTACTGCCGCCGGCTGTCTCGCCCCTTCTCACACGGATTCGCCGGTCGCGGCCGGGCAGTCACAGCCGCCGCGGTCGACGAACTCGTCGACCGGGAAGGTCGCCCCGCAGTCCTCGCAGGTCACCCGGACGACGTGGGAGGTCGTGAGCTCGCCCGCGGTGAACCCGTCGGTGTCGGCCAGCCGGTCGAGCGTCCGCTCGACGATGCCCTCGCTGCGCGAGCGCGCCCACTCGACGGTGCCGCGGGCGTCCTCGACCGACAGCGGCGTCCGGCGGTCGGTATCGTGGTCGAGACACTCGCGGAAGTGCGTGCGGACGGTCTGGTAGGAGACGAAGTCCTCCTCGAGGGCGTCGACGTCGACCCCGGCACGATCGAGTCGGTCGCGGAGTTCGGCGCGCTCGCCGGCGCTGGCGTCGTCGCCGGTCAGCCCCTCGTAGACGCTCGACACGTCGCCGATCACGTCCGCGTCGGCCTCCCGGAGCGCGGCCCGCAGGATCGCCTCGTTGACGACGGTCTCCAGGTCGCGCAGGCTCGCGCCGTCGCGCCGGCGGTCCGTCAGCGTCCGGTCGAAGGCGCCGAGCCCGTAACGCCGGACGTTTCGGCCGATCTTGCAGGAACAGCCCGTCCCACCCGCGCCGTCGGCCGCGTCGGAGTCCGTCATTGCCCCTCTCTAGCGAAAACGGACACTTAGAGGCTACGCGTGCGACCGCCGGTCGCCGGTCAGTTCGGCCGCTCGACCGTCATCTCGACCGGCGGTCCGGCCCCTGTCGCCGGTCGGGATCCGTGGGTGAACCCGGCGTCGGGGCCGGGCCGCGGGACGGCTGCTGCCCCTCGATTCGAGGCTGAGACGTCGGGACACCCCTTCCGGGCTGTCGCGGCTGCTGGGTCACGTTCCCCGGCTGGCCCGCCTGTCCGCCCGTGTTTGCGGGCGGTCGTGTCTGCTGGCCGGGCTCCGTGGGAGGTACCCGATCGGTCGAACCGGGCGTCCGGCTGGCTGCACCCGGTGGCGTCTGCCCGGCCGAGTCCGCCGGCATCCGCTCCGGCGGGCGCTGCCGTCGCTGACCGGTCTCGACCGTGGGATCCGACGCCGGACCGACCGGCTGTCCGTTCCCCTGAATCTGCATCGGAACGAGGTCGAGCGCGAGCGGCCACTCGCGTCGGTCGCTCGCACCCGTCGGCTGTGGAGCGTTCGCGGTTCCAGCTCCGGGCGCGTCCAGCTGCCCGGCCGCGTTCCGGCTTCCGGGACCGTGAGGCGCTCGCTCCGGAGCCCGTCTCTCGGGTGGAGTCCCGCCAGATGGGCCGCCCGGCGGTGTCCCGGCTGTCGGCCGATCCCGCGTGCGAGACTGCGGCTGCTCGGCCGGTCGATTCCGGGGTGTCTGTGCCGGTGAGGTGCGGTTCGGCGGCTGCTGTGACCCGGACCCCGGAGTTTGGTGCGGGGCGGTCGACGGCGTCCCGTGGGGCTGCTGGTCGGGGTCCGGAGGGACGGATCCGCCGCTCGGACCCGGTAGGGGGCCGGCCGATGTGCCCGGAGCGCGTGGTTCGGATCCCGGCGTTCCCGGTGTTTGCCGCGGTTGACCACCCGGTTGCCGATCGGCAGTGTCCGGAGCGGGCGACTGCGGCTTCCGGGAGGGACCGTTCGCCGTGGTCGACCGGCCGCCCTCGGCTCGCTCCCGGGAGTCGGGGACGCGCGCCGGGTCCGTCTCGCCGTCCCGCCTCGCGGACCAGTGGCCGGCCGCGCGGTCGGCGAGCGAGTCGGCGTCGGACGCCTCAGCGCGCTCGCTCGCCCGTTCCGTCCGTGTCGGTTCCCCCGTGTCTGTTTCGCCTCTCTTTGTCTCTGCCGTCTCGGCTCTCGTGTCGGCGGCGGTCTCGGCGTCCGTCTCCGATTCCGCCTCGGCCGGCGACTCGGCGTCCGTGGACGCTTCGTCGTCGCTTTCGGCGTCCGTCTCGCCGCGTTCGTCCTTCGACAGGAACTGCCCGGTCTCGGGGTCCCGGGGCTGGCCGCTCGACCCGCCTCCGTCGGCGGATCCCTCGTCCGAATCGCTGTGCTCGTTCTCCGCCGTGTCGGTGTCGTCGGAACTCATGAGTGATCGCCAGCCGTGTGATGCGCTGACACGGGCAGTTACCGGCGCTGGCGCTTAAAAACGGGTGACGATTCGAGCGGTTTCACCGCGATTACCCGCCGAGCGCGCGAGATTGCGACGTTCCCGACCGTTGCAACCGCTCCGCGACGGCTGGCGTCGTGTCGTCGAGCGGCGGCGCTGTGCGGGCAAGCTGGGGCGGCCCAGTACGGCGTGCGAGCGGTTAGCCGGGCCCGGAACACTCCTCGGGGAGGTCCCCTTTCGAGAGGCGCTCCGCGCCGCAGACGACGCAGCGGTAGAACGACTCCCGGTAGCCGCGCTGGCCAGTGTGGCCGCGGTGCGATTCGGGGTGGCGGCCGGGGACCCACTCGGTCTTGTCGATGACGAGATGGGGGCCGACCGGCTCGGCGTCTGGGTAGGACGGTGCGACGGATCTGACGGTGTCGTTGTGGGTGCTCATGTTTCTCGATCCCACGGTGGTCTGACCCGGTCGTCGACCGCGCCAGCGGCGCCGTCGAGGGGGTCGCCCTCCGTACGCGATCGAGGTGTATAAGCGACTCCCCTGGCAGGGTCGTGACCTGTCTCCGTCCCGGGGTTTCGCCGTCGAGAGCGCCGTCGCGGTTCCGGCGCGTTCGCGGCGAAATCGGGTGCCCGACAAAGTTTATTGACCGGTGGAGCGAACGTTCGCTCGTCGGCCGACGAGCGGAGCGTCCGCGCCGACTCACTCACTATGACACCGAATCAGGGAGACCCGTCTGACCCGCGGGCACGACAGCAGCGAGGCACCGGTCAGCAACCGCCCCGGCACTCGCAGGGGCAGCCGCCGGGACAGCAGCCCCAGCCGCCGCAGGGACGACCACCCCAGGGACAGCCGACACAGTCCCAGCCGTCACAGGGACAGCCCCAGCCACCGATGGGTCAGCAGGGGACTGGCCAGCCCCAGGGGCGGCCGCAACAGGGGCAACCGCCCCGGGCGAACCCCTCGCCGACACCGCAGCACCGAACGGCGCAGGGACAGCCCCAGCCGCCGATGGGCCAGCAGGGGATGCCGACGAGCGGAGGCGTACCGACCGCACGACCACAGCAGTCCCAGCACGCGCCCCAACCCGGCGCAGCGGGCGGCATGCAGGCCGGAAGCCGGCCGCCGCGAGCCGGGATGCAGCGCTCGCGCGGTCGGTCGCTGCTCAGACCGGTGTCGGTCGACGACGTCGTCGCGGAGAACGTCGTGACCGTCGAGCGGGATACGTCGGTCAGCACTGCGGTCGGCAAGATGGTGGACCACGACGTCGGGTCGGTCGTGGTCGTCGAGGACGACAAGCCGGTCGGTGTCCTTACCGACCGGACGATCGCCCTCGCGCTGGAGGACAACCCCAACGTCGCGGAGATGCCGGCCGAAGAGCTGATCGACGACGACCTGATCTCCGTCGACGCCTCGACGGACATCTTCGAGACGCTCCAGTTGATGCGCGACGAGGGGATCCGCCGGCTTCCGGTCGTCGACGACGAGGGGGACCTGCAGGGGATCGTGACGCTCGACGACGCGCTCGTGTTGCTCGGGAGCGAACTCGACAAACTCGCGACGACCGTCCAGGAGCAGTCGCCGCGGCTGTGATCGGATCGGTCCGACCAAAGAAGCTATAACCGTCGATTAGAAAGCCGGTCTTAATGGCGACCCGAGACCGACCTACTTTCGAGGAGATGTGCCGCGCGTTTCCGATCCGGACGGGCCTTTTTACATTTGGACCGCTCCTCGTCGGCGCGGCACAGTCACTCAACGCCGTCGCACACGGAACGAACCTGTGGCTCGTCGCGTTCATCGCTGTCGCGACGGTAGCCTACTCCATCCTCGTCACGAACTACCATCTGGCGTCGTTTCGGCGGCGAACCGTCTGCCGAGGCATCGAGTGAGCGGCGGCCGCCGTCGTTGCGAGTAGTCCCGTTTCGGGTCGCCGCGCTCGCCGGCCGGTCCGTCGACGGTCGCTCGCTGGTCACAACACCAGCGAGACGACCGCGAGTACGAGGAAGATGAGCACGAGCCACTTGGCGATCTCCATGCTCAACCCTGCGACGCCACGCGCGCCGAGCAGCGCGGCCACGATCGCGAGGACGAAAAACGCGATCGCGAGCGTGAGGAAGTCCCCCGAGAAGAACTGCAGGGGGACTGCGGTCAGTGCGCTGGCTACACCGGACGGGCGGCCGGCTATCGTGAGCATACTGAACATGCGTTCTCACCGATGGATACTCGCCGGCGCATCATTGTAATAAAGCGGATATCCCAGATAACGGCGCGCTATCTCCTGAATGGCCGAATAACGCCGCATTACTCCCGTGGATCTGCCAGCGTCTCGACCGCTACCCGCGTGCTCGCTCTCGTTCCGAGAGCAGGTCGCTTGCCGACCGCAGCTGTCGTCCGCAGCTGTCGAGTCACTCGATCGCGGCGCTGATCGCGCACCTTTCTGTCGATATCAGCCGGGAGGCGCCGGGAGATGGCGGGGTCGACCGGATCTGCCGTGCGTATCTGATCGAGATCTGATACGGAGCGGTGATCGCGGAGTGAGCGCAACATTCATACCTCAGTCTTTCCGAGAGTACGCCGACGTTACCGACGGCGGATCTGAGAGTATGCCAGACGAACCACCAACCGACCCCCGACTCGAGTCCGAGTACGTCGAGACCTACGGCGACGAGAGCGGTCACGGATCAGTGACGCTCGTCGGCGTCGTTCACGACCACCCTGCGAGCGTCTACCGCGTCCGCCACATCGTCGAGCGCGAGGCACCGGCAGTCCTCGCGGTCGAACTCCCACCGCTCGCCGTCCCGCTCTACGAGGCCTACGCTTCTGACGAGCGGACGCCGCCGGCGTTCGGCGGCGAGATGGCCGCTGCGATCCAGGCGGCGGAGACGGACACCACAGTGGGAATCGACGGTCCGTCCGCGTCTTTCTGTCGCCGCCTCGCCCGGACGCTCGTCGGCGAGCGCGCATCACTGGAAACGGCGATGCGTTCGGTCCGCGGCGTGGCGTCCGTGGGGAAGACCACGCTCGCGTGCCGCGCCGCGGCGACCCTGACGAACCATACTGGTCTCCGGATCGCCGTCGGCGACCCGACCAGCCACGAGGTAGCTCACAGCGACTCCCCCCAGCGGCAGGTCGAAGACGAAAACCGACAGATCCGGACTGCGACGGCTGTCCTCGACGCCCTCGAGTCCCCGCCGGCTTCGCGCCTCCGTTCGGAGACGCGGGAAGCGCACATGGCCGACCGACTCCGGGACCTGCGGGCTCGTGGCGACGTCGTGGCCGTCATCGGACTCGGGCACTTCGAACCGATCCGTGACCGGTTGACGAACTGATCCGCGGCGCCGTAATCTCAACGCGGACCGCTCTCAATACCACTCTCCTACTTGATCGGGAAGGGTGTGTCTCGTTCGCTGGGGTTGAGCAGGGTCGTAGTCACTCTTTATATCGCACAATCATAAGAATACAATAATAATATGTTTGTTAGTAGATGTGCAGCTGCGGGTTTGATTATGAATGTAACTATATGGGCACTAATATCGTGATATAGGGAAAGATTGTGGGCCTTCAGGCCGAAATCAAATCAAATAATCTCGATTCGTGTACAAATAGTGGAAAAATCTATGCTTCAAAGAGGTTAATGATTCAATAGGCCCGTGATTTACTTTGAGCGGCTATATGTGCTGAAAACTCGCAATACGGGCGGAAGTGGGATCATAACCGTCGCACTCGAAATAAATGATAATATATGTGGGTGTTTGACTAAATAAAAATATATCTGATGATTTTAGCGGTTTTCTGGATCGGGGGTTCTGGTAGTGACCTTCGGGGCGGTAGTATAACGGGCCGCGCGCATGCGCGCGAGAAGCACAAAGCGACTAGGAGGCGATCCTCGAGGCTGTTCGTTTCATTACTGGCTCACTTTCCGTATTGGGGAGCTGGCCGCCAAATCCGAGCTGGTACGGATCTGCGACGTTGCGCAGCTGCTTCAGACGAAGGCACTAGGATGCTGTACCTTCACACCACGCAGGTAAGTCGAAAGCATTTAAACTCACTACCGCGGTATTGAGCCATCACTCCGCCTTCGTGTGGTTTCCACTCACAAGGGTGGCCTATTTTCGCAACGTTTAATATTGGTAGCCCTCTACGATTATATCCGTTCGAGGGCAGTGGAAGCGGGGGCGTCCCGTGGTCCGCTGCTCCCGACCACGCGGTGACGAAGCTCAGGCCCGGCTGCCCGGATCGCACTTAAGGCCGGTGTGGCGATAACTGCCACACCGCCGACGTCGTGCGATTCCGACGCACGCCGGGTCCGGACTTCGGAACCATTAAGTGGGGTAACCCACTACAATGATATCCGCACGAGGGAAGACGGGACGCGGCCGACGCCGCACCGTCTTCCCGACCCATGAGGATTCCACCCCTGCGGTCCGCCGTACAGATGGGATCTGATGTGAGCCTTGACAGTTCGGTGATACCCGATCGGAACGACCGTCGCGGTGTTACCGACTGACGGACCAGACATCGCACACGTTCATTCGTGTGCACACACGTTGATAGCGTGTCTCCGCCAGATCCCAGCCTCGAGCTGGGAACATTCCGGTTGATCCTGCCGGAGGCCATTGCTATCGGAGTTCGACTTAGCCATGCTAGTCGCACGGGTTCAGACCCGTGGCAAATAGCTCAGTAACACGTGGTCAAACTGCCCTACAGATCGGGATAACCTCGGGAAACTGAGGCTAATCCTGAATAGGACTCTCAGGTTGGAGTGCCGAGAGTCTCAAACGTTCCGGCGCTGTAGGATGTGACTGCGGCCGATTAGGTAGACGGTGGGGTAACGGCCCACCGTGCCGATAATCGGTACAGGTTGTGAGAGCAAGAGCCTGGAGACGGAATCTGAGACAAGATTCCGGGCCCTACGGGGCGCAGCAGGCGCGAAACCTTTACAC
>NZ_JBTJEL010000022.1:0-27974 GCF_054504345.1 Halosimplex yunnanense | reverse complement strand
ATACGCGCCGTCGCGGTGCATGCCGGTGATGGAGAAATTCTGGCAGATGTTTTCCTCGCCATTCTGGCACTGGAAGCACTCCCCGCAGTGGTGGATGGGTTCTTCGACGACGCGGTCGCCGGGGTCGAAGCTCGTGACCTTCTCGCCGACGGCTTCGACCGTGCCCGAGTACTCGTGGCCCATGATGCGGGGCATGGCGATCCAGTCGTACCCCCCTTCGTACTCGTAGGCGTGGGCGTCGCTGCCGCAGATACCTGCCGAATGCACCCGGACGAGCACCTCGTCTGGACCGGGGGACGGCCGCTCTCCTTCCTGAACCTCGACGGACGCAGGGCCCGTTTGAACTATCTGTTTCATGCGCTAATGGCTCCTTCTCGAACCGCGCTACAGTCGAGTGTGCCCTCTCCAAATATAAAAATACCGGGTACCCGATCCCGTGAGCCGCGCGACGGTCGCCCGTTCGTGGCCGAGCGCGGCACGCCGCCTCGGCGTGAGTTCTATTGCGGCCGCTCCTGTGCGGCCGGTTCGAGTGGCGAAAACGGGGAGAGCGTTACAGGATGCCGGCGTTTCCGAGCGCGGTCACCAGGAGGTACAGCCCGAACAGGCCGGCGGGGACGGCGGCCGCCCGGCGAGCGGTGTCGATCTCGAGGCTCTTGGACTCGGCAACGGCGATCGACAGCAGGTGGGCGCTCCAGACGACGAAGACGATGCCCACCAGCAGGACGGCGGTGTACAGCGGATCGGTCAGGCCCGCGTAGACGTCCTCGCTCCCTGCGGCCGTCCCGGTGAACACCGAGGCGGCCTTCTCGGCGGCGGTCAGCCCCTCCGGTTCGGCCGGGATGTCGACGTCGAAGAAGAGGACGGCGACGACGATAGAGCGCAGGACGTTCCAGATCCCGATGGGGATCATCGCCCACGCCGCGCCGCGCATCAGGCGGCTGATCGGCCCGCGCCCGCCGCTCGAACTCGCGATGACGTGCGCCCCCACCGAGTAGAGGAGCCACGCGACGACCGTCAGCACGACCGGACGGAGCACTCGCCCCGCCAGCTGGACCTGGAACATCGAGTTGTCCGTCTGGACCGTGTTGAGCGCCTCGAGCATCACGTAGCCGAATCCGGCGCCACCGACCAGCCCGCACAACAGGACGACGATCGTCTCCAGCGTGAGCCCGCGTTTCGGCGTCCGCTGCCGGATGATCCCATCTGGGAGGGTCGCGATTCGACGAAGCATACGTGACCGTGTCTGGCGATCGTAATGAATGTTGGTGGTGTAATTCGGTTTCCCCGAGCGTTCGAACCGGATCGATCGCCCCCGGAATCGAGTCGGTCCCGGCCGAAGTCCGAGCCGTCGCTCGCAGACCGGATCTGTGCTGTCCGTCCCGATCCGTCGCCGGTCGTGTAGCCGACCCCAGTCGGTGTCGGCCAGCTAACTCCAGTCGGTGTCGACCGGCCAGCCTCATTCGTTGCCGAAAACTTGACTGACTACGCGGGCGCGCGAACTCGCCGACCGCGGTCGAACCCGCAGTCGCCCCGCGGGGTGCCCAGTCGGTGAGACGGCCGACAGTATGAATACCGGCGCTCGGATAGGTAAGGGCGATGGGACTGCTCGACCTGATCGGCCGGCTGGGCGGGTCCGGTGTCGAATCCGGACCGGACATCGACGAGGAGCGCGCCGCGCGACTGGCTGACCGCGCCACCGACTCGGCGGTCACCGCGGACGCGCTGACCGCCTCGGGCGACCGCACGAAGCATCCGCTGGTCGCATACGTCGACGAGGACGAGCAGCCGGAGTATCTCTTTCGGGGCGGGCCGCTCATGGTCGACGACGGTGACTCGCTCGCCCGCGAGGCACCGACGCGGGAACTCGCCGTGCTCGTCACCGACTCGCGGTTCCTGTTCGTCGTCGGCGGGCGCCTCTCGGACTCGCTGTTCGAGGTCCCCTTCGAGGACGCCGTGATGGCGTACGTCGACGACGAGGACAATCGGACCTATCTCGTCGTGGAGGCCGATCGCGACGGCGACGAGTTGACGTTTTTCGCCGACGTGACGATGGATCCCCGCCCCGACGTTCTCCGTTCGGCCGTCGAACGCGCCGGAAACCGGACGGGATGAGAGATACGTCCCAAATCCTTCCCTATTTTTAATGAAGTCCAAAAAGGTTAAATACCGTTATTCCGTTTGTGCGACCGTCTTATGCCAAGCGGTAACGAGAATCGAAGGTCGGACACGGAGGTTGACCAGTACAGGCGGAAACTGCTGGCTGCGTTAGGTGCGGCCGGAACCGCGGGCCTCGCCGGCTGTGGTGGCGGCGACGGAACGCCCACCGACGGTGGGAGTTCGGACGGCAACACTGGCGACGGTAGTTCGGACGGCGACGGCGGTGGCGGCGACACCGACAGCGGCGACGGCGGCTCGGACTCCACCCCGAGCGGCGACGTGGAGCACTTCCCGGACCGCAGGTACGTGACGTTCGAAGGCGAACTCGAGAGCGACCGACTGCGGTTCAACAAGTACTACCATCGGTCACAGATGCCGCGCTTCGTGTACCCGTTCATGTACGCGAAGAAGACGATGATGCACCAGGAGACCGCAGAGCGGATCCCGCACATCGTCACGGACTGGGAGATCGTCGACGACACGGAGATCAAGGTCCAGTTCCGCGACGACTCCTCGTGGGCCGTCGCGAACCCCGACGATCCCAACGACATCAACGGGACGCCGGTCAAGCCCTCGGACTGGGGCTACTCGCTCCGCATCGCCCGGTGGAACGGGCTCTCGCCCGCCGAGATCAAAGAGCAGAACCCCAACGGCGAACCGCTCAGCGCGTTCAACGCGATCACCAGTATCGAGTTCGACGACGACGCGGGCACGCTGACGGTGCACAGCGAACCCGGCTGGTTCGACATCTTCAGCGAAACCGCACAGATCGACGCGCTCAACCTCTCGCACCCGAACAACCAGTCGATAGGTGAGTCCCTGGCCACCATGGCTCAGGACATGAAGCCGCTCCACGACCAGGTGAAGGAACTGGAGTGGGCCCAGCCCGAGGGGACCGCCAACACCTCGGACCCGACCTACCGGACGGAGCTCATCCAGCGAGAGACGGACAGGCTCCGCGAGCGCGGCGAGGAGGAGATCCAGAAGCCGCAGAACATCCCGTGTTCCGGGCCGTTCGTGCTGCAGGAGGTCCGCGAAGACCAGGTCATCCTCAAGAAGAACTCCGAGTACTTCCTCTCGGACCGGATCAACTGGGACACGGTGCAGGTCAACATCATCCCGAACACGCAGTCCCAGACGCAGGCGCTGCAGAACAGCATCCTCGACGGCGTCAACGGCCGCGTGCTGAAGCCGAACCCGAGCACGGTCGACAACCTGCCCGACGAGTTCAGGCGCGTCAACCACACCGGCGGCGGCCAGTACGGGCTCTCGATGAACGCACAGGCCAACGAGTACCTCGCGGACCCGCGCGTCCGTCAGGCGTTCAACTTCGCGATCAACAAAAAGCAGATCGCCGAGATCCGCAACCGCTACGCCAACGAGAAGGTCCCGTACCCTGCGGGCCTGCTCGATCCGGTCCAGCGGGGGTACGTCGAGGACGCGGGGCTGACGGACTCGTTCACCCGCTACAACCGGAACATGGATCGCGGAACCACCCTCATGAAGGAGGCCGGTTTCACCAAGGAGAACGGGAGCTGGGTCACCCCCGAGGGCGAGCCCTTCGAGCTCACGCTCCTGACCGGAGGATCGTCCGTGCAGGTCGAGTCGACGGTCATCGCGTTCCTCAACGAGTTCGGCGTCAACGTCAGCCTACAGAAGGTCGACTCGACGGTCGCCGACCAGCGGAAGGGCGACGGCGACTTCGAGCTCACGATGTACCAATGGCCGTTCGCGAGCCACCAGGGTGCGTGGTTCCGCATGGTCCAGCAGAGCGACCGGCGCCACCGCTTCGGGAGCCTCTGGAGCGACGAGTTCGTCGAGAAGTTCGCGAACAAGTACGACAACGTCGACAACGTCGAGTACGACTGGACGATGAACCTCGAGGGCGCGAGGCCTGAACAGCAGAAAGAGTTCACTCTCGAAGCGCCGCCGGTCGGCGAACCCGACGGCGAGATGCAGGAGTACCCCGTCTGGTTCTACGACACCCAGCTCGGCCAGAACCTCGACGAGGAGACCCGCGCGGAGTACCAGCGCAAACTCTGCTGGGTCTTCAACTACCGGCTGCCGATCGCCCCGTTCGTGCAGAGCTTCGAGATGGCCTTCCAGGACACCGCCAACTGGACGGCGCCGGAAGACGAGTCCGAGTGGCAGATGAACCTGCCCATCTTCCAGCTGATCCAGCAGGGCAAGATCCAGGCCACCTCGGGTAACTGACGGACCGCCGTTCCCGTCAGGATCCGTCTGATCCCACTGTCCGACAGTCGATTCCCGTGCCCGGCCGGCGACGTCGCCGGCCCATTCTCGTTCGGCGCGGTCGACCGCGCTGTCGACGCAGAAACCGATCGCACCCTCCAGCGGTACGCCGCCGCCCCCGTAGAACAGTCCTCCCGCTCGCGTGCTACTGGTCGGTTAGCGGAGCGCATCGACCGGCACCAGCGTCACCTGCGGCGTGTCGTCTCTCGTCGTCGTATAGAGGAGCCATCGGTCCTCGCAGACGAACTGCGGCCGCGGCGTCCACGCGGCGCTCACCGGAATCGCGTCCGAGACGACGCGTTCGCGCTCCGCGCGCCCGTCGTAGACCGTCACCCGGACGGATTCGCCGTCGGGAACGGTCCCCACCAGCAGGTCGCCGTCGCGGGTCGCGTCCGCTTCCCGAACGGGGGTCTCCCAGACGCGTTCCCGCTGGCCCGACTCGAGGTGCAGGGTTCCGACGCCCCGGCCCGGTTCGGCGTACCAGAGCGCCGTCCCGCCCTCGCCCCACCGGAGGTCGCCGTGGTGGTCGGGGAGCAGTCGCCCGAGCGGGCGGGCGCCCAGCCCCTCGCGGGCGAGCCACGCCTCGCCGCCGACGCCGTCGGTCGCGTCCCGGGCCAGCAGCGCCAGTGACGCGTCCGACGGGCTGAACCGGAGCGTGTCGTAGCGCCGGTCGCGCGTGTGCCAGACGGCCGTCGTCCCTTCGTCGACGGACATGGTTACCAGCCGCGACTCCTCGTCCGTCGCGAACACCGCAGCGAACTGCTCACCGTCGGCCGAGCGGGTCAGACCCGCGACCAGAGCGCCCGGAGCGACTTCGGGGTCGAACCGGCCGACGGGTCGCGAATCCGCCGGCTGCCCCGGATCGTGTGCGGTGACGGAATGGCCGTCGAGGACGTAGGCCCTCCCCGAGTCGGCGTCTACCCAGGGTGTCGCCCCCGCCGGCATCGTTTCCGTCACCGACTGGTATTCGCCCGCCTCCACGTCGAGGACACCGAGCGTCGGCGTCTCCGTGCCGGCGTACAGCCAGATCGACCGGGTCGTACTGACGGGCGCTACCCGCCGGGGACCGACGCTCCGGGGCGGGTCGGCGAGGCGGTAGCGGTCGACGCCTTCGCGGGGGATCTCCCTGAAGCGCGGCGACTCCCCGGGACCAGCGTCCGTCATCGCGCCGTCGCCTCCGCGGTGTGAACGCGTCTCATACCGGACCGGAACGGGGGAGCGCGTATAAATGGTCCGCGACGGTCGCGGTCGTCGATTTCGTCCGGTAGCCTCCGATCTCGCCGTGTAGAGTGGACACTCGGGCGGAAAGCTACACGCGGGACCGTCGTGAGCGCCGATCGCGAGGTATCGTCCTTTCGACGGCTCTCGTTCGGGCGTTCCCGGCCATCGAAAAAACTTAAACGGGAGTCCGCTCTTTCAGTGAAGTATGAGACGCGTTACCGACAGTACAATCATCGAATCCGATGGTATCGGCGTTCGACACGATACGCTCGGTCACGGGGTTGGCGGCGTCGCATGAGCCAGCGTGTCAGCCGAGACGTCGCGACCCCGTTGGTCGTCGCGATCCTCTGTATCGCGGGGATCGGGATGATCGCAGCGACGGTCGACTCCGCCCAGTCTATCGGCGGAGACGGGGGCGGTGGGATCATCGAACAGCCCGACGAGGGGGGCCAGTCCGGACAGGAGAACCCCGGCGGGCCGGGGGAGTTCGAAGGTGGCAATCCCGCGGACAACCCGGAGCGTAACGTCCTCGAGATCTCGGCGTGTATCGAGTTCCTCGACTCCATGCTCGGGACGCTCCTCGTCGTCGTTGGATTCCTCGGGGCGATCGGGCTGGTCTACTACCGATTTAGCTTCTCCGCGGCGCTGTTGACCAGCTGGGCGCTGCTCCCGCCGGTGGCGCTCGTCTACTTCCTCGGGACCAACTGCGCGACCACGGGGCCGACCCGGGGTCCCGGAGGAGGGAGCAACCCGATCCCCGGCGGCGACACCGCACCCGTTTCGCCGCTGACGAACGTCCCGTCGTGGGCCATCGGGCTGGTCGTCGGCCTCGTCCTCGTCGGTGCGGTCGGGCTGCTCTACCGGTCGATGGGCGAGGAAGAGATCGTCGTCGTCGAGGACGAGGACATCGACGACGGTCCGGACCTCGACCAGTTCGCCGAGGCGGCGGGCCGGGCGGCCGACCGCATCGAGGAGCACAACGCCGACGTCGACAACGCGGTCTACCGCGCGTGGGTCGAGATGACCGACCTGCTCGACGTCGACGACCCGGAGATGTACACGCCCGGCGAGTTCGCCGAGACGGCCATCGCGCTCGGCATGGCCGAGGACCACGTCCGCGAACTCACGCGGCTGTTCAACGAGGTCCGCTACGGCGGCCGCGACGCCGCCGACCGCGAGGACCAGGCGCTTGACATCCTCCGGAACATCGAGTCGGAGTACAGCGGCGACGAATCGACCGGCGACGACCCGAGGGAGGGACAGAACGATGACACTCAGTGAGACGACGGCGGCGCACGACGCGAGTACTGATACCGACGGTTCGAGGGCCGACGCCGACCCAGGGACCGACACCGGCAGCCGGAGGTGGTCCCGATGGACGTAGACGACATGATCCGCCTGGGGCTGGCAGCCATCGGTGCCGTCGTGTTCGTGCTGGGCGCAGCCGCGTACGTGGTCGTCGACCCGTTCGCGGACATGCTGCCCTCGACGTTCGCGGTCGTCGCGTTCGCCGGCCTCGTGGCGTTCCTGCTGGGGCTGTGGGCGATCCGCACGGCGTACCAGGGCGGCGTCGACCAGACGGCGATCCCGGACGTGGAACTGCCGCGGTCGTTCCCCGCGCCGGGGTCGGACCTGGACCTGACGCTCTACCGGTTGACCCACCTCCGGCAGGGGACTTCCGAGTACCGCGACCAGATCCAGGAACGGCTGGCCGAGGCCGCGGTATCGGCCATCCGCCAGCGCGAGAACTGCACTCGCGCGCAGGCGGTCCACCAGCTCGAGGAGGGCGAGTGGACCGACAACTACCAGGCCGCCTCCTTTTTCGCCGGCGGCTCGCCGCCGAGCCAGTCCCGGCTCGACCGGTGGCTCGGCGACGACGACCGGACGCCCTACGAGCAGTGGGTCGACACCACGGTCGAGGCGATCGCCGACTACGCCGGCATCGAGACGGCGTCCGAACCCGAGGCGGCGGCCACCGAGAGCAGCGGCGGCCTGCTCGCGGGACTGCGCGGCGGTGACGGCGACGAGGGGCCGCGCGCGCAGGCCGGCTACCGCGACCAGTACATCGACGAGAACGCAGAGCGGATCACCGACTCGATCGTCTACAACGAGCTGATCAAGACGGGGCAGTGGCGCGGGGTCACCGCCTTCGCGCTCGTGGCCGTCGGCTGGGGCGTCATCACCGCGACGCCGGCGATCGTCCTCGTAGCCGTCCTCGGCGTCGCGTTCTCGGCGTACGCCCGCGCGGCGACGCCCCCGCAACTTGGGGTTCTGGACGTGGAGCGCACGTTCGACGAATCCGACGTCAAGCCCGGCGACGTCGTCGAGGTGACGGTCACCGTCGAGAACACCGGCGGCTCCCTCATCCCCGACCTGCGGCTCATCGACCGCGTGCCCGGGAACATGCGCGTGGTCAACGGGACGCCTCGGCTGGCTACCGCGCTCGGATCGGGCGACACGGTCACGTTCACCTACGAGGTCGTCGCCGAGCGCGGCACCCACGAGTGGCCACTGCTGGCCATCGGTCGGGACTTCTCCGGCGCCGTCGAGCGCGAGGCGGTCGTCGACGTCGAGGGCGAGATCCAGTGTGTCCCCTCGCTCCGGACGACCGCGGAGATGCCCGTCCGCCAGCAGACCTCGCTGTACTCCGGCCAGGAGAACACCTCCACGGGCGGCTCCGGGCTGGAGTTCTTCGCGGTTCGGGAGTACCGTGAAAGTGACCCGATGAACCGCATCGACTGGAAGCGCCAGGCCCGCACGGGCGAACTGGCGACCATCGACTTCCGGCTGGAACGGGCGGCCTCGCTCGTGTTCCTCTTCGACGCGCGCGACGCCTCCTACGTCGCGCCGGAGCCGGGGGAGCACCACGCCGTCGACCGCAGCGTCGAGGCGGCCGTCGAGGCCTTCGGCGCGCTCTCCGACCAGGGTAACATGGTCGGGCTGGCGGCGTTCGACACGGTGCCCTGCTGGCTCGCACCGAGCGCCGGCGACGCGCACCTCGAACGCGCCCGGCAGATGTTCGCCACGCACCCGGCGATGTCCTCGACGCCGCCGGAGGAGTCGGAGACCGAGGGCCACTACGTGGACCCGATGACCCACGTGCGGAGCCAGCTCTCGCCGGAGTCGCAGCTGGTGCTGTTCTCGCCGCTGACCGACGACTACACGGTCGAGGTCGCCCGCCGCCTCGACTCCTCGGGCCACCGGGTGACGGTTATCAGTCCGAACCCGACGGCCGACCGGACCGTGGGCCAGCGGCTGGCCCGCATCGAACGCACCATGCGGATCGCGACGCTCCGCGAGCGGGACATCCGCGTCGTCGACTGGGACTACGACAGCATGCTCGGACTTGCACTCGACGAAGCACGACAGAGGTGGGCGGTATGAGCGTCGAACAGGAGGAGTTCGCGACGGTTACGGTCGACCACTCGCCGACGCGGGTCAGCTCCATCGCGGCGGTCGGCGCCGCGGTGATCGCCGGCCTGACCAGCGCGCCCTTCGCGCTGTACGCGCTCCCGCTCGGCTTCGGGGGCATCGCGGTCCTCGCGTCGGGCCTGTTCATGGGGTCGAGCCGGCTCCGCGTGACGATGGGCGCGGCCGGCCTGTTCCTCTCGGTGCTGATCGCCGGCCTGTTCGGCACCGGCCCGGAGATCCTGCTCGTCAGCGCGGCCGCGACGATCCTCGCCTGGAACTTCGGGCAGAACGCGATCAGCCTCGGCGAACAGATCGGGTCCAGTTCCCGCACCCGTCGGAACGAGATCATCCACGCCTCCGCCGCGACCATCGTCGCGATGGTCGCGACCGGCGTCGGCTACGGCGTCTACCTGATCGGGAGCGGCGGGCGCCCGATGGCCGCGGTCGGGATGCTCTCGCTCGCGCTCGTGTTCCTGATCTGGGCGATCCGGACCTGAGACCCGGCGACTGTTTTCCCGATTCGGGTGCGATTTTCGGTCGACAGCGGCGGGTTCGATGCCGGCGGGGGTCGTAGGAACCGACAAACATAAGTCCGATCGATTGGATTGGCATGGTATGAGTACGTCTACCGGAGAGTTCACCATCCAGGAGGCCAGCGAGCGGTGCGACCAGATCATCGAGGAGATCCAGTCGGCGGTCATCGCGGACCGCCAGTTCCTCGAAGAAGTGCTGCTGGCCATCCTCGCGGAGGGGCACGTCCTGCTGGAGGACGTGCCGGGGACGGGGAAGACGCTGACGGCGATGAGTTTCTCCAGCGCCTTCGGGCTGGACTTCTCGCGTATCCAGTTCACGCCGGACCTGTTGCCGAACGACGTCTCCGGGACCAACATCTACAACGAGCGGGACAACCAGTTCGAGTTCCAGCCGGGGCCGATCTTCGGTAACGTCGTCCTCGCCGACGAGATCAACCGCGCGCCGCCGAAGACGCAGGCGGCGCTGCTCGAGGCGATGCAGGAGAAACAGGTCACCATCGAGGGCGAGACCCGCCAGCTGCCCGAACCGTTCTTCGTCATCGCGACCCAGAACCCCGTCGAGCAGGAGGGGACGTTCCCGCTGCCGGAAGCGCAGGTCGACCGCTTCTTCGTCAAGACGTCGCTCGGCTACCCCGACGACGAGGGCGAACTCGAAATCCTGCGCCGCCGCGCCGGCCGTACCCAGTCGACCCCCGAGTCGGGGCGCGTCATGGACAGCCCCGAGGAGGTCCAGGCCCTGCAGGACGTCGTCGAGACGGTCCAGACCGACGAGGACCTGCTCGTCTACCTCAAGGAGATCTGTCGCATGACTCGCGAGGACCACCGCGTCCGCACGGGCGTCTCCCCGCGCGGGACCCAGCGCCTCTTCGAGTGTACCCGCGCCCGCGCGGTCATCGAGGGCCGCGACTACGCGACCCCCGACGACGTGAAGAAGATCGCCAAGCCGGTCCTCTCGCACCGACTCGTCCTCACGCCCGAGGCCGAGGTCAACGACGTCGAGAAGGACGAGGTCGTCCAGGACGTCCTCGACGAGGTCCCGGTCCCGACCGTCAGGTAACGCCGCTTCTCCCCGGTTCTCCGCCGCTGTGGCGCTCTCTCAGTGACTTCCGTCGCGGGTTCGGGCACGTGCGTCGCCGCGCCGTCTCCCGAAAAGGGCACAATTTTAAGTTCGGTCCGGCGAATCAGCCACGTATGAGTGCCGGAGGAAACAAGATAGTCTGCCGACGCTGTCGTGAAACCTTCCCGATCGATGCCGAGAGTTGCCCGAACTGCGGCAAGGACGTCCGCAGTAACACGCCCTACTACGTCGGGGCGGCCATCGGCGGCGTGCTCGTCCTCTCGGCGATCCTGACGTTCGGCGAGCTGCTCGCCTACGGCGTCCTCGGTGCGGTCATCGCGGCGAGTTGCGGCTACATGATCTACCGGAAGCGCCAGCGCGTCGTCGAGGAAGGCGAGTCGATCTGAGTGGGGGTGTCACACCGCGGGGGCCGGTCCGCGAGCGTCCGCGCTCGCCGGTGACCGACTGACGGGACGAACCCTGGGCGGCCCGAACCCCTCCGAGCAGGTCACCGGATCACCGACGACGGTCGGGCCGGAGCGCCCCGCCAGCGTCGCCGCTCGGTCCTTCTCGTCCCCGTCTCGCACCGACTGGGCCGCCTCCCGGTTCAGCACGGGTCGGCTCGCGTCCCGGTTAGTCCCGCCACCGTCCGCCGTGTCCTGCGGACACTTACCAAACCTTTTTATCCCGGTGACTTGTGCCATTCGATAGCAATGGGATACCTGCGGAATCGATTGCTGCAGGCAGTAATCACGCTGTACAGCATCATCACGCTGGGGTTCGTGTTCATACGCATGATGCCCGGGGATCCGTCGGCGTTCCTCCGCTCGGAGATCCAGCAGAATCCGGGCGCGTACGGGCTGCCGCCGAACCCGACGCTCGAACAGATAAACAAGGTCATGCAGAACCAGATGAACTACACGCCAGGGCCGATCTGGGAGAAGTACATCTCCTACATGCAGGGCGCTATCGGGGGAGATTTCGGCACGTCGGTGATCGTCGATCCCGGCGCGTCGAACGTCCAGCTCATCCTCGAGGCGGCGCCGTGGACGATCTTCATCTCCTCGGCGGGGCTGGTCTACGCGCTCGTGGCCGGGATCGTCTTCGGGTCGCTGATGGCCTACTACGAGGGCACGAAGATGGACGTCGGGCTGACGGTCTCGATGCTGGCCGCCAGCTCGGTGCCGTACTACATCGTGGCCATCCTGCTTCTGTTCCTGTTCTCCTACAACCTCGAGGTGTTCCCGACCGGCGGGCGGTTCAACACCGACACCGTGCCCGGGTTCAACTACCCGTTCATCGCGGGGGTGTTCAACCACGCGGCGTTGCCGATACTCTCGGGGATCACGATCGGGTTCGGCGGGAACGCGCTCAGCCTGCGCGCAAACTCGATCCGGCTCCTCGGGGAGGGACACATCCGTAACGCCGAACTCCGGGGACTGTCGACGTACACCATCTCGACGCGCTATCTCGCTCGCAACGCGATCCTCCCGATGTACACCGGGATCGTGCTGGGACTGGCCGGCCTCATCGGTGGGTCGATCATCCTCGAGGAGATCTTCGTCTACCGCGGGATGGGCAAGCTGATGTACGACGCGACGGTCCAGCGTGACTTCCCGCTGATGACGACGTCGCTTATCTTCACGACGACCATCTTCGTCGCGGGGACGCTGATAGCCGACTTCACGTATTCGCTGATCGATCCGCGGGCCGAGCAGTCGAGCATGGGGTGATCACGCATGGGAACTGGAGAGCAACCGGCCGAACCCGACGACGAATCGCCCTTTAGATCACAATCAGACTACGACGCGACCGCGATGGACGTCTACGAGGTCGTGTTCAGTCGCTGGGTCGTTTCTCCGCTTCGGGTCCTCTGGAGCGACTACCGCGGCCGATTCGGTCTGATCATCGTGACGTTCTACGTGCTCGTGGGGACGCTCGGGGTCGTCGTCATCCCGGAGCCATCGGTCGACCCGATCAACCGACTGTTGAGTCCGCTCGAGCAGCCGAACCTGCAGTACCTGCTGGGGAGCGACGGCGTCGGACGCGGTCTCCTGCCGCTGATGGCCCACGCGACGCCGAAGATGCTGAAGATGATGCTCGCGGGCGCCATCTTCGGGAACACGCTTGGGGTCGTCGTCGGCCTCGTCGCCGGCTACACCGGCGGCAACACCGACAAGATCCTCATGACGATCACCGACGTGGTCGCGTCGGTCCCGGCGCTGCCGCTGCTGCTCATCCTCGCCGCGATCATCGAGCCCCGCAACCCCTACCTGATCGGGGTCATCCTCACCGTCCAGCTGTGGGCGGGGCTGGCCCGAGGGGTCCGCGCGCAGGTGCTCCCGCTCCGGAACGTCGAGTACGTCGAGGCCTCCCGGACGATGGGGCAGTCGACCTCGACCGTGCTGATAAAGCAGATCCTCCCGGATCTCCTGCCGCTGGTGACGCTGCGGTTCATGTCGACCGCCCGCACGGTCATCTTCTCGTCGGTCGCCCTGTACTTCCTGGGGCTGCTACCGTACACCAGCGCCAACTGGGGCGTCGTCCTCAACAGCGCATACGAGAACTCGAACATCCTCGCGTCGTTCGAGAACGCGCACTGGCTGCTCGTGCCGGCGCTGACCATCGCGCTGTTGACCTTCGGGCTGACCCTGCTCGCGCAGGCGTTCGACCAGGTGTTCAACCCGCGCGTCAGGGCGCGCCACGAGGCGCGCAGGCGGGCCGACGTGGAAGACGAGATCGACGAGTCCGACGTCGACGAGAGCAACGTCTCGCAGATGGGGTTCCAGTGATCACACATGTCTGAATCACAATTCGCGACCGACCGACCGCAGGAAGACCGCGACACCGTCCTGGAGGTCCGCGACGCGACCGTCACCTACGAGATGGGGCGCGGGCAGGCGCGTGTCCTGAACGAGATCGACCTCGACATCTACCGCGGTGAGACGCTCGGCATCGTCGGGGAGTCCGGGTCCGGCAAGTCGATGTTCGCCTCGACGCTGATGGACGCCGTCGAGGAACCGGGCGTCCTCCGGGGGGAGATCACCTACTATCCCGAGGAGGGCGAGCCGGTCGACATCACCGAACTGGAGGGCGGCGACACCAAGCGGCTCCGCTGGGAGGAGATCGCGCTGGTCTCCCAGGGCGCGATGAGCGCCTTCAATCCGACCAAGCCGATCCGGACGCACTTCGAGGAGACCCTCTCGGCGCACAACGCCGATAAGGACGAGGGGATGGAGCGGGCGCGCTCGATCATGCGCGACCTCAACCTCGACCCCGACGCCATCCTCGGCGAGTACCAGCACGAGCTATCGGGCGGGCAGCGCCAGCGGGCGCTGGTCGCGCTGGGGCTGCTCCTCGAACCCGAGGTGCTGATCCTCGACGAGCCGACGGCCGCGCTCGACCTGCTGATGCAGCGGTCGATCCTGCGGCTGCTCTACGAGATCAAGGAGGACTACGACATCACGCTCATCGTCATCAGCCACGACCTCCCGGTCGTCTCGGGCTTCGTCGACCGCCTCGGCGTCATGTACGCCTTCGAGTTCGTCGAACTCGGTGAGACGCGGGACGTGATGCACGAGGGGGCCCACCCCTACACGCGGGCGCTGTTGCGGTCGACGCCGAACCTGGCGATGGAGGTCGACGACATCACCACGATCGAGGGATCGAGCCCGGACCCGATCAACATCCCGTCGGGGTGTTCCTACAGCCCGCGGTGTCCGGTCGCCGACGACCGGTGTACCATCGAGGATCCGGACCTGATCGAACTGGAGGACGACCACGACGTGGCGTGTTTCTACCCGGACCGCGCCCGGAAGGAGCTACCCGTCACCCTCTCGGAGGACGATTCCCAATGAGCACGATCGATACGGACGAGGACGTGATCGACAACGACGAACCGGTGCTGTCGATGGAGAACGTCTCGGTGGAGTACCAAGACGAGTCGCTGCTCGAATCGGCGCTGCCCGACAGCCTGACCGAGCGCCTCGGGATGGGCGAAGAGCCCGTCCACGCGGTCGACGACGTCTCGCTCGAAGTCGGCGAGGAGGACGTCGTCGTCCTCATCGGCGAGTCCGGCTCGGGCAAGACGACGCTGGGCCGGACCGCGATCGGACTGCAGGACCCCACCGAGGGGTCGGTCAAGTACCGCGGCTACGACATCCAGGACGTCGAACGCGGGGAGCACACCGGCGAAGTGTACGCCGAAGACGTCCGTCGGGCACTGCAGATCGTCCACCAGGACTCCGACGCGGCGCTGAACCCCTATCGGACGATCCGGTCGCAGCTGGCCGAGCCGCTGAAGCTGTGGTACCCGGAGATGGACCTCAACGACCGCCAGGAGCGCATCACGACCATGCTCCGGACGACGGGGGTCACGCCCGCCGAGGACTACATGGAGCGGTACCCGCACGAACTCAGCGGCGGCGAGAAACAGCGCGTGGCGATCATCCGCGCGATGATGCTGGAACCGGACCTCATCCTCGCCGACGAGGTGGTCTCGGCGCTGGACGTGAGCCTGCGCATCGAGATCATGGATCTGTTGCTCGACCTGCAGGAGATGTTCGGCACCTCGTACCTGTTCGTCTCGCACAACCTCACGAACGCCCGGTACATCGCCGACAAGGCCGACGGCCGCATTGCGGTGATGTACCTCGGCCGGATCGTCGAGGTCGGGTCGGCCGACGAGATCATCAACGACCCGAGCCATCCCTACACGCAGATCCTCAAGTGGGCGTCGCTGCCGCTCGACCCCGACGACGCCCGCAAGACCATCACCGACGAGTCGCCGATGATGGCCGAGGAGGCGCCGGACCCGCGGAACATCCCCAGCGGCTGCCGGTTCCACCCCACCTGTCCGAAGGCCCACGAGACCTGTACCGAGGTCGTCCCCGACCTCATCGGCGGCGAGGAGCGCGACCACCGCGCGGCGTGTTTCCGCGAGGACCCCACCCACGAGTACTGGGACAGCGAGTCGATCCACGGCGGCGACCGGGAGATCCCGCTGTAGCCACCGCAACCACTAACTGAGATCACGATAACAATCCACACATGCTACGGTACTTCGCCTCACTGCTGTCGGACTACTTCGACCACCCGATACTCGGCCTGCTGTTGCTCATCTCGGCGTTCCTGTTCGCCGTCGCGGGCGTCCTGAGCGCCGTCGACGTGCCGGTCGTCCCGCAGATCGCGGCCGGGTGGTTCGCAATATACGGGATCGGTGCCGGAACGCTCGGTCTGTTCGGCTACCTCGTCCTCTTCGTGTCCCGCGGCATCTCGATCGTCCGGGACATGGCCGGACCGGGCGCGAGCTGAACCGTCCCCTTCTACCGGAGCGGTTCGAACGGGTCCCACTCGAAGTAGAGCATCGACCCGATGATCGCCATCCCGGCGACGACGTGAACCGTCGCCAGGACCGACACCACGAACGTCGGCGTCCCCCGGCCGACCGCCACCATCGACGCGACGAGGATCCCCTGCATGATCAGGAGGACGATGAGGATCCCCTTCCAGAACTGCCTGTTCATGCCCCCCTCTACCTGCCCACCGGTCTAAAAGGCTGTGCCGCGGCGTCCGCCGAACGAGCCAGTCACCGTGAACTGTCGGCCCCTGCCGGCGCTTCCTCCGGCGCGTCGAGCGGGAGACAGACGTTCCGCGTGTCCGCGGGCCACCGGGCGTGAGAGGGGAGGTCGGCCGGCGAGTCCGCATTCGCCCGGTCTTCGTCGGTGTAGGACATCACGGCGAGGAAGAGATGCGTCGGGACACCGTTCTGGACGAGGACCTGCGCGCGCTCGACGTTCGGGTAGGAGGTCTCGGTGCCGTCCTCCCAGACGACCCGGAGATCCCTGTCGCCGCCGGTGGCGTGGGGGTAAGCCTCGGGCGGGTCGCTGACCGTCCAGTCGACGCCGTTGGGGGACCTCGCGTGGAAGCCGGCGTAGCTGTCGACGTACCCCTCGCCGTCGTGGTGGGCCTGCATGTCCTTCGCGACCATCGCGAACCCGCCGTTAGCGCACCAGACGGCGTAGTCCTCCAGCGGCGCGAGGACGTGCTCGGCGACGAGGTCGTACCCGTCGGTGTCCGCCCAGTCGTCGGCGGCGTAGACGCTCAGCTCGAAGTCGCCGTCGCGGACGAAGACGGTGACGCTCCCGTCGTCGTCGACGACCGGCACGGCGTTGGTCTCGCCGCCGATCACCGGTCCGTGTCTCGTCCACGGCCCCTCCGGGGACGGGGCGCTGGCGACGCCGACGGCGTTCGCGTCCCGGTCGACGCCGCGTGGGTCCTCAGGCGTCGGTCGCGGCCCCTCGTAGTGGCAGCCGTAGTAGTAGAGGAGGTACCGGTCGCCGGCGCGCACGACCGAGGGGTTGTGCGACATCCGGTCCCAGTCGCCCTCCTCGCCCGGCGCGATCACTTCCTCGACGAACTCGTAGGGTCCCTCCGGGCTGTCGGCCTCGGCGCGCACGATGTGGGAGTTCGAGGTCCAACCCGGGGAGAAGGGGATCTCCTTCGACCATCGCGAGGCGAACATGTGATAGGCGTCGTCGCCGGGGACGACCGACGCGCCCCAGACCCAGTAGTCGTCCATCGCGAACCCGCCGTCGCGGGGCGCAGGCCGCAAGCAGTCGCGGAACCGCCGCTCGTTCGGTGGCATGGTCTGGCACGCGGCGCCCGTGCGCATAGGTCTATCGGCCAGTGCTCGGCCTGTGCCAGCGGGGTCGCACCGGACAACTCCCGGCGAGTGTGTCACGTGTTGACGACCTACAGTTATATGTAGGGCGGCGGCGAAGTCGAGGCCGTTCCATGGAGTACGAGACGCGAGACCGACTGTACGAGAACCCGCTGGGAGGGCCCGCAGACGTCGCGGATTTCGTGTTAGAGGGCGAGGCAGCCGTCACGTTTCCGCGCGGTCGCCTGCGCCTAGAGAGCGAGCGCCCGGACGGGCCGCAGTTCGTCTACTGGTGTCCGAAGTCCTTCCCCGACGGCATCGCCGTCTCCTGGGAGTTCTGGCCCGTCGCCGGGCCCGGACCGAGCACGTTCTTCCTCGCCGCGGAGGGACGCGGCGGCGAGGACCTGCTCGATCCGTCGCTGGCCGATCGCGGCGGTGAGTACGAGGAGTACACCGCGGGCGACGTCGACGCCCTGCACGCGTCGTACTACCGCCACGGCGGGGACGGCGACGACGCGCTCCGGACGGTCACGCTCCGCAAGAGCCGCGGCGACCACCTCGTCGCCCGGGGCGCGGATCCGATCCCCGACGTCAGGGCCGCCGACCCGCCCTACGAGATAACCGTCCTCAAGGACGGTCCCGACGTCGCCCTCTCGGTCGACGACCTCCCGGTGCTGTCCTGGCGTGACGACGAGCGAACGGGACCGGTTCGCGGCGGCGGCAAGATCGGCTTCCGGCAGACCGCGCCGTTAATCGGCGAGTACGCCAACCTCACCGTCGACCGCATCGAGACGGCCGAGTGAGCACAACCGACTGCGGAGGACGCTCTCACTCCGAGGCCGCCAGTTCCCACTCGACTCGCTTGTTGATCGTCCTCGGGTTGCGGTCGGCGACCAGTTTCAACCGGTCCGGCGTCATGTCTTCACCGACCTCGTAGAGGATCCACCCCGCGGCCGACTCGCCGGCGGGGAGTTCGGACTGATAGTCGCCGAGAGCGAACGTGAGGCGATCGTAGGTCGTTCCGTCGTGGGTGAGCCGGCCGCTGACCGTCTCCGGCTCGTTGCCCTCCGCCGGAACCTGCGTGAGGTTCTCGTCGGTGGCGTCACCTTCCGTCCCGCGCTTGTGGAGGTAGATCTCGCCTTCCGAGATGGCCGTCCCGCCGGGCATCGGCACACCGAGCGGTTCGTCCGTCTCGTTCGAGAGCTGGAGGACGATCACGACGTACTGTCGGTCGGCGGAGCTTCTGACCTCGTGCGTCTGCGGCGTCCCCTCCCCCTCGGGAGTCTCTTCGTTCCCGTACAGTTGCGGTCGGGGGGATACCGTCACGTTCTGGCGGAGGTCGGCGGCGAGGAGGGTCATGGCGAGGCCGTCGACGGTCGCCGTGTCGCCGACCGAGTTCGCACCGCCGTCGCCGTCGTCCCCCGACGACTCCGAACAGCCGGCCAGTACCGCCGTTCCCGCCACGCCACCCAGCGCTGCGAGGACCGCTCGTCGATCGAAGGTCGTCATGCTGTGACATATGTTCACGAGGCAGCATATAGCCGTTTCGGGAGGGGCTGCCCGACTCGCGTCCGAGACACAGTCCGCGACTCCGCTACACTCGCTCTCGACTGTCCACCCGGCCGCGGTCCCGAGGTGAACGGCATCCTTTTGTCCGGACCCCTCCGACCGGCACGCATGGACGAATCCGGTCGGCTCGACGGCCGCACGCGACGAGCGTACTTGCGAGCGCTCGGTGGTGCGGTCGGGGCGGCGTCGCTGGCGGGCTGCCGGGGCGGCGTCCTCGGCGGCGGGACCCCGACGGCGCGCGAGTCGACCTGCGAATCGGGGGACACCGACGCCGGGGCGCTGTACGACGACTGGCTCCTGCGCCTGCGCCCGGGGGACTACGACGCGCCGACGGTCGTGTTCGCCAGTGCTCGTCCGCGCTTTCTCACGGCCCACCCGGACCTCTACAGCGGGCTGCGGCCGTACCTCTGGTACAGCCGCGAACTCGCGGAGGCCGCCGCGATGCCGTTCACCGAACTCGACCGCGTCACGGCGCTCCGGCCGCCCAGCGAGCGGCCCGCGCTGTACGTCGTCTTCGACTACTCCGAGCGGCGCTGGCGGTGGCTCACGCGGCTCCAGGGGACCGGCTTCCGCGGCGCTGAACTCACGAAGGCCTCGGACTACCGCGGGTTCGAGCGCCGCGGCGTCTCCGACAACAAGGTCAACGGCGTCGCGTTCGACGACGAGTACGTCGTCGCCGCGCCGAAGGCCGACGGAGCGGTCAAGGTCGACGCGAACACGCGCCTCGAGCGCCTCCTCGACACGGCGACGGCCGACGCACACCCCGGTCACTGCTACTCGACGGCCGACCGCGCGCTCGCGGAACGGCTCCCCGAGGCCGACTTCGTCTTCGCCCGGTTCCGCACCGACGGCGGGACCTTCTCCGGGAGTTCGTGGGCACCCGACGGCGCCCGCGCGGGCGGGTTCGCGCTGGCGGTCCGCTGGCCGGGCCGGGACGCGATCGGGACCACGACGCCGGTCGAAACGCCGGCGGGAACGGCCGCGGACGCCACGGCCGGCGCCTCACTGCCGACGGCGACCGCGACCGGGACGCCGGCACAGGCTGGACCGACGCCGTCGGCCGAAACGACGGCATCGAATCCGTCCGACGGTGCGACCGGTGCGCCGGAGGAACCGACGGTCGACCGCCGATTCGTCGCCGCGTTCCCCGAGGGAGGGGCGGACGTCGACGCGACCCGGTCGTTCGTGGAGTCGAACTGGCTCCGCGACGGCGAGCGCGACGACCCGCTCCAGTTCGTCGAGCCGTCCTACGAGCGGTCCGGGCAGGCCGTCGTCGTCGCGGAGACGCGCCCGCTCGAAACCACCGCTGAGTGACTTGCGGTCCCGTCTCCACCGGCGCCAGCGTTATGGCAGACTCGTCCGTCTGTGGGATCGATGACCGACACTTCGACCGACCGGCGTAGCCTCGCCGGTCGCTGGGAGTTCGCACTCGATCCCGACGAGGGCGACGCTGATCGTGCCCCACCGGCGGACTTCGACGACCGCATCCCCCTCCCCGGGACCACCGACGAGGCCGAGAAGGGCGAACGTACGACCGAGCGGACGCCGGGACACCTCACTCGGCGCTACCGCTACGAGGGCGTCGCCTGGTATCGAACGACCGTCGATGTTCCGGACGCGTGGGCCGACCGGCGGGTCGTCCTCCGCCTCGAACGCACGCGACCGGTCCGCGTCTGGGTCGACGGCGACCCCGCGGGGCGAGACGACAGCCTCTCGACGCCCCACGAGTACGACCTCACCGACGCGCTCGACTCCGGAGCGCACACCGTCACGCTCCGGATCGACACTGACTCCGAGCCGGTCACGTTCCCCGGCGTCCAGCGCTCCCACGCCGCGACCGAACACACACAGACCAACTGGAACGGCGTCGTCGGCGACCTGGAACTGGTCGCCACCGACCCCGTCTGGATCGACGACTGCCAGGTCTCCCCCGACCCCGCGGCCGACACCGCCCGGGTGGAGGTGACCGTCGGCAACCGGACGGGAGCGGCCGCCGAGGCGTCCGTCGAACTGGCCGCCGAGAGCGCCGACGGAACCCACGCCGTCGATCCCCAGACGGCGTCCGTCCGGGTCGGCGGCGAGTCCGCGACGCTCTCGATCGAGTATGACCTCGGCGAGCCGCTCCGATGGGACGAATTCGACCCCGACCATTACGAACTGACCGCGACGCTGGACGCGACCGTGGAAGGCACCGGTCGCGAGTACGGCCACACCGCCGAGACGGTATTCGGCGTCCGGTCGTTCGAGCGCGACGGGACGCGCTTCGCCGTCAACGGGAAGACGACCTTCCTGCGCGGGAACGTCGACTGCTGTATCTTCCCGGAGACGGGCTACCCGCCGACCGACGAGGCGGCGTGGCGCGAGGTCTTCGAGATCGCGCAGGAGTACGGCCTCAATCACTACCGTTTCCACAGCTGGTGTCCCCCGGAGGCAGCGTTCCGCGTCGCCGACGAGATGGGAATCTATCTCCAGCCCGAACTCCCGCTGTGGAACAACGGCGGCACCTTCGAGGACCCCGATGCGGCCGCCTTCTATCGCGCCGAGGCCGAGCGGATCCTCGACGAGTACGGCGACCACCCCTCGTTCGTCATGTTCGCGCTCGGCAACGAACTTGCGGGCGACTTCGAGGCGATGAGCGACCTCGTCGAGGACTGCCGCGAGCGGGACCCGCGACGCCTGTACGCCTGCGGCTCGTACAACGGCCTCAGTAACTCGACGCTGACCGAGGCGGACGACTACTGGACGACCGCGTCGGTCCCCCCGGACCCGACCGACGTCGACTCGGGCCGTGAGATGGTCCGGGGGGCCGCCATCGACGAGGCGCCGCCGGCGACGACGACCGACTACCGCGAGGCCGTCGAGGACATCCCGGTCCCTGTCGTCGCCCACGAGATCGGGCAGTACCAGACCTACCCCGACTTCGCCGGGCTGGAGCGCTACGACGGCGTCCTCGCGCCCCGGAACCTCGAGCTCAAGCGCGACCACCTCGAGGCCCACGGTCTGCTGGACCGCGCGGCAGCCTTCAGCGACGCCTCCGGTCGCCTCTCGGTGCAGTGCTACCGCGAGGAGGTCGAGGCCGCGCTGCGGACGCCCGGGTTCGGTGGATTCCAACTGCTGCAACTGGAGGATTTCCCCGGCCAAGGCACCGCGCTCGTGGGGATCCTCGACCCCTTCCGGGAGTCGAAGGGGCTGATCGATCCCGCTGAGTGGCGGAAATTCTGCGCCGAGAGCGTCCCGCTGGTCCGGATGGACGCGCGCACGTTCTCGACCGACGAGTCGCTGACGGCGGACGTGCAACTGGCGCACTTCGGCCCGGAGAGCCACGAGGGCGTCGCCGCCGAGTGGTCCCTGACAGCCGCCGACGGGTCCGACTCGGAAACTCTGGTCACGGAGGGCGCGCTCCCGGAGACGGACGTGCCGCAGGGCGAACTCGTGGATCTCGGAACCGTCGAGACGGACCTCGGGGACGCCCTCGCGGGCACAGCCGACGGCATCGACGCGCCCGTTCGCCTCACGCTCTCGGTGACCGTCGCGGCCACCGACGCCGCCACCGACTACGACGTGTGGGTGTACCCCGCCGACCTGCCCGCGGCCGACGCGGAGGTGGGGTCGTTCGGCGGGTCCGAAGAGACGTCGGTGACGGTCCGCCGCGCCTTCGACGAGGCGACCCGCGAGTTGCTGGACGATGGCGAGGACGTGATCCTCGTCCCCCATCACGACGACCTGCGCCACTCCGTCGGGTCGGCGTTCGCCCCCTGCTTCTGGTCGTACGCGCTGTTCAAGCGCAACGCACCTTCGGGGACGATGGGCCCCCGTTGTGATCCCGATCACCCGCTGCTGGACGGCTTCCCGACGGCTGACCACGGCGACTGGCAGTGGTGGCACCTCCTCTCGAACGCCCGTCCGATCGTGCTTGACGACGCGTCCGACGACTACGAACCGCTGGTCCGGATGATCGACAACATCGAGCGCAACCAGCGGCTGGGCCTCGTCTTCGAGACGGCCGTCGGCGACGGGAACCTGCTGGTCTGTGCCGTGGACCTGTTCGCTGCCGACGACGACCCGTCGGTGCGGGCGTTCGCGCGGTCGCTGGTCGACTACGCGGCGTCGGAGTTGTTCGAGCCAGACGGGGAGGTTAGTGAAGCCGTCCTCGAAAAACTGCTGACACTCTAGACCCCGTCCATCGACTCGCCTCTCGTGACTGCGCGCCGTCCCTCCTCGCTCCGATAGGGGAGTTCCGTCGTCCCCCGAAGAGTTAATTCCGTTCGAGAGGTGGCTTCCCTATGGACTCCGGGGCCGCTGTACACTGGCTAGAGGACGAGCCGAAGGTGCCGACTGGCGTGACGTGGGGCGTACCCTGGGCGGAGGGAGAACTCGAACGGGACGACGCACTTCGGATGGCGGACGACGCGGGAGCGTCCGTGCCGGTCCAGTCCTGGCCGACGGCGTACTGGCCGGACGGGAGCGTCAAATGGACCGGCCACGCGGCGACGTTCTCCGACGAAGCGGCCGACGCGTACGAAGTCTCTCCCGACGAGGAGGCGACGGCCCCCGAATCGACCCCGGACCAGCGACTGTCGGTCGAAGACGCCGACCGCCACGTCGAGGTCGACACGGGTCGACTCGTCTGCCGGATACACAAGGAAGGCTCGTCCGTCATCGGGCTGCTCGAAACGGACGAGAGCGTCGTCTGCACCGACGGACGGCTCGTCTGTGTCCGGGAGCGCCGCCGCGAGGACGGGGGGACTAACGTCTACGAGGAAGACCGATTCGAGGGGCGCGTCGACGATGTCACGCTCGAACAGGAGGGACCGATCCGGGCTGTCGTGAAGATCGAGGGAACGCACGAAGCGACCGACGGGGGGTGCGCGTGGCTCCCGTTCACGCTCTATCTCACGTTTTACGCCGGCATCTCGTCGATCGAGGCGACCCACACCTTCGTCTACGACGGCGAACCCGAACGGGACTTCATCAAGGGACTGGGACTGTCGTTCGACGTGCCGATGGCCGGGCCGGCGTACAATCGGCACGTTCGGTTCTCGGGCGACGAGGGGCTGTTCCGCGAACCCGCACAGGTGTTGCCGCCGCGAGCGCTCGGTCCCGACCGGGAGCGCTACGAGCGCCAGATCGCCGGCGAACCGCTCGATCCCGAGCCGGGCGACGAGGAGTGGGCCGAGATGGTCGAAGACGTGACGCCCTGGAACGGATTCAAGCTAGTGCAGGACTCGCCCGATCATCACGTCATCGAGAAGACGGCGGGTGAGGACTACTGCTGGGTCGACGCGGCGCACGGCCGGCGGTCGTCGGGACTTGGCTTCGTCGGCGATAGCGACGGCGGCCTCGCGGTCGGCGTCAAGGACTTCTGGGAGGCGGAGCCCTCGTCGCTCGAAGCGACCGACGTGCTCGCGGACGAGGCGCGGCTCCGCACCTGGTTCTGGTCGCCGGACGCCGAGGCGATGGACCTGCGGCCGTACGACGAAGCGGGCCGGGACACCGGCGGCGCGGCCTACGGCGGGGTCGACGAGGAACTGAGCACGCCCCGCGGTACCGCGAAGACGAGCGAGTTCACGCTGTACTGCTTCGACGAAGTTCCCGACCGAGACACGCTGCTCGACTGCGCCGACGAGGCTCGCGCGCCGTCGCTGCTGGTCTGTGACCCGGACCGCTACTACGACGTGGGGGCGTTCGGCCGGTGGAGTCGCGAAGACTGGAGCACGCCGGCGCGAGCGTGGATCGAGGACCAGCTCGACGCCGCCGTCTCGTTCTATCGGGACGAGGTCGAACAGCGGCGGTGGTACGGGTTCTGGGACTACGGCGACATCATGCACTCCTACGACCCGACCCGGCACAGCTGGTACTACGATATCGGGGGATACGCTTGGCAGAACACCGAGCAGATGCCGACGATGTGGTTCTGGTACACGTTCCTCCGGTCGGGACGCGCCGACGTGTTCCGACTCGCGGAAGCGCAGACCCGGCACACGAGCGAGGTCGACGTGTATCACGAAGGGCCGCTCGCGGGGTTAGGCTCGCGGCACAACGTCCTCCACTGGGCCGGCGGCTGCAAGGAACCGCGGGTCAGCATGACGGGCCACCACCGCTTCTACTACTACCTGACCGGCGGCGACGAGCGGCTCGGGGAGATCTTTCGGGAGGTCCGCGACGCCGATTTCGCGACCCTGGACGTCGATCCGATGCGGAACCACGTCGGTGACGACGACTTTCCGACCCACGCCAGGATCGCCCCCGACTGGCTGTCGTACTCCGCGAACTGGCTGACCGAGTGGGAGCGATTCGAGTCCGAGGAGTACCGCGAGAAGATCCGTACGGGGATCGAGTGCATCAAAGAGATGCCGTTGCGGATGTTCTCCGGGTCGACGTTCGGGTACGATCCCGAGACCGGGGAACTCCACCACATCGGCGACGGGAACTACGGCCACACGTTCCTCCACTGTATGGGCGGGCCGCAGCTGTGGCCCGAACTCGCCGCACTGATCGACGACCCCGAGTGGGAAGCGATGCTCGCGGAGACGGGCGAGTTGTATCTCGACGAGGAGGCGCGCGAAGCGCGACTCCCCGACCGCGTCGCCGACTCGCTCGACAAGCTCCCGATGTACGCGACGAACATGGCCGGCTTCGCGGCCGAACTCCACGACGACGACGAGCTGGCTCGAGAAACGTGGGACCTCCTGCTGTACGACGAGGACCGGCGTATCGACCTGCCGCTGGAGCGGGAGACTGTCGACGAGTCGTATCCGTCCCCGATGGAGGAACTCCCGGGCGTGAAGACGAACGTCGTGTCCATCTGGGCGCTGAACGTGATCGCCTGCCTCGAATACATCGGCGATCACCTCCCGGAGCCCCCTTCGGAGTAACGCCCGAGCGCGGCCGTCGCTCGGTACTCAGTCGCTCTCGTACTCGGGCAGCTCCTCGAAGTCGGGGACCTCGGCGAGATAGAGGTTGCTCGACCCGTCGTAGCGGGCGGAGTCGAACAGCACGTGCGAGCCGTCGGGACTGAACCGTGTATGGGGGTGCGGTCCCCTGTGGTCCCAGTCGTGTGTCGCGAGGACCCGCGGTCCCTCGTACTCGCCGGCCTCGTCGTCCCAGCGGTACAGCAGGCTGTGGGGCACCTCCTCGAACGTGCCGTCGCAGACGAGCAACTCGGGGGAGTTGGCGTGCGTGTGCGTCAGCGCGTACACCTCGTCGGGCAGGTCGGTCTCGCGGCGGTCCGTGTCGTCGTAGCGCGAGCTCCCGATGAACGGTTCGGGGTCGTCGACGCGGTCGCGGCCCTGCGGGTCCTTCAGCGAGCCGTGGTAGCCGATACGCTCGCCGTCCTGCATCCAGTACTCGTGGCCGACGCCGCCCGCTTCGGGCACGTCCCGGACCTTCCAGGTTTCGCCCGTCTCGGCGTTCACCGTCCAGATGCGGTTCTCGACGGCGTCCCACGGGCCCTCCTCGCAGTAGGTGAACAGCTCGGGCCGCGTCGGCGAGGCGTTGACGTGGCTGCTGGCCCAGACGTCGACCGCTCTGAGGCGTTCCGGCTCCCCGCCGTCGGTCGGCACCGAGAGGATCCGCGTGTCCGGGGAAGCCTCGAACGTCCCCGAGAGCTTGTCGCCACGCTCGGGCACCTCCACGTCCTCGCCGATGACGACGTAGAGCCGGCTCCCGTCGGCGTTCACGTCGAGGGACCCGCCCGTCCAGCCGTCCGGAACCTCGTAGTGGACGTCCTCGACGCGCAGCGTCCCGAGGTCCAGACTCACCAGTCGGTCGCGGACCCAGAAGTACGCGACATCCGCGTCGTGGTCGATCGAGGTCCCGCCGCGGAAACCCTCGACGTCGGTGACCTGCGTGATCAGCCCGGACCGGAGGTCGACCGAGTACAGTTGGCGCGACCCGGACCGGTCGGAGCGAAAGAGGAGGCGCCGGCCGTCGTCGTACCACCCGTCTTCGGTGAAGTAGAGGTGGTAGTCGCCGACGCCCGGATAGCTCGTCAGTCGCCGCACCTGTATTCCACTGGTCGGGTCCGCGAACGTCTCGTCCTCGGCGGGCCAGTTGCTGCCCGCACGTGGCCCTTGTTCGATAGTCTCTGGCATAGTGAGTATCGGAATGCTGGGCGCCGTTGCGGATATAGCTTCGCCTCGCAGCACCTCTCGCTGGGTGCCACGCGGCGATGCCGGGGGAGACCGATCACATCCTTTCCGGTAATGCCGTACACAAATCGGCCGTATCGGCGGCTGAATCGAGACAGTATGCGACCGCTCGGTTACAATGGCAAACTGGGGAGATTACAGTAGTAACGATGTAATCCAATTATGTGACTGCCACTCTCCCTCGCCGATACCGCCGAACACAGCTCGGGCGAGCGAGTTTCGAGAACGGGCATCCAACCAGTAGGGGAGCGATCCCACTCGCCGAAACTCGTCCGGCATTGCCGAAAGTAATATGGTATTTACTAACATGGAACGATCCGGTTCCCGGTGTAGCGTCCGTTACTGGCCATTCGACCCGATCGACCCATTCGATCAGAATGCCTTGTTCCGCCATTACCGGACAAAATTTGTGATGGATCTGGGTCTAGAATTTGTCCTCGTTTGATCGGTCGATACCCGCCTCAAACGCGATAAACCGACCGTACGGAGCGGCTTTTCCGGAGAGAAGTGTGGCAACGAACGCGGGCGCTCCGCTGGCCGCGAAGGCACTGATAGAAGCAGATGACGAATACTGTGGGTCCGCTCTCGTGTGTCGGCAGTCGATTCAGGCGCTCGCGGACTCGGGCGGCTGCCGATTCAGTCGTCGGCGAAGCGGAAGACGGGTTTGACGACCTCCGAGGCGAGGAACGATTCGAAGGCAGCGGTGGGATCGGCAGTCGAAAAGGAGTCGTCGACGACGGCCGCGGCGTCGATGGCGTCGTTCTCCATGAGCCGCAGCGCCTGTTCGAAGTTCGTCCAGTCCGAGCCGTAAGACGTGACGACGTCGATTTCGCCGCGGACGACGGGGGTCATGAGAAGTTCGCTCGGTTCGCGGGGGATGCCGACGACGACGACTTCACCGCCCTTGCGGGCGATGTCGACCCCCGTCTCGACGCCCGTGTAGTGGCCGCTGGCGTCGAACA
>NZ_JBTJEL010000020.1:0-2882 GCF_054504345.1 Halosimplex yunnanense | reverse complement strand
CAATGCGGTAATGATTGGTGGCTCGGTCAGTTAGTGCTCGCGGGCTGAACACCTCGTTGCCTCGGTGCGTACACCCCGAGTCTATCGAACTCGTCTTCTACGAGCGACCTCGGCGGTATCTCTTTTCCAGGTGGGTTTCCGGCTTAGATGCGTTCAGCCGTTACCCCGTGTGGCGTGGCTGCTCGGCAGCGCTCTCTCGAACGACCGATACACCAGTGGCCACCATCCGTAGTTCCTCTCGTACTATACGGACGTTCCCGTCAGATACCAATGACACCCCCAATAGATAGCAGCCGACCTGTCTCGCGACGGTCTAAACCCAGCTCACGACCTCCTTTAATAGGCGAACAACCTCACCCTTGCCCGCTTCTGCACGGGCAGGATGGAGGGAACCGACATCGAGGTAGCAAGCCACTCGGTCGATATGTACTCTTGCGAGTGACGACTCTGTTATCCCTAAGGTAGCTTTTCTGTCAGCAATGGCCCGCATCGAGCGGGCGAATTGGTTCGCTAAACCACGCTTTCACGTCAGCGTCACTCGTTGGGAATGACACTGTCAGTCCATCTTTTGCTTTTGCACTCTTCGCCGCGTTTCCGACACGGCTGAGATGGACTTGGGGCGCGCTCGATATCTTTTCAAGCGCGTACCGCCCCAGTCAAACTGCCCGGCTATCGGTGTCTTCCGCCAGGAGTGAGGGTCGCAGTCACTACCGGGTAGTGTTTCATGGATGCCTCGGTGGCCCGCTAGCGCGGGTACCTGTGTAACGGCTCCTACCTACTCTGCACAGTAGCGACCACGTCCCAGCGACAGCCTGCAGTAAAGCTCTATAGGGTCTTCGCTTCCCCTTGGGGGTCTCCAGACTCCGCACTGGAACGTACAGTTCACCGGGCTCAACGTTGGGACAGCGGGGCTCTCGTTGATCCATTCATGCGAGTCGCTACTGAAGCGACAAGGTACTACGCTACCTTAAGAGGGTCATAGTTACCCCCGCCGTTAACGGGTCCTTCGTCCTGTTGTACCAGGTGTTCAGATACCCGCACTGGGCAGGATTCAGTGACCGTACGAGTCCTTGCGGATTTGCGGTCACCTATGTTGTTACTAGACAGTCGGAGCCCCCGAGTCACTGCGACCTGCCTCTTTCCGAGGCAGGCATCCCTTCTTCCGAAGGTACGGGACTAGATTGCCGAATTCCCTAACGTCGATTGCTCCCGACAGGCCGTGGCTTTCTCCGCCATGAGCACCTGTGTCGGTTCTCGGTACGGACACTGTTCTCGTCTTTTCACGGGCCCCAGGGTAGTCTGACTTGCGCTATACTGTCATTCGTCCGCTTCGTGCCATTACGGCTTCCACGGAGTTGGACAGGTCGACCGGGCGATGGCCCGGCTCAGATGAACCCAAGGCGTCGACTTTCAATGAACAGCGGCGCAGGAATATTAACCTGCTTCCCATTTCGTCTCATTCGAATTACGGTGAGACTTAGGACCGGCTAACCCTCAGCTGACGAACAGTGCTGAGGAACCCTAGCTCTTTTGGCCGTCAGGATTCGCACCCGACTTTCGCTACTACTATGACCAGGATTTTCGTTTCTAATCGGTCCACACGAACTCTCGGCCGTGCTTCCACCCGATCAGAACGCCGACCTACACGGTCAGAATTTGACTTCTGCGGTCAGGTATCGGTGGTGGACTTGAGCCCCGATCATTTTGGGCGCCTCAAACCTCGGCCGGTAAGCTGTTACGCTTTTCTTGGAGGGTAGCTGCTTCTAAGCTCACCTCCCGGCTGTCTAGGGCTTGAGACCACCTTCGATCGCACTTAGTCCACACTTGGGGACCTTAACCCGACTCTGGGTTGTCTCCCTCACGGTACACAGGCTTACCCCGCGCACCGAACTCCTCGCGTCGAAAGCGTTCGTAGGTTCGGAGTTTGACAGCACGGCCGACCTCTCTCGAGGGCGGTCCGCCCAATCAGTCTCTCTACCCCACGAACTACCTCGGCGAGGGTAATGCTTCGACATTTTTCGGTCGGAACCAGCTGTTGCCGAACTCGATGGGCCTTTCACCCCTACACGTAGGTCACGAGAGGGTGTTGTAAAACACCAACTCTAACAGACCTCCACGTGCCTTTCGGCACGCTTCGTCTTGCCCACGCGTAGATCGTCCGGTTTCGGGTCGTGTCAGTTTGACTCCCCGCGCTTGAACACGGCGGCCCTGGCGCAAAGCGCTGCGGCCATGTCGGTTTCCCTATGCCTTCCCGGATGAACCGGTTAGACTCGCCAAACAGACACACTCCCTGGTTCGTTTTTCAAAACGTACGACGGAACATCGGCTCCCGTTCGGTCCTACTGGAGGCTCGCGCCTCTGTCGTTTTCGAACGGGCCTTGTATGCCCCGTCGCTCCATCGCCACCTGATTTCAAGCCCTGTTGCACCTCCCTTCTGAGGGTGCTTTTCAGCGTTCGCTCGCGCTACTTGTTCGCTATCGGTCTCGAGGAGTATTTAGCCTTGGCAGTAGATGCCTGCCGTATTCACGAGGGATTTCCAACCCCCGCTACTCCGGAACCGGCTCACGTCGTACTACCTCTCGTTACGGGGTTTTCACCCTGTATCACGCTCCGTTCCAGGAGACTTCACGAGAAGGTTCAGACGATGATCGCCGGCCCAATACACCACATCGGCCGAAGCCTTCAGTTTGGGCTGTATCGCGTTCACTCGCGGTTACTAACGATATCTCGATTGATTTCTTTTCCGACCGGTACTAAGATGTTTCAATTCCCGGCGTTCCCCATTGCGCGAAGCAATTGCGGTGGGGATTCCCATTCGGATATCCTGCGTTCTTCGCTTCCATGCAGCTCCCGCAGGCTTATCGCAGCTTGGCACGTCCTTC
>NZ_JBTJEL010000012.1:0-533 GCF_054504345.1 Halosimplex yunnanense | reverse complement strand
ACCCACGCGTCGGAGAACTGCACCGAGCGGCGGATCTGCTTGGGACCCCAGCCACCGATCCACAGCGAGGGCCGCGGTTCCTGAATGGTCTTCGGCAGGGGCTGCCAGTCCTCGACCTCGAAGAACGGACATTTGTACGTGATCGGCTCGTCGCTGGAGAGGAACTCGTCGATGAACTGGATGCCCTCGATCATCCGGCCGGCGCGCTCGTCCATCGGCACGCCGAAGGCCTCGAACTCCTCTTCGACGTAGCCCAGGCCGACACCGAGCGTGAGACGGCCGTCGGAGATATTATCGAGCATCGCCGCGCGCTGAGCGACGTGCAGCGGGTGATACAGCGGCAGGATCAGGACAGACGTGACCAGTTCCAGTTCCTCGGTGCCCTGTGCGATGCTCGTCAGCCGTGTCAGCGGCGACGGCCAGTAATTGTCGCCCTCGGTGGCCTGGTGGTCGTTGACCCAGCAGGTCTCGAACCCGACGTCCTCGGCGACCTGACACTGCTCGACGACACCCTCCCAGGTGTCACCGCCCTC
>NZ_JBTJEL010000015.1:0-332 GCF_054504345.1 Halosimplex yunnanense | reverse complement strand
CGCTGCTGGTTCTTGCGGTCCTCGACGATGCCGAGGTCGGCGACGACGCCGGGAACCCACGCGTCGGAGAACTGCACCGAGCGGCGGATCTGCTTGGGACCCCAGCCACCGATCCACAGCGAGGGCCGCGGTTCCTGAATCGTCTTCGGCAGGGGCTGCCAGTCCTCGACCTCGAAGAACGGACACTCGTAGGTGATCGGCTCGTCGCTGGAGAGGAACTCGTCGATGAACTGGATGCCCTCGATCATCCGGCCGGCGCGCTCGTCCATCGGCACGCCGAAGGCCTCGAACTCCTCTTCGACGTAGCCCAGGCCGACACCGAGCGTGAGACG
>NZ_JBTJEL010000001.1:0-667 GCF_054504345.1 Halosimplex yunnanense | reverse complement strand
CGGTCAGTAGGAGGTGATCCAGCCACAGATTCCTCTACGGCTACCTTGTTACGACTTAATCCCCCTTGCGGAGCCCAGATTCGACTCGGGTATCCGAGCCTCATCCGGACCCCACTCGGGTGATTTGACGGGCGGTGTGTGCAAGGAGCAGGGACGTATTCACCGCGCGCTTCTGACACGCGATTACTACCGAATCCAGCTTCATGAGGGCGAGTTTCAGCCCTCAATCCGAACTACGACCTGGTTTAGGGGATTACCTCCACCTCTCGGTGTCGGAACCCACTGTCCAGGCCATTGTAGCCCGCGTGTTGCCCAGCACATTCGGGGCATGCTGACCTACCGTTGCCCGTTCCTTCCTCCACGTTAGCCGTGGCGGTCTCCGTAATGTACCCAGCCACCACAAGGGTGCTGCTGGCAATTACGGACACGGGTCTCGCTCGTTGCCTGACTTAACAGGATGCCTCACGGTACGAGCTGACGGCGGCCATGCACCTCCTCTCAATGGCTCCAATAAGGTCATCAACCTGATCTTCACTGCACATTGTCGGTGCTGGTGAGATGTCCGGCGTTGAGTCCAATTAAACCGCAGGCTCCTCCGGTTGTAGTGCTCCCCCGCCAATTCCTTTAAGTTTCATCCTTGCGGACGTACTTCCCAGGCGGCTCGCTT
>NZ_JBTJEL010000010.1:0-530 GCF_054504345.1 Halosimplex yunnanense | reverse complement strand
TCGATTTCGCCGCGGACGACGGGGGTCATGAGAAGTTCGCTCGGTTCGCGGGGGATGCCGACGACGACGACTTCACCGCCCTTGCGGGCGATGTCGACCCCCGTCTCGACGCCCGTGTAGTGGCCGCTGGCGTCGAACACTGCGTCGAACCCGACACCGTCCGTCCGGGAATCCGCACGCGCTTCCAGGTCTTCCTCGGCGACGTTGATGGTATCGATGCCGAGCGACTGGACGAGGGGGAGTCGGGACGTGGCATCCTGCTGGAGGCCGGAGACGAGGACGTTGGCGCCCAGAGAGTCGGCGACGGCGGCGGTGAACACACCGATGGGGCCGGGACCTTCGACCAGTACGTCGTCGCCCGGATTGATCGACGAGCGTGTGAGCACTGCTCGTGTGGCGATGCTCAGCGGTTCGGTGATGGCGGCGTCGGCCAGCGACACCGCGTCCGGAACCGCGTGGAGGTGCTGGGGGTCGACCACCGTGTAGTCCGCATACGCGCCGTCGCGGTGCATGCCGGTGATGGAGAAATT
>NZ_JBTJEL010000002.1:0-301 GCF_054504345.1 Halosimplex yunnanense | reverse complement strand
TCAGCCTCGGGGAAGTCGTAGAGGTTGTTCGAGTTGTCGTCGAGGTGGGGCATGGCGACCAGCGTGGTGGTCTCGTTGACCATGGTGTCGAGGTCGACGCGCACGTTCGAGTGCGTGCCGGCTTCGAGGTAGCGGCTGGTGCCGATGACGTCACCGCTCGCGCTGCCCTCGTGGATGGCGACGAAGCCACCGTCCGAGAGCGTCGCGGACTCGACGACGACTTCCTGGTTGTCCTCGGCGACCGACTGGTCGCTGAAGGTCAGCGAGCCGCTGGGCTCGGCGAGGATGCGGCCGTCGTAGG
>NZ_JBTJEL010000014.1:0-681 GCF_054504345.1 Halosimplex yunnanense | reverse complement strand
CACACACCGCCCGTCAAATCACCCGAGTGGGGTCCGGATGAGGCTCGGATACCCGAGTCGAATCTGGGCTCCGCAAGGGGGATTAAGTCGTAACAAGGTAGCCGTAGAGGAATCTGTGGCTGGATCACCTCCTACTGACCGAGACCGGGGCGACGCCCCGGCTCACTTACGCAAGTCCTGCCCTTGTGGCAGGCATCCGGTAGCACCCCGATCGTCCCGATCGGGCACCGAACTGTCAAGGCTCACACTTCCCTCTCACGAGGGAGACCGAGCAGGCAGCGCACCTCTTCGAGGTGTTCTCGGTTCGAATCCGAGTCGGTCAATACAGCGGACATCGCGTCCGCAAGAACATATGCACCATCCCGCGAAAGCGAGGTTGGGAAGGGTTCGATGTCGTCCCCGACGACCGCCGGGGGCGCACGATGACGACCGTGTGTACGTGCAATCCAGACGTCAACTGGATCCGTATCATCGGGATACGTGTATCCGACAGAAGTGGCTACTATGCCACCTGGTGAATAGCTCGGCTCGAGAGCCGATGAAGGACGTGCCAAGCTGCGATAAGCCTGCGGGAGCTGCATGGAAGCGAAGAACGCAGGATATCCGAATGGGAATCCCCACCGCAATTGCTTCGCGCAATGGGGAACGCCGGGAATTGAAACATCTTAGTACCGGTCGGAA
>NZ_JBTJEL010000004.1:0-746 GCF_054504345.1 Halosimplex yunnanense | reverse complement strand
CACACACCGCCCGTCAAATCACCCGAGTGGGGTCCGGATGAGGCTCGGATACCCGAGTCGAATCTGGGCTCCGCAAGGGGGATTAAGTCGTAACAAGGTAGCCGTAGAGGAATCTGTGGCTGGATCACCTCCTACTGACCGGGACTGGGGCGACGCCCCAGCCCACCTACTAGCGTCCGCCGACCGTTCGCAGTCCGGGCACCGATGAACTACCAGGGCTAACACGGGCCCATAGCTCAGCGGCAGAGCGCCGCCTTTGCAAGGCGGAGGCCCTGGGTTCAAATCCCAGTGGGTCCATGTCACGTACTACGATTCGAACCGTGCCCCTTAAGTGGGTCACTCCATTCGAATCGTAGTACGAAGACCGGTGCACCATCCCGTGCGAACGCGGATGGGAAGGGTCGATGCATACGCCACCTCACCCGTGGGTGTGCAGATGAGACTGTGTGTACGTGCGATCCAGGCGTCCACTGGACTCGTTCATCGAGTCCAACGACGTAGGAGATCCATCTCGGATCTCCACACATTCGAAGGTCCCTCACCGGACCTTCTCCACTAACGTGGCTACTATGCCACCTGGTGAATAGCTCGGCTCGAGTGCCGACGAAGGACGTGCCAAGCTGCGATAAGCCTGCGGGAGCTGCATGGAAGCGAAGAACGCAGGATATCCGAATGGGAATCCCCACCGCAATTGCTTCGCGCAATGGGGAACGCCGGGAATTGAAACATCTTAGTACCGGTCGGAA
>NZ_JBTJEL010000009.1:0-477 GCF_054504345.1 Halosimplex yunnanense | reverse complement strand
TACGACACCAGCGATCCGAAGCGAAACCGCCGGATCAACTTCCAGTTCCGACCGTCGCTGCCGAACGCAACTCACGCCGAGACCGGCGAACGGATCCAGTCGCTCCCGGAGACCCTGCCCGAGGGCGTCCGAGTTGAGGTTAAGGCGTCGAACGTCGAGCCCGACAAGATCGTCGATATCCTGCAGGCCCTCGCCGGCGAGATCGGCGTCAACTCACAGTACTTCGATCGCGACGCGATCCATCCCTGGAGCCGAACGCTCGGCATGGGGATCTACGTTCGCTGTCAGCGCGACATCGTCAACGAGCAGGTGATCGCTTCCGGCGGCATCTTCGACCGGCTCTCGCAGTTCGAGCGGCAGCGTGAGGGCCGCGGCGAACTGAAATGGGACAACCAGGATGCCTTTGGGAAGCGCCACGCGGTCGCGCTCGATCCGACGCAGTTGAACCACCTGTATCGCGAGCACTCAGTCGGGAAG
>NZ_JBTJEL010000018.1:0-1514 GCF_054504345.1 Halosimplex yunnanense | reverse complement strand
ACGGCGACGGCGAGGTCGTCGTCGAGTGGAACACGTACATGTCCGGCACGGGCGAGCGCGACCACATCTTCAGCGCCGAAGGCGATGACAACGTCACCGCCTGGGGCGGTGAGAGTGGGAGCTTCGTCGATGCCGTGCGTGTTTACGAGAACGAAACCGAAGCGCCGAACGCTAGCAGTCTCGAGTTCGCCGGCAACGGCATCCTCGACCCCGCGTCCTACGACCTCGCAGTCGTCGCTAACGACGAGGACGACGCGAGCGTCATCAACAACGGTAACTTCAACTTCACTGACGTCGACGAGGACGACGTCGGTGCAGTGTCGATCAACAGTCGCGCGACCGAGAGCAGTGACGTCTGGGTCGTGCCGTCCGACAAGAAGGACGAGGTGGACTTCGAGTTCATCGACGAGAACACTGACAACACTGACGACGACATCGACGGCAACCTCACGCAGTCCGACACGGTTGTCACCGACGAGATGATCGTCCACCAGATCTCCGCGTCCGGCCTGGAAGGCGTCTTCCACAACCGGACGTCCACGGGCGCCAACGAGACCAGTGCCTTCCTCAGTGCGGTCGACACTGGCATCCTCAACGCCAGCTTCTCCGAGGAGAACCCTGGCCCGAACGCCCAGCGTGAAGAGTTCGACCTCACCACGAGCAACACTGTCGTCATCCCGGACTACGACAACGACACTTACTACGTCGGTGTCGACCTCGCCGGTGTCGACGAGGACAAGCTCGAAAACGAGATCGTCTACAACGCGTCGTTCGCCTTCGAAAGCTACAGTTCGGTCGGCCCGCAGATCGGCGGTGAAGGGTCTGGCACGGTCGGCTCGATCTGGAGCTACGAGGACGCCGACGCGTCGCTGAACACCAACGCGGACGACGAAGTCGTCATCCGCAACCAGGAAGGTCAGACCCTCCGCGGCAGCACGAACGTTGCCCCGGGGACGAAACTCGGCCTGCGCGTCAACAGCCAGTCCGACACCAGCCCGTTCCTGACCACGCTGAACACCCACGTCAGCGGAGACCGCACCTTCGCTGCCACCGGTGACTTCAGCGAACGCGGCGCTGGCGTCAACTTCACTGTGCGCGTCCGCCGCGGCGGCGACGCCATCAGTGACTCCTACGACGGCCGCATCCTCGCGGAACCGAGCGGCTCGCTGACCTTCAGCGACCAGTCGGTCGCCGAGGACAACCAGGAAGTCGTCGTCGAATCCGCGACGCTCTCGGACGGTGGCTTCGTCGCCATCCACGAGGGCAGCGCGAGCGGTGACGTCATCGGTACCAGCCGCTACCTCGAAGCCGGCACGCACTCGAACGTGCGCGTCGACCTCGACACCATGGTCAACGAGACCACCACGCTGGTCGCCATGCCCCACCTCGACGACAACTCGAACAACCTCTACGACTTCCCCGAGGCTGACGCGCCGTACTCGGTCAACGGCACCACCGTAACCGACAGCGCCGAGGTCACCGTCGGCGACGCGACGCCGACCCCGACCGCGACG
>NZ_JBTJEL010000003.1:0-672 GCF_054504345.1 Halosimplex yunnanense | reverse complement strand
GAGCAAAGGTCGCATTTTCCTGGTGCAGGATGGCCAGGTTCGCGACCCGGAGAAAGTGACCAAGGAGTTTAAGCAGGGCCTGTTTCTGCGCAAAAGTAGCCTGAGCAGCCGCGGTTGGACCATTGAAATCCTGAATTGTATTGATAAAATCGAAGGCAGCGAGTTTACCCTGGAGGACATGTACCGCTTTGAAAGCGATCTGAAAAATATTTTTGTGAAAAATAATCACATTAAAGAGAAGATCCGCCAGCAGCTGCAGATTCTGCGCGACAAAGAGATCATCGAGTTCAAGGGCCGCGGTAAATATCGCAAACTGTAAGCGGCCGCGAATTAATTCGCCTTAGACATGACTGTTCCTCAGTTCAAGTTGGGCACTTACGAGAAGACCGGTCTTGCTAGATTCTAATCAAGAGGATGTCAGAATGCCATTTGCCTGAGAGATGCAGGCTTCATTTTTGATACTTTTTTATTTGTAACCTATATAGTATAGGATTTTTTTTGTCATTTTGTTTCTTCTCGTACGAGCTTGCTCCTGATCAGCCTATCTCGCAGCTGATGAATATCTTGTGGTAGGGGTTTGGGAAAATCATTCGAGTTTGATGTTTTTCTTGGTATTTCCCACTCCTCTTCAGAGTACAGAAGATTAAGTGAGACGTTCGTTTGTGCAAGCTT
>NZ_JBTJEL010000008.1:0-386 GCF_054504345.1 Halosimplex yunnanense | reverse complement strand
CGGAAACCCACCTGGAAAAGAGATACCGCCGAGGTCGCTCGTAGAAGACGAGTTCGATAGACTCGGGGTGTACGCACCGAGGCAACGAGGTGTTCAGCCCGCGAGCACTAACTGACCGAGCCACCAATCATTACCGCATTGGATACACGGACCCGTGATACGGGTCCAGGCGGAACCTGGATTGCACGTACATACGGTCGTCACCATCGGATCACCGATACTGGCGTCCCGGACATCGTCCGGGTGCGCGGTTCGATTCCGCGGATCGGCGTTAGGGCGGCCATAGCGGCGGGGTTTACACCCGTACCCATCCCGAACACGGAAGTTAAGCCCGCCTGCGTTTCGGCGAGTACTGGAGTACGAGAGTCTCTGGGAAACCTGATTCG
>NZ_JBTJEL010000005.1:0-361 GCF_054504345.1 Halosimplex yunnanense | reverse complement strand
GTTCCTCACGACGCTGCTGGAGGAGCTCGCGATTCGACGCGGAGACGACGGTCGTCGGATCCGACATCAGGCATCGCCTCCCGATCGATCAGTCTCCGTGTCTACATACCGCGCTGGAATCGGAACCCATCGAGTTTTCCCGTCGCGGAAGTCGACTTGCAGTCCGGCCATGCTGCTGTTGTATCCGGGCGCAGTGGGACCGTCACAGTTAGAGGGGAACGTAAGCTTACAATCCGGGCAGGACCAGCCGAAAGCTCCAACCTCCGTATCTGGCAGCGGTTTACCGCCAGATTTGGTGTGGCCGACGTGGCTCCGACAGTCGGGACACATCGCCTTTCGACCGTCCCGAGCGAGCTGTGCG